>JAKLKQ010000004.1:24697-198410 GCA_023150555.1 Planctomycetota bacterium
ACCAGCGCGATCTGGGCATCATGGTCCGCGGCTGGTGGTTCGGCAGCAACGCGAACAACGCGATCCTGACGTACTGGATCGGCGGGTTCAATTCGCCGGGCAGCTTCCACAACAGCTTCGCCAGCCAGCAGAACCGCAGCGACGACAACGACGCGAAGGACATCGCCTGGAAGCTGCGCATCCGGCCCTTCTGGGGCAAGGAGACGTGGGGCAGCCTGGAGTTCGGGTACTCGCGGCAGGACGGCGTGCACGGCGAGGCGGGCAAGGGTTTCACGACGGACGGCGTGACGGTGACGCCGACGGTGGACGGCCTGAGCATCCAGGAGACGCACGCGAACCGGCAGTACCTGTGGGCGTTCTACGCGCCGCTGGGTCCGGTGCGCGGCTGGTGGATGCGCGGCGAATGGGCGCGCATCAACGACCGCCCGCCGCCCTTTGGCGGCGTGTTGGCGCTGCAGGTGGCGCCGCAGCCGTACAAGCGCGAAGGCTTCTACGCGGCGACGGGTTACCGCATGGCGCACAGCATCTTTGCCGACGACCTGAAGGAAGGCGGCTGGCTGAAGAAGATGCTGCACGACGTGGAGTTCACGTACCGCTACGAGCAGTTCGCGAACATCGTGGTGGAGGACTTGGTCAACCTGAGCCGCACCGACGACTTCTCGACCGAGGTGCAGACCGTCGGCCTGAACGTGTACTGGAAGGGCTACAACAGCCGCACGCAGTTGAACTACATGTTCGTGCGCGAGCCCACCGCGGGTTTCCACCCGGGCAACGCCATCACGGGCCCGCGCCTGCGCGACGTGAACAACGACATGTTCATCATCAGCCACCAGGTGCAGTGGTAAGCGAAGCAGGCCTGCGAACCATCGCCTCACCAAAGCCTCTCCCTCCGGGAGAGGCTTTTTCATTGGTGGCGGAAGGATTCCGCTCCCCCTGCCAACGAACGGTTAGCGCCCCGTGACCTCCTATGCGTCCCCCGATTCCCTAGGTTCCGCCCCGGCTGGCCGCGTGCGCGCCCTGCGCCTGGCCGTTTGGGCGGTGGTGGTGCTGCTGCTGACGGGCAACGGCGTGCGCTGCGTGAGGCACGGCTGGTACGAGCCCCCCGAGGCCGGGGACCCGGCCAAGCACACGCGCAAGGACCGCGGCACCGACTTCACGGCGTATTATTCGGCGGGCGAACTCGCCCGGCAGGGCCGCAACATCTACGACTTCCGCGAAAGCTCCACGCCCTTCCGCCCCTACATCTACCCGCCGATGTTCGCGATCTTCCCGATGCTCCCGCTGGCGCTGCTGCCGCACAACCTGGCTCTGGCCGTCTTCTACGTGCTCAACGCTGGATTGCTGGTGCTCACCTGTGTGCTGCTGATGCGCCTCTTCTGGCCGCGGGGCGCCGCCGACGGTGGCTTCTGGCGCAGCCCCGAAGCCGGACTGCTGGTGGCGCTGCTGGTCTGCGGGCGTTTCCTCGACGAGAACCTCAAGCTCGGCCAGGCAAACCTCATCATTCTCTTCCTGGTCGCGCTGGGGTTGTACCTGCTGGCGCGCGCGCGTCCCTTAAGCGGCGGGCTGGCGGTGGCTCTGGCCACGGTCTACAAGCTCACGCCTGGACTTTTCGGCCTGTACCTGCTGTGGAGCCGGCGCGGATGGGCAATGGTAGGCGGGGCGCTGGGCCTGGCGCTGTTCCTGGGCGCGATACCCTCGGCGGTGCTGGGTGTACACGAGAACGCGGCCTACCTGCAGGCCTTCGCGGAGAAGCACACCCGCCGCATGGCGCCGGCCAGCGACGAAGAGGATGACGACGACGAGACCGTCGCGAAGGACGATCCGGCGCGCGCCAACGAGATTGTGATCGGCTGGGGCGATGCCGCGCGCAACCGGCGCGACCGAGGCGAAGGCGTCAGTTTCACCGGCACGTTCAAGAAGCTGGCCGTGGAAGCGCGCACCAAGGACGACCCGCCGCTGGCGGAGGCCCAGGCCCAGGAACGGGCGGAGAAGGCGCGCATCGCGAAACTGGCCGCGTACGCGGCTTCGGCGCTGCTGCTGGCGCTCACGGTGGTGCTTACCTGGCCGCGCTGGGCCGGCACGGGCGCGCTGCCGGCGGCGCTCTCATGGGGCCTGGTGGCGGTGACGGCGCTGCTGATCGCGCCGCTGACGCGCAAGGCGCACTTGGCCACGGTCCTGATTCCTACTTTCGCCCTGGCCGCGCTGCTGCTGCGTTCGAACCTGGGCGGCCCGCGGGCGCGCAAGGCCGCCTGGGCCGGGCTGCTGGCGCTGGGCGCGACCGCGACGCTGACCAGCCAGGGCGTCATCGGCGACGCGGCCGCAACGTGGTGCTCGGAACACGGCGCGCTGACGTGGGCCATGCTGGCGTTCTACGCGGCCACGGCGGTGGCGCTGTGGAGCTTCCGGGGCCGGGCGCAGGTTCAGGCGCTGGATTCGCCGGCCCCCGCGGAGCCAGCCGCATCTCCGCAAGCCGCTCCGTTGGCTTGACCGTCCCCCGGCTTTCGGGGATAAATCGAAGGTCCCATTGTCACCGGTCCGGATGCCGCCGCCGCGCGCGGCTTGCATGGTTTCCTGGCGGAGTTCCATGAGCGCGAAAGTCCTGGAAGGCAAGGGCCTGGCTCAGCATCTGCGCGACGAAATCGCGCGCGAGGTGAAACTGCTGCGCGAGCACGGCCGCCCCGTCTGCCTGGCCGCGATCCAGGTCGGCGAGAAACCCGAGTCGGTCCTCTATGTCCGCAATCAGCGCAAGGTCTGCGAGGAAGTCGGCATCGCCTTCCGTCTCGAGCAGCTGCCGGGCACCGTCAGCCAGAACGGGCTGCTGCACGTCATCGAGGAACTCAACCGCGACCCCTCCGTGCACGGCATCATCCTGCAGCTGCCGTTGCCGGCGCGGCTGGACGCGCGGCTGGCGCAGCGCGCGATCGACCCGCGCAAGGATGCCGAGGGCGTGCACCCGGTCAACCTGGGCATGATCGTCTACGGCGTCACGCAACGCGCGCCGTGCACCGCCATCGCGGCCTACCACCTGATCAAGTCCGTCGGGCTGGACCTGTACGGCAAGGAAGCCGTCGTCGTCGGGCACAGCCAGATCGTCGGCAAGCCCATCGGCCTGCTGCTGCTGCACGACTTCTGCACCGTCAGCACCTGCCACGTCGCCACGCGCGACCTGGCTGCGCACACCAAACAGGCCGACGTGCTGGTCGTCGCCGTCGGCAAGGCGCATCTGATCAAGAAGGAGATGGTCAAGCCCGGCGCGCTGGTGGTCGACATCGGCGTCAACCGCGTCCCGGTGCTGGACGACCACGGCCAGCCGGTGCTCAACGAGAAGGGCCAGCCCAAGCACCGCATGGTCGGCGACGTGGACTTCGACGGCGTCAAGGACGTGGCCGGCTGGATTACGCCGGTGCCCGGCGGTGTGGGGCCGTTGACGGTGACGATGCTCCTTCGCAACGTCGCCGAGGCCGGCAAGGGTGTGAATCACTAGCCAAAAAATAACCTAATTTACAGATTGTAGCCTTCCCTGCAAAGCCTTTGGCGCCAAGGCTGTGCTGCATCTTCGGTTGCGGCTTGATGTTGGAAGGGATCGCTATAAAACCTGCATTACCGGTCTGTCTGGAACCGTCTCTAACATAAGCCCCGGATGGAGCTTAGTGGGGGCGTCAAGACAACCGGTTACGGCCAACCGCACGCAAAGAGGGGGCGCATCTAGGCTCATGGCCACGGGCTTGGGCATCGATATCGGCGCGCAGTGGATCAAGGTGGTGCAGGTCCGCTGCTCGGGCCAGCAGATCACGGTCACCGGCGCCCTGAAGTTACCCCGCGAAATCGGCGACGCGTCGCCCGAGGGCGCGGGCGGCGACCAAATTTCCGTGCCGCCGAACCTGGGCCAGGAGCTGGCGCGCGCCGGGCTCAAGCGCAGCGGCACGCTGGGCATCACCGGGCGCGGGATGGTGCTGAAGTACCTCACCACGCCGCCGATGCCGCCGGACAAGCTGCGGCGGCTGATCGACATGCAGCTGGGTGAGCGCATGGTGCCGGGGCGCAAGGAGGAAGGCGCGCCATCGGTGACCTACGACTACCGCCTGCTCAACGTGCCGACGGGGCTCAGCGGCGACCTGGTGATCATGGCCGCCGTGGCCAAGAACGATTTTCTGCACGGCGCCTTCAACGCGTTGAAAGCGACGGGCGTCTCGGTGCGCCAGACGGCGCCGTCGGCCTTCGGCCTCGCGCAGGCCTACCTGCGCACGCAGAAGGTTCCTAAGGACGAGACGGTGGTGCTGGTGGACGTCGGGCACGAGTCGCTGGAAGTCGCGATCCTGGCCGAGGAGCAGATCTACTTCGCGCGCAGCGGGCCCGGGGGCGGCAAGAAGTTCACCGACGCGCTGGACAAGCTGCTGAACCTGGGCGCGAAGGAGACCGAGTCCTTCAAGCACAACCGCGCGCGCCTTCAGCCGGCCGGCACGAAACTCGAGAGCCGCCAGGACCTGCAGTTCCAGAACGCGCTGAAGGAAGGCGCCGACGGCATCGCTTCGGCCATCCGCAGCTCGGTGATGTTCTGCCGCACCCAGGCCAAGCTCCCCAAGCTCGACTACCAGCGCGTCTTCCTGTGCGGCGGCGGCGCGCGCCTGGCGGGCCTGCGCGAATACCTGGAGGAGAAGGCCAAGCGCCCCGTGCAGGTCCTGGACCTCTACACGGGCCTCGACCTGCGCAAGCTTGACGCGCAGAGCGCGCAGTGCTTCGAGGGCGAGATCCCCGACATGGCCGTGGCCCTGGGCCTGGCGGTCGTCGACGCCGATCCGGCGGCCTACTGCCTGCGCCTGGTTCCCGAGGCCCTCTCGAAGAAGCGCGTCTTCTGGGGCAAGACGGTCTTCGCCGCCGCGGCGGTGGTGATCGCGCTCGCCAGCCTGGTCCCGCCGTACGTTAACGCGGAGAAGTCGCTGAAGGAGGCGGCCACGGCGCGTGAGGAGTTCGAGCACCGCGTCGAGGACGCCCGACTGCTCAAGAAGCAGTTCAAGAAGGAGGTCGAGGACACCGTCGGCGTCACGCAGCGCTACGCGTACTACGCGCGGCTGCCGCGGCCCGGCCGCGTGCTGCTGGACCTCTTCACGCACCTGCGCGCCGACGCGCCCGCCGGCGTGACCTTTGTCTACCTGGGGCCCGACGAAGGCGAAGGCGCCTACGGCAACCAGAAAGGCATGAGCGAACGCGTCTTCGACGAACCGCTGCAGAGCGTCGTCGTGCGCGGCTATTACGACACCGACCGCGTGAAGGACTACAACGAGTCCATCAAGTCGCTCTTCACCAAGCTGCGCGCCATCCCGGGCGTGCGGCGCCCCGAGTCCGATCCGTTCTTCAACGACGGCGAGATGGCCCTGGAGCCCGGCTTCAAGGGCTTCCAGTTCCGCGTCCACTTCGCCGACCCGCACCGCCCGTACGCGCCCGACACCGAGCCGCCCGCGCCCGCCGCCCCCGCCGCGCCGGCAAAGCAAGGCAAGTCCGGTAAGCAGGCCCAGGCGCCCGCCGCCCCCGCCAACCGGAGTGGGACCTGACATGTTCCAGCGCAGCAAGTACACGCTGATCGCCGGCGCGGCCGCCGCGGTGCTGTGGGCCGTGGGCTACTTCATGTTCGTCGCCCCGATGTGGGCCGAGCGCGACCAGGAACTCGAGAACGGGCGCGCCGCCATGAAGGACTGGCTCGACCGCTACAAGCCGGCCAAGGAGACCCAGCCGTTGCCGGTGGCCCGCAAGGAACTCGATGCGCGCATGGCCAGCTACCACAAGGGGCTCGAGGAACTGAAGGCGATCCACTTCGTCCGCGACCTGCGCGAGATGGGCCCCTTCACCCTGGCCTCGGCCAAGGGCGACGATCCGAAGAACTACTTCGACAAGAAGCGCAACGAGATCTCGAAGGCCGTGGCCGGCACCTACGAGCTGCAGATGGCGCCCGAGCTGGGCGACCTGGGCTTCAGCGACGACGACGTCGGCCTGAACCTCGCGCGGCTGTTCGTGCTCAAGCGCTTCTTCGCTGCGCTGAAGTCGGCCAAGGGCAAGGAAGCCGCTTACGTCGACGGCATTCGCTACCCCAAGCCGCGTGTGATCTCCTTCGACGAAGCGATGCCCGCCGACGCCGCCGCCAACGCGCCGCCGCCGGCCGGGCGCCTGTTCATGATCCCGATGAAGGTGCATCTGCGCCTGCCCGAACGCAACTTCGCGCAGCTGCTCTACGACCTGCAGCCCAACCCCGCCGACGTTCAGAACGCCACGGTCAACAAGGAAGCCTGCTACTTCCTGCTGCGCGGCGTCGAGGCCCAGGTGCGCGACAAGGCCGACGGCACGCTGTACGCCGAAATCGCCGTGGGCGCGATCTTCCCCGAGCAGCAGTTCGTGAAGGAACTGAAGATTCCCTACGAGGAGCCGCGCCAGACGTACCGGGGCGCGGCACCCGAGTACCGGTCCGACGGTTACTGACGAGGCGTGCCGATGGGCGAACGCATCAGCGAACAGATGGGCAAGATCCTGCTGGTCCTTGCGATCGCGGGCGCGGGCTTCGCCATCGCCATGAACCCCTACGCGCCGGTCAGCTTTCCCGAGGCCGAACAGATCAGCGACCCCCAGGCCGTGCAGGTGGACTGGAGCGGCAAGCCCGCGGACGGCACCGCGGCGCTGAGCGAGCCCTTCTTCGCCGGCGGCACGCGCGAGGACTACCGCGGCGGCGAACGCTTCGTCTGGGTGCCCGAGCGCAAGGTCAAGGAGTTCGAGCCTATCAACCTGGACGTGCCCGTCGCCACGGCGCGCGTCGCGTCCCCGCCGCAGCTGCTCCCCACGCCGGGCCCGGGCCTGGAAGGCACCGCCGGCCTGCCGCGTTGGGGCGAGGAGTTCGCGCCGCCCAAGGTGGAGGCCCCGGTCACTCCGTGAACAACGCCATCGGATTCCTCGCCTGCTGTGCCGCCGCCTGGGCGCTCTCCTGCGCCGCCTCCGCCGCGCAGGCCAGCGACATCACGTTCAAGACGCAGGTCCACGACGTCGTATACACGGTTAACGGCCAGGAATACACCGGCACGATCCTCGAGCAGACCCACGAGAAGATCCGCTTCCGCATCTACGGCAAAAGCACCGTGCTGGAACTCGAGAAGAGCAAGATCCGGCGCATCGTCGAACGCACCACGCCCGAGTCTGCCGTCAAGAACGCGCTCGAGGAGGCCAAGGCCAACCCCCGTTCGCTGGCCGAGATCGCCCGCGCGGCCCTGGAGCACTTCAAGGGCAACCGTTCCGTCGAGGGCCTGGTGCTGAAGACGCTCGAAGCCCAGGCCGTCGGCAAGGACCCCGTGCTGTTGCTGCTGCTGGCCGATCTTTACGTCGTGGCCGAACGCTTCGGCGACGCCGAACGCACCGCCAAGGAAGTCATCGCCCGCGCCAACAGCGCGCAGGCCCAGCGGCTGCTGGGCGAGGCCCTGGCCGCGCAGTCCGGCCGCGCCAAGGAAGCCGAAGCGGCGCTGCGTGCGGCGTTGAAGCTCGCGCCGGAAGACGAGGACGTGCTGGTCAGCATCGGCAACTTCCTGCGTGCCGAAGGGCGCGCCCAGGAGGCCGGCGCGGTCTTCGAGGACGCACTGAAGAAGAACCCCAACCTGGTAGCGGCGCTGGCGGGCCAGGGCTACGTGCGGCTGCGGCAGGGCGAGGTTGCCGAGGCCGCTCTGAGTTTCCAGCAGGCGCTGAAGAGCGACCCCAAGCACCTGCGCGCGAAGTTGGGGCTCGCCGCCTGCCACGTGATGCGCCGCGAGTACGACGAGGCCTATAAGCTGTGCCTGGACGTGCTGGAGTACGACGCGCGCAACGCCGCGGCGTACGGCATCCAGGGTTACGCCAAGCTCTTCGCCGGCGACACCGACGAGGCGCTGAAGAAGATCGAGGAATCCCTGAAGGAACAGCCCGGCAACCCGCGCATGATGCTGATCAAGGCCGTCGCCCTGCAGCGCGCCGCGCAGGCGCTCAACGCGGCCGGCAAGTCCAGCGAGGCCACCGAGAAGATGGGCGAGGGCGTCAAGCTGCTGGACGACATCGTGGCGATGGATCCGCCCGACGCGTACCTGCAGTTTCTGCTCGCCGGCATGCGCTACCGTTCGGACAATCTCGAGCAGGCCCTGCAGCGTTACGCGCGCACCACCGTGCTGGCCCCCGCGTACGCGCCGGCCTTCCAGAACCTGGGCGCCGCGGCGCTGGGCTTGCGCAAGTGGGACGAGGCGGAGAAGGCCTACCAGGCTGCCATCCAGCTGGCCGGCGCGCAGCCGCAAGCCGATTACTACGCGGGCCTGGGCCTGGCGAAGCTGGGCATGCGGCAGCTCGACGAGGCGCAGAAGTACTTCAAGCTCGCCAAGGACAAGGATCCGAAAAACGTCGCCGCGCTGTGCGGGCTGGGCTACATCCAGAACTTCCGGCGCGACGAGCGCTCCGCCATGAGCTTCTTCATGCAGGCCCTGGCCGCCGACGGCAACTGCGCATACGCCGCCACGGCGCTCTCGCAGATGTTCGCCTTCCGCAACCAGAAATTCGTCTACCACGACTTCTCGAATAACAGCGAGCCCGAGAACTGGAGCGCCAAGGGCGGGCGCACGATCCGCGCGCACGTCGAGGACGGACGCCTGCTCTTCGACGGCACCTCCGGCTCGGCGGTGGCTGGCCCGGCGCAGTACTACACCACTGTGCCGGGCGGGGCCTTTGTGCGCGTGGAGGCGGACCTGGGCATCGCCAAGACCGCCGGCGCCGAGTACGGCCTGCGCATCGCCACCGCGTCGTCGACCGCCGTGCAGTTCGAGCTGGAATTCGGAAAGGACGAGTCCGGCAACCTGGCCTACCGTTACCGCGACTACCGCGGCATGGCGCCGGTCTGGCGCACGATCGCGCCCTGGCCGGATTCGGGCCGCGTGCGCCTGGCCATCGAGACCGAGGATCTGCCCAGCGGCAAGTTCCAGCTGCTGCTGGACGGCGCCGTGGTGAAGGACGTCGACTTGCAGATGAAGCATCCCAAGGGCGTGACCGCCGGCCTGTTCCTGAAGCCCGGCGCCAAGCAGAAGGTGGACGCCTGGACCGACAACCTCGCGCTGCTGCTGCGCGTGGCCGAGGGCGAGGGCGGCGAAGATGGCGAAGGCGAGGGGAAGGAGGCTGCCGGCACGCGCCATTGAGCGTCCGGCCGCCGCGGAGAAAGCGATTCGATGACCCACGCCCCGCGCACCCGCGCACCCGCCGCCGGCTTCACGCTCATCGAGATGATGGTGGTGATCTCGATCATCGCCGTGCTGGCCGCGCTGGTGCTGGGCGCGCTCAGCGCCGCGCGCACGCACTCGAAGGTGCAGCGCACCGAACTGATGCTGAGCATGCTCGATGCGAAGATCAAGGAGTACGAGCGCGACTTCGGCGACTGGCCGGATTCGAAGGGCGTCGACGGGCGCGCCGGCAGCGAGGCGCTGCTGGAGGCCCTGCTGACCGAGGAACAAAACGGCCCGTACATCGCCCGCAAGGAGATGACGCTGGGCGACCTCAACAACAACGGCCACGACGAGTTCTTGGATCCCTGGGGCAAGCCGATCCACTACATCCACTTCCGCCACTACGACAGCGAACCTCCCAACCGCGACAGTTTCCGGCTCTACTCCGCCGGACCCGACAAGGAGTACGACCCCGACAACCCCGGCAGCGACGATATCGTCAACTGGAAGAAGGGCGCCGAAGAATAAGAGGCTGTTTTAATGCTTGCCGCGAAGACGGATGCGACGTGCAGACCAAGCAGTGCGAGGAAGGCGAACGAGCCAAATCCGGAGGGCATCTGGTGAGTAAGCCTGACGAAGCTCCTGCGCTGGTCCTCACAAGCAGCCGCCCGCGAGAGATGTTGAAATAGCCTCTAAGGCGGGGGCGCCGCTCTGCGTAAAGGCGATGCCATGACCAAGAACGCTCGCCGCCTCGCGCCGCAACCCCCGGGCTTCACGCTCGTGGAGCTGCTGGTCGTGATCGCCATCCTCTCCGTGCTGATGGGCCTGGGCGCCTGGGGCTTCGTCAGCGCCAGCCGCCGCTTGCGCGACCAGGCCGCCCCGACCACCGTCGAGACCGTCATCCGCCAGGCGCGCAACACCGCCGTCGTCACCGGCGCACCGGCCTTTGTCGAGTTCGACACCGCGGCCGACCCGCCGCGCGTAGTGCCCTGGGCCTACCGCGTGAAGGGGCTGTGGCACTTCGAAACCAGCGGACAGCGCACGCCGGGCGCCTTCCACCAGGACGCGTTCGTCTTCGGCGGGGTGCTCGTCGACGGCAAAATCGGCAAGGGCATGATGCTGGGCGACGAGCGCGGAGGCTTCGGGCACATCGAATGCGGCGTCGACCGCGCCTACGACTGCCCCGACGGCGGCTACATCGAGGCCTACGTCTACTGGATCAACGACCGCGCGCACCCGCAGTACGTCTTTCACAAGAAGGACGCCTACGGCCTGTGCCTGGACGCCTACGGGCACCTCGTCGGCGAGGCCGGACGGACCTCCGTTGTCGGCGAGGGCTACCCCGTGCCGCGGCGGCGCTGGACGAAGGTCGCCTTCGCCTGGGACCGCCGCGCCCTGCGCCTGTTCCTCGACGACGCCGTTGTCGCCGTGGCTCCAGGCACCGAGCCCAAAGTGAGCAACGCGTCGCTGTACATCGGCGACGAGCACGCCTCCTTCTTCGGCATCGTCGACGAAGCGCGCATCCTGGCCGCGTCCCCCGGCGACGGCGTCACGCTGCCGCCTCAGGCGAAGCTGCGCCACGACGCCGCGCCCTGGAGCGCCTTCTACTTCGGCCCCGACGGCGGGCTCGACCCGCGCTACCACGCCGGGCCGCTGAAGGCCGAGATCCAGCAGGGCACCAAGATCCGCGCCATCACCGTCTCCATGCTGGGGATGACCAAGCGCGAGGACGTGCGGAACCTGACCGAGGAGGAGGTCCTGGCCGAAGAGGAGGCCAAGAAGCCCAAGAAACTCCCGCCGCCTCCTCCTCCGCTTCCGCCGCTGGTGCCGTCCACGCCCGAGAAGACCCAGCCCGACGACGACAGCGATGCCGATGCCAAGACCGAAGAACCGCCGCCCGCGCCAGCGGCCCCGGTAGAGGAGTGAGCGCGCCATGATACACCTCTCGAAACCCAACCGACGCCCCCGTGGCGTGGCCATCGTGATGGTGCTGGTGGTGCTGGCGGCGCTGATCATCCTCGCCGCGCCCTTCGCCATCTCCATGCTAATGCACAGCCGTTCCGCGCGCAGCGACCTCAACACCGAGCAGGCGCGCAACGGCGCGCTTGCCGGCCTGGACCACGCGGTCGCGCACCTGCACAAGGTCCACAACCAGCCCGTGCTGGCGCCCGCGCAGCTGAAGGTGGACTTCTCAGGATTGCCCGCGCTGATCAACGACCCGTCGATGCCCAAGAACTTCGTCGATCCCGAGGGATTGCTCTGGTCAGCGCGCATCGAGGACGAGCAGGGCAAGGTCAACCTGCACACCGCGCCCCCGGCGCTGATCGGCAACCTGCTGGGCAGCAGCACCACCACCGAGTTGACCGAGAAGGGCGCCCGCACGCTCTTCGTCGAGAACGCGCGCGCCTTCCCCAGCGACGGCGACCCCAAGACGCCCGACGGCTACGTGATGATCGGCGCCGACCCGCTGCCGATCCTGTACACGCACGCCACCGAGCGCGAGATCGTCCTGCAGCCGCAGGGCGACTACAGCGTTAAGCACAGCCACCCGCCCGGCGCGCTGGTCTACGACGGACGCGGCTACTTCATTGCGCAGGCCGTCAACGGCCCCGGCGGGAAGTTCACGCCCTTCCGCAGCATCTACGAGATCAAGGAGATCGCCGGCGCCACTCCGCTGCGCGCGATCCACCCCAGCGAGTTCGTGCGCATCGAGCAACTCGTCACGATCCACTCCGGCCTGGGCGGCCCGGCCTGGGGGCGCGCCCAGCTGCCCGCCGACCAGACGATCAACCCCGGCGACAAGCAGTTCGTCGTCGAGCAGGGCCAGGGCTTCGGCCCCGGCGCGCGGCTGCGCATCGTCCAGGGCGGGCAGGCGAAGAGTTTCCCGCTGGTCGAACGCGTCGATCCAGCGACCCGCAACGGGCGCCGCTCGTGGCGCGTCACCGTCACCGAACCCGTCGGCATCAAGATCGACGGCACGCGCAAGGGCGACGAGGCCTACCTCGAGCCCCAACTGCGCCACCCGGTGAACGTCAACACCGCTTCGCCCGAGGTCCTCCGCGCGGTCGTGACGGGCGTGGGGCTCTACGCCAAGAACGACTCGGTCTCCGCGGGCCAGGCCGCCGCGTTGGCGGACTTCCTCGCCGGTACCGACCCCCGCGGGCGCGGGCAGCGCATCGTGATCGCCGACAACGAGCAGCTCCGTGGGGTGCTCGAGGAGGCCCGCAAGCGCGGCATCCTGAACGTCGATCTGGCCGAGGCCGTTTTCATCAACGCGACCGAACCCAACAGCCCCAAGCTGCGGCTTTCGACCGTGCCCTTCTGCTTCCGTTCGATGGGGACCTTCACCGTCGAAGGCAGCGGCGTGATCAACACGCCCACCGGCCTCCAAGTGGCGCGCAGCACGCTGCGCAAGATCGTCACAATGCCCAGCCCGCCGCCGGGGCACTTCGAGCTGCACTCGCAGGAGGACTTCCAGGGCCTGCTGGACCAGGGCCTGGCCGCACGCGTCGTCACCTGGCCGGTGGCGATGGGCAACGACACCACGCGCTTCTTCCGCTCGACGCTTAACCGCCACCCCGACCCGAACAACGGCGACGTGCGTCTGGGCGTCGGCGAGGTCGGCAGCCACGTCGGCGACGGCCGACTGGGCAACGCCAGCGGTGGCGGGCAGGGCGTGATCCAGCTTCCGCGCGGGCCGAAAGACCGCACCTCGCCGGTCGTCATTCCGGCCTTCCAGGGCGCCAACCGCGGCGCGGGCGTGCTCCACGAGTTCATCGATCACTGCGACGACCCGCTAAACAAGGCCTTCTTCCAGGAAGGCTACGCTATCAACCGCCACGGCCCGTACGAGCTGGAAGGCGTGGTCAACCCGCAGGGCAACGGCTTCATGCCCACGCAGGCCGTGGAAATCTGGTTCAAGCCCCTGGGCCGGGGCGGCGGCGAGCAGGTGCTCTTCGACCACGGCGAGGAAGTCGACCGCAACCGCGTCACGTTCTTTCACGAAGCCCGGCGCGGCCTGGTGGTGCGCGTCTTCGACAGCGGCCTGGAAGGCCTGGCCAGCGAGTACACGTACCCGTGCGAACTCGACGGCGGGCGCTGGTACCACGTCGCCGGATCCTGGCGCAGCGGGCACTACAACGGCCAGGAGGCGCGCATCGACGGGCAGCTGCAGCCGCCGGACACCGCCATCGAGTTCCATCCCGGCTCGCGGTTGGCCGGGGACCTGGACATCGACGAGGACGAGAACCTGGAGGTCGACGACGGCGCCGACTTCCCCGATGCCGGCGCGGTGCAGGTGGGCGAGGAGATCATCGAGTACCGCTCGCGCAACGGCAATACACTCACGCAGCTCACCCGCGGCGCGCGCATGTCCGCGCAGGTCGCGCACCTCGAGGCCGAGTTCGTGATGCCCTACGGCTACGCGTGCCCCATGAGCGAGGACCTGTACGTCGGCGGCGCGACGCTGAGCGTTAACATGGAAGCCGCCAACAGCGGCAACGTCATCCGCACCACCGTCAACCACCCGTCGCCGCCCAACAAGGATCCGTTCGTCGTCGACAGCGAGACCGCCAAACTGCCCGTGCAGGACGCCACCGACTTCCCGCCCAGCGGCTACCTGCTGTGCAGCGGCGAGATCATCTACTACAAGAAGCGCACCGCGACCGCCTTCGAGCAGCTCACGCGCGGCGATACGCTTTGCGGCCGCACCGGCCCCGCGCGCAACCTGCGCCACGGCGCGGCGGTGATCTTGATCAGTATGCAGATCAGCAAGCCCGGCGATTACCCCCAGTCCGGGCTGGTACAGGTCGACAACGACGACGACGACACGAAGGTCGAATGGATCGCCTACGGCGACAAGGTCAGCACCGACGGCAAGCACTACCTGTCCGCGCACCTGGGCTATTCCTCGCCCGACAATTTCATCCAGACGGGTTCGCCGCCGACGCAGTCGAAGAACCGAGTGAAATCCGTCACGCTGGGATCGTTCCGCGGCCAGTGGGGCACGGATGCCAGAAAGGAGCACGCCAAGGGCGCGAAGGTCATCCCCGTCATCCGCTACAGCGGACCGCAGATCGGCAACGCGAACTCGCCCGCCGGGCCCGACGGCATCAGCACCGTCTCTGTGCTCACGCGCGGCCAGTCCGACGGTGACGTGCGCTGGATCAAGCGCGCCTACACGCGCCAGTACCCCAACGCGACGACGATCACGGACAACCGCGGCCGCGTCACCGGGCTGCGTTTTACCGGCTGGGGCTTCGATTACCTCGCGGGGCTCGACGACTTCGTCTCGCGGTCCTATCCGCGCCAGGGTTCGCGCCTGCTGAAGTTCCCCAGCGGCGAGATGCCCGACGTCGTCCCGCCCGTGCGGCACATCCTCTCGGACCTGGACAAGGCGGGCCAGCTGAGCGGCTACATGGACGAGGTCAAGGTCCTGGCGCTCACGTCCTTCGGCGGCAAGATCTCCATGGACACCGGCGGCGGCGGCCTGGCCGCCGACGGGAACACCGTCAGCATCGAAGTGCCCGGCGGCTACGCGCGCCACGGCGGCGGCAACTTCAATCCCGTCTGGCCGACCACGGGCGGCGCGGTGCGCATCGAAGATGAAGTGATCTACTACGAGTCCGCGAGCACCTCGCAGGTGCAGTACTACGCCGATGTGCTGCCCAAGCTCGGCGACAAGGCCGGCCGCACCTGGTTCAACAGCTTCACCAAGACGGCCGAGTCGCATCCCAACATCCAGACCAAGACGGTCGTGACCCTGAGCGGCCTCAAGCGCGGGGCGCTGGGCACCACGGCCGCAGACCATCCGGCCGGCGCCGGCGCGATGCTCTACGACGCCGCGCCGATCACGTCGCTGTCCGGCGGGCTGCCGCTGATCGGCGATTCGTTCAGCGTGCGCGACGCCAAGGGCTTTCCGCAGGAAGGCTACGCCTGGATCGACGACGAGATCGTCAGCTACACGCAGCGCAACGGCAACGGTTTCAGCGGGGCGCGCTATTTCCGCGGGCGTTACGGCACGCAGCAGGCCAACCATACCGGCGGCGCGGTGGTGCAGGCGCTGCCGTTCCGCTACTGGGACCGCGAGGCCCGCGAGTACGACGGGCCCGGCCTGGCCTACGTGCAGGCCGGCTACTACGCCGAGGACGCCATCTGGGACACGCTCGAGTTGAAGACCAAGGCCCCGCCGGGCGAGCCCTTCCCGAAGTTCGTACAGCCGCGGGTGGTGGTGCGCTTCGACGGCCGCCCCGCCTGGGACACCGTGCCCACCAATAAGGAGGGCGGGCTTTACGAGTTCTACGGGATGGGCGTCCACGAGCTGAAGGGCTACGGCGACGGCCGCCGCGGCGGCAAGGGCGTGAAGGCCGACCAGATCGAGATCCGCGTCTACTGGCAATACGTGAAGGGCGCGTTCCAGCCCGGCCAGGACTGGAAGGCGACCTTCGGCCTCGACGAACTCCGCGCCACGTACCACAGCCCGATGGTGGTGCGCCGCATCGATGAAATCGAGAAGCGATGATGGAGTCGTCTGTGCGCAAATCCGCAATCCGCAATCCGAATTCCGCAATCGGATTGACCCTGGTCGAGGTGATGATCACGCTGGCGATCTTCGTATCGCTGGCGGCGATGACGCTGTGGATGATGCGCACGCTGATCGACAGCTGGACCACCGGCGAACGCCATCGCGAACTGTACGAACGCGCCAGCGGCGCGCTGGATCACATGGCCGAGGACCTCAGCCTGGCGCTTAGCCAGGAGCCCCCCGGCGTGGCGAAGGCGCAGGTGAAGTTCATCGGCGACTACGACGCCGCGACCGGGCAGCAGACGGTGACGTTCGTGCGCACGTTCGAGTCCGGGCCCGAGCGCGCGCTCACCTTCTTCGCCGGCGACGGCCAGCCCAACGCCCTGCGCTTCCGCACCAAGGAGCAGATGGAGGACGACGACGCTCCGCCGCCGCCCGCCGGCGGCGCCGACGCCGACAACTACACCGGCGCGAAGATCGGCGACTACAAGGCGCTGGGCGGCATGGCGATGATCAAGTACGGGATCGTGGACCGCGTGCTGTACCGGCAGATCCTGGCGCCGGTGCCCGACCCGCTGCCGAAGTCCCTGGACGGCAAGACGGCCACGCCGATCATCGAGGACGCGCTGTACATCGGCTTCGACTACTGGACGCAGTACAGCACGAGTTGGATCGAGGGCAAGACGCCGCGCGACACCAGCGGGCCGTCGAAGGTCTGGGACAGCACGCGCGGCATCACCGCGCTGCCGCTGAACGCCTTTATCCTGCACCGCGGCGAGCCCACCGACGGGCTGAGCTACGACGATCCGTCCGACGACGTCTATCCGCAGAAGGTGCGCATCACGCTCACCGTCGATTCGCCCATGCCGCGCTGCACGCACACCAAGACGCTCGACGAACTCGGCACCGACGACGGCATGATCTTTGTCGGATCCACCAAGGGTTTCCCGCCGGGCGGCACGCCGGATTCGTACATCCTGATCGACAACGAATGGATCCATTACAAGGAGAAGAAGGACGACCGCTTCGTCGTCGACGTGCGCGGCGCGCGCGGCACCACGCGGGCCGAGCACAACGCCGGCGCCGTGGTGCGCGTCGGAAAAACCTTCCGCCGCAACGTCTACCTGCTGGGCTACAAGGACGACTTCGTGCCCGACGATATCTACAATCTGCGCCGCGGCATCGCGACGGCGCCGCCTGCCGGCCAGGGCCAGAGGCCCAGGCCATGAGCGCGCATCGTCTCTTTCGCCGCCGCCGCGCGCGGGGCATGACGCTGCTGGAGGTGCTCATTGCCGGCGGCATCCTGGTCTTCGGGATGGTCGGCGTCCTGGCGCTTTTCAACTCCGCCGCGCGGACGCACAAGCGGGCGGTCGACGAGACCCACGCCGTGCAACTGGGCGCGTCGGTGATGTCCGACCTGCGCGCGCTCTTCGAGAAAGGCGTGCTGCCGTCGGGTACGCCGCCGGGCGTGCCGCAGGAGAACGCCGACTTCCCCGGCTACAAGTACGCTGTGCAGATCATCGACCTGCAGGCCAAGGGCGGGCGCCGCGTGGGCATCAAGGACCAGCCGGGGCAGGAGTTCTTCGTCGAGGTCCGCGTCTACTTCCCCTCGCGCGGCAAGGAACTCTCGATCCCCTTCCACACCGTCATGGTGCTGCGCACCGAGTAAACACGTTTAACCGCAGAGATCGCTGAGAGCGCGGAGAACGGCGGGATGGTGTTTGGGTCCTGCTGGAACTTCGGCGCTGCGCCGTCCTTTCAGCGCCCGAAGGGCGCGAAATTCAGTAGCCCCCGGCGTAAGCCGGGGGACAGATCCCTTTATGAATGCGAGCCCCAGCGGGGCGGCATTCAGTGGCTTTCCTGACAACGCATAGGAAAGCCGCCCCTCCGGGGCTTGCGGCCCTTTTGCCCCTACACCCACGGCTGGCGCCGTGGGCTACTGAATGGCGCCCCTGGCGGGGCTATGGGCGGGTACTTCTCCGCTGTGTTTCGGCAATTGATGCCCCGATCGCTTTTTGGGAAAACGCTGCGGAGCAAAAATTCTCTCCTCTGCGGCCTCCGCGTTCTCCGCGGTTAAAGGCTGTTGGGTGCGCACTGGAGGCCGCGCGCCGTCTCGGATAAGATGGTCCGCGCCATGACGCAAAGCGAACCCAACGCCGCCGCCCTGCCGCCCGAACTCAAGATCGAGGCGGTGGGCAGACCCGTGGACCTCGACATCGCGGTGCCGGGCAGCAAGAGCATCACCAACCGCGCGCTGGTGCTGGGCGCGCTGGCCGCCGGCAAGGTGACGCTGAAGGGCGCGCTCTTCGCCGACGACACGCGCCACATGATCGAGGCCCTGCGCAAACTCGGCTTCGAGGTCGAAACCGACGAGAGCAAACTTCAGGTCAAGATCACCGGGCGCGGCGGCGAGATCCCCGCGAAGGAAGCCGACGTCTTTGTCGGCAACAGCGGCACCACGGTGCGCTTCCTCTCCGCGTTCCTGTGCCTGGGGAAAGGCCGCTACCGCCTGGACGGCAACGCGCGCATGCGCGAACGCCCCATCGCCGACCTGGTCGAGGCGCTGACCAAGCTGGGCGTCTCGGCGCGCTGCGAACTGGGCAACGACTGCCCGCCGGTGATCCTGGAGCCCAACGGCGTGCCGGGCGGGCTGGCGCAGGTCGAAGGCGGGCGGTCGAGCCAGTACGCCAGCGCGCTGCTGATGGTCGCGCCGTACGCGCAGGCGCCGCTGGACATCGAGATCACAGGCGAGTTCGTCTCGCGCCCGTACGTCGAACTGACCCTGCGCACGATGGCCGACTTCGGCGTGGGTACGGCGACGGAAGGCCAGCGGATCTACAGGCCGACGCACGGCGCGCGCTACCGGCCGGGCGTGTACGGCGTCGAAGGCGACGCTTCGGCGGCCAGCTACTTCCTGGCGGCGGCGGCGATCCTGGGCGGGCGCGTGGCGGTGACGAACCTGCGCGCCGACTCGCCGCAGGGCGACGCGTCCTTCGCGCGCATCCTGGAGCGCATGGGCTGCCGCGTGCGCCTCGGCTTCCTGAGCGGCAACCGCGGCATCGAAGTCTCCCGCGACCCCGGCACGAAGCTCAACGGCATCGACGTGAACCTCAACGACATGCCCGACGTCGCGCAGACGCTCGCGGCGGTGGCGCTCTTCGCCGACGGCCCTTCCCATCTCTTCGACATCGGCAACCTGCGCATCAAGGAGACCGACCGGCTGAAGGCCGTGGCCACGGAACTCGCGCGGCTGGGCGCGAAGGTCGAGGAAGGCGAGGACTACATCGAGATCGAACCCGGCACGCCGAAGGATGCGGCCGTCGAGACCTACGAGGACCACCGCATGGCCATGGCGCTGGCGCTGGTGGGCCTGGGGCGCGGCGGCGTGACGATCAAGGACCCCGGCTGCGTGGCGAAGACCTACCCGCACTATTTCGCGGACCTCGAGAAGCTGCGCGGCTGATTTCTTTCCCTTTCGAAAGGATGCGGCGATGGACGGCGGCCTGCGCGACAAGGTGGTGCTGGTCACCGGCGCGTCGGGCGGCATCGGCGGCGCCTGCGCGCGCGCCTTCGCCGCCGAAGGCGCGAAACTCGCCCTGCACGGCCACCGCAACCTCGCGGCGCTCGATAAACTTCGTGCGGAACTCAAGACCGAAAGCGAAGCCTATGGCGCGGACCTAACGAAGGAGTCCGACGTCGAGGCGCTCTTCGAGCAGGCGCACCAGCGCTTCGGGCGCATCGACGCGGTGATCGCGAACGCCGGAATCTGGCCCGCGCAGCCCGCGCCCATCCACGAGATGACCTTCGCGCAGTGGTACGGCACCATCGCCGCGAACCAGACCAGCGTCTTCCTGACCGCGCGCGCGTACTTCCGCATCCTGGCGCGCACCAGGCCCGCCGACGCCTCGCTGCTGATCGTCGGCAGCACGGCGGCGGTCTTCGGCGAGGAAGGCCACGCCGACTACGCCGCGTCGAAGGCCGCGATCGTCTACGGCCTGACGCGCAGCCTGAAGAACGAGATCGTGCGCCTGGTGCCGCGCGGGCGCGTCAACGCCGTCTGCCCGGCGTGGACCCGCACGCCCATGGCGGAGGAAGGCTTGAAAGACGGCGAGGCCGTGCGGCGCGTGCTGGCGACCCACGCGCTGAAGACGATCGGGCGCCCCGAAGAGATCGCGTCGGCGATTCTTTATCTCTCGTCGCCGAAGCTCGCCAGCCACGTTACCGGGCAGGTGCTGGAAGTCACCGGCGGCATGGAAGGCCGGTTCCTGCACGAACTGGACGCTATCGATCCATCAAAGGCATGATTTTGGATTTTGGATACTGGATTGGGATGCCAGGTGTGAAGAGTAAAGAGTGAAGTGTAAAGGATGAAGAAATAGAAGGCCGATGCGTGATCCGGAACGCCCCGTAATTCGCGGCGGTCTTCTCTCCGCTTTATCTTTCACACTTCACTCTTCAGAACGGCCAATGTTCCATTCCCGGTGCGAGGAAGCGCCCCGGAGGGGCGCCAGGGTAAAGCCCAGGGCAAGGGCCGCTGCTTGCCGCGCTGAAGCGCAGCGTAGGCGGGAAAGCGGGCCGCAGCCCTGGGATAGGAACGCAAAGCGTATGTAGCCCCGGAGGGGCGGCAGAAGATCTCTTTGTGCAAAGCTCCTGTCGCCCCTACGGGGCTCGCCGCTTTTGTTCGGCGCTGACCCAGGGCTGCGCGCGGATGAAAATCCGCGCTGGCCCTGGGCTTTATCCTTGTGCCCCTCCGGGGCACGTTGAAGGCCAAGTGCTCCGGTCCCCGCAAACGTAACACAGCGCATATTTTTTACGCCTTACGCGGCAGGGGCTTAAGTGCCTTCGTGTAACAGCAAGGTTTGAAAAATTCGTTTAATAGTATGAGAGGCAACGGAAAGTCTCGGGTTCCGAGTCCCGGGTTTCGGGTTCAGGCTTGGCGCGGGAGGGCCGTTCGAAGGAAGTCCTCCGTGGACTCGGTGTCTCCGCGGTGCGCGTCGTTTCCTGGCGTCCGGAAGCCGGTCCCCGGATGCCTAGAATACGTAACAGCCACCGCGCTTGAAAGGCTCCTGCGGCAAAGGAGATAGCGGAATTTTCGTAACAGCCGGCATCAAAAAATTCGTTTAACAGGGTGAGAGGCCATCGATTTCGGATTGCGGATTGCGGATTGGAACAGGAGGTAGGAGCCAGCGGGCAAGGATTGGTTGCGGAGCCGGCGCCGTAGCGAGCCGGAGACTGGAAACGCCGTTGCTCACCCCTCGCCCCTGGCCGCTCACCCCTGGTGTTGGAATGCCTATGAACTTCGCCAACGACCTTCACGCCTTCGCCGCCGGCTTGCACGCCGGGCTGGCCGCGCCGCTAAAGCGCGCGTTCGATCCAGCCGCCGCCCAGCACCACGTCGCCGTCGTAGAGCACCACGGCCTGGCCGGGCGTGACGGCGCGCACTTCGGCGCCGGGGGCGAAGCGCACGATCGCGGTATGGGCATCGGGGACTTCGACGCGGCATTCGGCGCGCGTGCCGCGGTGGCGGATGCGGGCCTGCGCGACAACGGATGCCCGTGGCGCTTCGCCGCCGATCCAGTGCATCGCGCGGGCCTCGAGGCCCGAAGCGCGCAGCGCGTCGTCGGGCCCCAGGATCACGGCGTTGCGTGCGACGTCGAGCTCCAGCACGTACAGCGGCTCGGTCCAGGCGACGCCCAGGCCGCGGCGCTGCCCGACGGTGTAGCCGACCAGCCCCTGGTGCTCGCCCAGGCGCCGCCCGTCGGCGTGCAGGATCGGACCGGGGCGGAAGGCCTCGGGAATCTTCTCGCGCAGGAAGCGCCGGTGGTCGTTGTCCTTGACGAAGCAGATCTCCTGGCTGTCGGGCTTGTCGGCGACGGAAAGGCCCAGCTCGGCGGCGATGCGGCGGACCTCCGGCTTGGGCAACTCGCCGACGGGGAAGTGCAGGTACGCGAGCTCGTCCTGGGTGAGCGGGAACAGGAAGTAGCTCTGGTCGCGCGCGGGATCTTGCCCGGCGCGCAGGCGGAATTTTCCGGTCGCGGGGTCGGTGTCGATGCGCGCGTAATGTCCGGTGGCGAGCTTCTCGCAGCCCAACTCCCGCGCGGCGCGCACGAGCCCCTTCGACTTGACGCGTTCGTTGCAGCGCACGCAGGGGCTGGGGGTGCGGCCGCGGGCGTAGTCGTCGACGAACTGGCCGATGACCTGCTGCGAGAAGTCGTCGGCCATCTCGAGGACGTGGTGGGGGATGCCGAGCGCATGCGCGACGTCGCGCGCGTCGAGCACGTCCTTGGGGCTGCAGCAGACGTCGCCGCGGGACTTGGCGGCCAGTTCGGCCTCGCGGGCCTTGGCCTGGGGGTCGCTGCCGGAACAGACCCACAGCTTCATCGTCAGGCCGACGACGTCGTGGCCCTGCGCCTTCAAGACGGCGGCGGCGACGGCGCTGTCGACGCCTCCCGACATGGCTACGGCGATGCGCACGCGGAGCGCTCCTTTCGGCGCGCCATTATTCCGCAGGCGAGGGCCGGGTACAAGTCAGAGCTGGTAGATGGGCAGGACGCGGTAGGGCGCCTGGAGCGTGCAGACGTTCAGAGCCGTGGCGTAGGCCTTGCAGTGCGAACAGTACTCGATGGTCCACGACCCGTCGCTGTTCTGGATGCGGCAGAGGAAATCGCGCATGGAGGGGAACCACTTCTTCCACGCCTCGCCGTCCTCGATCAGCATCGCGCCGGCGGCCCAGTACGCCCCACAGTAGCACCACTCGCTGATGCGCCCGCCGTAGTCCTGCCCCAGGCGGCGGTCCATGACGAACTTGGTGCCGGCCTGCACGATCTTGGTGTCGCCCTTGCCCAGGCCGTAGAGGATGCGGATGGCGGCGGTGGTGGGGTAGTACATCGAGGCATTGCCGCGGTCGGGCGTCTGGCGGAAGCCGCCGTCGTCGTTGAAGCAGCTGGTGACGAAGCGCTCGAACTTCGCCAGCGGCAGCGCGGGGACGTCGATGCCGGCGTGCCGCGCGCTGCGCAGGGCCATGTACATCGCGCAGGTGATGGGCAGGTCGCTGCGGCCGGGGCCCCAACCGCCGTCGGGGTTCTGCTGCTTGCAGATGAACTCGATGGCCTTCGCCAGCTTGGCGTGGATGTCCTCGCGCCGCGTCATGCCGTAGGCCTCGGCGAGGAAGAGCGTCCCGACGCCGTGGCCGTACAGGTCGCCCATGCCGGTCTGGGACTCGTTGGCCGCGATGCGCCCGGTGTGCTTGTCGCAGATGTTCAACATCCACTGCAGGGCGCGGTTGATCTCCTTGGCGTACTTGCCGCGCTCGGGCGTGTCGCCGGTGGACATCAGCGCCATGCAAGCCAGGCCGGTGACGGCGGCGGAGGGCACGCCGGCCTTCTGGCAGCCCCAGCTTCCGTCGCGGTTCTGATTGTCCAGCAGCCACTTCAGGCCCTTCTGGATTTTCTTGTGCGTTTCGAGATTCAATTCGGGCGGCAGCTGCAGGCCGTCTTCGGTGAAGACGGGCTCGGCCTCGGCGGGATCTTCCACTACTTCTTCGGCGTGCAGAGGAGCGAGGGCAAAGGCGGCAACGGCGAGAACGGCGGCAACCGGGAATCGCCTTCCTATGAACATGTGCATTCGAAAGCCCCTGCAATATCCGTTCAAATGCCTAACCCCGGAAGACCGCCTCCTCTATTTGTATACGACAGGACTATACCACATCGTTCAGACAATCTTTCGGCTCTCCCCTTAAGGACGCGCGCGAAATGCCCCTGTCCCCGCGAAATCCGGCGCCTTGACGCGTTTTGGTTATCCAGGTATAGCTTTACGAGGATTTTAAAGGTTCCCCGCGAAAGGACCCTCGTTGGATACCGCTCCCGTACCGTCCGGCGCTGGCGCCGACTTCGATACGCTGATCATGGAGTTGAACCACCGCATCTGGGAGGTGCGGCGCGACGCGTGCGAGGGCCTGGCGGCCCTGGGCGACAAGCGGGCCGTTCCCCACCTGAAGCGCGCGCTGCACGACGGCGTCGGCGCGGTGCGCTTCGCGGCGGCCGAGGCGCTGGGCAAGATCGGCGACAAGTCCATCATCCCCGACCTGATCAAGCTGCTCGAGAACCCGCAGTTCGGCGCGTACGGGCCGGTCATCGAGTCGCTCGCGACCCTGAAATCCACCGAGGCGCTGCCGTACTTCATCCGCTTCCTGCGCGACGGCGACGCGCGCGTGCGCGGCCTGGCCGGCAACGCGCTGATGGTCATTACGCGCCAGGTGATCTTCTTCAAGGCCAAGGGCAGCGAAGAGGAACGCGAGGTGTCCATCAAGCAGTGGGAAGACTGGTGGACGAAGAACAAGGCGCAGTACGGCTACTGATCCGCGGCAGTTCCCAGACTGCGATTTCGATGCAAGGAAAAAGGCGGCCCGAGGGCCGCCTTTTGCGTGGTGCAAGCTTGAAACGGCGCGGCTTACTTGCCCAGCAGGCCGCCCAAGTTGCCGCCGCCTTCGCCTGCCGCGGGTTTCTCGTTGTCCATTACCGAGCCCGGGCCGCTGCCGTCGGCGGTGGAGCCGTCGACGAACATGATGGTGACGGCGGCCTTCGCGGCCTTGCTGGCGCGCTGGTCGTGCTCGCCGACGGCCACGATGCGCAGCTCCTTGCCGGCGGGGACTTCGTGGGAGCCCACCGCGAAGCCGTTGACGTTGTCGAAGGGATTGGCCAGGTCGGCCTTGAAGTCCTTGAAGTCGTAGGTGGCCATGCTGTCGAAGAGCACGGCGTTGCCGGCGTCCTTGAAGACGACCTCGACGCGCCCGATGCGCTTGCCGATGTTCTCGTCTTTGTTGAAGAGCTGGATGTAGGCGAACGCGTAGTTGCCCTTGCGCTGGACGGCGTCGACGCGCACGGGGTCGGGGTTCTTGCCCACGGGGCGGTAAGGGCCCACGGCCTCGCCGGCGGCCGCGGCCTTGGCGCCTTCGCCTTCCGCCGCGGCTTCTCCCGCTTCGCCTTCGCCCTGTTTGGCCGCGGCGACGTCCTTGGGCACGCCGGCGGTGGGGTCGAGTTCCATCTCGTCGTTGTTCTTCTTCGCGGCTTCGGCCTTCAGCGCGGCATCTTCGGCTTCCTTGCGCTTGGCCTCTTCCTCGGCCTTCTTCTTGG
The DNA here is from genome assembly GCA_023150555.1 of Planctomycetota bacterium. Taxonomy (GTDB): domain Bacteria; phylum Planctomycetota; class SZUA-567; order H5-PLA8; family H5-PLA8; genus JAKLKQ01. The sequence continues at coordinate 49,552 of JAKLKQ010000004.1, forward strand.
CCTCGGCATCCTCCTTGGCCTTCAGTTCCTCGGCGCTCTCGGCCTTCGGCGCGGGAGCGGGCGTCTTGCCGGGGGTGGCGGCGCGGGCGGTTTTGGCGGCGACCTTGGTGGCGTCGGTCTTGCCGCTGATCTCGGCCATCTTGGCCTTCAGGGCTTCGGCTTCGGCGTTCTTCTTCTTCTGGTTATCGACGATTATCTGCTGGTTGCGGGCCGAACCGAGCGCCCGGTTGATATCGTTCTCGAGGGAGAGCAGGCGGGACTTGTCGTTGCCGGTGGCCTTCTTCTTGCCGCTTTCGATCGCCGACTGGGCCTCGGTGAAGGCCATCACGGCGCTCGAGTACTCCTTGGTGTTCATGTAGCCCTCGCCGCGCTGCATGGCCGACTGGGCCTGCTTGATCTCGCTGTCGGCGCCGCCGCTGGCGGGCTTGCGGGCGCTGCTGCCGCCGCCGCAGCCGCCCAGGAGGGCCAGGCTGGCGAGCAGGACCAGACCACACAAGGTGCGTTGGAGCCGAATCGAGCCGAAGTCCTTTAGGAACATCGTGCACCTCCCGAGTTGCAGTGACAGGTTCTCCCCCCTAAATGCAGGACGACCCAACCTATGCATTTGACCAACGAATTGCGGGCTGGTTCCGTTCAAACTAAATCCCATAACTCTCAAATTCAACTACTCATAGAAGATTTCAGGCAGGATGCACAGGCCGCGGCAGGTGGGGCAGCGTTCCCATTTGCGGGTGCCGAAGGCGTCCCAGACCTCGATCACCCCCTTGGCGCCGCAGGAGGGGCAGGGTTTGCCGGTGACGGGCTCCTTGATGCGGAAGAGCTTCTCGGCGCCCATGGCACGCAGGGTGTGCAGCCTGACGTCGGGCTGCTGGACGCCCCACCAGACCTCGGGGTCGTCGGAGGTCTCGGGGTTGACGGAGGCGGACTGTTCGCCGTCGGTTTGCGTGGTGCCGCCGCCGGAGCTGCGGCTGGTGTTGCCGCTGCGGCCGGAGTTGCGGCCGGTGTTGCGGCTGGTGCCCTGGTTGGGGGCATTCATCAGCTGCACGCCGTCGCGCAGCCAGGCGCCCTTGCCGTAGAAAGCCTTGTGGAGCGAGGTGTAGATGGGCGATTTCTCCATCTGCCCGTTGACGTACTTGGCCGTGCGGTTGAAGCGGCCTTCCCAGACGTCGGTGACGCGCTGTTCCTCGACGCGCAGTTTCTGTGCGATGGTGGTGATGATGTCCTTGCCCAGGCCGCCGGCCTTGTCGGTGACGTAGGCCTTCAGTTCCGCGAAGGTCGGCGTCTTGGAGGAGAAGGACTTGCTGAGGTCGATGTCCTGGACGGAGAGGATGTCCTTGGCGTCGATCTCGTAGTTGGTGCCGCCCAGGGCGATGACGGTCTTGGCGGGATCCTGGCTCACCAGTTCGCCGCGGAAGAAGTGGCCGAACTTGGTGGTGATCAGCTTGCCGGGGATGCTGGGCACGGGCCGGCCCTTTTCGTCGACGCGGACCTTCTTGCCCAGCTTGACCTGGATCAGGTCGTTGAAGAGCGTGTAGTACATGAAGATGACCTTCTTCTGGAAGGAGATGTTGGCCTTCTTCTCGACGTTGCTGACCAGGCCGTCCACCTTCGTGTAGTACTCGCTGTTGGGGAAGTTGCGCTTCACCAGGTCGATCTTGTCCAGTGCGCTGGCGTAGTCCTCGTTGTTGATGTCGCGGACGATCTCCAGGTACACCTTCTCGGCCTGCTGGTCGGCGTAGCGCAGCACCAGCTCCTTGCGGAACTCCTCGGTGCGCTCCTTAATGCGGCTGTCAATCGTCGCGGCCATGTCGTAGTGGTCCAGGGCCTTGTCGTACAGGCCCATGTTGCTGGTCTCCTTGGCGAACTCGTAGTGCGCCTGCGCGTCGTCCACGGCCGGGGGCTTCTCCAGCAGCATCAGGTCGTAGCGTTCCAACGCGCTGTACAGCTCGCTCTCGCGCCGCTCGACCTTGCGCTCTTCCTCGATGTCCATCTTGGGAATCTGCATCACCTGCGTGGCGTTCTTCAGGCAGCGGTAGCCCGGCAGCGCGCGGTCGCGCAGTTCGGCGCCCCACACCGTCTTCTTGCTCTTCAGCTTCAGCAGCACGCACGGCACCGTCTTGCCCCACTTCAGCTTCCCGTCGTCGACGTCCATCCCGAACATCTTCTGCACGCGCTTCTGCTCCGACGGCGCCAGCGAACTCCACGTGAAGTTCAGCACGTCGCCGGTCTCCGACAGCTTGAAGTTGAACTTCAGCGACGTCGGCGGCGGAATCAGGTACCCCGTGAACGGCTCGTTCGCCACCACGATCGTGACCGGGCGGCTGAGGTCCTCGCCGTTGCCGCTCTCCTCGACCAGCGGCTTGGCCGGCTGGCCTTCTTCGCCCTTGGCTTCGGCCGGCGGGTCGCCCGCCGGCGCGGGGTCCTCCGCGCCCTGCGCGGCCGCGGCCGGAGCGAGCAGGTACAGCGCGCTGGCCGCCGCCAGCAGCCCGATGCGGAAGTAGGAACCGCCGTGAGCCTCGAAACGCATGCCTCGAATCCTTTCCAAGACCTGGTCTGCTTTGAACGCCTGCCTTCTCGTTGGGAGAGCGTGGTAAGCTTAAGACGAACACGCCCCCCGGTCTGGCCCACATATGACGGGCGGCGCCCGTCGTTGCTGCCCCATTGCGCGCCAAATCCGCGTACTTTAGGTCCCTGGCCGGGCCGCGAGCCTGCTTCTAACCAGCGCTCAAACAAGGGGTTACGATTAGGTTTCCGGTCCTGCACATCTGCAGCAATCGAGCAGCCAGCTTCCTTGATTCAAAGTCCTCCGAATCCTAAAGTGGTGGCCTTCCACACGCGTCTGATTGCCAGCCTGGAACCCCATCAAAGGACCGCGATGCCCAACCGTGCCGCCTCTGCCGTGCTGCTCGCTGCCGCGATTGCGGTGCTGGCGGGCGCGGCGGTCCCGGCGGCCTTCGCCCAGGAGGATGACGGACCGGAACCCGGCGCGGCGTCCAACGGTGGCGCGGCCACCGTGGCAGGCACGGCCAAGGCGCGCATGCATGCGGACCTGCCCGAGGCCGCGCTGCCGCTGAAACAGAACGCCCAGCTGCGGCTGCAACTCGAGGGCGAGACCGCCGAGGCGCTGCTGAAGACCCTCGAACAGGCCAACGCGAAGCACGCGCGCCAGGTGCTCGAGAAGCAGGGCCTGGCCTTCGACCACGAGGAAGGCGCGGGCAAGGTCGTGGCGCTGGAGGAAGCCGGGCGCTGGCGCGTGCGCGGCGGGGCGAACGGCGCCACCTACGAGGTGCGGCGCTGCAACGGCCGCGTGGACGTCTACGCGCTGGCCAAGGACTACGAGGAAGAGACGCTCGAGTACGAGGTGCGCTGGAACGGCGTGCCCGCGGGAACCAGCCGGCTGACGGTGCACCGCCATGAGCCCTTCAACAAGGGCCCCGAATGCTGGTTCGCGCGCATGGTCACCGAGTCCAACCCGGTGGTCTCGACCATCTACCCGGTCAAGCACAAGGCCAAGACGGTCATCGATGTGAAGGGCGGGTTCTCGCGGCAGTTCTACCTGCGTTGCCAGGAGGGACCGTTCTACAGCGAGGAGCGCATCAAGTTCGACTACACGCTGGGTTCGCAGGTGGCCGATTACGAGCGGCCGCGCCCGCGCATCGACCCCGGCGCAGCGGCCGACCGCGACGAGCCCGCGGCATGGCGCACGACGCGTATCCCGCTGTACGGCCGGGTGCTGGACCCGCTGGCGGCGTTGTACTACCTGCGCGCGATGGACCTGAAGGGGCGCTGGGCGGCGCGGGAGCGCTTGCGCGAGGACCGCGAGGCCGGGCGCATCGACGAGGCCGAGCAGCAGGCGCGCAGCAAGGAGCTGGAGGTCGTGCTGCCGATCTGCACCGAACGCCGCGTGTGGGACACGCACCTGGAGTTGATCGGGCGCGAGCAGATCACGGTGCCGGCTCTGGAAGGCGCGCGCTGGTGCCTGGAGGCGAAGGTCGACTGCGGCTTTTCCGGGCTCTTCCAGCGCAAAGACGCGATCCACCTGTGGCTCGACGAAACCACCGGCGTGCCGCTGAAGATGACCACCGAGCTGCCCATCGGGCCGTGCGAGGTCGTGTTGCGCAGCGTCGAGAACGGTCCGTTCGAGTAGGCCCGTCCGCCGAATCCCCTGCGCTTCCGGATAGGCCTCCCCCCGCGTTGACTTGCACCCGCGCCTGCGAGTGCGATGATGCCGGCATCGCGAAGAACGCCGGTTGCCGCCGCACTATAAAGGAGGCCTCGCCATGGCCGACGCCTATGCGCCCAAACCCCAACACAAGTTCACCTTCGGACTCTGGACCACGGCCAACCCGGGGCGCGACCCCTTCGGCGAGGCCACGCGCCCCGCGCTGGACCCCATCGCCAACATCCGCAAGATGGCCGAGATCGGCGCGTGGGGCTTCAACTTCCACGACAACGATCTGATTCCCTTCGGCGAGTCGGCTTCCGAGCGCGACAAGATCGTCAAGAACGCGAAGAAGGCCATGAAGGACACCGGCATCGTCTGCAGCATGGCCACGACGAACCTCTTCTCGCATCCGGTCTTCAAGGACGGCGCGTTCACCAGCAACGACGCCGCGGTGCGCGCCTTCGCGCTGCAGAAGACGATGCATGCCATCGACCTGGGGGTGGAGCTGGGCGCCAAGATCTATGTGTTCTGGGGCGGGCGCGAGGGCGCCGAGGTGGACCTGGCCAAGGACCCCATCGAGTGCATGAAGCGCATGCGCGAGGCGATGAACTTCCTGACCCAGTACGTGAAGGACCAGAAGTACGACCTCACCTTCGCGCTCGAGGCCAAGCCCAACGAGCCGCGCGGCGACATCTTCCTCGCCACCACCGGCAACATGCTCGCGTTCATCGAGACGCTGGAGCACCGCGAGATGGTCGGCGTCAACCCCGAGTACGCCCACGAGACCATGGCCGGGCTGAACTTCACGCACCACGTCGCGCAGGCCATCGAGGCCGGCAAACTCTTCCACATCGACCTCAACGGCCAGAAGATGGGCCGCTTCGACCAGGACCTGCGCTTCGGCAGCGAGGACCTGAAAGGCACGCTGATGCTCGTGCGGCTGATCGAGCGCAGCGGCTACGCCGGTCCGCGCCACTTCGACGCGCACGCCTACCGCACCGAGGACGCCGAGGGCGTGTGGGACTTCGCGCGCGGCTGCATGCGGACCTATCTGGTGCTGAAGGAGAAGGCCAGGCGCATCGACGAGGACAAGGAGATCGCCGCGATCCTGAAGGAGATCAACCGCGGCGACGCCAAGCTCGAGAAACTCAGCCGGAGCTACAGCAGCGAGAATGCGAAGAAGCTTAAGGACGCGAAGCTCGACGCTGACGCCCTGGCCGGCCGCAAGCTCCCCTACGAGCGCCTCGACCAGCTCCTTAACGAGGTCATTCTCGGCGTGAGATAACGCGCAAGCGCCGCGCCTCCCGCAAAACGGCACAAGCCGCGTTCCCGCCACTGGACGCCCCGCGGACATGCGGCAGAATGTTGGCATGGCCCGCAAGTTCGTTCGCAAACACCGCCGCGGCGTGAAATCGCCCGCCACCTCCGCGCCCCGCCCGGCGACCCAGACGCCGCCCGAGCCGGACAAGGGCTATTACCCCACCGATTCCGAGGCCCTGCGCGCGGCCGACGCCGCCCTGGCCGAGCGCGGCCGCCGCCTCGACGGCGCCACCGAGATCGATCCGCTGGAAGCCGCCGAACCCACCGAGGACGACGGCCAGGAGCCGGACGGCGGACCCGGCGAGGGCCTGGAAGCGCTCGAAGCTCTGGAAGCGGACGACGGCCCCGACCCCGACGCGACGCTGCCGCCCGAGGCCCCCAAGCCGCCGCCGGGCTCGCGCGAGTTCAAATACGGCACGCGCCTGCGGGTGCTGCGCAAGATCGCCGACGGCGGGATGGGCAGCGTCTTTCTGGGCGAGCAGCTGGGCGATGCCGGCTTCGCCAAGACCGTCGCCATCAAGATCATCCGCTCCGACCGCCTGGCCGATCCCAAGGCGCTGCAGATGTTCGTCGACGAGGCCAAGCTCGTCGCGGACCTTGTGCACATCAACATCGCGCAGGTCTACAACCTGGCGCGCTACAAGGACCGCTACTTCGTCGTGATGGAATTCCTGCACGCGAAGTCGCTGAGCCAGTACCTGCACCTCTTCCGCGAGCGCAAGGCGCGCCCGCCGGCGGACATGTCGGCGTTCATCGTCAGCCGCGTCTGCCGCGGGCTCGACTACGCGCACGGCAAGCGCGACCGCTCGGGCCGGCCTCTCGGCCTTGTCCACCGCGACGTGACGCCCAGCAACATCATGATGGACTTCCGCGGCGCGGTGAAGCTGACCGACTTCGGCATCGCCAAGGCCCTGACGATGAACATGCCCGACGAGACGAAGGTCATCATGGGCAAGTTCCCGTACATGTCGCCCGAACAGGCCGCCGCGAAGCCCACCGACGCCCGCAGCGACATCTTCTCGCTGGGCCTGATCCTGTACGAACTGCTGACCGGCACGCGCGTCTACACGCCGCGCACGCGCGACGAGCTGCTGAAGCTGATGAACAACTACCGCATCCGCGACCCGCGCAAGATCGTCGACGACCTGCCCGACGAACTGGTCGCGATCACGATGAAGGCGCTCGAGAAGGACCCCGCGCAGCGCTACAAGAGCGCCATGGCCTTCGGCGAGGCGCTGGAGCAGTTCATGTACGGGAAGGGCTACGGACCCACCAACGAGAAGCTGGCCGCGCACCTGCTGGAACTGTGGCCGGACGTCGACCGCGACAAGGTCGAGTGAATCGCCGCTACTTCCGTGCCTTCTCGTTCGTCGTCAGGCTTCGCTCGAAGTATTCGTCGAGCAACTCGAGCTTGAACTCCTTCACGATCTCGGTGGCGCTCAGGCACTCGCCGTCGGCATAGAGCACCGCGACGCCGATGTGCGGCGGGACCTCGATGCGCACGCCGTTGCCGTACCGCGCGCGGATATCGGCGAACTTCTCGTGGTTGTAGTCCAGGTGCACCATCGCGCGGTCGAGGTTGATGCGCGCGGTTACGGCGTCGATGTAGTTGTTCGTCAGCGTCACCGGCAGGCCGCACGGATCGAGCACGCCCGCGCCTTCCATCGGCAGCGACGAGACGAAGAAGCTGCGGCACGCGTACGCCCAGAACGGCTGCATCAGTCCGCCATGGTACGCGCTGGCGAAGGTGAGAATGTCGGGGCGCAGGGTCTCGTACCCTTTGCGTATCGCTTCGAAGTTCAGATCGAAGCAGATGACGCCGCCCAACCGCCCGGCGGGCGTCTCGACGACCACCGGCCCGCTGCCCGGCGCCAGCCCGTCGGCGACCTCGTAGACCGTCGTGTTGACCTTGTGGTACGCGCCCAGGAACTCGCCCTGCGGGCCGACGTAGGCGATCGAGTTGTATACGCGGCCGTTTTCCTTCAACTTCACGCTGCCGGCCACGGTGCATCCTTCGGCGCGCGCGAAGGAACGGTAGCATTCCAGGTACGGGCCCGGCGCATCGAAGGACTCGGCGTGTTCGATTCTCTGTCCGTACGACTCGATGGTCTCGCACGTCACCAGCAGGTCCAGCCCGCGCCCGCGAAGGGTATCCAGCCGCGCGGCCAATTCCTTGACGACGGCCTCGTGCGAACCCGGGCCCTTCTTCGGCGCCTTGGGGCGGAAGTGGAATGTGCCGGCGGTGACGAAGCGTGCCATGGCGAAGGCCCCCGGAATGCTCGAATTGCGGCGCACTCATGCTACGCTGAAGCGGACCATGCGCCAAGACGAAGCCGAGCCCGTGCAGAAGGCGGCCGCATCGAAGAGACTCGGTGCGTTGCTGGGCTTCCTGGCGCTCGCGTACGGCGCGGCCGCGGCGGGCGCCTTTGTGGGTCCGCAGCCCGGCGCGCCGGGCGACTGGTACGCGAACCTGGTTCGCCCCGACGGCACGCCGCCGGGCTGGGTCTTCGGGCCGGTCTGGACGGTGCTCTACGCGGCGATGGGCGTGGCCGCGTGGCTGGCCCTGCGCGCGGGCGATGCCGGAGGCGAAGACGCGCGGCGCCGCGCGCGCGTAGCGCTTGGCTTCTGGTTCGCGCAGTGGATCTTCAACGCCGCGTGGTCGCCGCTCTTCTTCGGAGCGCACTGCATCGGCTGGGCGCTGGTGGACATCGCCGCGCTGTGGTTGGCGGTGGGCGCCTGCACCGTAACGCTGCTGCGCGTGACGCGAGGCGGGTGGCTGTTCGTGCCGTACTGGATCTGGGTCAGTTTCGCGTCGTACCTGAACTGGGGCTTCTGGACGCTGAATCCGCAACCTTAAAGGAGCACTGCATGATCCACGTGATCGCCACCTTCGACTTGAAGCCGGGCCAGCGCGACGAATTCCTGAAGGCCTTCGCGAAGCTGGCGCCGCTGGTGCACAAGGAGAAGGGCTGCATCGAGTACGGCGCGGCAGTGGACGTCGCCTCGGGCATTCCGGTGCAGAACCCGCTGCGCGCCGACGGCGTGACCGTAATCGAGAAGTGGGAGAGCACCCAGGCGCTGCAGCGGCACCTGGCCTACGAGCCCGTCGCCGCGTTCCTGAAGGAGACCGGGCCGATGGTGAAGGGCCTGAGCCTGCAGGTGCTGGAACCGGCGTGAAAAAGCAGGGGCGAGGGGAGATAGGCGAAAGGTGAGTAGCGAGCAGCCGATTCCGTGGACCGGCGACCTGGAGCGCGCCTGTTCGGCCGAGTGGCACGGGCTGGAGTTGCGCGCCGAACGCGTGCCGAACGATCCCAACGAGGGCTGGTGGTGGTCGGTCGTTGACGTCGAAGACGGCGAGGAGCTTGCGCACAGCGCCGAGTTCGACCCGCCCATCGGCACGAAGTCGGGGGCATCGGCCCGCGCTGCCGCCGAGTGGGCCGCGCGCAAACTCCAGTATCCCGAAGGGCGGTGAGAAGCTACTTCACCACGCCCAGCGCCTTGCCGACCTTCGTGAACTTTTCCAACGCGAAGGCGAGGTCCTTCTCCTCCATCGCGGCGCTGATCTGCACGCGGATGCGCGCCTGGCCCTTCGGCACCACCGGGAAGCTGAAGCCGATCACGTAGATGCCTTCGCCCAGCAGCTGTTCGGCCATCGCGCCGGCCAGCTTCGCGTCGCCGAGCATGATCGGGATGATGGGGTGCTCGCCGGGGACGATGTTGAAACCCGCCTTCGTCATGCCTGCGCGGAAGATCCTGGTCAGCTTCTCGAGCTTGTCGCGCAGCGCGGTGTTGCCGGCGAGCAGTTCGAGCGCCTTCAGCGAGGTCGCCGCGACGGCGGGCGGCAGCGTGTTGCTGAACAGGTACGGGCGGCTGCGCTGGCGCAGCAGCTCGACGATCTCCTTGCGCCCCGACGTATAGCCGCCGCTGGCGCCGCCCAGGGCCTTGCCGAAGGTGCCGGTCAGGATGTCGACGCGGCCCATCACGCCACGGTATTCGTGGCTGCCGCGGCCGCTCTTGCCCATGAACCCCACGGCGTGGCTGTCGTCGACCATCACGAGCGCGTTGTACTTGTCGGCGAGGTCGCAGACGCCGTCCAGCGGCGCGATGATGCCGTCCATGCTGAAGACGCCGTCGGTGGCGATGAGCTTGAAGCGCGCCTTCGCGGCGTCGGCTTCCTTGAGCTTGGCCTCGAGGTCCTTCATGTCGCCGTTGTTGTAGCGGTAGCGCTGCGCCTTGCAGAGGCGCACGCCGTCGATGATCGAGGCGTGGTTCAGCGCGTCGCTGAGGATCGCGTCCTCTTCCTTCAGCAGCGTCTCGAAGAGCCCGCCGTTGGCGTCGAAGCAGCTCGAGTACAGGATCGTGTCTTCGGTGCCAAGGAACTCGCTGACCTTGGCCTCGAGCTTCTTGTGCAGCGTCTGCGTGCCGCAGATGAAGCGCACGCTGCTGAGCCCGTAGCCCCACTCGTCGAGCGCCTGCTTGCCGGCGGCGATCAGGCGTTCGTCGCCGCTGAGGCCCAGGTAGTTGTTGGCGCAGAGGTTCATCACCTTGCGGCCGTCGGCGAGGGTGATCCAGGGGCCCTGGCGCCCGGCGATCTGGCGTTCGTTCTTGTACAGCCCCGCGTCGCGGATGCCGGCGAGTTCGTTCTGGAGATGCGCCTGGAAGTTGCCGTACATAGTGAACTCCTTTTGCGGGGTCCGGGAACCGGTTACCGGTATCCGAAACCCGGTTCTCGCTGACTTACGTCCACTCCAGAATGACTTTCCCGCACTGCCCCGACTTCATGATCTCGAAGGCCTTGGGGAACTCGTCGACGGGGAAGCGGTGCGTCAGGACGGACATCACGTTCAGGCCGCTGTGCAGCATGCTGGTCATCTTGTACCAGGTCTCGTACATCTCGCGGCCGTAGATGCCCTTCAGCAGCAGGCCCTTGAAGATGACCTGGTCCCAGTCGATCCCGGTCATGCTGGGCAGCAGGCCCAGCAGCGCGATGCGCCCGCCGTGCGCCATGTTCTCGAGCATGGACTCGAACGCGGCGTTGCTGCCGCTGACTTCCATGCCGACGTCGAAGCCTTCGTGCATCCCTAAGTCCTTTTGCACGGCCTCGAGCTTCGTTTCCTTCGGGTTCACCGCGACGGTGGCGCCCATCTTGCGCGCCAGGTTCAAGCGGTAGGGGCTCAAGTCCGTGACCACGATGTAGCGCGCGCCGACGTGCTTCGCGATGGCGCAGCACATGCAGCCGATGGGGCCGGCGCCGGTGATCAGCACATCCTCGCCGACGAGATCGAAACTCAGCGCCGTGTGCGTCGCATTGCCCAGCGGATCGAAGAACGCGAGCAGTTCGTCGGGGATGTCGGGGTCCGCGCCCCAGACGTTCACCTGCGGGATGCAGAGGTAATCGGCGAAGGCGCCGTTGCGGTGCACGCCCACGCCCAGGGTGTGCGCGCAGAGGTGCCGGCGCCCGGCCAGGCAGTTGCGGCACAGGCCGCAGACGACGTGGCCTTCGCCGCTGACGGTGTCGCCGGGCTTGAAGCCCTTCACGTTGCTGCCGACGGCGACGACTTTGCCGGCGAACTCGTGGCCGGCCGTGAGCGGCGGCTTGATGGTGCGCTGCGCCCACTTGTCCCACTCCCAGATGTGCAGGTCGGTGCCGCAGACGCCGGTCTTGTTGATCTTGATCAGGACGTCGTTGATGCCGGGCTCCGGCACGGGGACCTCGCGCATCTCCAGGCCCTGCTTGGCTTCGGTCTTGACCAGCGCGCGCATCGTCTTGGGAATGGTGGGCATGGGCCAGAGGGCTCCGCGAGTTCGTTGATTGGGCGTGCCATCGTTATCCCGCAGGGTCGCGGGGTTGTCCAGTGAGCGCGGCGCGCCGGCTAGTTGCTGCCGCTCTGGTCTTTTCCACTGGTATTAGCCGGTGTCCGAACCGGGCGCACCTGTACGAAGCGTTGCCCGTTCCAGAAGAGGTATTGGGTGCGTTCAGGTGCGGCGGGCTGGTGGCGCGCGGCCTCGTCGAGGGTGCGGTAGACCATCGCGCCCAGGGTGAACTCGCGGTAGAAGCCCTGGATGCAGGCGCTGGCGTCCTGGTCGAGCGCGCTCGGCGGCGGCGCCACGACGACCAGTTCGCTGAAGGGCGCGGGCTTCGGGACCGCGGCCTCCAGGCCCTGGCGCACGGCTTGTCCGCTGCGCATCAGTGCGACGTGGTCGCGCGGAAGCTGTCCTTCCCGCAGCCACAGCGACGTCCCGATGCTCGCCGCCATCAGCACCACGATGCTCAAGCCGGACACCGCCGCGCGCGCGAGGTGCTCTCTGGGGTAGCGCGCTTCGATTCGGTCTTGTGCCTGCGCCAGCAAGCCGGCCAGCGCCGCGCCGGCGCCGATCGTCGCGGGGTACGGATAATTCAACTGCGCGTAGTGGTTCTTCAGGAACGCCAGCGGCAGCAGGAACGCCACGTACCAGGCCCATCCGAAGCCCAGCAGCCGGTTGCGAAGCGCGAACGCCGCGGCCAGCGGCGCGAGCAACACCACGAGCGTCAGCGCGTTGCTGCCGAAGAGGCCCTCCGAATTGGGATGCCAGGCGAAGAGCGAGAGGAAGTAGTCGAAGCTGTGCAGCGCGACGGCTGGCTCGAAAGCCATCGCGTAGGGATCGTCCGGGCCCGCCGCTTCACGCGCGGTGACGTGCGTGCACAGCGCCACGACCAGCATCCACGCGGCCATGGCGCCCAGCCAGAGCCACTCGCCCTTCGGCGCGCGATCGCGTTCGCCGGCGTCCGCGTGTTTGCCGAGTTTCGCGCGCAGCCACGCGCCGCTGTGCCCGAAGAGCAGCAGGCACAGCGCGCACATCGGCCCGAAGACGAGCGCGCTCTCCTTGGCCTTCGCCGCCAGGTACGCCGCCGGCAGTACGCTCCACCACAGCACCGCCCGTGCGCGCGTGCCTTCGGGCAGCCGCCGCGACCAGACCAGCGCGTTCAGCGCGAGCAGCAGGAACGTGACCGAGAGCAGGTCGAAGCAGATGGCGCTCCATTGCACCGGATAGAAGGCCGCCGGCCCGAAGGCGAAGACCGCCGCGCCGGCCAGTGCGGGCCAGCGCCGCCCCGTCCATCCGCACAGGGCAAGCGCGCACAGCGCGGCGTTCAGTCCGTGCAGCAGCCATTGGACGCGGTGGAAGGCGAGCGCGTTCGTGCCGAAGAGCGACAGCGCGGCGGCGAAGGCGTCGTGCCCCAACGGCCGGTGCGAGGAACTCCAGGGCAGATACCCCGCCCAGTCGAAGGAGAGATTACTCTGATACGCCTTGCGTATATGCAGCCAGTCGTCGAACCAGAACTCGGCCGACGCGGCCAGGTGCGGCCCCCACACGGCCAAGGCCAGCAGGCAGCAGAGCGCGGCGCAGGAAAGCGCGGCGCGGAAGGATAGGCCGTCGGACGGGCCGGGGCGTGTCGTCGAAACCGCGGACCTCCTTGCCCTTAGGGGCTCGGCACATGTGCAATGCGTGCGGTTGCGCGCGCTGCGTCGTATGGCAATCGCGGCGCCTCCTTACTATTATCATCGCGGCATGGAGTTCTTCTTCTGCGAAAAATGCGGCAAGCGCCTGACCGACCAGGACATCCAGGCCGGCAAGGCGCGCCACAAGCAGGTGAAGGGCGTCTTCTGCGCCGGCTGCGCCGAAGGCGTGATGACCATGGAGTTCGAGGCCAACTCGCCGGAGATGATCGAGCAGTTCCGCAAGGAGCAGAAGGAGAAGCAGCGCCGCGGCCCGACCACAAGCGCCGCGGTGCTGGTTGCAGCTCCGCCTCCGCCTGTGCGGCGGCCCGCGCCAGCGGACAACAAGTGGAACGTCGATGTACGCGGCGTGAAGGAGCTGAAACTCGTCGCCTCCTATCCCAGCGGCGCCGATCACGAGGCCAGGGCCGTCTGGCTGGATCCGACCGCGTGGCGGGTAAAGTAGAGCCCAAAGGAATAGCGTCAACAGGCGATTGGAGGTATTAAGAGTACATGTCTGTGCCGAAACGACAATCTGCCACCCGCAAGTCCTCACCAAGGCACGCGCGCACGGGAACGGTGGTCTACCGCCTGGACCGCGAGGACCGCTTTGTCTCCACCAACGCGGCGTGGGACGACTTCGCCAGGGAAAACGGCGCGCCCGAACTGGCCGGAAGCAAAGTAAACGGCTCTCCGTTGTGGCAATTCGTCGAGGGTATGGAGACAGCGATGATCTACCGGAAGGTCTTCGCTCGCGTGCGCGAGGACGGCGTGCAGGTGCGTTTGCCCTTCTGCTGCGACAGCCCGGACCTGCGGCGTTACATGCGGATGGAGATCCGGCCGTGGAAGAGCGGCGGTGTGGAGATCGCGTGCCGCCTGCTGCGCGTGAAGAAACGCCGCCGCATGCCGATTCTGGACGCCGAACGGACCCACACCCGCCAGATGATCCGCATGTGCAGCTGGTGCCTGCGTGTCGAGGAACCCGCCACGCGCTGGAGCGTGCTGGAGACCTACGCGCGCAAATCCCGCATCATGGAGTGCGAACGCGTTCCGCGCATCAGCCACGGCATCTGCCCGCGCTGCATGAGGGTGATCAAGAAGCAGGCCGGGCTGCCGGCATGAGAAATTTCCGCCCATGGACCTAAGCGCCCTCGAGCGTGTCGCGCTCACCGCCGAAGAGAAAGGCATGCCCGCCGGCGCCAAGGCCGTGCCCCTGCTCGCCGCCGGAGCGCAGGGCTGGAACGTGCTGCGCGAGGATCTTGCCTTTCCGCTCCTGCTGCTGAAGCGCAGCGCCTTGGCGCACAACGCGGCTTGGATGCGCGGATTCCTCATGAAGAGCGGACTGCGGATCGCGCCGCACGGCAAGACGCCGATGGCGCCGCAGCTTTTCGCGCGGCAGCTCGACGACGGCGCGTGGGGCCTGACTTGCGCGACGGCCGACCACCTGAAGGTCTACCGCCGCTTCGGCGTGCGGCGGGTGCTCTTCGCCAACCAGCTCGTCGGGCGACATGCCATCGGCTTCGTGCTGGACGAGCTGCGGCGCGACCCGGGGTTCGACTTCTATGGCCTGGTGGATACCGAGGCCGGTGTCGTGGCGCTGGCCCAGGCCGCGGCGGTGCACGATCCTGGGCGCCCGCTGCAGGTGCTGCTGGAGGTCGGCGTGCCGGGTGGGCGCACCGGCTGCCGCACGCTCGAAGACGCGCGAAAGGTCGCGCGCGCGGTCCGGGCGGCCATGCCGCGCCTGGCGTTGCGCGGCGTGGAAGGCTACGAAGGCGTGCTGGTGGGCCCAAGCGGCGCCGACATCCCGCGCGTGAACGCCTTCTACGATTACCTGATCGAGACGGCCCGCGCCTGCGCCGACGAAGGCCTGTTCGCCGCAGGCGAGGTGGTGCTTTCGGCGGGCTGCACGGCGACGATCGACCTGGTCTGGAAGCGCTTCCGCGGCCTGGACCTGGGCCGGCCGCACGGGACGGTGATCCGCAGCGGCTGCTACCTGACGACGGATTCGGGGCGCTACGGCGAGTACTTCGAGCAGATGCGCACTCGCACGCCGGAGCTGGCGGCGCTGGGCGAGCCGCCGCGCCCCGCGCTGGAACTGTGGGGCTACGTCTCCTCGATGCCCGAGCCGCGCACGGCGGTGCTGACCTTTGGGCGCCGCGACTGCCCCTACGACAAGGGCCTGCCGGTGCCCGCCCGGCGGCATCGTCCGGGATCGAACGCCGCGCCCGAAGCGCTGGGTCCGGATTACGCCATCAAGCAACTCCACGACCAGCATGCGGTGATGGAGACGCCGGACGGCGCGCCGCTGCGCGTGGGCGACCTGGTGGGTGTCGGCGTCAGCCACCCGTGCGCGGCCTTCGAGAAGTGGTCGTGGGTGCCCGTCGTCGACGACGACTACAACGTGGTCGAGGCGGTCAAGACGTACTTCTGAGCCTGGATGCCGGGGCGACCGCCCCGGGATTGTTCAGCGTCAGCAGGGCGGCAGCGCGGACTTGTCGGCCGGTGCTCCGCCTTCCTTTTCCTTCTCTTCCTCGCCGCTCTTGGCCTTCTCTTCCGGTTCGCCTTCGCCGGCCTTCTTCTCGGCGCTCGCGTCGTCCTTCTTGAACCCGGCGGCCACGAGGTCCTCGTAGCCCTGCTTCAGCGGGCGGAAGTCGTAGCCGGCCTTCTGCAGGACGGCGGCGGCTTTCAGCGCGCGGCCGCCGCTGCGGCAGTGTCCGTAGAGGATCGTGTCCTTAGGGAGTTCGATCAGCTCGGCGGGCGCTCCGTCGGCTTCGAGCTTGCTCAACGGCACATGCCGCGCGCCGGCCAGGTGTCCGGCGTCCCATTCTCCCTGCTCGCGTACGTCGACGAGGACCGCCTTCTTCTCCTCGAGGTTCTTCTTCACGGTCTCGAGCGTGTCCGTGGTGTGGTCTAGGGCGAAGCCGCGCGCACCTGCGGCCAGGGTGGCCAGGGCGCACAGCAGAACCGGCAAGGTATATCGGCGGCGCAGCATGGAGGACTCTCCAAGAGATGGACGCGGAGAATAGCCTACCATGCCGCGTGCGGAGGTAAATCCCCGAGTGCCGGGCTTCTTGATACCGCCCGGAAGCGGGAGATACTGGTTTTGTGAACGAACCCGCTTCCGCACCCGACGTCGTGCTGTACGACGACCAGTGTCCGATGTGCAGCGCGCAGATGCGCTTCCTGAAGCGCCGCGATGGCCGCGGCAAACTCCGCTTCGTGGGGCGCACCGAACCCGAAGCCGCGGAGATCGGAAAGCGCGCGCCAGAGGTGACGCCGGAATCGCTGCAGACGGCGATGCACGTCGTTGCGAGCGACGGCCGCGTCTTCGCAGGACCGCGCGCGGTGCGGCGCATCGCCGGGAAACTTCCGCTGCTGTGGCCGCTGTGGCTGGTGCTGTGGATTCCAGGGGCGCTGTGGGTGGCGGGGATTCTCTACCGCTTCGTCGCGCGCCGCCGCCTGGTGATCTCGAAGCTCTTCGGCTGCACCCACGCCTGCTCCATAAATCATAAACATGATGCGTAGGGTTGCGGGTCTTTTTGCCCTGCACTTCGTTGCGCTGCACTCGCCGCGTTCAAGGATCCGGCGCGCTAGCCAGTCCGGGTTTGCGGCCGGCTACCTTATCGAGTTGCCGCCGCAGCCACGCGCCGATGGCGTGGGCCTCGTCCGGCCGCAGGAACGTGAGCCAGCCCAGCATCATGACCCACTGGAAGAGGAAGAGATTCATCGCGTAGGCCATGGCCAGGTGCATGGCGATCGCCACGCCCAGGGCCAAGCGCCTCGTTTTTGGAATCCAGACCGCGACGGGCACGCTGCATTCCACCGCGAGCACGCCCCAGGTCGCCGCCTTCATCGCCCACGTCGAAGTCAGGAAGCCGTTGGGCAGCGGTCCGAAGCGGTACACGTCCAGCCGCGTGACGTAGTAGACGGCCGACCCGTCGAGCCACTCGGCGCCGCGCAGTTTCTCCAGCGCCGTCGAGATGAAGATGAGGCACATCTGCAGCTGCACCAGCCGCATCGCCCAGGCGGGCTCGGGCGCGGGCGGATGCTGCGCCAGCCCGCGCTTCACGCGGCGCGCGGCGTCGAGTGCGTAGGCCTTGCCCAGCGGGAGGAAGATCAGGAAGAAGCCCATCAGGCGGAAAACGTTGTCCTCGCCGTCGAACAGCAGCCGGTTGCGGTGCTGGTAGGAGACCAGCCAGAGGAATACGCAGACGGCGTTGAAGCGCGAGAAGAAACCCAGGCCCAATCCGACGATCTGCGCGAGGAAGACCAGGTAGCAGGCCCACACCACGCCGTCGCTCTTGGGAAGCCACTGGAAGACCGTCCACCGGTTGCGGTCGATCACCGCTTGTGCGGCGCCCAGCGGCAGCACGCCGTCCTCGCCGAACCACTGCGTCGGCTCGGGCAGCAGCACCAGCATGTTTACCAGCAACAGCGACGCGTATCCGATGCGGAAGAGCCCGCACACGGAAGGATCCACGGGCGTGTGGAAGAAGCGGTTCCATGCGTCGAAGGCACAGGACGTCCATCCGCGTTCGCCAGTCACTTCGCGTAGCCTCGTACGCAAAGCGTCTCGAAGCGGTCGAATGCGGCAGGCCCCGGCGGCGCCTGGGCTTCGTCGTCGGCCGGCGGCGGCGTGCGGGCGTACTCGGCGCTGATCGTGACCTTCAGCGCGCGGGCCTGCGGGTCCATCGGATGCCGCACGTTGCGCGCAAGGTAGTTGGCCAGCGCGGGCCAGGCGGCGGCGTTGGCGCGGTCGCCCAGGTAGTCGACGTACTCCTGCATGCGGAAGGTGCCGAAGCGTTCGGCGGGAGACATCTTCGACCAGTCCGGCGAACGCCAGTAGGTGCTGCGGCCGCCCTCGTAGTCGATGCGGGCGCTCAGGCGCGTGGTGGACTTCTGCGGCTCGGGCGCGAACAGCTGCCAGCTGCCCTGCCACAGGCCGGCCCGGCAGAGCACCGGGTGAACGGCGCGCTTCGCGGCCAGGTGCGCCTCGCCAAAGACCGGCAGCCCGTCGATCAGGAAAAGACCGGCGACGGCGACGATAAGCACGTTGGCCGTATAGCGCTTGTAAGGCATTCGAGATCCCACAACGGGAATTACCGGCGGATAAAAGGCCCGCCGAACCACCGTCCAGGCTTCCTGGTGCAACGCGAAGAAGTGGCTTGGAGTATAGAATCCGGTTGCAGAAATTTCGACTCTAATCTTCCTGGGTGATTCGGGCTCCTAACCTCCTTGACAGCGCCGCTTTGAATCCGCGAACGGCGGGGTTAGAATCGCCCCGAACGCAATCCGGGGGCCCCCATGGCGGCCAAGAAGCGCAAGGACGAGAATGAAGGCCAGGAAGAGCGCGCGCGCCGTCTCGCTTACATCGGCACTCTGGCGACGGGCCTTGCGCACGAGATGCGCAGTCCGCTCAACGCGATGAAGCTCAACCTCGAGTTGCTCAAGGAAGACCTCGCGTACGTGGCGCCCGAGAAACGCGAGGCCTTCGCGCGGCGCGTGGCGCTGATCGACCGCGAAATGGAAGGCCTCCAGAACCTGCTTACCGAGTTTCTCGCCTTCGCCCGCCCGCCCAAGATGCAGCTGCTGGCCACCGACCTGAACGAACTGATCGCGCAGGTGCTGGAACTGCTCGAGCCCGAGCTGAAGGCCAAGCACATCGAAGTGGTTAGCGACTTCCAGAAGGGCCTTTACCCCGTGGGCCTGGACCAGCACCAGTTCGGCCGCGGCGTGCTGCTGAACCTGCTCAAGAACGCCGTCGAGCAGATCGGCGAACACGGCACCATTACGCTGCGCACGCGCGAGGACGACGAACGCGTCAGCGTCTGCGTCGAGGACAACGGCGGCGGCGTTGTTGCGGGCAAGGAAGAGGAGATCTTCAAGCCCTTCGAGTCCACCAAGGAACACGGCACCGGCCTGGGCCTCTCGATCGCGCGACGCATCGTACACGAGCACGGCGGCGACCTGACGCTCGACAACCACCCCGGCAAGGGCGCCATCTTCACCATCAGCCTGCCCAAGAGCAAGATCCTCGAATACAACGAGTAATCCGCTAAAGCCTTTCGAAACATTCCGCTACTGTGCCACGACACCGGGTCATTTAGAACGCCTAACAGAATGAATCCCGGCCCTCCCGCGGGGCGGCGAGAGGTATTCGGTGAAGGCCGGCATGAGTGCCTTGCTGGATTGATTTTGTCATGGCATCCATCCTAATGACTACCCATTTAGCCAGTCTCATCGCCGCGCATGCCGCGGGGTATTCTGTTAGGTGTTCCTAGACAAAAATCGGCGCTTTGAAGGCTTCCGGCGAGTGATTACCATACGGATGCCATGGCGATGCCGACCAAGAAAGATCGCACCGTCCTCCTGATCGAGGACCACGAGACCACCCGCGTCACGCTCTCCGGCATCGTGGAAGGCGAAGGCTGCCGCGTCACGTCGGTGGCCAGCGCCGGCGCCGCGCGCGAGAAGCTGCGTGAAGAGGAGTTCGACCTCGTCATCACCGACCTGCGCCTGCCCGACGGCGACGGCATGGCGCTGCTCGAGGAAGCCAAGCGCCTCAGCCCCGGCACCCCCGTCATCCTCGTCACCGGGCACGGCAGCGAAGAGACCGCCGTTCAGGCGATGAAGAAGGGCGCCTTCAACTACCTCGCCAAGCCCATCGACCTGCACCGCATGCGCGCGGAGATCGAGTCCTCCATGCGCTGGCGCCAGATGCAGCTCGAACGCGCGGAACTCGAGCAGGAACTCGTCACGCGCCGCCGCGGCGACAGCGAGGTCATCGGCGTATCGCCCGCGATCCAGGCGATCAAGGAGAAGGTCCGCCAGATCGGTCCCACGCACGCGACGGTGCTGCTGACCGGCGAGTCCGGCGTCGGCAAGGAAGTCGTCGCCGGCGCGATCCAGGCCGCCAGCGACCGCGCGGGCAAGCCCTTCGTGAAGGTCAACGTCGCCGCGCTGCCGCGCGACCTGCTGGAGAGCGAACTCTTCGGGCACGAACGCGGGGCGTTCACCAGCGCGCACCGCATGCGCAAGGGGCGCTTCGAACTCGCCGACGGCGGCACGATGTTCCTCGACGAGATCGCCGAATGCCCGCCCGAGGTCCAGGTCAAGCTGCTGCGCGTGCTGCAGGAGCAGATCTTCGAGCGCGTCGGCGGCGCGGAGACCATCCGCACCGACGTGCGCCTGATCTGCGCCACCAACCGCGACCTGAAGCAGGCCATGGCGGAGAAGACCTTCCGCGAGGACCTGTACTTCCGCATCAACGTGATCCAGATCGCGATCCCGCCGCTGCGCGAACGCAGGGAAGACATCGACGTGCTGGTGCCGCATTTCCTGCGCGGCCACGCGATCCAGGAAAACCTGCCCGCGCCCAAGACTTTCAGCGACGATTGCCTTGTGCTGCTCAAGCGCTACCGCTGGCCCGGCAACGTGCGCGAACTGAAGAACGCCGTCGAGCACGCCTGCCTGCTCTCGCGCGAGGACGTCATCCAGCCCGCCGCGCTGCCCGAGGAAGTGCTGGCCGGCGCCGGCGCGCCCGTGCCGGCCAGCGGCGCGCGCAGCGCGGGCGAGGCCGCGCCCGCCGACGCCTTGATGATGACCCTCGACATGCCGATGGATGAGGTCG
Source organism: Planctomycetota bacterium (assembly GCA_023150555.1). Taxonomy (GTDB): domain Bacteria; phylum Planctomycetota; class SZUA-567; order H5-PLA8; family H5-PLA8; genus JAKLKQ01. The sequence goes on from JAKLKQ010000004.1 coordinate 70,142, forward strand.
AGAAGAAGTTCATCACCGCCGTCTACGACAAGTGCGGGCGCAACAAGACCATCGCCTCGAAGCAGCTCGGCATTGGCTTGAAGACGCTGTACCGCAAGCTCCAGAAGTTCGGCGTCGAGTGATCTCATTGCGGACTTCGGATTGGTGACGCGCGGCAGCACCTTGTTCGAGCTGAAAGCTGACCGCCGAAAGCCGATAGCTTCCTGAAAGGAATCGCCATGGCCCCGCCCGATGCCCGCCAGGGGCGCCCGCGCAAGTACGACTTCGCGCCGCTGCCCGGCTTCAAGAATCGCGACGCCGCCTACCTGGCCGCGTGCCTGGACGAACTGCGCGAACGCTGCATCGACATCGTGAAGGATCTCTCCCCGCAGGCGCTCGACTTCGTGCCCGACAACGGCGGGAACTCCATCGCCACGCTGTGCGTGCACATGGCTTCGGCGGAGGCCGGCTGGGTGACGAAGGCCGCCGGCATCGAACTGCCCGCGGATCTCAAGGCCGCCTTCGAGCCCGGCCAGCACGGCGGTGACGGCGAACTGCACGGCAAGCCCGCCGGCGGCAGCGACGCGCAGGCGCTGATCGCGTTGATCCGGCGCGTGCGCGACGAAGTGACGATTCCCATCGTGAGCAAACTCGAGGACATCGACGCCGAACGCCCCAGCGGGCGCGGGCCGATCTCGGTCCGCGGCGTCTTGATGCACATGGTCTGGCATTGGACCTACCACAGCGGGCAGATCGGCCTGCTGCGGCGGCTGGGCGGTCCGCGCTACCAGTGGACCTTCGACAAGCGATTAGCCGGCGACAAACTCGCGTAAGTGCGCTGCACAGCGCCCTCGCGAAATCGCAATTATGCGAAAATGTTCGTCGACGAACATTCTTGCGATTATTTCTGCAACTCATTGCCATATATTGGGTGCCCGTCGTGCAGGATGTTACATTGCACGAAGTAGGTTAAACATCCGTTAGGTGAGCACGTCGTGCTGCACCATTTGCCGCATTTCCGAGACTTACAAGAACGGAGCGCGGCAGGGGCGAGGGGCGAGGGGCGAGGGGCGAGCAAAGCAATGAAGGATGAAGGTCAATGACGAATGATTGGAATGCGAGGCTGATCGCATTTCCCCGGAGGGCTCAATCCAAAAGTCTAAGATCTAAAATGTCTCGCCACTGGCCGCTCACCACATGCCCCTGCCGTTAGGCGTTTACTTCCGCTCCAACACGCTCGATAATGCCCAGTCTTGCTTCAAAGCCAATCGCGTACGCATGAGGGCCGGCGGTGTCCGAGCGTTTCTATCCCAACGGGCTGGCGCACCCGACCCTGCCGATGCGGCGGCGGATCGCGCTTGAACTCGCGGTGCTCTCGGGGCTGACCGGCCTGTACCTGACGGTCTTCCCCAACCGGCCGCTGGGCGTGGACGTGGGCCTGTCGCTGGTGGCGATGGGCGTGATCGGGCTGGTGGCGAAGGACACGCGCGAGCGCATCTGGGGGCCGCCGGCCTCGATGCAGTTCGTGCGCATCCGCCGCTGCGTCTGGAACATGACGCTCTTCACCGTGCCGTCGGTGATCGCGATGGGGATCTTCGGCGCGGGCAGCGCGTGGCACGACCACGTGCAGGCGGGCGGCGAGGACTCCGCGATGGCGGTGGCGTGGGCGATCGCGCACCGGCTCTTCCACCCGCACTTCTTCCTGGCGCTGGTGCTGTACGTGCCGTGGGCGCTCGCGCAGCAGACGCTCTTCCAGTTCTACCTGCTGGGCCGCCTGCGCGGGCTGCTGCCGTTCGCGGGCCCGCTGACACTGTCGATTATCTGCGGATTGTTCTACGGCGCGGCGCACCTGCCCGAACTGGGCGTGGCGTTCGTGACGACGATCGGCGGCGCGGTGTGGAGCTACAGCTACCACCGCGACCGGCTGGTCTGGCCGATCGCGATCTCCCACGCGATCATGGGCAGCACGTTCTATTACTGGGTCTACAACGAGAATCTGATCTACAAGAACTTCTTCGCGGCGGTGCACGGTTGACCGAAAAACATTTCACCACAGAGAACACAGAGAGCACAGAGAAGGGATGGGGTAGGGCGCACGGAAGATTGTGTGAATCATGCCCTCGCACGAGCAACCAGTGGAATTTTTAGTAGCCACTCATAGTTTGTGAGTATAAGCCTTAATAAATTCCTCGCTGACTATGTGGTTTGCCCCCGGTGCCGCAGAGCTATCGACCTGCCGGTTGATCGCTGTAATGTAACCGGGAAAGCTATTCTTTAGCATTTCAGTGTCCTCGGTGGACAAATCGAAGGTTACCATAATCGGGCCGCGAAACATTCGGGTTAACTCAAGTAGCAGGGCAAAAAATAGATTTGGAGGCCGATCATCCACGGGAAGTGCTATCGTAAAACAAAGGACTGTTTGGTATTTCGGCCCCAGCTTATCGCTGAGAACTTTCGCGTAACTTTCGTCAAACTCGTACTTAACGGCTCTGAACCAAGCACCAAAATTGCCCGCGTGTTGAGAGCCTTTCAACCCAAAGCGGTTGACATCTTCAACGCGAAAGATGTAATCCCCTTGAGCCAGAAAATATTTTCTCTTTTCCTTGAAGGTGAAAAGTTGAGGCTCGGCTATAGACTCAATCCAGGATACAAGCACCTCCTTCTCCTTCCCGGTAAACTCTTCCAGAAAAATGACGGCGTTCTGTATCATCATGTGCGCTTGTCCGGCACTCGGGTCATTTCAATGGGCGCTACCGGTGCTTGGGGACTGGGATTACGCCACCTTGGATCAGTTCGCCGTCGTCACCAAAGCCATTCCATGCACCGCATTTTGGGCATTGGACCATCCATCTTGCGCGAAGGTCCTCGTTCTCTGGATCGCCGCTGCAAAAGGGCGCAGCTTCGAAAGCAGAGAACTCAACCGAAATCGGATCAAAGGGCTCTCTGCAATCAGGGCAGGAAATGTTCTTCAACGTGTTGCAAAGAGCAAGGAGACGTCTTCTCTCCGGTAGGAAGCGAAATAAACAGGGAATCCCAAAGAGTAAAGCAACCAAAAGGGCTGCGCCCGAAATGCCGAGCAGATAAACGGATCCATTTCCGCTAAACGGTCTCGAATAAAGTATCCAGCCCCATATCGTCACGCCACCGAGGACGATCAAAAGCGCCAGGTACACAACCGCGTTGATGATGTGCTGTTTGCGAATTAGTTTGGGCCGTTCGTAGTCCATGAATAATGCCAGGCCTCAGAATGAAGTGCGTGCACCTGCTTGCCCCTCAATATACACCATGGAACGGGCGCTGCCGAAAGCCGGTTGGAATGGGTTTCGAGGCCTCTCTTTGCGCCTTTGCGTGAGCCTACTTCGTTTGGTGAAGCGCCCACGCGAGGTACGGCTTGTGCGCGGCGGCGACGGGCAGCGCGAGGACTTCGGGCACGTCGTACGGATGCAGTTCGGGCACGCGCTTGACCAGCTTCTTCAGTTTGCGCTTGGGGCACTTGAGAATCAGCAGTGCTTCGGTGTCGCGGCAGGCCTTGCCCTTCCAGCGGTAGAGACTCGTGATCTTCGGGACGATGTTCGCGCACGCGATCAGGCGCTCGGCGAGCAGTTTCTTCGCGAGCGCCTCGGCCTTCTTCGGCGGCGCGGTGACGAATACCACGTAGAGCATGGCGAAAGCTCCTGTCGCCCCTCCGGGGCTTGCCTCTTGTCGATCGGCTGACCCAGGGCTGCGCGCGGCTTCGCCACGCTGGCCCTGGGCTTTAATCTAGCGCCCCTCCGGGGCGCTTAGAGCATCTGGTGCCGGTCCGATTCCCTTCGCAAGTTGGAAGTTGCTTGAAAATTCTTCGCCAGATATGCGCGGGTTGACGACCCGCGCCACGCGCTGGCGCGTCTTTCGTTGCGTAACCTGAACCGGAAACCGGAAACAGGAGACGGGAAACCCGTTTGCCGCGGCTCGGACGGAGCCTCGCCCTCCCAACGGCATCGCCAAGGTCGTTCCTTTACCGGCCCCCTTACGCGCACGCGCTTCGCGCGTGTCGGCCTCTCCCGTGGAGGGGAGAGGCGACCAGCCGCGTGCTTCGCGCTCGCAAACCCAAACCCGAATTTTCCCTCTCTGTGCGCTCTGTGTCCTTTGTGGTGAAAGCTGTTAATCCGCAATCTAAAATCCAAGATCGAAAATCCAAAACCCTGCGTCACTCGCCCTTGCCCGTCTGCCCCTTGAAGTAGCTTTCCTTTTCCGCGAAGAGCGCGTTGAACGAGGTCAGGCTGCCGTAGCTGCGCGTGATGTAGCCTTCCAGTTCGAGTTTCTCTTCGTCGGTCAGCTTTGGATGGTTGTTGATCTTCTGCTCCAGCAAGCGCAGCTTCTCGCGCACGCCGATCAGCTTCTTGAAGAACGCGTCGAGCGGGATGTCCTTCGGCTGCGTGCCTTCGCGCCCCGGGACCAGCTTCATCGTCCCGCCGACCCAGCGCTGGCCCATCTCCAGGTCCACGTCCAGCCAGCCGTAGTCGCTCAGGACTTCGCGCATGGCCTGCTTGATGCGGTCGACCTGCGGATCGCCGGCCAGTTCCTCGCCCTTCAGGTTCTCGAAGCCGAACGAGACGTGCTTGGTCTCGGCGCCCTTGAAGAGGATCACGTAGCCCTCGGCCTCGTAGGCCACGACGCGCCCGCGCCCGAAGGCCGGATGCGCGACGATGCTGCCCAGCCCGAACTTCGGGCCCGGCTTGGCGGGAGTGGCGGGAGCTTCGGACATGGTCGCCTCCTTATATAGGTGAACGTCTCAGGCGCATTCGCCCGAGCCGCGGAACGCGCAGCAGCCTTCGCTCCGCACGCCTCGGCAGCACGGTACGGCCAGCAGCGCGCCCAGCATCGGCGCGGCGAGGTAGATCCAGAGGTCCTCGAGTTCCCCGCTGACCAGCGCCGGCGCCAGGCTGCGCGCCGGGTTCATCGACGCGCCGCTCAAGGGGCCCGCGAAGAGCGCCTCCAGCGCGACCGTGCCGCCGACGGCGATCCCGGTCATCAGGCCCTTTTCCTGAGCGCCCGTCGAGACGGTCAGGATCACGAACATCAGGCCCGCGGTCAGCAGGACCTCGAAGAAGAAGGCGTGCGGCGCCATGCCGGCGGCGGGCAGCGTCGCGCCCAGGTCGGGATGGCCGGGAAAGGCCGCGCGCAGCGCGCAGGACGCGGCCAGAGCGCCCAGGCACTGCGCGGCGACGTACGGCAGCACGCGGCGGCCCGGCAGGCGCCCGGCGGCGAAGAAGGCGGCCGTGACGGCGGGGTTCAGGTGCGCGCCGGAGACGTCGCCGAGGGCGTAGATCATGGCCATCACGACCAGGCCGAAGGTCAGCGCGATGCCAACGTGGCCGATCGCGCCGGGCAGCGTGTCGTCGATCACGATGGCCCCGCAGCCGGCGAAGACCAGCGCGAAGGTGCCGATGACTTCGCCCAGCAGGGGCTTCAGGCCGGCGGGGGCGGGGGATTCGCTCATACAAAAGAGGCTCCGGTGTGGACCCCGAGAACCTAGCACATCTTCCTTCTATTCCAACCGTCTGCCTTCGGTTGCAGTCTGCGCGGCGTCCTCTAATCTCTTGCGCATGGATACGCTCAAGCACCATCACGTTTTCCGCACGCTGGTCGCGCGTCTGGCCGCCGCGACGCACCTGCCGCCCGAGCAGGTCGAGGCGCAGTTGCGCCCGCCGCCGAAAGCGGACATGGGCGACTACGCGTTCCCCTGCTTCGAACTGGCCAAGGCGGAGAAGAAGGCGCCGCCCGAAGTCGCGAAGGCGCTGGCCGAGCGCCTGATCCGCGATCCGGAGATCTCGCAGGTCACCCGCCGCATCGAGGCCGCCGGGCCGTTCCTGAACATCCAGGCCGAGCCGGGCGTGCTGTGCGCGGCGATCCTGCACCAGATCGTCGAAGCGAAGGAGAAGTTCGGGCACGGCACGGAAGGCGCGGGCCGGACGATCGTCATCGACTACAGCGCGCCGAACTTCGCCAAGCCGTTCCACGTCGGGCACCTGATGAGCACGATCCTGGGCGCGTCGCTGGTGCGCATCTTCCGCGCGCTGGGCTATCGCGTCGAGGGCGTCAACCACCTGGGCGACTGGGGTACGCAATGCGGTTTCCAGTTCCTGGCCTGGCGGCGAGCCGATCCGAAGGAGCGGGAGGAGCAGCTCGCCAAGCGCGGGCTCGAGTACCTCGTCGAGTTGTACGTTTCGATCAACGCGCCCGGCAAGGCCCTGAACGACCTGCGCCGGCTGCTGACGGACAAGGAGATCGCCGCCGATCCTTCGCGCCTGAAGGAGGTCGAGGCCAAGATCGAGAAGCTCAAGCCCGAAGTCGACGCCATCGACAACGAAGCGCGCGCGCTGTTCAAGAAGCTGGAGGACGGCGACGCGGAGCTGAAGGCGCTGTGGCAGCGCATGCGCGACACGACGCTGCAGGTGCTCCAGAAATCCTACGACCGCCTGGGCATCGTCTTCGAGAGCGATTCGGGCGAGGCCTTCTACACGCCGATGCTGCCGAAGTTGATCGAAGACCTGAAGAAGCGCGGGATCCTGGTGCAGGACGAAGGCTGCTGGGTGATCCCGATGAGCGAGCCCGGAGCGAAGAAGAAGGCCCTGCCGGTCATCGTCGTCAAATCCGACGGCACGACGAAGTACGAGACGCGCGACCTGGCCGCGGCGATCTACCGCAAGGAGCATTACGAATTCGCGCAGAACATCTACGTCGTGGACATGCGGCAGAAGCAGCATTTCGACAACCTCTTCAAGGCGCTCGAGAAGTGCGGCTACGGCTGGGCCAAGGACTGCCACCACGTCTGGTTCGGCCTGATGCAGGGCAAGGACGGCGACCAGGTTCAGGTGATGGCCACGCGCGGCGGCTCCATGATCCCGCTCAAGGATTTGCTCGACCGCATGGTTGGCATCGTGCGCATGATCGTCCGCGAGAAGAATCCGGAGCTGAAGCCCGAACAGCAGGAGATTGTCGCCGAGGCCGTCGGCGTGGGCGCGATCGTCTTCTGGGTGCAGTCGCGCCGCCGCACCAGCGACATCGTCTTCGACTGGAAACTCGCGACGAGCCCCGACGGGGACACCGGCCCCTACGTGCAGTACACGCACGCGCGCGCGTGCAGCATCCTGCGCAAGCACGAGGGCGAGGTGTCGCCGTTTGCCGATCTGAAGGTGCTCGAGGCGCCCGCCGAGGTCGCCGTCTGCAAGCACCTGGACCGCTTCGGCGAGGTCATCCGGCAGGCGGCGAAGGATTACGAGCCGTCGTTGATCGCCTCGTGGCTGATCGAGACGGCGCGCGCGTTTAACGACTTCTACAACCAGCACCAGGTCCTCAAGGCCGACACCGGCGCGCAGCGCGACGCGCGACTGGTGCTCGTCGATGCCACGCGCCGCGTGCTCGCCGAAGGCCTGCGGCTGATCGGCGTTTCCGCCCCGCAAGAGATGTAGCCAGGAGTCCATACATGCTTGTTGTCATGAAGAGCGAAGCCACCGAACAGCAGATCGAAGCCGTCTGCGCGGAGATCCGCAAGCAGGGCCTGGTGCCGCACCCCATGCCCGGCGCGGGGCGCACGGCCATCGGCATCACGGGCAACGCCGGCCCGGTGAACCCGCTGCCGTACGAATCCCTGGGCGGCGTGGACCAGTGCATCCCGGTGACGAAGGGCTACAAGCTCGTGAAGCGCGAGATGAAGCCCGAAGGCACGGTGCTCGATATCCGCGGCGTGAAGATCGGCGGCGGCAAGACCTTCACGATCATCGCCGGGCCGTGCAGCGTCGAATCGATCGAGCAGATGCGCACCGTCGCGAAGTTCCTCAAGAACCTGGGCGTGGGCATCATCCGCGGCGGCGCCTTCAAGCCCCGCACCAGCCCGTACAGCTTCCAGGGCCTGGAGCAGGAAGGCCTCGGAATCCTGAGGCAGATCCGCGACGAGTTCAAGATCGCGACGATCACCGAGGTCATGGATACCAGCACCGTCGAGGACGTCGCGAAGTCCGCCGACATCTTCCAGATCGGCGCGCGCAACATGCAGAATTTCTCGCTGCTCAAGCGCGTCGGCAAGGAGCGCCAGCCGGTCTTCCTCAAGCGCGGCATGTCCGCGACGATGGAGGAACTGCTGATGGCCGCCGAGTACGTCCTGGCCGGCGGGAACTACCAGGTGATGCTGTGCGAACGCGGCGTGCGCACCTTCGCCGACCACGCGCGCAACACGCTGGATCTTTCGGTGGTGCCCAGCGTCCAGAAGCTCTGCCACCTGCCGATCCTCGTCGATCCCAGCCACGCCATCGGCCGGCGCGAGTTCGTCGAGCCCATGGCCCGCGCGGCGCTGGCCTGCGGCGCCGACGGCCTGATGATCGAGGTCACGCCCGATCCCGACCACGCGCTCAGCGACGGCGCCCAGACGCTGGATATTGCCGGCTTCGAGGCCCTGCTGAAGGGGCTGCGCCCGCTGGCCCAGGCCCTGGGCCGGACCATCAATTAGGCAAAAACCCTCCCGGAAACTCCGATAAGGCAGTGGCGAGGGGGCCCGCCGTCCGTAGAATGGGACCCACATCGACGCGCGCCATCCCTGGGGGGGCCCGGTCCGCATGGCCAAGATGAGTCACGAAAAAGTTGCCGAGGTCCTTTGGATCACCGGCAACGTCGACCGCTCGATGGAGTCCGACCTCGGCCGGGCGCTGGAGCAGTACGTCAGGGACGTCCCGGCCGAAAGGCGCGTGATCGAGATGTCCGGCGTGCGTTACTTCGCCAGTTCTTCCGCCAAGATCCTCATCGCCATCGCCCAGGACCTTGAAGAGAAAGGCAACCGCCTGAAGGTGCTGGCCTCGCCGCCGGTCGCGCAGACGTTGAACCTGCTCGGCGCGAAATCCTGGCTCGACCTGGAAGTCTTCCGCCAGCCCAACAACAAGGACGAAGCCAAGGCCGCTGCCGTGCCGCCTCCCGCGCCCGCCGCCACGCCCGCTGCCCCTGTTGCCGCCGCCAACGACGAAGAAGAAGACGCCGGGAAGGACAACGGGCAGGCCAGCACGGCCGAAACGCTGAGGGCCAAGAAGTCGGGCTTCCAGACCGCGGTGGCCACGGCCCGTACGCGCCTTTCGGGCACGCGCGCGAAGGTCGAGGAGATCATCAACGCCGCCGCGCTGAACGCCGGAGAGCCGCTGGTGCCGCCCGACCAGGAACTGCCGCCGGAACTGGGCCTGCTGCGGCAGATGAAAGTGCTGGACAGCTGCACAATCCACTTCGCCGAGCCGCCCGAGGCGCTGACCTGCCGCGTGATCGAGCACCTGGGCGGGAACTGGATCCTGGCCGAGGCGCACAACACGCTGCGCGTGATAAACACCCAGCGCATCGCCTGGCTGGACATGCTCACCTAGGGCCTATTGCTCCCATGCCCGCCGCATCGCCCTGGAAGGACGCCGTCGAGGCCGAGCGCGCAGGCCTTGTAGCCTTGCGGCAGCACTTTCACGCGCATCCCGAACTGAGCTTCGAGGAACACGAGACCAGCAAGCGCGTCGCGCGCGAGTTGGAGCCGCTCAAGGCGCTGGGCCTGCAGGTGCGCACGGGTTGGGCCAAGGGCACGGGCATCGTGGCCGTGCTGCGCGGTACGGCGCCGGGCGCGGACAGCAAAGAGGCGCGCACGGTGGCGCTGCGCGGCGACATGGACGCGTTGCCGGTGACCGAGGAGACCGGCCTGCCGTACGCCAGCACCGTTCCGGGCAAGATGCACGCCTGCGGGCACGACGGACACACCACGATGCTGCTGGGCGCGGCAAAGGTCCTGTGCAAGCACCGCGACCGCCTGAAGGGTAGCGTGGTCTTCTGCTTCCAGCCGGCCGAGGAGAGCGGCGGGGGCGGGCGCTTTATGGTCGACGAAGGGGCGCTCGACGACCCGAAGGTCGGCGCGGCCTTCGCGCTGCACGGTTTTCCGTCGCACAGACTCGGCACTGTGGCGGTGAAGCCCGGCGAGAGCCAGGCCGCCAGCGACAGCTTCCAGGTCACCGTGCACGGCATGGGCGGGCACGGAGCCGCGCCGCACAACACCATCGACCCGATCGTGGTCGCCGCGCGCATCATCGAGGCGCTGCAGTCGGTGGTCAGCCGCGAGGTCAACCCCATCGAGTCCGCGGTGGTGACCATCGGCAAGATCAACGGCGGTTTCGCGCGCAACGTGATTCCGCCGAAGGTCGAGATGGAGGGCACCATCCGCAGCCTGAAGGAAGCCATCCGCCGGCGCGTGCACGAGGCCGTCAAGCGCACCGTCACGGGCATCGCCGCATCCGCGGGCGCCCGCGCCGAGATCCACGTCAACGACGGGTATCCGGTGGTCTACAACGACCCGGTGGCCAGCGCCTTTGTGCTCGACACCGCGCGCCATGCCTTCGGGGCCGACCGCGCGGTCGAGCTGCCCGTGCCGTCGATGGGCGGCGAGGACTTCGCGTTCTTCCTGCAGAAGGTGCCGGGGGCGATGATCCGCCTGGGCGTGGCCACGGGCGAGAACTATCCCGGCCTGCACCACCCGAAGTACAATTTCCCCGACGAGGCGCTGCCGGTGGGCGTCGAGGTCTTCTGCCGCATTGCCGAGCGCTACCTCTCCGAAGGTTTTCCCGGTGCGCAGCCAAAGCGGTAGGAAAACGATCAACCGACGAAACGAATGGATAACGGAGCGGCGCGATGATTCTGGTTTTCAGGCCCGGGTGCAGCAAGGACGAAGTCGCCGAGGCGGAGCAGCAGCTGCGCGGCCTGGGCTTCCAGCCGCATACGCTCTACGGCGTCGAACGCACCGTCATCGCCGCCATCGGCGACGACCGCGTGACGACGAAGGAACACCTCGAGACGTTCCCCGGTGTCGAGCGCGTGCTGCCGATCCTCGCGCCGTACAAGCTCGCCAGCAAGGAGATCCGCCCCGAGACCAGCGTCTTCGAGATCGGCGGCGCCGGTCCGGGCTGCCCCACGGTCAAGCCCACGAAGTCAAAGGTCCCCATCGGCGGCAAGAAGCTGGCCGTCATCGCCGGGCCGTGCTCGGTGGAAGGGCGCGAGCAGATCCTGGAGGTCGCGGCGGCGGTGAAGGACGCCGGCGCCTGCGCGCTGCGCGCCGGGGCCTTCAAACCGCGCACCAGCCCGTACCAGTTCCAGGGGCTAATGGAAGAAGGGCTCGAGTACCTCGCCGAGGCGCGCGAACGCACGGGCTTGCCCATCGTCACCGAGGTGCTGACGCCCACCGACGTGCACTTGGTCGCCAAGTACGCCGACTGCCTGCAGATCGGCACGCGCAACATGCAGAACTACCTGCTGCTGAAGGCCTGCGGCGAGGTCAAGACGCCGGTGCTGCTGAAGCGCGGCATGAGCGCGAAACTCGAAGAGTACCTGCTCGCCGCCGAGTACATCCTCACCAGCGGCAACCCCAACGTCTTCCTGTGCGAGCGCGGCATCCGCACCTTCGAGGAGCACGTCCGCAACACCTATGCGCTGACCACCGTGCCCGCGCTGAAGGCCAAGACCCACCTGCCGGTGCTCGCCGACCCCAGCCACGGCACCGGCGTGCGCGCTTACGTCGCGCCGATGACGAAGGCCTCGGTCGCCTGCGGCGCCGACGGGCTGCTGCTGGAAGTGCACCCCGATCCGTCGAAGGCGCTCACCGACGGGCAGCAGACCATCAGCGTGAAGGAGTTCGCGCAGCTGATGAAGGAGCTGAAGCCGCTCGCCGAAGCCGTGGGCCGGACGATCTAGCCGCGAGTAGTACCAGTATTTGATGGCTGGCGGCAATTTAATAGGTGAGTCATGCGTGTTTCCCTGAATGCGCTGACGGATGCCGGCGCGCATGTCCTGTTCGATCCAGCAGCAATACCCGATCTGATCGCAAACCCGAGTCCCAAGGAATTTGAGAAGGTCAAAGCCGAAGCCGAAAAGGGAAACCTGATTTTTTATGACGCACATGGAGATGGCGGTGCAATATTTGAAATCGTATTGAACGAAGAAGCCAACCCACAAACCCTTAGGTATTCAATGCGTAAAGTTGAGGGTTTCTTGCGCGTCCCAAGTGGGAAATTGTGGGCTTGTGGCCAGGAGTTGCTCTATATTGGATCGAAAGAAGGCCAACCAGAATCGTGGAAGCCCAAGTACGCACACATGGCCTCTGAGGTACAAATCGAACCTGGAAATTTTAGAGTCGAAGCGTGCGTGATTGATACTTCGGAAGAGAGACAAGAAATCAAGATTTCGGAGACTTTGTCGGCGGAGGAAAAGAACAAGGTCAAAAGGGCGGTTCAGGTTCAAAACTATGGATGTCTTATCACCATCTTCTTGATAATCGGATTGTTCTGCGTACAGGCATTGCCTGCAGGGATTCACTACCTGGCCGTTTCCTCTTTATGTGCAGCAATTGCAGCTGTATGGGTGGTTGGCAGAAGGATGAAGGCTAGAATTGGCGCCCAGGAGGCCTTCAAGAAGGTCAGCGATATTGAGGCTTATTTTGAATCACTTCCGAGTGCGGTGATCTGCCTTACGCCAATTGCCAAGGACGCGGACCTTTCGGACATGGCGGGAGTTGTATTGGATGAAGGTGGAGTAGAGCGAACTCGAGGCGAATAAGAGTATCAGGAGACAGCAAGGTAGTAATAGGGTGCATTAGGGTTGGTCAAATGCTTCGCCCGTAGCGTTCGCCGCCCCAATCGGATATCCTTGTCCTCCGAACGTGGCGGTGGATGCCCTATGGCCAAACTCAAAGCCCAGCCTTCCGAACCGCCGCCTCCCGAACTGGCGCCCGAGAACAAGTTCAGCGACAAGCTGCGCGCGCCCGACAGCTTCACCGTCAGCTTCGAACTGGTGCCGGGCCGAGGCCCTCGCGGAAAGAACGTCGAGTGGATCCTCGACTTCGCCCAGCAGGTGGCGAAAAATCCCGGCCTGATCGACTGCCTCTCGCTGACCGACAACGTCGGCGGCAACGTGAAGATCAGCCCCGACGTGCTGGGGTACGAGCTGCGCGAGATGGGCATCGACGCGATGATTCATTTCTCGTGCAAGGACAAGAACCGCAACTTCATCGTCTCTCGCGCGCTGCAGCTCGAGCGCCTGGGCATCCACAACATCCTCTGTCTGACCGGCGACGCGCCGATCGAAGGCTACAAGGGCCAGGCCAAGCCCACCTTCGACGTCGACAGCGTGGTGCTGTCCGACATGCTCCGCGCGATGAACGAGGGCCTGCCCGACGAACGCACGCCCGGCGGGCGCACGCCGCCCACGCACTTCAACATCGGCGCCGTCGTCAGCCCGTTCAAGCGGCTCGAAGCGGAGCTGATGACGCAGTACTACAAGCTGCACCGCAAGGTGCGCTTCGGCGCGCAGTTCATCGTCTCGCAGCTGGGCTACGACAGCCGAAAGGTCGACGAGCTGGCGCGCTACATGCGCCTGCAGCCGGACCTGAAGGACGTGCCCCTGATGGGCAACGTCTACATCCTGACGAAGGGCGTCGCGCAGGCGATGCACAACAACTTCGTGCCCGGCTGCGTGGTGACGAAGGAACTGCTGGGGCGCTGCCAGGAATGGTCGCGCGACAAAGCCACCGGCAAGCGCCGCTTTCTGGAGATGGCCGCGCAGCAGGTTGCGATGCTGCGGGGGCTCGACTACCGCGGCGTGCACCTGGGCGGCTTCAACCTCAAGTTCGACGACGTGAAGTTCGTGATCGAGCTCAGCCGCGAGTTGGAAGAGGACTGGCGCACGTTCGTTCGCGAGGTCGCCTTCGCGCAGGAGAACGAGTTCTACTACTTCCAGCGCGACCCCGAGACCGGTCTGAACCTCGATGCGCCCGTCGACCGCTCCAAGACCGGCGCCGGCGGCCTGCACCTGGGCTTCCGCCTCACCGATGCGCTGCACCATCTGATCTTCGAGCCCGGCACCAAGACCTTCGCGGCGGTGCAGTCGGCCGCGCGCGAGATCGACAAGTCGCCCAGCCTGCGGCACCTGGTGGCCGTCGCCGAGAAGTACGCGAAGCAGGTCACCAACGACTGCCGCGAATGCGGCGACTGCTCGCTGCCCGACCTCGCGTTCCTCTGCCCCGAGAGCCAGTGCGGGAAATTCCTGCGCAACGGACCGTGCGGCGGCACCGCGCAGGGCCAGTGCGAGGTCCACCCCGAGGTCCCCTGCATTTACGTGCGCGCGTACGAGCGGCTCAAGGCGGTGGGCAAGGAAGAGTGGCTCAGGGACATGCCCCTGATCACGCGCGACTGGGCGTTGGACCACCAGAGTTCCTGGCTGAACTTCTACCTCGGGCGCGACCACCAGCACGCGCCCACGCCCTGGCCCAAGCCCGAAGAGGAAGGCGGCGGCGCCGCCAAGCCCAAGCCGGCGCACTGAACTACTGGGGCAAGGGCGAGGGGTTAGGGGTCAGGGAAGGAACGCCTGCGGCGTACTTTTCTGGAACAGCCCGTTTACGCGAAGGTATTATCCAGGAAGAACGGTAAAGCCCCACCACACTCTATACCCTTACAAAACGCTTTGCGTATATACGAGGATCGCTTGTGCCGGCCGCTGCGCATCCGGCATGCAATTCGGACGCGTCGCCTTTACGCGGGAATTCCGGACCATTCCTGCACCGTGCATTCGAAATCCGGCTTTGAAAAACTTCCCTGTTGAACCGTCCTGCACAATGGGCACACTGGTTGCAGTAAGGACTTGTGAGATCGATTTGAAACAGGCGGTGGCCGGATCCTTGTGCGAATTGCCACACTTCGCGCAGGTGCGTCGCGGAAAATGCCGAACCCTTGAGGAAGGAATTCCACATCCGGCGACACCTCGAGGTACGTCCTACTGGCGGGCAAAAGAAGGCCACATGCGCACGCGTGCAACTCGACGGACACCCTTGGGCTGGATCGGAGCGCTGCTCGGCGCGCTCTTCCTGTGTGCCGCCGCGCCCGCGCACGCCGACCTGATCCATCTCGTCAACGGCAAGGTTCTGCAGGGCGAGGTCGTCAGCGAAGACGCCGACTTTGTCGTCGTGAAGGTCCCCTACGGCACCATCAAGATCCGCCGCGACCAGATCGAGCACATCGAGAAGCAGACCCAGGGCGAGTACCGCCTCGACCTGGGCCAGAGTCTGCTGATCCAGAAACGCTTCGCCCAGGCGCTGGAGCAACTCGAGACGGCCTACGCTGAGGACAAGGAGACCGCCGGCGTCGCCGCGACGCTGAAGAACGCTTACGCCGACTACGCTGCGCACCTGCTCAAGAACCGGCGCCTCGAGGAAGCCGAGGCCATCTACAAGCGCCTCGAGAAACTCGCGCCGGATTCGCCCGCGGCCAAGGCCGGATTCGACCGCCTGGCGCAGGAACGCGCTTCGCTGGACGAACTCGTCGGCGCCGCCCGCAATTCCGGCGCGGGTGACGACCCGCTGCGCGCGATCATGAACTACGAGAAGGCGCTAGCCTTCTCGCCCGACGCGATCAAGACGATCGGCCCGGAACTGGCTCGGACTCGGGCGCGCCTGGCCGAGGCGCTGTACCGCGCCGGGCGCTTCCAGAACGCCAGCATGGAGCTGGAGAAGGCTTTCGCGCTGGATCCGGCCCTGGCCGATTCGCTGGAGCGGCTCTATGCGGCGTCGGCGCTGTCTGCGGTGCTGCAGGAGCTGCAGGCCGGGCAGACGGACGACGCGCTGAAGCAGCTCGACCGCCTGATGGGCTTCGCGCCGGCCAACCGCCTGGCGCTGTACGTCGCCGGGCGCACGCAGGAAGCCCTGGGGCGCGCGGCCGAGGCCGGGGCGTACTTCGCGCGCGGCCTGAACGTCTCGGTGCGCAGTCCCACGAAGGATGAAGTCGCCGAGCTGCGCGGAAAGCTGGAGGAGGCGCTAAAGCTCCCCGCCGGCGGTCTGCAGATCCGCTTCGAGATCGCGCCCGTCGACATGGCGATGTACGCCGAGTCGTCGGAGGGCGCGTTCAAGCAGGAAGCCAGCGAGCACTTCCAGATCTTCCATCACAACGACGGGCTGGCAAAGGAGGTCGAGGAGGTCCTGGAGGCGCACCGCACGCGCATCTGCACCGCCCTGGGCTTGAGCCCCGAGTGGACCTCCAAGGCGCGCGTGGTGCTGTACCGCACCCAGGAGGAATACTGCCAGGCCACGCAGCAGCCAGCCTGGACCGGGGGAACTTCGCGCTACCGGCAGGCCGGCGAAGGCGCGCGCATGGAGATCCACAGCTGGCAGACTTCGCCGCGATTGCTGAAGTCGGTGCTGCCCCACGAGGTCACGCACCTGATCGTCAACTCGGTTCTGGGCGACGGCCGCCGCCTGCCGCGGGCGCTGCACGAAGGCTTTGCGGTGCTGATGGAGCCGTCCTTCCGCCACGGCTATTACCTCGACTTCCTGCGCCGGCGTATGCAGAGCGAGGAGTTCATCCCCGTGGCGGAGTTGCTCGAGATGGACCACTACCCGCCCGACCCGCAGTTCCTCTATGCCGAAGGCTACGCCCTGGTGGCCTGGCTGGCCGAGACCCGCGGGCAGGACAAGGCCCTCGAGCTGGTCACGAAGGCCGAGCGGGAGCCTTCCGCCGAGAAACGACTCCTGGCGGCCAGCGGATACCCCAGCCTGGAGCGCCTCGAGGCGGCCTGGAAGACCTGGCTGGCGGAGCGCTGAAAAAGAGCCCCGTAGGGGGCTTGCAAGCGTCCGCCGTTCGCGCTATCCTTTGCCTGCTCACAAGTTGGAAGAGGGGTTACGTCTTTACGGAGGCGGCGGTATGCCCATCAAACTCAAAGCGACCTGCAGCGAGTGCATGACCATGCACGTGGCCGACCTGGAATACGACCAGGAAGACATCAAGTGCCCCGCCTGCGGCCACGCAATGCGGAATCTGCCCGAAGGGGAACTGAACGAGATCGAGACGGCGATCAAGAAGCAGAAGACGTACAACATCGTCGCCTTGATCGGCTTCTTTATCGCGCTGTTGTGCTTCGCCCTGTGGGTCCTGAACCAGAACCCGGACCTGTACAGCTTTGGGCGCAAGCTCCCGCCCGACTACCAGCCCGACGGAATGATGCGATCTGGCGTCATGTTCATTACCTGTGCGGGGCTCCTGGTGACGCTTGTCTTTGGCATATTGGGATCGTGGAAGCGCTACATCGTTGAATTCTGAACAACCGCTTACGTTTTGTGTGTAACGAGGGCAGGCCCTGGGCCTGCCCTTTTTCATTGTTCTCCGTCGCCGGCCAGGTACTCGCCGCGGCTGAGTTTCAAAGCGAACTGCGTGCTCATCAGGACCTCGCGTTGCATGCGCTGCGCCGCGAACATGCGCGCCACGCCCACCAGCGGCAGGTGGCGATAGGCGTCGCCTTTCAAGGCTTCGAATTGGTTCACACAGGCGCGGATCGTCTGGAAAGTGTGGAAGTCGCCGTTGTCTCGGAACATCGCCCCCAGCATCGCGCGCAGCAACTCCGCGTCCGGATACCCGCGCAGGCAGTAGTGCGCCACCGCCGCGCCGGCGAGTTCGGGCCGCCGCAGCTCCAGCGCGTTCTCCAGCGCCGCCAGCAGCGCCTTGGGATCGTCCACCGCCAGCAAGCCCGGCTTGTCCTTCTCCGGCAGTGTCACCTTGGGGATATTCAGCGACTGCGTGAGGTACAGCGCCACGGCGCTGTCGTAGACGCTCGCCGCCAGCGCCGGGTGCGGACCGAAGCGCCGGATCGCCTGGTCGATGCTGTCGGCCGCGATCACGCCGTGGAAGACCTGGTCCCAATCGGTCTCGTTGACCAGCGCGTAGCGCGCCAGGCGCAGCGCCCAGCCCACGTTCAGCGCGCGGGACAGTTCCGCGGCGCTGGCGCCCTTCGCGAGCGCCTCGTCCAACGCATCGAGGACCTCGTGCTTAACGCTCTCGGCCAGCCGCACGCCCAACGCGTGCATGTCGATGCCGCCGGGATTCTCCGCGGGCTTCAACTCGCCGGACTGCAGGCGCTTGCGCGTCACGAAGAGGCGTTCGACGTACGGCGTCCAGTTGTCGCGCTCCTCGGCGCGCGCGCCGTCGGCCAGTTGCGGCGCCAGCGTGCCCAGGGCCGTCGGCGCCAAATCCCAGCCGACCTGGTCGAGCAGGTCGAAGGCGCGGAAGAGGAAGTCATGCGGGTGCCCGGTGCTGGGGTAGAGGTGCTGCGCGATGGCCTCGTAGCTCCAGTGCGCGATCGTCTCCGGCGGCAGCTGCCGCGCTGCCAGCGTCGCCAGGCAGCGTTCGACGCCGATCGAGGTGCGCTTGTCGGCGAAGTTCAGCAGCAGGCGGCGCAGGCGCTGCGGGTCGTTGCGCTCCAGCGGTTCGAGCGGACGCACGGGCCTGCGGGGCGAGGCGCCCGAGATCACGTTGGAGACCTCGACGAGCGCCTGCACCAGGGCCAGCGTCCTGGCTTCGCCGTCGAGGTACTTCGAGAGGTGCGCGGCGTTGGCCAGCGAGGTCAGCCCGCCCCAGACGCCGCCGGGGCCGTTTCCATCGAGTTCCAGAGCGCGCTCGGCCGCGAAGCGCACCAGGCGCTTGGATTCGCCGCCGGCCTTGAGGTACGTCGCGGCGGCCTTGGCGATCTGGAAGGGGTCGCCGGCCTTCAGGCCCTCGCGCAGCGCGCCTTCGTGGCGCAGGAACAGGCGTTCGCCGCCGCCGTCCAGGGCCTCGCCCAGAAAGACGCCGTCGGCCTCTTCCTTCACTTCGTACGCAGTGACGTCGTACTCGCCGGCGCTGAAGCATCCGCCGGTGGCGAGGTCGAACTTCCAATGGTGCCAGGGGCAGACGACGATGCCTTCGTGGACTTCGCCCTTGCAGAGCGGGAAACCCATGTGCGGGCAGCGGTTGTCGATGGCGTACAGCTTCTCGCCCTGCCGGAAGAGCGCCACCGGCGCGCCGCGGTGGCGTACGAGCTTGAAGGCGCCGTCGCCGACGTCCGCGCTCGCACAGACCTTGGTGAAGCCGTTGCCATTCGCAGGTTTGGTCATGCGGTCCTCGCTCTCATAGCGCCACGCCCCAGTGTACCCCCGCGGCGCGTGGGAAGAAACCCCGCGTTCAGGCGGTCGCCTCAGCCCGGATCACGCGCGGGCCCTGGAGCATGTCGTTGAGCAGGCGATCGATACGGAAGAGGGTGCGCTCGTCCTTGATTCTGCCGTTTTCGAAGCACTTGCCGGTGGCGTAGACAAAACGCGGCGAGATCCACCACCAGCACTCCATCATCAGCGAGTTGGCGAAGGACAAAACGGCCATGTGGCTATGCTCCGCGCCGGCCGCGACCAGGAAGCCGGCGGTCTTGCCCATGACGTGGGCGTCCCATTCGTCCTGGCTCCAGCAGCCCCAGTTGAAGAGCAGTTCGACCAGGTTCTTCGCAGCGGCGTTGACGCCGTAATTGTAGATGGGCAGCGCGAAGATGACGTGGGTCGCCTTGCGCACTTCCTCCCGCAGCTTCCATGCGTTGGGTTCGTGGCTGATCGCCTGGGATCCGTCGCAGAAGGGCAGGGGGTAGTCGCGCAGGGAGATGAGCGTGGACGATACGCCGCGCACGCCGAGGTGTTCGTGCGCTTCCTTTGCCAGCACCAGCGACCGCGAGTTCGGGTTGAGGCTCGTGGATAGAATCAGCACGTGAGTGTCGCCAGCCTTCGCTTCGATTCCGGACGTCATGGGTTTTCCCTCCTCATCGCATTCGTTTACTTCGTGTAATCGTTGCGTTCCTTCGGATCGTCGCTGAAGTATTGCACGAACTCGTACTCGAAGCCGTCGGCGTCGAGGAAGTAGACGCGGCGGCGGTTGGGGTGGCCGGGCGCCTTGTAGCCTTCGCGGTAGCCGGCCGCCAGCAGGCGCGTCTTCAGCGCCTCCGCGTCGTCGACCACGAAGCCCAGGTGGTTCAGGCCCACGCCGCCGGATACGGCGTTGCGTGCCCTGGACTCGGCCGGCGAGAGCGCGAGGTATGTGTTGTCGGTTCCGATGTGCAGCCACTTGAGTTCGCCGCCTTCGCGGCCGGTGCCGCGGACTTTCCAGTCGGGGAAGGCGGCCTGCAGGAACCGCACGGTCTCCTCGACGTTTCCGACGCTGATGTTGGCGTGTTCGAGTGCGTTGCGCATGGCGTTTTCCTTTCGTTCTCCGGTCCGTCGCTTCGATGGCCTGCACGCTTCGAAAGGGAGTAAGAGGTGTGGGCAACGCTATGGCGGCGGATCGGAGGCCAGCGGGAGCCGCGCGGCGGTCTCCGGTGTCCGGCGAGGTTCGGAATGTCTGGGTTCGGTCGTCATGGCGTTCTCCTTTCGTGTCCTTCCTCTTTCATGGAATACCCCGCGGTTATACTTAGTCAATGATAATATTTAATAATATTTTCATTAAAAAAGTTTAATAAGTGCTGGTGTCCAGACGGTTTGCGGGTAGGTTGAAGGGCGCAAGGAGGCCCGCCGATGGCTAAGTCCCGTCTTAATGAGACGCCCGAAGCCCAGCGCACCCGCGATCTGAGTCAGACCCGCCGCGCGCTGCTGGACCTGCTGAAGCGCAATGGCGAGTTGGATGTTGCCGCGATGGTCCGCGCCCTGCGCATCAGTCATGTCGCCGTGCGGCAGCACCTGGCCGCGCTGGAGCAGGCCGGCGAGGTCGCTCCGCGCGTGGTGCGCCGCCCGGTCGGGCGCCCGGCGCGGCTGTACCGCCTGACGGAGGCCGCGGAGAAGGCCTTCCCGCAGTCGAGCGACGCGATCGCGCTGGATCTCCTCGCACGGCTTGAGCAGCAGCTGGGCCCGGAGGCGCTGGAGCAGCTCTTCGAGGCGCGGCTCAAGGACCTGAGCAAGGCCTACAAGGAGCGCCTCGCGAAGGCCAAGACGCCGTCGGAGAAGCTCGCCATCCTTGCGCAGATCCGCGATGAGGAAGGCTACCTGGCGAACGTCGAGCGCGACGCGGCCACGGGGCGCGAGGTGCTGGTCGAGCACCACTGCCCGGTCGCGGCCATCGCCAAGCGCCACCCGCAGGTCTGCCGCTACGAGATTGAACTCTTCCGGCGCGTGCTGGGCGAGCCGAAACTCGAGCGCGCCGAGCATATCCTCTCCGGGGCGCATACCTGCACCTACCGTCTGCCTGAAGCGCAGAAAGACGCCTGAAATTTCCTTGCTGAGTTCCGGGCTCGGCCGAATAGTAAGGGCAGAAACCCAACGAGAGGCGCTCGCATGGCGAAGAAGATCCTGCTGATCGGCCGCGGACACCTGGGCAGCTTTCTGAAGGGCCGCCTGGATGTCCCCGACGCGCTGCATTGGACGCGTGAAATGGCGGACCTCGACGCCGCCGCCCTGAAGAAGCTCGCGCCCGAGGTCGTGATCAACACCGCCGGCAAGACCGACCTGCGCTGGTGCGAGGACAATGCGGTGGAGTGCTGGCGCTGCAACGTCGCCGCGCCGGTGGGCGTCTTTCGCGCCTTCCGCGCGGTGCTGCCCGCTTCGGCGGTTTACGTGCATCTGTCCAGCGGCTGCGTCTGGGACGGGCCCTACGGCCCCGACGGCAAGCCCTTCGGCCCCGACTCTCCGCCGCTCCCCGCGTGCTTCTACTCGTGGACGAAGGCCGCCTGCGACGCGCTGCTGCTGCGCGAGACCGAGGGCCGCAAGATCAGCATCCTGCGCCCGCGGCAGGTCTATTCGCCGCTGCCCAGCCCGCGCAACACGCTGGGCAAGTTGGGAAGCTACCCCAAGCTGATCGACACGCCCAACAGCATGACCAGCGGCGAGACGATCGCGCGCACGATCGAGAAGGTGCTCTCGCCCGAAGGCGAGAAGGCGCTGGGCAGGATCCTGTGCGTCTACGACCGCGGCGTGACGACGCCTTTCGAGGTTGGCGCGATCATGGCCGAGGCCGGCCTGCGCGAACCACCGCAGAAGTTCACCAAGCAGGAACTCGACGGATTCCACAAGCCCAAGCGCGTCGATACGGTGCTCAGCGACCCGTTCTTCGAGTCGCTGGTCGACCCGCCAAAGGTGCAGGCCGAACTGCGCCGCGTGGTCGCCGCCTACGCCAAGGCCGTGAAGAAGTAACTACAGGTCCCGCCTGCGGCTGCACGTCGTGCAGCCTCGAAAGGACGGATTTCCGGTAATGTTCGCGGTACCCGTGCGTCCAAATTCGGGTAATTCTTGCGGAGGGAGATCCATGCGATCCATGCATACGGCATTAATCTGTTGCGGCGTCGGTTGCGCACTTTCGCTCGCGCCCCTTGCGCACGCGGCAGAAGCAGACGCTACTGGGGTGGCCGAGAAGCCCGCGGTCGCGAAGGACGAAGGCAAGAAGGAGGCCAAGGACGCCGAGACGGAAGAGATGAAGCAGGCGATGGCGAAAAAAGTGAGCTTCGAGTTCGAGGACGCGGCGCTAAGCGATTCCATCAATTTCCTTCAATCCCTGACCTCTGTGAGCATGATCGTTGATCCGAAGCTGAAAGCGGATGAGCATAAGTTCACCTTGAAAGCCAAGGACATGCCCCTGCGCGAAGCGTTGGTGAAGTTTGCGGCGACCGCCGGCGCGAAGGTCTACGTCAAGGACGGCGCGTACTACATCGGCACGGAAGCGCCGGAAGGCGCGCAGAAGATCAGACAGGAACCGGAGAAGCTCACCGAGGCGCAGGTGAAGGTCGTCGAGGAAGCGATTAAGAATCTTTCCAGTGATGATTTCAGCACGCGCGAAGCCGCCAGCAGGGCCATCGCCGATGCGGGCACCGGCGCGCTGCCGCAGCTGCAAGCTGCGATGAAGCAGACCGACGATGTCGAAGCGCAAAGCCGCCTGAAGGAGCTCGTGCAGGTCTTTCTCGAGCAGCTGGGCGGCGACGAAGGCAGCGAGGCGCTGAACAAAGCGTTGGAGCGCAAGGTCTCCTTCGAGTTCATCGACACGCCGCTCTCGGAAACGATAACCTTCTTGAATTCCCTTGTCCGGAACAGCGGGGCGAAGATTGAGGTGAGCGACACGGCGCCCAGGGATGCGGCCATCAACTTGAGGGTGACCGATATGAAGCTGGGCATGGCGCTTGAGTGGCTCGCCAAGCTCGCGGACTGCCACTTGGTCAAGAGCGGGGGCACGGTGACGGTTAAACGGAAATAGGAGTTGGACCCCGGAGGAACATGTGCATTTTCCTGTCCGGACCGGTATCCAACGGGGCTACCACCCTTAGTTGGAGTTGTTCGGTCGGTTTCAGGGATTTATACTGAACAGCCTTCGGCCGAAGCGCGTCTAACGGCTGTGCGCAGGAAACGTGGGGTACCGCCTATGAAACCGATGCACCGGATCTCGATCGCCGCGGCCGCCGTCTGCCTGTGGGGCGGCGTCGGTGCAGGTGCCGTGGAAGGCTACAACAACCTCCCCGCTGACATCCGCGACAAGATGGGCAGCCTCAGCTACAGCCTGGTGCTGGGCGGCGCAAAGGCCAAGGACATCGCCCAGGCGATCAACGACTGGAAAGTCATCAACATCGAAGTCGATTCCAACCTGCAGAACCGCACCGTTCGCGAGTACAAGCTCGAGATGGGCAGCGCCGCCGACCACGCCGACGCGTTGGCCAAGGCGCTGAACGTGAAGGCCTGGGCCGTGCGCACCGGCATCTTTATCGGCGCAAAGCCTCCGCCGCCCGGCGCCGGCGGACCCCCACCCGGAGGCGGACCTCCGCCCGGAGGCGGACCTCCGCCTAACGGTGGGCCGCCGCCCCAGGGCGCGGAGCCTGCGGCGAGCGGTATCAGCTGGTCGACGGTGGGCTTTTCGACCATCGCGTTGGCGAAGAAGCCGATCCTGCTCTTCGTGGTGGACTCGAAGGCGACGCCCAACCAGGCCGCGGACTACGCCGAGCAGAAGCTATTCAGCGACGCCACGGTGCTGAAGGCGCTGGCCAACTACGGCAAGGTCAAGGTCGACGTGACGGACAAGAACTGGGACGCCAAGGACCTGCAGAAGGGCCGCGGCGGTGCGGTGATCATGCTCAAGTACTTCACCGGGTACAGCGCCTTTACCCTGGACCGCAACTCGATCCAGCGCATGACCCCGGCGACGCTGGTGCAGGGGCTGCAAAAGATCGAGAAGGACAACGAGGTGTTCGCCGAGCGCGCGCGCAAGGCCGAGGAAGCCAAGGCGGCCGCCGAGAAGAAGAACGAGCCCCAGGGCGGCGGCGCGGGCGGCGGCGCGGGCGACGGCGAGAAGAAGCCCGATCCGCTGGCCGGCATGATGGGCCTGGAGAAGAGCGGCGAAGGCCAGGACGACGGCAAGAAGTCCGAGCAGCCTCCGCCTCCGAAGAAGGAAGAACCGGCCGCGCCGGGCCTGGTGATCGAAGACTGACTAGGCGGAGAGAATGTTTGCGACGGAATGGGCGGGCCCTCGCTTTAGGGCCAGCCCTTTTTTGGGCCTCGCGAATTCCTGCGCGTCCTTACGAAGCCACATCCACCGGATCGATCTCGAGCTTACCCTTCTCGCCGGCGCGCAGGCGCCCGGCGAAGAGGTTGGGGTCGTGGTCGAAGAGGACGAGCGCATCGTCCTTCAGGCACTCGGCCAGGAGCTTGCGCTTCATCTCCAGCGTCTCGAGCGGGTACAGGTCGTAGGCCATGATCCACGGCAGGTGCCGGTAGAAGGTCATCGGCATCATTTCTCCGAAGAAGACGGCCTTTCGCCCGCCGGACTCGATGCGCACGCCGCAGTGCCCGGCGGTGTGCCCGCCGGTGCGGAACATCGTCACCCCGGGGACGATCTCGAAGGCCTCGTCGAAGATCTCGAAGCCTTCGCGGTCGATGGGCGCGACGTTCTGTTCCAGGTAGGTCCCGCGCTGGACCTCGTTGGGCTTGCGCGCGATGTCCAGTTCGCGGCGTTCGACCAGGTGCCGTGCGTTGACGAAGACGGGCTCGGCCTCGCCCTTGGCGTTCATCTGCGTGTTCCAGCCGGCGTGGTCCAGATGCAGATGCGTGTGCGCCAGCACGGTCACGTCGCCGGGTTTCAGGCCCACGCGGGCCAGGTCGTCGAGCAGCGTGGGGCGTTCCTCGATCGCGTAAATCTCGCGCTGCTTCTCGTTCCATTTCCGGCCCAGGCCGCAGTCGATCAGGATGTTCTGCTTGCCCGTGCGGATCAGCGGGCAGTTGCAGCGCAGCAGGATGCGGTTGCGTTCGTCGGCGGGGCATTCGCGCGTCCACAGCGGCTTGGGCACGATGCCGAACATGGCGCCGCCGTCGAGCCTGAAGGTGCCGTCGCTGAGGAAGTCGATCTGGAAGTCGCCGAATTGCAAGGGTGCGCTCCTTAGGTCCGCTTCGCCGCGTCACCAGCTCGCGAAGAGCCGCCGTGCGTTGGCGGTCGTCAGGTCCGCGATCTCATCGAAGGAAACGCCGCGCACTTTCGCCAGCGTCTCGGCCGTGGCCTTCACGTAGCCGGGTTCGTTGCGCTGCCCGCGCCACGGCTGCGGCGGCAGGTACGGCGCGTCGGTCTCCAGCAGCAGCCGTTCGGCGGGCGCCTCGCGCGCCGCTTCGCGCACGCTCTCGGCCTTCGGATACGTCGTCACGCCGCCGAAACCCAGGTGCAGGCCCAGCGCGACGGCCTCGCGCATGAACTCCGCCGTCGCGGTGAAGCAGTGCCAGACGCCCTTCAGCGGACGGCCGAGTTTCTGCTGCTGCGCCTTCAGCACGTCGCACATCGCGCGCTCGGCACTGCGGCAGTGCAGGATGAACGGCAGGTCCAGTTCCGCGGCCAGGTCCAACTGCGCCTGGAAGGCGCGCTGCTGCATTTCCGGCGCGCAGTGCTCGCGGAAGAAGTCCAGGCCCGTCTCGCCGACGGCCACCGCCTTGCCGAGGTGCCTGGCGAAGAGGTCCTTCATGCGCGCGCACTCGGCGTCGCTGTAGCTGTCGGCGTAGTTGGGGTGGAAGCCCAGCGCGACCAGCACGTCGGGGCGCGGGCCGGCCACGTCGAGGTAGCGCGTCCAGCAGTCTGGGTCGGTGGCGACGCTGAGCATCCCGGCGACGCCGGCCTCCTTCGCGCGCGCCAGCACCGCGTCGCGGTCGCCGTCGAAGTCCCCGTAGCCGATGTGGCAGTGCGTGTCGATCAAGGTCATGCCGGAACCCTATCTCCGCTGCGTGCCGGTGGCGACTCGAAAAGAGCGGCTAGTACTTGCGCAGGAAGGCCTCGACCTTGGCCAGCTTCGGGATGCCGGTGGTTGCGCCGACGGCCTGCACGCAGTGCGCGCCGACGGCGCTGGCCAGCCGCGCGGCGGCGAAGGGGTCGTCCTTCTTCAGCATCCCGGCCAGGAAGCCGGCGATGAAGCTGTCGCCGGCGCCCAGGGCGTCGACGCAGCGGACCGGGAAGACGGGGAACTCCTCGTAGCGTCCGCCGGCCATCACGGCGCAGCCGCGCTCGCCCAGCTTCACGCCCGCGATCTTCACGCCGCGGTCCAGGAAGTATTGGCAGATCTCGCGCGGGGACTTGCCCGGCCCGGCGATGTGGAAGGCCTCTTCCTCGCTGGGAAAGAAGACGTCAAAGTGCGGCCAGCAGCCTTCGAACATCGGGTTCCAGTCCTCGATGTTGTGGTTCAGCGCGGTGTCGCCGATGGTCCGCGCGCCGGCGCGTTTCGCCGCCTTCAGCAGCCCGGCGAGGTTTTTGCCGGCCAGGTGCGGCATCACGCTGAGGCCCTGGAAGGCGACCCAGCGCGGGCCCTTGAAGAGGCGGCGGTCGACGTCGCGGGGCCCGAAGGTCGTGCTGATGCCGCGGGTGTGGTAGATGCGGCGGTTGCCGCTGGACGGGACCATGATGAAGCTGAAGGGGGAGGGCAGGCCGCGCTTGGCGGCGCCCTTGGCCACGCGCAGGCCGCGGGTGTCGATGCCGTCGCGGCGCAGGCGCCGCTCGATCAGCTCGCCCAGCTCGTCGTCGCTGATCTTCGAGACGAGGCTGCACTTGATGCCGAGCTTGGCCAGAGCCGAGGCGGTGTTGGCGGCGCATCCGCCGATGTGCATCTCGACGCGGTCGAACAGGCGCAGGCTGCCCTCGTTGGGCCAGCCGTCGATGGGCACGCCCACCGCGTCCAGGACTACGTTCCCCACGCAAAGCACGTCGGCCTTCATCGCTGCCCTCCGCTCCCGTCCCCGAACGCGTTCTCGATGATCCCGTGGTCCACGAACTTCCCTTCCTTCGCCGTCAGCCAGACGATGTCGAAGCGGTGCGGCGGTGGAGCTTCTTTACCCGCCCGGCGCTTGAGGTACCAGTGCGCGGCGCGGCGCAGCTTCTCGCGCTTGGCCTCGTCGACGCGTTCCGAGGCGTGCATGTAGGCGGTCTCGGTCAGCACCTTCACCTCGGTGAAGACTAGGGTATCTCCCTGCCAGGTGACCAGATCCAGTTCGCCGCGCGGACAGCGGAAGTTGCGCTCCAGCAGGCGGTGCCCGCGGGCTTGCAGCAGTTCCAGCGCGCGGGCCTCGCCGGCGGCCCCCAGGCGGTGCGTTTCGTGCGCGGCCACGAGTCGCTCAGAAATCGTCGGTGCTCTGTTCGGGCAGCGGCCGGCGGATGCGAAGGTGCATCTCGTCGACGTCGCGGGCGTACCGCGGGTCCCACTTGAGTTCTTCCATCATGGCCTCGATCTTCTTGTACAGCCCGCGGTCGTTGGTGCGTTCGAACTCGCGCACGGCCATCTTCAGCAGGCGGATCTGGGCTTCGCGGCGCACGTTGCGCTGCTGCTCGCTGGCGTGGGCCACCACGAAGCACAGCGGGCCGTAGGCCTCGCTGGACTCCTCGTCGAACTCGAACAGGACCAGCCCCGCGAGCATGTTCACGGTCACCCAGTCGGGGTGGCGGTCGCGATCGACGGTCTCGTCCTTCTTCAGCACCTTGTGGATCTCGGAGCGCGCGCGCTCCAGCAGCGCCATGCGTTCTCGGTGGTCCAGCCCCGCGCGCTGGCTCTTGCGGTACAGGTCTCGCGCCAGGTGGTAGTGGGCGAAGAAGCTCTCGGGCTGCTTCAGCGTCGCGTCGAAGAAGAGATCTTCGTCGCTGCGGAAGACCGCGCTGCGCTGCAGGCCCATCGCCGCGAACAGGGTCAGGGCCATGCCCCCGGCCAGGACCAGCAGCTTCGCCCGCGCCGCACCGTTGCGCACGAAGCGCAGGCGGTAGACGATTCCCTCTGCGGCGATCGCCAGCAGCACGCCCGCCATCGGCAGTGCGAAGTAGAGGTAGCGGTCCTGGAAGAGGTACGAGATCGTGCGCGGCGCCATCGTCGGCCCCACCGCCATCAGCGCGCCGCCGCCCAGCACCACCAGCCGGCGCCAGCCCGTGGGCACCCAGGCGAAGAACAACAAGGTCCCCAAAAGCAGCGCCGCTGTGCCCACGACCCACGGATGGGCCGCGTCCTGCACCGTTTCGATGCCGTAGCAGAAGCTCAGCGGCCACGGCACGATCGTCTTCGCGATGTAGCGGCCCGCCAGCGCGAAGCTCGTTAACGCCCAGGCCCGGTAGCTGCCGCCGGTCAGGTCCAGCACGTCGCGATGTCCGGCCTCGCGCGCCACCAGGCCCGCGCAGACCGCGAAGACCAGCACCGTGCTGGCGCGCACGTCGCGCCCCAGCCGCCGGCCCTTGATCCACAGGATCTCGGTCAGGATCAGCACCGGCGCCAGGCCCACGGCCGCGGGCTTGCTCAACAGCGCCGCCGCGAACGCCAGCAGCGCCAGGAAATAGCTGCGCGCCTTCGGGGGCTTCAGACGCGTGGGATCCTGCTCGTCGGGGCCGCCGCTGACCCACAGCCACCACGCCAGCGCCGCGAAGAACAGCGCTTGAACGTTGTTGCGCTCGGCCGCCCACGCTACCGACTCGACGCACGTCGGATGGAAGAAGAAGAACGCGCTGCCCAGTGCCGCCGCCCACGTCTGTCCGTCCGGATGGCGGTAGTCGCGGTTCATTTCGTCGATCGCGAAGCTCTTGGCCGGCGGCTTCGGGATCAGGGCCAGTGCGATGCGGAACAGCAGCAGCGCCGTGCCCAGGTGGAAGAGCAGGTTCACCAGCCGGAAGGTCCAGGGGCGGTTACCGACGAGGCGGTACTGCAGGCCCAGCGTGAAGTACGTCAGTGGGATGTACTGCCCGTAGTAGCCCTCGAAGTCCCCCACGGGCGGGCGCGCCACCTGCTCCAGCGCTTCGGGCGTGAGCCCCTGCTTGCTGATGGGGTTCTCCACAACCATCTTGACGTCGTCGTATTCGAGGAACGGTTCGAAGAGCGAGAACGCGACCAGCGACGGCGAACCAAGGACCAGCACTGCGACCAGGACCCAGCCCGCCTTCACGGGGCGTTTGACGGGGGCCGCCGCCAGCAGGGGTGTGCGGTCGGGATCTTCGGCGGCCATCGATCCTCGGCGGGTTCGAGCGCTCGAATCGGGGCCCGCTCCCCTGCGGGCTCAACCGGCATGGTGCGTCGCGGGATAGCTGTCGGCGCAGTCTACCAAATCGCCTCGGTGCTGGCCAAGGCTTGCGAAAGCCTAGAAAGGGTTTCCCGGCAAAGCAGCTTGCATTCGGCCGGAAAGGCATTATGGAACTGGTGAGTCCGGAATACAAGGTTGTTAGGTGAAACAGGCCTGGCGCCTTGTTGAGATTCGCCTTGTGAGCCAGTCGACTACAAATCCACTTCCGGGGCCTGAGGATACGGCCTCTACCGGCGAGACCGCCCGCCTGCCGGGCGAGGCTGCCGCCTCGCAGGGCTTCTATCCCCCCGTGCCGGAAGCCCAGCTCAAGCGCAGCCTTGGGATCACCTGCGTGGCCAGCGGCCTTGGCGCGATCAGCTTCACGGCGCTGCAAGGGACGATCTTCAACTTCTACCTCGAGGATCTGGGCCTTCGCGACAAACTCGGGTTCTTCATGGGTTTGGCTGCGCTGGCGGGATTGGGTTCGCTGCTGGGCAGCTGGATCCAGGACCGCTTCGGCACGCGACGCGGCCTGTTCGTGATCGGTGCGGGCGGCAGCCGGCTGATGTGGCTGGTGATCGGCGCGATCCCGCTGCTGTGGCCCGAGGCCAAGGGCGACGCGGTGCTGTGGCCGCTGGCGGGGCTGCTGCTGCTGTTCTTCGTGACGCACGCGGCGGGCATCAACGCCTGGATGTCGTGGATGGCGGACTTGGTGCCGCCGAAGTGGCAGGGGCGCTTCTTCGGGATCCGCCAGGTCGCGATGTTCGCCGGCGGCGCGGTGGCGCGGCTGGGCTTCGGCCATTACCTCGACGCGCACCGCAATCCCGAGGGCTACTTCGCGCTCTTCGCCACCTCGGTGGTGCTGGGCGTGGCGAACGCGTTGCTGCTGCTGCTGGTGGTGCACCGCCGCCCGAGGCAGAGCGCACAGCGCGGGAACCTGCTGGCCGAGTTGAAGGAGACGCTCGCCGCGCCGGGCCTGCGCAAGCTGGCGGGCGTCTACGTGTTGTGGATGACGGCCAACTGCATGATGGGCCCGGCGGTCTTCCGCTTCCTGCGCCTGCACGTCGAGCTGGGCGTCTGGGAGATCAGCATCGCGGAGATGATCGGGCTGGGGACCTTTGCGGCGTTCAGCATGCTCTGGGGCCAGTTCGCCGACCGGCACGGGCAGCGCGGGGCGCTGATCGCGTGCCTGCTGCTGCACGTGGCGACGCCGGCGATCCTGATGGTCGCGGGCCCGGGCGAGTTGCCCGTCGTGGCGCTGAACATGGCGCTGAGTTCCATCTGCTTCTGCGGCATCAGCCTGTTCATGTGGCCGATGCTCTTCGAACACACCAAGCGCAAGGGCCACGATCGCGCGCTGGGCATGGCGGCGTTCATGTCGCTGCTCAGCGTGGCGAACTGCGCGGGCTTCGTGGCCGCCGACGAGGTCCTGCGCCCGGCGTTCACGTGGCTCAGCGGCAGCGCGTCGCCGGACGCGCGGATCGTCTGCTGCCTGATCTTCGGCACCGCGATGGTGATACGCTTTGCGGCTTTCGCGCTCGCGTGCACGCTGCCGCACAAGGAAGGCGAGGTCGCCGCCAGGCACGTCCTCCGCATGTTCCTGTACACCAATCCCCTGCGCGCGACGGTGCATCTGGTCCGCTACGTCGCGATGGGGCCGCGCGAGGGCGAAGAAGGACCCTTCGCCATGCCCGCGCCCGCCGCGTCCGCAGCCCCCCCTCCGCTCGAGTCCGCCGCGCCGCCCGCGCCCGCCCCAACGGCCGCGCGTCCGGCGCTGGGGCTGGGCGGAGGGGGTCGGGCGGCGCCGGTTCCGCTGCGCAAGCCGAAGGACGACTGAGCGCCCCGCCACCGATAAATTCTGCCGGTCGAAAAGGAATTTCGCGCCGAAACGAAAGCGATATCTCGAAACTCACGTCGTGCAATGCGCCTATTGGTAACAGTTTCACCATGCACATGGGGAATTCCACTTTTGTACATCAACATGGTGCAATTTTTCACGAAAAATAAGGAGTTACAAGATCGATGCACCCCGTGCAATCAAGGACTTATGACGCTTTTGCGCGACGTGCTGCGCGGGGTGCAAATAGGGTTTACGTGAACGCGGGGTGTTACGCTGCACCATGCGAGGGCTAAAACGAGCGTTGCCGCGCGGCGGGCTCCCGGACAAACTGGAACCGTTGCGGAGACAGGACCGATGCCGCAGGCCGACGAAAACGCGGGCGCCCCGCCACCCCCGCAAGCCCGCGCGCGCGCGCCGAGGATCCCGCGCGCGCCGTGGCTGGCGCTGGGGCTGCTGGTCGCCGCCGCCGCGCTGGCGACGGTCTGGCAGCGCTGGTCGGACCTCGCGCCCGCCGGAACCGCCCATGCCGCGAAGACCGAAGCGCCTGCGCGGCCCATGCCTGCCGATGAATCCAAGTCCGTGCCGCTGCCACCGCAAGCCGCGCCGCCGCCGCCCGCGCCTATCGAAACCACGGCCGAACGCAAAGCGTATGACGAGTTCCGCGTACGGCTGGATGTTTCAGCTTCCGACAAGGACGGCGACCCGCTTACGTACGCGTGGGTGCAGACCGGCGGACCCAGCGTGACGCTCCACGGCGCGGACAAACCCCACGCCTGGTTCGTCCCGAAAGAGCCGGGTCGCTATGTCTTCGAGATCCGCGTCGGCGACGGAACGAACACGACCGTCGCGCAGGTCGTGCGAACCGTAGGCGAGGCCGACTTCGCCAGCCGTTCCCCCGGAAAGGAATGAGCATGTCCAACGACCGCAGCATCCCGATCGGGAAGTTCGACAAGAAGATGGCGCCCGAGGCGAAGGCGCCCGACGCCGCGCCCGAGCCGGAACTGGAGTGGCACTTGCCGCACGCCGCGCCGCTGCGGCTGGCAGGGTTCGCCTGGTTCGCGCAGGACCGGCTCTACCGCCGCATGCCGAAGCAGCCGGCCGAGGCGCTGCCGGAGGCCGTCGACGGGCTGGCCAACTGCACCGCCGGCGGGCAGACGGCCTTCCGCACCGACTCGCCGGTCGTCGCCGTGAAAGTAAAGCTGCGCGCGCCCGCGAACATGGACCACATGCCGGCGACGGGGCAGTGCGGCTTCGACGCGTATCTGGGCGAACCCGGCGCGGCGGAGCCGAAGAGCAAGCCGCGCTTCGTCGGCATCACGCGCTTCAAGACGAAGGACCAGGAGTACACCGCGAAACTCTTCACCGCGGCGGACGACGACGAGACCGCCGCGGCCGGCGAGCTGCGGCACATCACGATCAACTTTCCCCTCTATCAGGGTGTCGACGAGGTCCACGTGGGGCTGGCGAAGGGCGCGCGCGTCGAGGCGCCCAAGCCCTGGGCGCGCCCGCGCCCGGTGCTCGTGTACGGCACCAGCATCACGCAGGGCGGCTGCGCGGCGCGGCCGGGCATGGCCTACACGAACATCCTCAGCCGCATGCTGAACGTCGAGGTCGTCAACCTGGGCTTCAGCGGCAGCGGAAAGGGCGAGCCCGAAGTCGCGCGCACCATTGCGTCGGTGCCCGACCCGCAGATGCTGGTGCTCGACTACGAAGCCAACGCGATGGGCACCGAGAAGTATCGCGAGTCGCTGCCGGTCTTCGTCGAGATCCTGCGCGCGAAGCATCCCAAGGTCCCGCTGCTGGTCGTCAGCCGCATCCAGCTCACGTCGCAGCAACTGAGTCCCGCGAAGCGCGCCGACGCCGGCGTGCGCCTGGCCATGCAGAAGGAGCTGGTCGAGAAGCGCCGCGCGGCTGGCGACAAGGCGATCCACTTTTTCGAGGGCACCACGCTGCTGGGCGAGGACTGGGACGAGTGCACCGTGGACGGTTCGCACCCCACCGACCTGGGATTCGCGCGCATGGCGTACGGCCTGGAGCCGACGTTCCGGCGCATGCTCAAGCTTTGACGAACGACTTCAACACAGAGGACGCAGAGGTACGCAGAGGTACGCAGAGAAGGATTGAAGATTGGGTCTTGAGACCTGACTCTTGCGGTGAGCTGCCGCGAAGCCCTTGGGGAGCGCGAGGACCCGTCCGAGCCGCGGACAAGGTTAGGAGCATCCGGTGACCTTCGAAGAATTCTGCGAGATCATGAAGCAGTCGATCGCCAAGCAGGGATACGACCAATTCTATCCGATGCTGGTAATTGACGATGCCGCCGAGGATGCGATCAATATGAATGTGCTGGAAGGCGACCTGTCGTCGGATGGCGAAGAGGAGGTTGCCAAGGCATGGGCAGCCGAATTCGACGCGCCGCACAAGTTTCTCGCCTACCGTGCCGGGAACCGTCACATTCAGCTGTGCGAAATCTTGGACAATGACGTCAAAGATGAAGTTTCCGTTCGGGTGCTTCCATACGAAAAACCTTGACCCAGAGTGAGGGTGCAAGGATGCCAGCTAATTCGGCAGCGGGTCAAACAGGTTTCCCGTTTTTAAACTTCGGTTTCCGGTTTAGAAAAGGTAACGAGAAACGCGTAAGCGTGTAGCGCGGGTTTCTTACCCGCCCATTGTGGCGAAAAACAATTCTTATTCGGACCATCGCCAAAAGCTCCACGAAATCGGTGCCGCCCTTTCAGGGCGGTGTTTGATTGTGCGTGAGCTACCCAGGGTTGCGGCGTGCGATGCACGCCCTGCGCTGGGCTATTACCTTCAACCCCTTCGGGGTTGCGTAGGAGTTCACTTCGGTTTGTCCTTTGGCAGTTCTTCTGCTCCGTTGCATTTCAAAGCCTTGTTTCGAGAGCGGAGTAGAATCGCGAGGGGCATATAGAGCACCGAGAGCGGCGAGATTAAACCAATGATCCCAGGCGGGTAATACCCTACAAACCGAACAAACTTCATAGGGGAATAAAACCCGCTGTCCCAATAAAAGTACGAGGTAGCCAGGACGGAAAATGTGAGGGCGCACGCACCATATTCGAGGCCGAATCGATGGTATATATAGACCAGTCCGAAATTGATCGATCCGTGAATCACAAGCACAATCAAAACGACCAGGCCAAGGGCATCGCCGTAGAGGAACGCAGTGGCAAGCGGCAGGAGCTCCATATATCCAGCACCTCCGGGTCCAACCCCTGCGCGGCTTACCCATTCTATACGCGGTGCCGGTCCATCCTTTTCAAAAGAATACTCTCCGTGGCCTCTGTGTTCTCTGCGCCTCTGCGTTGAAGTCGGCCCGAAGAACGGAAATCACGGCGAAGGCGCGTTGCCGTCCGCACGCAGGAGCTGCGCGGGCGCGAAGATGTCGCGGAAGCGCGCCTTGGGTTCCTCGCCCAGGTCCACGCGCAGGGTCTCGCCCTGCCACGTCGCGTAGATCTTTCCCACGCGGCCGGCGTGCGGGCCCGTGAGCACCTGCACGGTGTCGCCGACGGCGAACGGCGCGCCGTTCGCGTTGGCCTGGCGCTGGTAGAAGGGCGTCAGGAAGAAGGTGGCGAGCACCATCGTCACGCACATGGCCAGCACGACGGCGAGGAAGAAGACCCACACCAGGCGCCACAGCGCGTCACGGTCCCAGACGATGCCGTCGGCGAGCAGACCGCTGAGCCACAGAAACGTCGCGGTGCAGGCGCCCTGGACGAGCACGTGCAGAATCCGGAAGGGCATGTTGCGCGCGTAGAAGAGCTGCCGGCGCGTCGGCGTGCGCGGCGCGGGCAAGGGCGGCTGTGCGGGCGCGGGATCCATCGCGTCAGTACACGCGGAGGCAGGGGTCTTCGAAGCGGACCTGCGACTTCCATGCGGTGAGCGTGACCGCGCCCTTGGCGAAGTCGGCGTCGCGCACCTGGTTGGCCGGCTGCCCATCCACGTACGTGGTGATGGACTCGCCGCGCACCGCGATCTCCACGGCGTACGCGCGGCCTGCCACGATCTCGTGGTTCACCGAGCTGATCACGGCCGAACGGCCCGCGCCGTTGTCGGTCTTCGAGACGACCACGGCTTGCTGCGCGCACCTGAGGTCGAACTGGTAGTAGCGCTTTCCCTCGCCGTGCTGGCGAAAGAAGATCGATGCGTTGCCGCCGCGCGCCGGCGCGGTCAGGCGCGCGCGGAACTCGAAGTCCACGATCTCGCCGGACGCCGAGAGCCACGCGCCGCCGTTGCGCGCGTCGATGCAGAGGGCGTTTCCTTCGCGTGTCCATTGGCCGTCGTAGGCGAGGCCCTCGAGGCCGTCCTTGCCCAGAATCGAAGTCCAGCCCGTTTCGCCCTGCGACGTCCAGATCCTGTCCCTGGCCATTGCGCGGCCTCCGGTGTCCTGGGTTCCCGGCACTATACTCGGGCTTTCCCGCAAGTCACCAGGGCGGTTAGGATGGAGCGGAGCCGTTCCCGCTATATTAAGGAGGCGCAGCTTGGGCACCCTCGAGCCGGTTCCGTCGCGCGAACCCAGCGCCGGGCAGCGCGCGCAGATCGCGCGGCGCTACGGAATGTTCGTGCACTTCGGGATCAACACCTTTCACGACGAAGAATGGACCGACGGCACCAAGCCGCCGGAAAGCTACGCGCCGCCGCAGATCGACGCCGAACAGTGGGTGCAAGCCGCAGCCGACGCGGGGATGACGTTTCTGGTGTTGGTTTGCAAGCACCACGACGGCTTCTGCCTGTGGGACAGCGCGCAGACGAGATACAGCGTGGCTTCGTCGCGCAGCAATACGAACGTCGTCGACGCCGTGGCCGCGGCGTGCGCGCGGAAGAAGATCGGCTTCGGCATCTACTACTCGCTGTGGGACCGCCACCACAACGCCGAGACCAAGGACGCGTCGAAGGACGCCGCGTACGATCGCTTGATGCTCGCGCAGCTGGAAGAGTTGATGGACATCGCGCTGCGGCACGGGCCGGTCGTGGAGTGGTGGTTCGACGGCGGCTGGGAGAAACCCAACACGCGCTGGCCCGTCGCGGGCATCTACGAGACGATCAAGCGGCGCGACGCCCAGAGCCAGATCGGGATCAACTGGAGCATCGGGCTGCCGGAGAACATCGACAAGGCCGCGAAGCCCGAACAGCAGCGCGAGGGCTTTCCGATCCGCTACTTCCCCAGCGACTTCCGCCTGGGCGACCCGCTGCTGCCCGCCGACCCCGACCCGAAACTCTTTTCGCACGCCGGCAAGCTGTACTACATGCCGTGGGAGACGACGGTGTGCATGAGCCAGAAGTGGTTCTTCAACACGCAGGACACGAAGTACAAGACGCTCGACGAGTTGGAGGCGCTGTACGCGCGATCGACCGCGCAGGACAACGTGCTGCTGCTGAACTGCCCTCCCAACCGCGAAGGCCGCATGCGCGCCGCCGACGTGAAGCTGCTGAAGGACCTGGCCGCGCGATTGAAGGGCAAGCTGCCCGCGCGCAAATGAAAACGCGCCGGTTTCCCGGCGCGTTCATTCATCCATCAGCTTTCATTCCTGCGTCAGCAGCCGGTCTTCTCCCACTTCTTCGACTTGGCGCTGCGCTGGGCGGCTTCGAGCACGCGCTGGGTCTGCGTGCTGTCGGCGAAGGTCGGACCGCACTGCGCGGCCTTGCCCGCGCCGATGGCTTCGAGGCAGTCGGCGGCGATGTTGATGAAGGTGTGTTCGTAGCCGATGATGTGCCCGGCGGGCCAGTACGCGCCGAAGTACGGGTGGTCGGCCTCGGTGACCAGGATGTCGGTCCAGCCCTGCAGCTTGCTCGGCTGCGTGGCGTCGTAGAACTTCAGGCGGTTCATGTCCTCGAACTCGAAGCGCAGCGCGCCCTTCTCGCCGTTGATCTCGATGGCGTTGCCGTTCTTGCGGCCCTGCGCGAAGCGCGTGGCTTCGAAGCTGGCCAGCGCACCGCCCTGGGTGCGGCCCAGGATCAGCGCGGCGTCTTCGACGGTGACCTTGCCGGTCTTGCTGCCGCCCTTGGCGGAGAGGCCGCCGGTCATGGCGCCGAGCGGGCGCTCCTTGATGAAGGTCTCGAACGCGCTGACGACTTCGGTGATCTCGTCGCCGGTGATGAAGCGCGCGGCGTCGATGATGTGCGCGTTCAGGTCGCCGTGGGGGCCGCTGCCGGCCAGGTCGCCCTGCAGGCGCCAGACGAGCGGGAAGTTGGGGTCCATGATCCAGCTCTGCAGGTACACGCAGCGGATGTGGTAGACGCGGCCGATGCGGCCTTCCTGGACGAGCTGCCGCGCGTAGGAGACGGCGGGCACGCGGCGGTAGTTGTAGCAGACGAAGTTGAGCTTGCCCTTGGCGGCCTTCGCGGCCTTGGTCATCGCTTCGCATTCGGCGACGTTCATTGCGAGGGGTTTTTCGCACAGCACGTGCTTGCCTGCCTTCAGGGCCTCGATGGCGATCTCGGCGTGGTTGTGGTTGGGCGTGCAGACGTCGACGATGTCGATGTCCTTGCGGCGGACGGTCTTCTGCCAGTCGGTGCTGGCTTCCTCCCAGCCCCAGGTCTCGGCCATGGCCTGCGTGCCCTGTTCGTCGCGGCCGCAGACGACCTTCTTCACCGCGCGCGGGCGCTGCCAGAAGTGGTTCACCTGGCTCCAGGCGTTCGAATGCGCCTTGCCCATGAACTTGGTGCCGATCAACGCGACGTTCAGCGCGCTCGCCTTCTTCGCCATGGCGGAATTCCTCCCCTTTGCCGGGCCGGCGTTTCTGTTCTTAAGATTCGGAAAGCCATTCAACCGTGCCACAGCCCCCGGCACGCGTCAAGCGCGCCGCCGTGCGGGGCGCTATAATGCCGGCATGACGGACCAGGATCCGCCCGGCCAGACCGGGACCGTGACAAAGGCGCCCACGCGGCTGGCGCCGCGCTATCGGGTGTTGGTTCACAACGACGACGTGACGACGATGGAGTTCGTCGTGAAGGTGCTGATCGAAGTCTTTGGCCTGAATGCCGAACGTGCGATGAAGGTGATGGCCGAGGCGCACTTCAAGAACGTGGCGCTGGTGACGGTGCTGCCTTTGGAAGAAGCGGAGTTCCGCGTCGAGAAGGCGCACGCGATGGCGCGCGGCGCGATGTATCCATTGACGTTCAGCTACGAGCCCGAAGGATAGACAATATAGGGAGGCGCCGTGCCGGATAGGGAGAAGCCCACCAAGCCGAACCTGCTCTTCGTCTTCAGCGACCAGCACCGCGCCGCGGCGACGGGCTGCTATGGCGAGAAGCAGATCGCGACGCCGCACATGGATTCGCTCGCGCGCGACGGCCTGCGCCTGGACAACTGCGTCTCCACGCATCCGGTCTGCTGCCCGTACCGCGCGAGCCTGATCACGGGGCGCTTCGCGCACCACACCGGCATGCTGAGCAACTACATCGATATCGGCCACGACTACGTCGGGCTGGGCGAGGCCTTCAAGCGCGGCGGCTACGCGACGGGCTACGTGGGCAAGTGGCACATCTACTTCGAAGGCCAGGAATACGAAGGCACCAATTGCCACGTGCCGCCCGGGCCGTATCGCATGGGCTTCGACTGGTGGGCCGCCAGCAACGGCGGGCACAACTACTACAAGTGGTTCTACTGGCGCGACGGCCCCGAGCGCATCGACGGGCGCGAGTACCAGCCCTTCGAACAGGTGGACCTCTGCAAGGAGTTCATTGATTCGAGGAAAGGTCAAGAAGGTCCGTGGTGCCTGGTACTTTCGTGGGGCCCGCCGCACACGCCCTACAAGCCGCCGCCCGGCTTCGACGGCCCGCGCGACATCAAGCTGCGCGGCAACGTGCCCGCGGGCAAGGCCGCCGAGTACGCCGCCGACGTGACGCCGAAGTACTACGGCCTGACCGAGAGCCTGGACGTCGCGCT
The DNA here is from genome assembly GCA_023150555.1 of Planctomycetota bacterium. Taxonomy (GTDB): domain Bacteria; phylum Planctomycetota; class SZUA-567; order H5-PLA8; family H5-PLA8; genus JAKLKQ01. The sequence continues at coordinate 109,184 of JAKLKQ010000004.1, forward strand.
GGGGCGCCTGCTGCAGCACCTCGACGCGACCGGCCAACGCGAGAACACCGTCGTCGTGTACACGTCCGACCACGGCGACATGCTCGGCTGCCAGGGCCTCAAGTTCAAACGCTGGCCGCAGGACGAGTCCGTGAACGTGCCATTCCTGATCCGCTGGCCCAAAGGCCTGCCGGCGGGCGTGGCCAGCACGCTACACCTCGGCACGCCGGATCTCTATCCAACCTTGTGCGGGCTCTGCGGCGTGGACGTGCCGACGCGGGTCGACGGCCGCGACCTGAGCGCCTTCCTGCGGGATCCGCAGAAGAGCGGCGGGCCGTCGCACGCGTACGCGTCGATGGCGTACGCCTACACGCCGTGGCCGGGCTGGAAGATGGTGCGGTCGGACGATCACGTCTACGTCGAGAAGGCCGGCGAACCCTGGATGCTGTACGATCGCAGGAACGACCCGCTGCAGACGGTGAACCTGGTGGGCCAACGCGGCGCCGCGCAGAAGGAACTTCGCGCGATGCTTGCGCAATCGATGGCCGCGTGCGGCGATTCGTGGCAGCACGCCACGCAGCGCGGCGATTGGGAGTACTGGCAGCCGGGCAGCAAGAAGTACGCCGAGCAGGACCTGGGCGGAATGGAAACACTGGACCTGAAACGCTGAGGGGCGAACGGAGCGGGACATGATCGAACTGCACGACGTCTGGGACTTCCACACCGACATCCGCCTGCTCGCCGGCGAGAACGACTACCGCATGGAGTACCGCAAGAAGCAGCTCGATTTGCCGACCTGCCGGCAGATGGGCGGCGTCTTCAGCGCGACGGGGCGCCTTGCCAACGCGCCGCGCGAGAAGCAGTGGGCGCAGATGGAGAAGGAAGTCGCCGCGATCAAGGGCTTCGACGGCCTGACGCTGGTGCGCGGGCCCGGCGATGTGGGTGGCGGCGGGCGGCAGGTGCTGCACGCCGAGGGCGTGTACTTTATCCAGGAAGAGGAGCACCTCACCGACCTCGAGAAACTCTTCGCGATGGGCTTCCGTTCATTGGCGCCGATGTACAACGAGGACAATCCGCTGGGCGGCGGCGCGAAGGGCAATCCAAGCCGAGGGCTGACGCCGCTGGGCAAGGCGTTCATCGAAAAGGCCTACGCGTTGGGCTTCTGGCTCGACTGCGCGCACGCGAACCACAAGACGCAGGAAGATATGATTGCCGTGGCGAAGGCGCTGGGCAAGCCGATGCATTTCACGCACGGGCTGATCGGCGAGCCGGCGCTGGAGTTCTTCGGGCAGCGCGGCATCACGCTGGACAACCTGAAGAACCTGCTCGACACCGGCGGACTGGTGGGCCTGACGCCGCACCCGGGCTTCTACGGCTGGTGGCGCAACTTCCTGAACGACGTCGCGACGCTGGCGCAGATCGCGCCCAGGCAGGCGGTGCTGGGCACCGACTACACGGGCGTCAACACGCCGCCGATCACCTTCGCGCAGTACCCCAACAGCGCGGCGACGCCCTATTTCGCCGAGGAACTGGCGAAGTCGCACGGCGAGGAGTTCGCGCGGAACTTCTGCGGCGAGACCCTGCGCGCGCGGCTGCTGGACGAGCTTCCCAAGGAGGCCTGAGCCCGAGGAGAAGCCCTGTTTCGCGGCCGTTCTGTGCCTCCGAAAAGCAGTTTGCTTCCGAATAAAGCGTCCTACAATTCGTCCGCCTCTCTAGAAGTTCCCGTAGATGGAGCCGTTCCCCTCATCCCCCAAAAGGAGAAGTAGCCATGCGTTCCTTGTCTTGCCGTGCTGCCGTTGCCGTTGCCGTGCTGCTGGTCGGCGCCTCGCTTCACGCCGCGACGCTGGAGGAGATTCAGAAGGAGCTGGCTGCGAAGCGCGACGCCTGCACCAGCCTGAGCTTCGACCAGACCATCGTTATGGAGATGAAGAACGAGCAGATGTCCATTACCTCGAAAGGTACCGGCACGGTGGAGTCGTTGAAGAAGGGCGACAAGTACCTGACGCGCTCGGAGTCCACCACGACCGGTGAGCAGAACGTGGGCGGCACCGCCATGCCGATCAAGATGGCCTCCCTGATGATCTACGACGGCGAGTGGGTCTACACCCTGCAGGACACGAACGGCATGAAGCAGGCGATCAAGATGAAGCCCGGCAAGGAGCAGGATATGGGCCAGGACTGGGTCGCCTCGATGAAGGAAAACTTCGAGTTGAAGGTCCTGGCCGACGAGAAGGTGGAAGGCGAGGATTGCTACGTCCTGGAGTGCACGGCCAAGGATTCGAAGGCCGGCGGTACCAAGATGACCATCTCCATCGCCAAGTCCTGCGGCGTGCCGGTCAAGACCGTTGCCGCGCTGCCCGGCGGTTCGAACACGGTCACGGCCAAGAACATCAAGGTCAATCCGTCGATCGCCGAAGGCCGCTTCGTCTTCAAGGCCCCCGAGGGCGTGCAGGTGATGGACATGTCCCAGATGGGCGGCATGGGCGGCGAGTAACCCTCCGTCCGATCCAACCTAAGCAGCCTGTATAAGGAGGCGGCCCCGTGGGGGCCGCCTTCTTCTTTTACAGGAAGACTTCCTTGGCGTGGATGCGCAGGGCCGGCGCCAGCCGCTCGCGGCGCGCCTGCGCGAGCAGTTCCTCGCCCTCGCCGCGCTGCGCGAACACGGCTTCGCCGGGACTGACGCGCGCGTTCCAGTGCAGTTCGTAGATCTTCACCAGGTCCTTGTTGCGCGCCAGAACCGCAGGCACGGCGTGGTACATCACCACCTCACGGCGGCGCTTCTCGAAGTACTTGCCCATGAATTCCGGCAGGTAGCGGCTCAGCCAGTGCTGTTCGACCACATCCACGCTGCGCGGAATGATGTAGCGCGGATCGCGTAGGGGTCCCAGCGCCTCCTGCAGCGCTTCGCTGAACAGCCGGTTCTCTTCGGGCGAGGCCTCTTCCAGAAAGACGCGCACATACCCGCCGGCGCGCTCGCCCGCGTGCAGGGGGCGCTTCGCCTTCAGCAGGCCCGCGGCAACGAGCGCGTCCAGCAGCGCTTCGCCGACGGCCAGCGTCAGGCTGCGCGCCGACCAGGGTTCGGCCGACCGCGCGAAGGGCGGAAAGCCGCCGCCGCCTCGTTTTTCCTTCAAGTCCTTCAACTCGACCGCGTGCACCGGTTCCGGTTTGTAGGGCTCGCCGATGCGCCATAGCCCGCGCACGTGGTCGCGGCGCGCGGTCCGCGCGAGCATCTCGTCGTTGAGCACCTGCATGCTGCCTTCCAGGCCCTCGGGGCGTAGCTCGGTGAAACTCGCGTGCACGTGCCCGACGCCCTTCTCGATTGCGCCGTCGTCGGTGATGCCGTAAAGGACCTTGTGCTTGGCGATGAAGCGCCGGTAGTCGTCCAGGCCCTTGCTGAACTCGGGCGCGATGCAGACGACGTCCCAGTTGTCGGCGAGTTTCTTCGGGTCGCCCGGGTCCAGGCGGAAGCTGCGCCCGCGCAGTTGGTTGACCGACATCGAGGTGGTGACCGTTGTCAGATCGACGAGCACGTTCACCATCGAGGCGTCCCAGCCTTCGCCCAGCAGGCCGCGCGTGCCGACCAGGCACTTCGTCAGCCCGGCCTGGAAGAGTTCGGTCAGCAGCATCACGTACACCTGCGGGCACCAGCCGGCGCCGCCGCCGTTCAGCACTTTGAAGCCGCGTTCGTCCAGCCAGTCGAGCGTGACGGCGAGCTTGCGCTCGGCCAGCCACGCGCGCGCGGCGGCGTCGATCTTCGGAGCCAGGTCGTCGTCCACCAGCACCGTGCTGCCGGTAACCAGCACCGGGTCCAGCGCGTCGGTCTCGGGATCGGACAGCAGCGTGCGGAAGGCGGCCACCGCGCCGCCGGCTTCCTCGTCGAGCAGGTGCGCCAACTCGCCGCTCACCGCCGAGGTGCGTTCGTAATCGGTGATTACCACCGCGCGCAACGAATCGCCCAGCACGGCGCGCTCTGCCTTCAGGATCGGCAGCAGGGCCAGGGCCTTGGCGCGCGCATAGGCCATCACGCGCCCGGCGGGCGAGGTGCACGCGCGCGGGCCGCGTTCGGTGATCTGCACGCCCAGCGCGCGCAGCCGGCGGATGACTTTTTCGGCCAGCTCGTGATCGCGCGGGTCTTCGCTGCGGCGCAGGCGGTGCCGCACGTAGCGGTCCAGCACAGGCACCAGCACCGGCATCGCGAGCGGGTCAGATTCGCACTCCTCATTTTCCTCGAGTTCCGCAGGCTCGGGCACGCCCGGCGGCAGCGCGATCCCGCGCGCCTTCAGGAAGCGCGGCGCGGCTTCGGCGAAGGCCGGATCGCGGCGCGCGAAGTCGTCCCAGTCCTTCGCCGCGCCGGACGGCAGGCGAAGTTCCCCGAGCGCTCGGGCGGCCCACGCATGCAGGGGCTCGGCGCAGCGGTGCGCGTCCTTCTCCGCCTCCTTTAAAGAAGAGGCGTGGCAGAGGTCCTCGACGAGCGCCAGCAGCTGTTCGTCGGCGTTGGCGATGTACGCCAGCTCCTCCGGTGTGGGCCGCACGAAGTGGACGAGGTCCTGGTACGGGGCGAGGAAGCCGTCCTTCACCACGGCGGGCACGGGCACGTCGTAGTCGATCGGCCCGAAGAAGGCGTCGTAGCGCGCGACGTCCTCGTCCAATAGCCCGTCGCGGTCCGGTGGCGTGGCGGTCAGGCCCAGCACGACTGGCGCGCGGAGCATCTCGTGCGCGTCGGCCAGCACGCGCCCCCAGTGCCCCATCAGGTGGTGGCACTCGTCGAGCACGATCAGGCCGATGCCGGCGCGCTTCAGGCGGTCGAGCGTCTGGCGCGACGAGGCGTGCAGCATCTTCATCGCGTCGCCATCCAGGATCGCGCGGTCGCGCACTTCCTTACGGTAGAAGCCCAGCCGTTCGTCGTGATAGTCCTTGTTGCGGAGCTGCAAGTCGGCGATCCAGACGTGGGCCTCGACGAGGTCCTGCGCCTGGCCGTCCTCGACGAGGCGCCCCTTCCAGCACTCCACCGCATAGGCGTTCAGATCCACGCCGCCGCGCCTCGGCAACGTGACGGCCTGGTACGTCAGCGAGGTCAGCAGGCGCGGCGTTTGCGGATCCAGCGACGCGGCGTCGCCGTGGCCGCCGTCGAGATGGAAGTGCTTCAACGCGGCGGCCCACTGCGCCTGGATCGCGGAGTTGGGGCTGAGCACCAGCGCGGGCGCGCGGATGCACGTCGCCCACAGGTACAGCCCGACGACGGTCTTGCCGCTGCCGGGCGGCGCGACGACGTGCAGGCGGCGTTCGCCCTCGGCGAGCTGCCTGCGCGCGACCTCCACGACCTGCGCCTGCGACGGGCGCAGCGTGCCGGTGAAACGGATCTCCGGAAAGGGAGCGCTCACAGCGAATTCGATTCCCCTGTGCCTGCGTTGATCTTACACGAGGCGCGACAAGGATTTCGAGCTGCAGCAAGAAAGCAAATCCAAGCCGAACGCGAACGCATATTCACGCCATCGAAGGCGTTAGCGTCAATGCTGCGCGCGAGTCGCCAAAGTCGCCTTCGTTACAATCCACGACTCGCAAGCCGAAGGCCGGAACAAGCATCTTGAAATCAGCGACGCGCCACAGGCGGACTTCGATGCGCTCAGACTCCTTCGTTAGGATCTCGCCCTTCCGGATTACCTGATACGTGCACGCAACGACCTCGACGGATCGCTCGGCATCCCAGTGCGACTTGGTGGTCAATACGATGGTCTTGCCTTCGCCGATGGCGAGGCTGCGTTGGCCCTCGCCCGCGGACGGAGCCGAATCGCCGAGCGTGCAAATTTCGAGGCAAAGCTGGCCGCCGGGTTTCAAGAGGCCGCGCAACCGGTGCAGCGATGTTTGTACGTCCTGGTCTTCGGCCAGCAGCGAGAACGAGCCTGCGGGAATGATGGCCCTGTCGAAGACTGCAGCGGCGTTGTACTCGGTCAGGCCGGCAACCTGGACGCGGTTGGGCGGATGACCCGCGCTGCGCAGGCGATTCGTGCAAGCATCGATCATGCTTGCCGATCGGTCGAAGCCGTGAACGTCATAACCGAGCCGAAGCAGCGGGACGAGGAAACGCCCCGAACCGCACATCGGTTCGAGGATGGTTCCGGCCGCGGATGCCGAGCCCAGGAACCGAGTGTAGAAGTCGAGTTCCTTCGGCGGCGGCGCCGGCTTGTCTGTGTCGTAGAAGAGCGTGCAGAGTCTTCCGTAGCTCATTCGCCAATCAGGTCCTTTGGACGCAGGTGCCAGTGCAGCTTCATGGCGCCGGGCTTGAACGGGCCGCTGAGGTGCGCGCAGCCGGCCTTCTTCATCGGCTGCGGACCCTCTCCCGAGAGATCGCCGAGCATCTCGCCCATGCTGGGCTCGTGCCCGACCAGCATCAGGCGCTCGGGCGCGTGATGCTTCTTCATAAAGGAAGCGACGGCCTCGACGCACGCGCCCACCGCCAACGCCGGACATTCAAGAACCGGGGCCTTGAGCACGTCGGCAGCGATCACAGCTGTCTTCTGCGCGCGTTCGTAGGGGCTGGTCCAGATCGCGTCGAGTTCGATCGTGTGCTTCTTGCGCAGGGCTTTCAGCACCGCGCGGGTCTTTGTCTCGCCCTCCTCGGTAAGCGGGCGCGTGGCGTCGTCGCCGTCCCATTCGAAGGCATCCTTCGCGATGCCGTGGCGCAGCAGGTAAAGGTGCATGCTCGGTCTCCGGTCGGTACGTTGGCTCCAAAATAGCCCGCGCCGCGCGCATGGCGAGAACGATTTTTGCCGGAGTCTTCATCCTTCCTCCACGATCCGGCGGGATACTGAGCGGCTCATCCAAGACTGGACGCGCGCGGAGCGGGGGACTCTAATGGAGTCCGTCGAACACCCTCTCGCCGCGACGGAGACGAATCCGTGCCCCGGCAGCAGAAGACCGAGACCCCCGCCGGACTTCCCGCGCCCGCTCCGCCCGAGCCGGCGGCCGCGCAGGCGCTTCCGGAATCCGGCGACGACGCCCTGCGGCTGCTGGCCGTCCGGGTCCTGCGCAAGCGCCTGGGCCAGCTGCGCAAGGAAGCAACCGGCATCCGCGCGAACAAGGACATCGAGTACGTTCACCGCGTGCGCGTCGCCAGCCGCCGAGTGCGCACGGGCCTGCGGCTCTTCGAAGCGGTGCTCGGCGGCGAGGACCATGCGCCGCTGCGCAAGGGCGTGAAAAAGATCACCGCGCGCCTGGGCGCCGCGCGCGATGCCGACGTGCAGATCGCGCGCATCGAGGCGTTCCTGAAGGACCTCGCCGATCCGAAGGCGCGTCCGGGTATCGAGCGCCTGCTGTGGCGCCTGCGACAGCGCCGCGCTGCCGAACAGAAGAAGGTGGTGCGCGCGCTGGACAAGTTCGAGCGCCGCGACATCGCCGGGCACCTGGAAGCCCTGCTCGCGGAGGCCCAGCGGCGCGCGAAGGCTTCGGGCGCGAGACTCGGCGCGCCCGCCAACCGCGCGCGCGGCGGCACGCTGATCGCCGCCGAACGCGAAAACGTGCTGAAGTACGAGCGCCACGCGGAGCACCCCGAACGCGCCCCCGAGCTGCACGCCATGCGCATCGAGGTCAAGCATCTGCGCTACGCGCTGGAGATCTTCGAGCCCGTCTTCGGCCGCGCGGTGAAGGGCTTCATCGCCCAGTGCAAGGCGTTGCAGGACCTACTGGGCGCGCTCCACGACGACGACGTGTGGCTGGAGTTCCTGCCGCGGTTCGAGAAGGAGGAGCGCCGCCGCGCGATCGAGCACACCGGCAGCGCCGGCGAGCTTCGCCGGTTGCGCCCCGGCTGGCGCGTGCTCGCCGAGGCCGTGCGCCAGCACCGGCAGGAAACGTACGCGACCTTCATCGCGCGGTGGCGGCGGCTGCGGCGCGCCGGTGTATGGCGCAAACTGCAGGCGTTCGCCGAGCGGGCGGCGCAGGCGAAGACCTCGGTGCCGCAAAAGCGGCGCAGGATTCCGGGCCGAAAACCGTGAAGTTCTGGTAAAATCCGCCAAGGGGGCTTCGCGGGGCGGGTGGTGCGCGGCCTTTTGCGCGCGGCGAGATCGAGGCGGAGATGGCGTCGGAGCCCCAGGGACCCCGAAAAGTCGTCGGATTCATCGACCTGGGCACCAACTCGGTGCGCCTGCTGGTCGTCGCGGTCAACGCCAACGCATCCTACACGGTCCTGAGGCGCGACAAGGAAGTCGTACGCCTGGGCGAAGGCGAGTTCAACAGCCAACGCCTGCAACCCGAGGCGATGGAGCGCGCCGCGCTGGTGTGCGCGAAGTTCCGGCAGCTGGCCGAATCCTGCGGCGCGACCGAGGTCCACGCGGTGGCGACGGCGGCCAGCCGCGAAGCGAGGAACAAGAACGTCTTCCTGGGCCGGCTCAAGCGCACCGCGAAGCTGGACGCACGGGTGGTCTCGGGCAAGGAAGAAGCGCGTTTGATCTATCTCGGCGTCGCCGGCGGCTTGAAACTCGGCGAGCGCAAGGCCCTCTTCGTCGACATCGGCGGCGGCAGCACCGAGCTGATCCACGGCGACCAGCACGCCTACGATTACCTCGAAACGCTGCGCCTGGGCGCGATCCGCATCGCCTCCGAATTCCTGGACCCCAAGGACGGCGGCCCCGTCGGCGGGCGCGAGTACAACCGCATCCGCAAGCACGTTCGCAACCGCGGCATCCGCGCGATCCAGCGCCTGCGCGCGCTGGACCCCAAGATCGTCGTCGGCAGCAGCGGCACCATCGAGAACCTCTGCGACGTCACCGCGCACCGCGTGCTGAAGCGCCCACTTGCGCCCGAGGACACCTTCACCTTCGCGCAGTTGCGCAAGACCATCGAGTTTCTGCGCGAGCTTCCGCTGAAGGAGCGCAAGAAGGTGCCGGGCCTGAATCCCACGCGCGCGGACATTATCGTCGCGGGCTCGGCGATCTTCGAGACGCTGCTCGAGGACCTGGACGTGAAGGAGATCCGCTCGAGCGACCGCGGCCTGCAGGACGGCCTGCTGCTGGACTACCTCTCCCGCCAGGAACACTTCGAGCCGTTCAAGGAACTCTCGATCCGCGAGCGCAGCGTTTTGCGATTGGGCCGGCTGTGCCAGTTCGACGAGGACCACGCGCGCAACGTCGCGCGGATTGCGCTGGAGCTCTTTGACAGCGCGCGGCTGATCGGCCTGCACGGGATGGGCGAGTCCGAGCGCGAACTGCTGGAGTACGCCGCGCTGCTGCACGACATCGGCGTCTTCCTGTCATACACGGGTCACCAGGCGCACAGCCACTACTTCATCAAGAACGCCGACCTGCTGGGCTTCAACCAGGAGGAGATCGACGTCGTCGCCACGACGGCGCTCTTCCATCGCAAGCCGGGGCCGCGCAAGAGCCACCCCGATTTCGCCGCGCTGGCGCCCGCGCAGCAGGAGACGGTGATGGTCCTAGCGATGCTGTTGCGGCTGGCTGAGAGCCTGGACCGCTGCCACAGCGGCTTCGTGCGCGAGGCCGTGCTACGCGCGATCGACAAGAAGACCGTCGCGCTGGAAGTGAAGCTGCGCCAGGAGGCCCCGCTGGAGCTGTGGGGCGTGAAGGGCCAGGAGAAGGGCTTCCGCAAGACTTTCAACCGAAAGCTGGTGATTGAAGACCGCACGCAGGCGAAGAAGAACGCCCGCGCCGCTTCGGAGTTCGCCGAGACGAAGGACTGAGCGCCCGGCGGGCCTCAAAATCTTCACGAAATCTTAACAGGAAGCCCCCGCAATGTTTATTTGCTATGGGCGCCGGTATGGTAATTTGGAGTGGGGGTAGTTCACGATGATCCGTTCGAATTCAGACTCCGAAGAGATACGCTCCGCGTCCGACGTTTCCGCGACGGAAGACGAGGCGCCCGCGTCCGCGCTGCCGGCCGGTGCCGAGTACCCGCAGCCGCTGAACCGGGAACTGAGCTGGCTGGCCTTCAACAAGCGCGTGCTCTTCCAGGCGGTGGACGAGCGCACTCCGCTGCTGGAACGCGTGCGCTTCCTGTGCATCTTCACGTCGAACCTCGACGAGTACATCATGAAGCGTGTGGGCGGCCTGAAGCGCCAGATCGTCGCGGGCGTCTCGGCGCGCAGCGCGGACGGGCTTTCGGCCAAGCGGCAGCTGGGCGCGATCCGCGAGGCCGTGCTGCCGATGCTGAAGCAGCAGGCCGACGTCTTCGCGAACGCGATCCGCCCGGGCTTGGCCGAGCAGGGCATCCACCTGCTGGCGTGGGAGAAACTAACGCCCGACGAGCGCGCGCGCGCCAACACCTATTTCCATAAGTACGTTTTCCCGGTGCTGACGCCGCTGGCGGTGGACCCGGGGCATCCGTTCCCGTTCATCTCGAATCTCTCGACGTCGCTGGGCGTGGTGTTGCGCCAGCCGCAGCGCGAGGAGAAACTCTTCGCGCGCGTGAAGGTCCCCGAGGTGCTGCCGGGCTGGGTGCGCGTCGATCCGGGCAGCGACGGCAAGACGTACCGCTTCGTGAGCCTGACCGAGCTGATCCGCCACAACCTGGACCACCTCTTCCCCGACATGGTCGTGCTGGACGTGATGCCCTTCCGCATCACGCGCAACGCCGACGTGGAGCGCGACGAGGAAGACGCCGAGGACCTGCTCGAGATGATCGAGGAGGAGCTGCGCGCGCGGCGCTTCGCGCAGGTGGTGCGCCTGGAGTACGGCGCAAATCCCAATCCGTTCATCCGCGACCTGCTGCTGAGCGAGCTCAACCTCGACGAGGACGATCTCTACGAGATGCCCGGAGAGCTCGACTTTACGGACCTGAAGGTCGTTGCGGACCTGGACATTCCGAAGTTGAAGTTCGAGCCCTGGGTGCCGGTGATTCCGAAGGCGCTGGCCGAGCACGACGCGGACATCTTCGGTATCGTGCGCAACGGCGACCTGCTGGTGCATCCGCCGTACGAGAGCTTCGCGGCCAGCGTCGAGCGCTTTATCCTGGCCGCCGCCGACGATCCGAAGGTCGTCGCGATCAAGATGACCGTGTATCGCACCGGCGAGAACAGCCCCTTCATTCACGCGCTGATGCGCGCCGCGCAGGCCGGCAAGCAGGTCGTCTGCCTGGTGGAGTTGAAGGCGCGCTTCGATGAGGAGCGCAACATCTACTGGGCGCACCAGCTCGAAAAGGCTGGCGTGCACGTCGTGTACGGCGTCGTGGGCCTGAAGACGCACAACAAGTGCGCGCTGGTGGTGCGGCAGGATGCCGACGAGCTGCGCTGCTATGTGCACATCGGCACGGGCAATTACAACACGCAGACCGCGCGCGTTTACACCGACCTGGGCCTGCTGACGTGCAACCCCGAGATCGCCGGCGATGTGGTGGAGGTCTTCAATTTCCTGACGGGCCGCAGCCTCAAGCGCGACTACAAGAAGCTGCTGGTTGCGCCGGTGACGATGCGCGACCGCTTCCTGGCGCTGATCCGCGAGGAGGCCGAGCACGCGCGCGCCGGGCGCCCCTGCGGTATCACGGCCAAGATGAACAGCCTGGAGGAGGAGAGCATCATCCATGCGCTGTACGACGCCTCGCGCGCCGGCGTTCCCGTGGACCTGTACGTGCGCGGCTTCTGCTGCCTGCGTCCCGGCGTGCCCCGAAGCAGCGAGAACATCCGCGTCGTCTCGGTGGTCGGGCGCTTCCTGGAGCACTCGCGCATCTTCCACTTCCGCCGCGGCGCCGAAGATCCCCTGGACGGGGCGTTCTACATCGGGTCCACCGACTGGATGTTCCGCAACCTGCAGGAGCGCGTGGAGGTCGTCGCGCCCGTCGAGGAGCGCGTGCTGCGCGAGAAGATGTGGGAGACCCTCGAGGCCCTGCGCCGCGACCGGCGCCAAGCCTGGGACCTGCAGTCCGACGGTACGTACGTCCTGCACACCCCGCCGGAAGACGCGCCCGCCGACGCCCCCGAGGCGCTCGGCACGCAGCAGCACCTGATGAACCTCACCCGCCAGCGCAACGCGCGCTGAGGCCCCGCTGGCTGTCCTTTCTAGTTCGCTCCGCCCAGGTAGAATGCGGCCATGTGGCCGAGTTTCCTCCAGATGGCCTTCCTGGCCGGCACCGCGACGTTCGCGATCCCCGTCGCGATCCACCTCATCTTCAAGCTGCGCAAGCAGCGCCTGGTCTTTCCCAGCATTCGCTTCCTGCGTGAGTCGATCCTGCGCGAGTCGCGGAAGCTGCGCCTGCGGGATCTCATCCTGCTCCTGCTGCGCTGCGCGGCCTGCATCCTGATCGCGCTGGCCTTCGCGCGCCCCTTCTTCCCAGGGCAACTGGTGCTGGGCAGCGACGGCCGCCCGCGCCAAGACCTCGTCGTCGTGCTGGACGACTCGCCGTCCATGGGCGCGCAGGAGGCCACGCAGACCCGCTTCGCGCAGGCGCAGGCCGTGGCCTCGCGGCTTGTGCAGGCCTGCCGTTCGGGCGACCGCGTCGGCCTGGTGCTGGTCAGCGAGCCCGCGCGCGCGGAGATCGAACTCGCCGGCAACTTCGGCGCGACGCTGGGCGCGCTGCAGCGCGAGCGGCCCGCGTCCCTGCGCGGCGACCCCGCCGCGGCGCTCTCCACCGCCGTGCAGCTTCTGGGGGAAAGCACCGCCCCGACGCGCCGCGTCGTGCTGGTCAGCGACTTGCAGGCCAACCAGGTCGACCGCGGTGCCTGGGCCGACCTCGCGCAGCGCAACACCGCCGCCGCGCGGCCGGTGACCATCGAGATCCTGCCGCCCGGCGGTTCGGACCGAACTCCCGAGCGCCTCGCGAATCTGGCCGTCACCTCCCTGCGCTTGAAGAGCGACGTCTGGATCGAGAACCATCCGCTGCGCCTGGCGGTGCGCATCGAGAACCACGGCGACGCCGAAGTCCAGAACGTGATCGTGCGCCTAGTGGCCGGCGGGCTGGTGCTGCAGCAGACCACCTTGCCCGGCCTGGGGCCGCGCGGCTCGGCGGAGATCGAGGCCGCCGGCACGCTGCCCAAGCCCGGCGCGGTGGAAGGCTACGTCGAGATTGAGGCCCGCGACGCGTTGCCGGAAGACGACCGGCGGCTCTTCGCCGCGCGCCTGCGCGACAGCGTGCGCGCCTGGGTCGTTGAGGACCAGCTGCGCAAGAGCGGCGCGTTCTGGGACCAGGGCTACTACCTGCGCATGGCGCTGGACCCGCGACCGCGCGGGGGGGAGATCCTGCCCGAGACCGGCGGCGAGCAGAGCTACGTGCGCGTCACCGCCGCGGCCGTGGACGAACTGGCCGGCGCGAACCTCGCGAAGGCCGACCTCGTCTTCATGGCCGGCGTCACGCGCCTTCCGCCGCCCGCGCTGGTGGTGCTGGAGGAAGCGGTGCGCCGCGGCGTGAACCTGGTCATCTTTGCGGGGCGCAGTGAAGGGCCGCTCGACGAGTCCTTCTACAACGGCGATTTCTTCAAGCAGGGCGAGGGCCTGCTGCCCGCGCGCGTGGGGAAGCTCGTGGAGGGTTCCGTCGCCGAGAACACCGCCGGCAGCGTGGGCGACTTCGATGCCAACCACGCCATCTTTCAACTCTTCAAGGGCGAGCTGGCCGAGGAGCTGCGCCGCCCGCGCTACCAGCGCTACGGCCGCTTCGACCCCGCGGACCTGAAGGCCGGCGAGCGCCCCGCCGGACGCGTGCTGGCCTCATTCCTGGACGGCAACCCGTTCCTGGTCGAGCGCACCTTCGGGAAGGGGCGGGTCCTGGCCTTCCCGTTCAGCCCGCGCCCCGAACACGGCACGGACTTGGTCAAGCTGAAGGTCTTCGTGCCGCTGGTCCACCAACTGGTGCGGTACCTCAGCGGCGTCGAGAACGCCGCGGGCAACGGCGCCACCGTGGGCGATACGGTGGCGCTGACGAGTGCCGGGATCGACCCTGACAAAACCGTAAACTTGCAGCGCCCGCCGCCATTGAAAGACGTCCTGAAGCTGCGCGGCTCCGAAAGTGTAACTCTTTCAGAAAAAGGGACTTACACAGCTACCTTTCAGCATGGGGAACTCACGGAAAAGGCCTATTTCGCGGCCAATCTGGACCCCCACGAAAGTGACCTAAATCCCGAGGAATTGGCCGTCCTGCGGAACCTCTTCGCGTCTAATCTGGAAGAGCGCCCCGCGGCCGATCCGGGCATCGAACTGAAGGAGCATTCGTCCGACGAACTGAAGGCCCAGGCGCCCGAGTGGCGCTACTTCCTGGTGGCCGCGCTGCTGTGCCTGCTGTTGGAAGTATGGGTGCGCGACTATTGGGATTGACGTGCGCCTAAAGAGCCGGGACCGACCGGAGCAAGCCATGCCCGCCGCGATAGACGAGCAGACCAGACGCACCGAACAACAGGCCATGCCCGCCGCGGCGCTGGACGCGTGGCGCGAACTGGATGCCCGCGTGGCCGGCGTGCGCGCGCGGCACCGCGCGAAGTTCCTGACGGCCGGCGTGCTGCTGGCGCTGGCGCTGTTCGCCGCGGCGTTCCTGGGCTTCAGCCTCGCCGACGTGGTCTTCAAGCTCACGGTGGGCCAGCGGCTCTTTGCGCTGTGCGCGTCGCTCTTCGGCGTGCTGCTGGTCTTTGCCGCGTGCGTGTGGCGGCCGTGGCGTCGCCTGGGCGGACCGGCGCGCATCGCGCGGGACGTCGAACACGCCTACCCCGAACTGGAAAGCCAGCTCTCGACGGCCATCGAGTACGGCCGCGACGCGACGCTGGCCGAGCGTACTTCCAGCCCGCTGCTGGTCGGCGCGCTGATCGAGCAGGCGCGCGAACGCGCCAGGCCGCTGGACTTCGCCCGCACCATCCGCTGGCGCTGGGTGGCGCTGGCGGCGGTGCTGGCCTTTGTCGTGGCCGGCGGCGTGGGCCTGTACGCGAAGATGGAAGGGCGGCTCTTCCGGACGACCTGGCAGCGCTTCCTGTTTCCGACGTCCGACGTCGCGGCGCCGACGCTGACGGTGATCAGCTCGGTGGAGCCCGCCGACGAGGAAGTCGAGATCGGCCGCAGCGTCGCCGTGAACGTGGCGGTGGACGGCCGCGAACCCGATAGCGCCTTGCTGCGCGTGCAGGTCGGCGACCCCGAGACGGGGCGCTGGGAAGAGCGCCTGATGTCGCGCGGCGAGGACGGGCAGTACCATGTCACGCTGCGACGCCTGATCGAGGAAGTCCGCTACCAGGTTCAGGCCGGCGACGCCGAGAGCCGCGTCTACACGATCTCGGTCTACCGCCCGCCCCGCATCGAGGCCTTCCACGTGCGGCTGGACTACCCCGAGTACACGCGCAAGCCCGGCGAGCAGCTCGCGGAGGGCTCCGGCGACGTCAAGGCGCTGCGCGGCACCAAGGTCTCCGTGAAGCTGAAGGGCAACGGTGACCTGCACGGCGCGCGGGCGGTCTTCGAGTCCGGCCGCGACCCGGCCGACGCCGTCGTCGACGGGCGCAACGGCGAACTGACCTTCTCCATCGACAACGACGACCGCTATCAGCTCGAGATCGTCGACACGCACGGGCGCACGGCGCGCGGGCTGACCTACCGCGTGCAGGCGCTGGAGGACGCGCGGCCGAAGGTGCGCATCATGAAGCCCGACCGCGACCTGATGGTCCACGTCGAGCAGGACGTGCGGGTGGAGATCGAGGCCACCGATGACTTGGGCGTCGGCGAGATCGGCATCTTCCACAGCATGGGCCTGAGTGAGCAGAAGACGATGGTGCGGCGGCTGGACCCCGAGCACCCCGAGACCCGCGCGATGGGTAACCTTAAGTGGGAACTCGGCAACCTGAGCCTGAAGGGCGGCGAGGTCATCGCCTACTACGCCTACGCGCTGGACAACGACACCGTCGTCGGCCCCAAGATGGCCAAGAGCGACCTGCACTTCCTCACCGTCTACGACGAGGAGAAGTACGATGCGCCCGACGCGCCCAAGGACCCTCAGCAGCAGCAGCCCACGCCCGAATCGCTGCGCAGCCTCGACAAAATGATCGACAGCCAGAAGTCGCTGCTTCAGGCGACTTTCGGCCAGGCCCGCCGCCGCGAGGAATCGAAGGCGAAGGACCCGACGGTCGACGAGGCGAACGACGCCAAGAAGACCAGCAAGGCCCAGCGCGAACTCAAGCAGAACCTCCGCGAGCTCATTGAGGAAGTGCAGAAGGAGATGGAGCGGCAGGCGGCCGAGGAGCAGCCCGAGGGCGCCGGCCACCCGCAGGCGCTGGGCGAGAAGGAACTCAACGAGATGCGCATTGCCGCCGACAAGATGGAAGAGGCCGCGCGCAAACTCGACGCCACCGAACCCACGCCCGCCGTGCGTTACGAGTCCGAAGCGCTGCGGCACCTCAGCGAGACCCGCCGCCTGCTGCTGTCCGACAAAGAAGGAGACCCGCGCTTCAAGACGGCGATGAACAAGCAGTCCAAGAAGAACCGAAAGAAGAAGCAGAGCCAGGAGCAGCAGGACCGCCAGCAGGCCCAGGAGCAGCTCTCGCAGTTGCCAAAGATGATGGAGCGCGAGCAGGAACTGGAGCGCGAAGTCGAGCGCCTAGAGGAACCCGAAGAGCCGAAGACCGCCGACCAGCAGCCGCCCCAGCCGCAGGAGCCCCAGGACACCGCGCAGCAGGAGAAGCAGCGCAATCTCGAGCGCCTGCAGGAGGAGATGAAGCAGCTCGCCAACGAACTTGCGGAGCAGAAGGAGAAATTCGGAGACCTCGCGGACCGCAACCAGGAGCTGAAGGAGACCGCCGAGCACCTGAAGAACGCGCAGGAGAATCTGGACCAGGCGCAGAATGATTTAAAGGACAAGAAGTTCAACGATGCGAAGGAAAACCTCGAGCAGAGCCGTCGCGAGACCGAACAGGCCAAGCGCAGCGGCGAGCGTGCCCTCGAGAAGAACCTGCGCCAGCAGCTCGCCAACCTCCAGCGCGACGCCCAGGACCTCGCGCGCCGCCAGGAGGACCTCGCCCAGCAGAGCCGCGAGATGCAGCAGGAACAGGGCCAGCAGCCGCAGCCCGGCGAGCAGCCGCAGCCCGGCGAGCAGAAGCAGCCCGGCGAGCAGAAGCAGCCCGGTGAACAATCGCAGCCCGGACAGCAGCCGCAACCTGGCCAGCCGCAGGTCAACGGCCAGCCGAATCCCGGCGAGCAGCAAACGGCCTCGTCGTCGGATTCGCAGCAGGGCAAGCCCAGCGCGCAGATGCAGCAGCAGATGAGCGCCAACGCGCGCCGCCAGGGCGAGGTGGGCGAGGATCTGAAGGATCTCGCCGAGCAGCTGAAAGCCATGGGCGAACGCATGGGCGAGCAGAAGCTGCCCGGCGGAAAGTCGCTGCAGGACGCGCAGGCGCTGGCCGAGGAGCAGGCGCCCGGGCAGCGCGCGGCGAAGAAGGCCGAGGAGTCGCTGCAGGCCGGCAACCCGCAGGAAGCCGAGCACAACCAGCGCCGAGCCGCCGACGCGATGGAATCGGTCGCGCGTTCGGTCCAGGAGGCCGCGCAGAAGGTCCAGGCCGGCGATATGCAGAAACTCGCCGAGGCCATCAAGCAGGCCAAGGAACTCGCCGGCAAGCAGGAACAGGTCCGCAAGGATCTCGCCGCCAACCGCGAGCCCGCCGCGCTGGCCGATAAGGAGCGCGAGATCGCCAAGGCCGCGAACGATCTCGGCGATGCCGCCGAGCGCCTGGAGGCGCTGCGTAAGCAGGGCCGCCACGCTGCCGCCAAGGACCAACTAAAGGAGGCGGGCCAGAAGGCACAGGAGGCCGGCAAGGCCCTGGACGGTCAGGACAAGGAGCAGGCCAAGGCGCCCGTCGAGGCCGCCGCCGCCGCGTTGGAGCAGGCCGTCTCGCAGCTTGAGCGCGCCGCGGGCAAGAGCCTCAAGGAGCAGGCCAAGGATGCGCAGGAGCTGGCCGACAAGACGCGCCAGAACCAGGAGGCCGCCGCCGCCGCCGCGCGCGAAGTGCCCAAGCCCGAAGGTGACAAGGATCTGCAGGGCGCCGCCGCCGAGAAGCGCGACGAGGCCGCCGACAAGCAGCGCCAGGCCGCCAACCTCGCCAAGCGCCTCGATAAGGCCATCGAGGGCCTGGAAGAGATGGCCAAGGACGTCAACCCCTCCGCCGCGCAGACTGCCACGCAGGCCAAGGAGAAGATGAAGGATTCGCGCCTGCCGCCGAACATGGAGCGCCTTGCGCAGGACCTGGCCAAGATCGGCGACGCGAAGAAGGCGCAGGAAGAACCCAGCCGCCCCGCGCCGCAGCCGAAGGATGCCGCGAAGCAGGGCGACGAACTGGCCGAGCAGGTGCAGGGCATCCAACGTTCCCTCGAGCAGTTCCAGGCCGAGGCCGAGAAGGACGAAGCCGGCATCCTGCAGGCGCTGGAGGAGCGCGCCCGCGAGGCCGCCAAGCAGGCCAAAGAACTGAGCCAGAAGGCCGATCCCAAGAAGGAGGGGGAGCCCAAGCCCCAGCCCGGCGACGCCAGGTCGCCGATGGAGCAGGCGCAGGCTTTGGAGCAGCAGCTCAAGAACCTCGAGCCGTCCATCCAGAACCTGGGCGAGCAAGCGAAGGAAAAGGAGAACATGAACGCGGCCAAGCAGGCGATGCAGCAGGCCATGGACGAGATGCGCAAGCTGCCGCCGGGCACCGACGCGAGCCAGCAGCAGGGCCAGCCGCGCGACGTGAAGTCGCAGACCGGCGGGCGCCCCATCGAGCGCGTCAATCACGAGATGCAGAAGATGGCCGGCCTGCTGAAGGACCGCCGCGAGCGCATTCTGCGAGCCCGCGAGGTCCGAACGCAGGAAGACCAGAAGGTGCCTAGGGAGTACGAGGACCTCGCCGGCCGCTACACGCGCGCGCTTTCCGAGGATACCGAGGAAGACAAGTAAGGTGCGCCCATTCCAGGCAGGAAACCGGCCACGCGCCGGGTAAGATAGATCCGCAATGGAGTTCCTTTACCGCTTCAACACCCCCTGGCCCTGGTGGCTGATCATCGCGGCCGGATTGGGCGCCGGGATCTTCACCCTGCGCGGCTACCGCCGCCGCGCGGCAGAGATCACGCACTCGAAGCTGTGGTTCCTGCGCGTGCTGCGCACCGCCGCGTGGGTTTTCCTGATCGTCTGCCTGCTGCAGCCGATTCACCGCCAGGTCATCAACGAGCAGCGCCGCAGCCGTATCGCCGTGCTGGTGGACACCTCCGAGAGCATGTCCTTCAAGGACAGCGCCGACGGCGATCCGCGCATCGACCGCGTGCGCCGGGCGCTTTACGGCGAAAGCGGCGGCAAGGGGCTGCTGGCGCGGCTGGCGCCCAGCTTCGAGGTGAAGCTCGAGACCTTCGACAAGAAGGCGGTGCCCATCGCCGAGGACGCGCTGAAGACCGCCACGCCCGACGGCCCGCGTACCGATATGGCGCTCTCGCTCGACGAGGCTCACGCGCGGCTGAAGGGCCCCGACGCCGGCGGCCTGATCCTGATCAGCGACGGCGCCGACACCGTGCGCGGCGATCTGCAACGCGTGGCGCAGAAGTTCCGCCGCACAGGCATCCCGATCTACACCCTGGGCGTGGGCGCGACGGACTTCCCCGACCTGGCCATCCAACAGGTGCGTTGCCGCCGCCGTGTTTCAAAAGACACGCTGGTACACGTCGAAGTCGACGTAACGCGCCTGGGCGCGCCGCCGGGCGTTTACCCCGTTCGCATCCTGCGCGACGGCCGCGAGATGAAATCCGCCGACGTGGACCTGACCGAGGAGAAGGCGACGGCGACGTTCGAGTTCCTGCCCGGCGAGCAGGGCTTCCTTGAGTACGAGGCGCGTATCGACCGCCTGCCGGGCGAACTGGTCGAGAGCAACAATGCGCTGGCCTTCGGGCTGATGGCCTTCAACCGCAAGCTGCGCGTGCTGTACATGGAAGGCAGCCTTTACCAGCACGGCACGTACTTCCGCAGTTCGTGGCAGGAGAAATGGGAGCACGAGTTCCTGGTAGACGCGCTGGAGGAGGACCACGACGTCGAGGTGGACGTGCTCCTGCGCGATAAGCCCGACGACTACGTGGGCCAGCTGAAGTCGGTGAAGGAAGGCTACCCCAAGAGCAAGAAGGACCTCTTCGCTTACGACGTGATCGTCTGCTCCGACATTCCCTACAACCATTTCACCGACGACCAGGTGAAGTGGACCGTGGACTTCGTCGCGCGGCACGGAGGCGGCTTTGTGATGGTCGGCGGCTGGACGTCCTTTGGCGAAGGCGGCTATGCGCGCTCGCCCATGGATCGCATGCTGCCCGTCGAGATGAACGCGCACGACAACCATGCCCACGAGATCCCCACGCCATGGGCCGTGACCGACGAAGGCTTCCGCCATCCGATCATGCAGATCGTCCCGGACCCGGAGAAGAACAAGAAAGTCTGGGCGATGCTTAACGTCATCGGCGGTACCGAGCTGTATCCGAAGCCCGCCTTCAACGGATTCTCTAAGACCACTCGCCCCAAGCCTGCAGCGACGATGCTCGCCTACGTCGACGACGAGAATTTCGAGAGCGCCTATGGGCCGATGGTGCTGCTGGCCGTGCAGTCCTTCGGGCGCGGGCGCAGCATGGCCTTCACCAGCGACTGCACCGGCGGCTGGGGCGCCGCGTGGGAGGACGCCTGGGGAGACAACGACCGCGATCCCGACCGCCGCAACATCTACTACAAGACCTTCTGGAAGAACGCCGTGCGCTGGCTGGCCGAATACCGCATGCAGGCGCCGAACCAGCTCGTGCAGCTCGAGACCGACCGCCTCGTCTACGGCCGCGGCGAGCTGCCCAAGGTCTCCGTGACCGTGGTGACGCAAGAGTACGACCCCACCGACAAGGCCAAGGTCACGCTCACCGTCACCGCGCCCGGCGGCGAGAAGCGCACGTACAGCGTCTTTCCGGAATACGCCGAGCCCGGGCGCTACGAGCGGAAGCTCGAGCTGACCGAGGTCGGCCGCCACGAGCTGGAGGTCCGCGCGGAGCTGGACGGGCTGGAACTCGGCACCGACAAGACCGTGCTGCAGGTGCGCCAGTCCACTGAAGAACTTCGGAGGCTGGGACAGGACGTCGACGCCCTGAACCTGCTGGCCGAAGAAAGCGAGGGCATGTACGTCCCACTGGAGCGGGCGCAGGAACTGGGCGGCCACCTGCGCCAGGACACGCACGTGATCCTGCGCCACCAGGACCGCGACCTGTGGGACCGCTGGTGGATCTTCGCCGCGATCGTGGGGCTGCTCTGCGGCGAGTGGTTCTATCGCAAACGCAACGGGCTGCCGTGAGACTGTTATCGATGCACGCACGTCTGAAGCGAACGATCTTCGGGGCGGTCCTGGCCGCCTGCGCCTTCGCGGCGTGCACGGCTAGCGCCTACACCATCCCGCCGCCGCCGAACCCGGGCTTCGAGGCCAGCGTCCACGCCGCCGACGTGATCGCCGAGGTCGAGGTCCTGGCCGGCGGGCCCTTCCGCAGCGTCGTCGCCGTGCGCCGCCTCATCCGCGGCAGCGCGCCCGCCGTCTGCGAGCTGGCCGGCTACAACAGCTTCAACCTCGACACCGTCAACACCGGCTTTGCCACCGGCGCGCGCTACATCCTCTTCCTCTCGAAGACCGGCAATCCCGAGACCCTGACGCCGCTGACGCCCACCGCCCCGCGCCTGCACGTCAACGAGTCCGGCGCGATGCTCAGCCTCGGCGATCCGCCCTTCACGTTTCCCGTGCCCGTCGCGGCGCTCGACGAGACCTTCCGCCTGATGCTCGCCTACGCAGAAGACGGCAAGACGCCGCCGAATGCGGCGGAGACGATCGCGCGCTTCCTTAAGACCGGCGCGCTGGAGCAGCGTTACCTCGCTGTCGCGCTGGCCGGCTACGTGCGCGACGAGGCCTCGCTGCCCGCCGTCGTGGAAGCCACCCGCGACCGCCTGCTGCGCCTGCGCCTGACGGCGCTCGAATCCTTGCGCAAGCTTGGTACGTCCGACGCGCGCGCGGCCCTGCGCGGCCTGCTGCGCGACCGAAGCGCAACCGTCGAGCGCGAGGCCGCCGCCGCGCTGCTGGACCTGCAGGACCTCTCGGCGCTTGAGGAACTGCTCGCGTGGGCCAAGCGCGCCGCCGGCAAGCAAGCCGAGCTGGCCGAAGGCGACGCGCGACGCGCCAAGACGCAGCAGGTGCTTATGCAGCTTTTCGATCTGCTGCAGAAGCGCGGCGCTCTGCTGCCCGCCGACAAGCTCTGCCCGCTGCTCCTGGACCTGACGCGCAACGAGGACCGCCCCACCGCCGCCGCCGCCGTGCAGGCCCTCGGCACACTGGCGGGCCCCGCGCAGGTCGCCTCGCTGATGGACCTCGCCGACGATCCGCTCTACGCTCAGCGCATGGATGCCGCGTACGCGCTCTTTCGCCTCACCCTGCATTCGGCGAGCGACATGGAGGAGTTCCGCACGTGGTGGCGCGGCTTTCGCCCGAAGTTCGGAGAGGCCTACCGGCGCGAGACGGTCGAGGCCGCCGCCAACGGCCTGCTGGCGCGCCCCGACTTCGACGCGCGCGACCGCCTGGTCGGGCTGCTGCGCGCGGCGCCGGCCGGCATTGCGTTGGTCTGCGCCGCCCCGCTGCTGAGCGACCCCGCACAAAGCGTATCCTTCCAAACGTCCGACCTGGGCGCGTGGTCGTCGCCGCTGGCCCTTCCGTTCCTGCTCGAACGCCTGGGCGCGTCCGACGCCATGGACCGCCGCACCGCGCTGGAACTGCTCGCCGCGCTGGCGAAGCGCCACTCGCGGCTGCGGCCGGTGGTGCTGCCCTTCGTGCGCGCTTCGCTGGGCGACAGCTACGGCGGGCAGCGCCGCACCGCCTGCGCCGCGGCCGGGACCTTCGACATGGTGCGCGAACTGCCTGCGCTGATCGACGCCTTGCGCGCGCGCGCGAGTTACGAGAGCGCCGAAGCTTCTGGAGCGGTCTATGCGCTCTCGTCACGCACACTGGGCTACGGGCGCTACGAAGGCGAGGACCAGATCGACGCGGCCATCGCCAGCATGACCGGTTGGTGGAACAACCTCGCCGCGCCAGGCCAACCGGACGCGAAGTATCCGCTGCGCGCCAGCGCGCAGGATGTGCCGTGGCGCGTACCCTTCCGAATGCAGGAGGCGCGCCCGGTTCCGGTGATCCTCGACGCGGCGGCGCTGGAGGGGTTACTCACCGGCGAGGAGACCGCCAAGGCCGATGCGGCCTTCGCGGTGCTTTACGCTGATCGTAGAAGCGATGACGAGTTGTGGGCGAAGCTTCTCGACGCGAAGCGTCTGCGCGACCGCGCCTACGGCGTCGCCGGACTGCTGGGCGCCGACGTGCCGGCCGTGCGGCTGGCCGCGCTGCTGCCGAAGGCGGGGCAGGCCGCGCCGCTGGAGAGCGCGCTGGCCTTTTCCGTGCTGGGCGCGCTGCCCAAAGGCGCGGGCGCCGCGAGCATCGTCGAGTGGCTCGACGGGCCGGGCGGCTCGTCCGGCGCGATCTGGCGCCGCATGGCCATCCTCAGCCTCGGGCTGGCCGACGGCGAAGCGCGCAGCCGCGACTGGCTCGCCGCCAAGCTCAAGGAAGCCGTCGCCAACGAGGACGCGCTCTTTGCAGGCGATGCCGCGCTGACCGGTTTCGCGACGCTGGTGGCGCTGTGCGCGCGGAGCGATTCGGATGCCGCGCTGGTGCCCGCGCTGGCCGCGCGCACCCAGGCGCTGCGCGAGACCGCGCTGCGCACGCTGGTACTTCGCCGCTACGCCGCTGCGCGCAAGGAAATCTTCGGCGCGCTGGCCGCGGCCGACAGCTACGACATCGACGAACTGCTGCGTCAGGTTGCGCCGCTCTTCTCGAAGGACGATGCGCCGCTGCTGGAAACCGCGCTGAGCGACGGCACGGCCGGCGGGCGCATGGCCGCCGTGGGCCTTCTGAGCCTGCGTCCCGAACTGGCCGCGACGTTGAAGGTTCGCGAAGGGCTCCTGCTTGCCGCGCGCGACGATACCGGACTGACGCGCGTCTACACGGCGCGCGCGATGGGGCGCATTCCCGAACGCGCGTACGTCGCTGCGCTGCTGGAGATGCTCCAGGATGCCCGTTCATCTGTGCGCACAGCCGCCGCCGGTGCCATTGGACGCCTCGGCGAACCTGCCGCGTGCCGCGACGTCGCCATGGAAGCGCGCATGATGATGCGCCTGTCGCCGGAGTGGCTGCCAGCACTGGGGCGCCACGGCGACGATCCGGAGTTGGAACTGCTGCTGAAGTACTCCAAATCCGACGTGGTACAGAACCGCACGGTCTCCATCGAGGCGCTGGGGTACTGCTGCCGCGACGGCGCGCAAGCGCGGCTGCTGGAATTGCTGCGCGATGCGGAGTCGCCGCACCAGACCGGCGCGGCGGACGCGCTGGCGGTGCAAGGCGAGTACGCCGTGCCCGCGCTGGCTAAGGAGTTGGCGAGCGCCGAGGTGAAGGACCGCGCCCGCGCGCTGCTGGTGCTGAGCCGCATGCACAACGGCAAGGCCGCGCAGGCCCTGCTCGAGGCGCTCAACGACACCGACGCCGGCCTTCGGGCGCTCGCCGACTTCGGCCTGCGCCGTGTCACCGGCAAACGGGCGGACTTCGATGCCGCCGCCGGCGAGGCCGAGCGCAAGGCGGGCATTGACCGCTGGCGCGCGCTGCTGGCGGCGCCGCAGAGCCGCTGAGCTTTTTCCGATTTCCGATTAGAGCATGGTTTGGAGCGCCTCGCGCACGCGTTCGAGCGCGAGGTCTTCCATGGCGGCGCCGTACGCCGCGGCGACCCGGACGTTTCGCCCGATCGGGCGCCAGACGCGAGGATCGGTGGGCCCGAAGAGCGCCAGCGTGGGGCAGCAGTGCGCCGCCAGGTGCGTGACGCCGCTGTCGTTTCCGGCGTAGGCGCGCGCTCCGCCCAGCAGCGCGGCGACGGTGCGCAGGGGAAGATTCTCGGCGGCGTGCCACGCGAACCCTTTGGGCAGGTGCCGCGCGAAGTCTTTGCGCAGCGCTCGCTCTTCTTCGGCCGGGCCGAAGAGCGCCAGCGCCACCAGCCCGTGCGAGGCGTGCATTTCCGCCGCCAGGCGGGCGTAGCGATCAACCGGCCAGCACTTGGTTCGTCCACCGCTGCCCGGATGCAGAGCCAGAAGCGGTGTGGCCGAGTCGATGCCCAGGGCCTCGCGCGCGCGCGCCGATTCCTCTGTGCTGACGCGCAGAAGAGGATCGTCCGCGGCACCGATCGGCGCCAACACGCCCGCACAGGCGGCCTCGCCGAGCCACACGCGCGCCGGCTCGAGCAGGCGATGTGCGGCGTGCGGGGATTCGCCCGCCGCGCGTTCGTTGTGCTGCGGCGGGGCGCTCTCGAGGATCTTATCGATCCCGCAAGAGGCAAGCGCCGCGCGATTGAGCCCCATACCTGCGGGCAGAAACACAATCGCGGTGCGCACGCCTTCGAGCTTGGCCTGCGCGCGGGTGTCTAACGCGGCTCCGGGCTGGTGCAGGGCGAGCCATTCGGCGCTGCCGAAATCGAGGACCTCGATCCCAGAGCCCGGAGCCAGGAAGCGCCACGACGCCGGCGTCCCCAGTACCCGCACCGAATGCCTGGCAGCGCGCAGCGCGTGCAGCAGCGGGAGGGTCAGCACGGCATCACCGAGCGCACCGGGCCGGACGACCAGCACGGCGGCGTTCTTTGAAGCGGGAAGGGTCATATCGCCCCTATAATAGGAAGGCGCCCGCGCATTGACAGGGGGGATGCCTGGGCACTACAAGGCACCC
Organism: Planctomycetota bacterium; assembly: GCA_023150555.1. Classification (GTDB taxonomy): domain Bacteria; phylum Planctomycetota; class SZUA-567; order H5-PLA8; family H5-PLA8; genus JAKLKQ01. The sequence continues at coordinate 134,868 of JAKLKQ010000004.1, forward strand.
GTAGACCGGCCCGGATTCACGCACGATGGCGATGCCGTTCGCTCGATTGCCGATTCCCGCCCGAATGCGCACTTCCGTGCGGGCCGGCGCGCGGTCCTATTTCTTGTATGGATACGAGGACACTCCGCACGACGCGGCTGATACGGCGAGCGATGCGCCTGGGGCCAGGCGGGCGCCCCGTGTTTGACGACGCCAAGGAACGCGCGCTGATGGCCCGCATCGCCGAAGGCGACGGGCGCGCGTTCGAGGCATTGTACGAAATTTATGCCAAGCCGGTGACGAACTTCCTGTACCGCATGTGCTACGACGCGGCGTTGGCGGAGGACTGCCTGCAGGAAGTCTTCATGCGCATCTGGAAGCACGCGCCGACCTGGCGCGGGCAGTGCAAAGTCAGCACCTTCATCTTCCAAGTTGCCAAGAACTATGGACTCAACGCGAGAGACAAGGCGTCGCGCTACCGCGCGCGCTACGGCGACGGGCATCGCGACGAGGAGGAATCAAGCGCCGCGATGGGCGAGCCCGTGGCCGAGACGTCGGGTCCGGCCGGGACGGCCGCTGGGGAGGAACTGCGTTCGCTGGTGCGGGACGCGGTCGAGACGCTGCCGGAAGACCAGCGCGTGGTCGTGCATCTCAGCCAGGTCCAGGGCCTGACCTACCGCGAGATCGCCGAGGTGCTTCAGGTGCCGACGGGCACCGTGAAATCGAGGATGGCCGCCGCGGCCGATGCGCTGCGGCGAAAACTGGAGCGGCACGTGCGGCCGTGAGCGTGGGACTATGAACGACGCGAATACAGCCTTTGGGCCGGAAGCCTGCGCGGAGCGGCGCGAGGACATTGCGCTCTACGCGGCGGGCACTCTGCCGCTGGCCGAGGCACAGCAGTTGGAGGCGCACTTCGAGATGCACCCGGCCTGTCGCGAGCTGCTGGAGGCGCACCGTCGCGTGCTGAAGCTGGTCCACGAGGAATCGCTGCCCGGCGACGCGGTCGACCAGGCGAAGGTTCTGCGCGAGCTCAAGCGCCGCATGGCGGTGGAGTCGCGCGTGTCACTGGTGCCCGCGCAGGCGGCGCTCTCGCGGCGCGGCCGCATCGTCTGGTTCGTTGCGATCCTGGTGGTGGTGCTGGGCATCGGCGCCGGCATCGCTGTGTCTACGTACACGCCGCCGGACGGACCCGTCGGACCAGAGGGTCCGATTGGTCCCAAGCCCGTGGCGACGTACTATGCACCGAGTTCCGCGCAGGGCAAGCCCGTGGCGGCGGGCGATTCGATCGAGGCCAAGGGCGGCATCGTGCGCATCGTCTTCACCGGCGGTGCGGAGGCACGCCTGCGCGACGGTTCGGCCGCACGCATCACCGGTGCGAAGGACATGGAACTGCTCGCAGGCGAGGCAGCGGTGAACGTGCCCGCGTCGCGCAGCGGCTTCACGGCCAGCGCCGGCCAAGCGAAGGTGGAGGTGCCCGACACACCCGGATCGCGCTTCCTTCTGAGCTTGAATCAGGATTCCCGGTGGGTTGTCGTCGCAGAAGGCCAGGTGGTCGTACGCGGGCGTTCGGGGCAAGTGATAGAGGTTTATTCCGGTGCGTCTGTTGACCTGAATGCTGCTGGTGATGTGGCGCCAACCGGCACCGTCAGCCTCCCCGACACGTTTGCTTGGGTCATGGAAGGGAGGGCGAAAAACCTTCACTGCCTGATGGAAGCCAAGGGCGCCGAGCAGGGCCGGGTGCACCGTCTGGTGGCCGCAATCGAGAATGCCGGTGAAGAGACGATCTTGGTAGCGCGGTACTATCCTCTTGGCGTTAACTACCAGCTCCAGACGCTTACCCAAGACCAGATGCAGGCCGGGTTCAGCAGGCTCAGCCCGGTTGAGGTCCGGAAACGAAAGAAAGACGGCAGCATCGAGACCGTGCGTCCGATCAGCGGCACCTTGGATCTCGAGCCTGGGGACCGGTACGAACTCGAACTGGACGCGAGCGCATTGCCACCGGCCACGACTTCGGCCGTCCTCCATTACCTCAGCTTCGGCGAGGAAGGCGGCGGCTGGGGCTTCGCGCTCAAGAGCGAGCCGCTGAAACTCTCCGAGCCCGCGCCCGAAGAGAAGACGCCGCCCAAGGACGGCGCGGCCAAGACGCACTGACGCGCAGCTACTTCTTTGCTTTTTCGTCCAGCACTTCCAGCGCGCGGATGATATAGAGGATCTCCAGGCACTGCGCGCCGTGGATCGAGAAGCCGTTCTTGCGGTAGATGTACGTTCCGAACTTATTCCAGTCCTCGGCGCTGGCGTACGAAGCCGGCGCCTTCCACTTCTGGTCCTGGAAGCGCTTCAGACCCGGGTGCATCCAGAGGCGCTTCTCGAGCAGGCGCTTGAGTTCCGCGTGGCTGGGGTCGAGGTACGCGACGGCGACATAGAGGCTTTCGGGCGAGTGGTACATCGCCTCGCATCCGTTGGGAAGCTTGGGGCCGCCGTGCATCTTGCCCTGCAGCAGGATCGCGTCGACGGCATTGGGGTCGCCGGTCAGCGCGGCCCATTCGACGCACAGATCGTCGCCGCCGTAAGTGAGCCAATAGCCGCCCTGAGGGCCTTCGGCGGCCAGCTCGTAACCGGCGGGCTCGCCGTTCTCGACCTTGAAGAAGACCCAGCCCTGCTTGGACTGCTTGCCCTGCTCGCCGCAGATCTTCCACAGTTTCACGATGTGCGGGAAGGCGCGCGCCAAGCGGTCTTCGCCGGCGGTGACCCAGCACCACAGCGCGAGGAAGTGGACGGACGTGTGCTGGTAGTCGTAGCCGATGCCGCCGGTGACGTCGGGGCCGGTCAAATTCAGCATCGAGCGCTGACCGTGCGAATCGATGCCGTAGCGCAGGGCGTCGAGGCCGACCTGGGGGTCGCCGGTGAGCCAGTAGTACTTGTGCCAGCCGCGGTAGCCGCCCTGGCGCGTGCTGCCCAGGCCGCGGTGGCGCCAATGGACCTGGTTGTGGCGGTGGTAGTTTCCGGGCGAAGTGTCGCCACCGTAGTGCTCCAGGTCGATGCCGATGGTGTGATGGACCATGGCGCGGCCCATATCGAGGTAGCGGCGTTCGCCGGTGGCGGCGTAGTGGTAGAAGTACGGTGCCAACGCACGTTCGCCGTTGGACCAACCCACGCCGCCGTCCATCATCAGGTTGAACTTGCCGCCCTTAGGCGAATCGCACATCGGCAGGTCACCCCAGTTGACGAAGCCATACAGGCCGTTGGCCTCGTGCATCAGGGGCATGGCGTCGTACATCACGGAGAAGTATTCCTTCGCGAAGTCCCACTTGGAGTCGTCGTAGACGGCGATGTGCCCCAGCGCGCGCGTCTCGCGGTAGCGCTTGTTGCCGGGCCACGGGTAGAGCGGCTGCTGGTGCGCGCGGGCGACGTCCGCGGCGGGTTCGGCGGCGAAGTCCAGCAGCAATTCGTGGATCTTGGCGATGCCGGCGGCGCGGCCGTTCATCTCCCCGCCCTTATTGCCCGAGTAGTACAGCGTCAGCTGTTCGCCGAAGTACCAGCTGTGGTTCTCGACCTTGCGCAGCGGGGGCTCGCCGTCTTCTTCGTAGCGTAGGTCCAGCGCACGGCCTTCCTTCTCGCCCATAAACTCCACGCGTAGGGTGCCGTCTTCGCTCGAAGCGAACGCCACCGGCCAGTTCTGCCAGCCCTCGCGCAGAGCGGCCAGGACGCGCGCGCCGCCGCCGGCCACCGCGGCCCAACCGGCGATGCGCTTGCCGCTCTTGGCTTCCTTGCCCGAGAGCGCCCATTGGTCGTGGGCGAACTGGTTCAACCGCGTGCCCAGCGCGGCCTGTTCGGACGCCTTCGCATCGTCGCCGCCGAAATGGAACGCGCCGCCCTTGAGGCCAGTGGGGATCGCAATTCCATAGCTCTGCACGAAGTCGGTGTACTCGCTGCCGTTGTAGCCGAAGGTGTGCTCGACGTAGGCCTGCGTGGCGCCGGCGTATACGCGTACGAAGAGCGACGCCGGATAGCGGAACTCGTCCTTGCCTGCCGACGGCTTGCCCTGGTAGTCCTTCTCCCAGTGCGTCTTCTGCGTGCCGTAGTGCCCGGTCAGATGCACCGTCGCCTGCACCGGCCCCTGCTCGGTGACTTCGACCTTGTCGATCACCAGCGCGTGATCGGCAGGTCCCTTGCCCGCCGCATCCTTGGCTACGACGGCCTTGCCGGTGCATGGCCCGTACGTGTTCGCGCTGGCCTTCACGGTGAGGAAGGCTTCGCCGGCCACGAACGCGAAACTCGCCGCGCCGGTCTCGACGGTGGCGGCGTTCTCGCCGGCCTGCACCTTCAGAGCGGCGGCGGCCTGCGCGACATCGCTGCCGTACGCGAGCGTGAAACTCTGCGATTCGTTGGGCTTCAGGTCGACGAGGAAATCGAGACAGAGGAAGCGGATGGTGCGTTCGGGCCAATAGGCGGTCGCCTTGCCCTGCACGGGCACTTCCTTGCCGGCGGCGTCGCGGAGGCGGATCTTCGACGCGTCGGACAACTCGCCGCGGAAGAGCGGCAGGCCGCCGCGCACGGGCCAGCGCTTGCGCGCGACGCCCGAAGGTTCCTGGACCGTGAAGGCGAGCGTCGCCTTTTTGGCCGCGGGCTGGGGCTGGATGTAAAGCCCCGATTCTACGGCGCGCGGGTCGGGCTTCCATGTGATCGTGCCGGCGCCTTCGCCGGCGGACGCGCGCGGCGCGGCCCAAAGCAGCAGCACGGCGGCGGCCAGCATCGCGATCAGGGCGGGGCAGGAAGCAGGCATGGCATAGGCCTCCGTGGCTTCGGTTCCACCGGCGCCAAGGGTGCGGCGCAGCTCATTCTGGGATACCCTGTTGCCCGCGTTGGGGGTAGCACTTTTCGATCCTGCTCTGGGAGGATTCGGCGAACAGATGCGGACTGGTTCGCAGGCCTGCGCGAAGTGCTTGGGCCGAGGTCTCGCCGGAAATGTAACCCTTTATATGAAAATAGGTTGCAAGTTAAATCCAAGCGCGAACTGACCTGGAAAGAAGGGGCTGGGGAGACCAAGATTTCCTGGGGATTTGGTGAGCCTGCGCGGTTATGTGCCGGTCCTATCTTCTGAGTGCGGCGGTAGGGCCGCGCCGGCCTATCTAACAGAGCAAGGACGACGACAATGATTCAGGAACAGCTGGTCCAACGCCTCGAGGCCCTGCGCTCCGGATTGCGCAAGGCGTGCCTGGTCGACGGCTTCGCGCGGCTGGTGATCGCGGCGGTGGCCGGGATGCTGGCGGCGATCGTGTTGGACTACATCTTCTTTCGCCCGTTCAGCGGCATGAGCATCGCGTTCCGCTTCGTGCTGTTGGGGTGCTTCCTCGGGACGGTCTTCTATCTGGTCTGGCGTCGGCTCCTTGCGCCGTTGGCGGTTCCGCTATCGGTGGACGACATGGCGCTTTCGGTGGAGCGGGAGTTCCCACAGCTGAACGACAGCCTGATCTCGACGATTCAGCTCACGCGCATGATGGCCAACGAGACCGCGGTCAGCCAGGCGATGGTGGACGAGGTCTCGCGGGCGGCACACGCGGAGGCCAGCGCGCTGGATTTCTCGAAGGTGGTGAAGTTCGAGCGCATGAAGAATCTGCTGTATGGCTCGGGCGGCGCGCTGCTGTTCGTACTCCTGCTGGCCGCGACGCCGGTCGTGAATGTGTATCTGAGCACCGGCATCGTGCGGTTGTTTACGCCCTGGATGGACACGCGTTATCCGGTCCTGACGTTCATCAGCATCAACGAGAAGGACCAGCTGGCGGCGCGCGGCGAGAACGTGAACCTGAACGCCGTCTGCAGCGGCCTGCTACCGGGCAAGGCGTACATCCGCTTCGATTTCAGCGAGGACGGCAAGGGGCCCTTCGGGAAGGCCGAGCCCATTACCACGCGCACGACGCGCGAACTGGCCGACGGATCGAAGGAAGTCGAGTTCTCTTACGAGTACGCGCGCGCGGTGAAGAGCTTCCGCTACCAGGTCGAAGCCGGCGACAACTGGTCCGACCCCTGTATCGTGACCGTCGTCGACCGCCCGGAACTGAGCAATCTCAAGGTGCAGTACGCGCAGCCCAACTACATCACCGAGGCCAAGAGCGAGTGGCTTGAGCAGCGCAACCTCACCAACGTCACCGGCACCGTCGCCCAGGTGCTGGGCCGCGCCAACAAGAAGCTTAAGGCCGTGTACTTCCAGGACGGCGACGGCGAACGCCAGGAGCTGCAGCTGGGGCCCGATGGGACGGCCTTCGCATTCACGGTGCCCATCGACCGGACCAAGAACTACGAGATCTTCATGAAGTGCGTCGACGGCTTCGAGAACAAGGAGCCGATCCTCTACAAAGTCTGGGCCAAGCCCGACGAGATGCCCGTCATCACGTGGAAGGCGCCGGCCATGGACATCGAGGTCGCGCCCGAGGCCGTGGTGCCGCTGTCGCTGTTCGTCGAAGACGACTTCGGCCTGCGCGAGGCGAAGCTGAAGTACAAGCGCTTCCGCGGCGCAGCGCCGCTGGCTCCGGGTGTTGCGCCCGCGGCTCCCGCCGCGCCCGCCGGCCCGGATGGCAACAGCCCAACGTTCGAGGATACCGAGGCGCTGCCCAGCGAGGCGTACGGGCGCAGCGCGCGGAAGGTGGATCTGGAGCATGACTGGTCGCTTGCCGCGTTGAGCCTTCAGCCCGGGGACTTGGTGGAGTACCAAGCCGATGCCTTCGACTACAACCCCGACGACAAGCGGCAGCCCGTCGAGGTCCGCAAGTTCCAGCTGCGCGTGCTGAGCAAGGACGAGATCAAGCAGAAGCTGGACATAGAACGGCTGCGCATGATCGAGGACCTGAAGGCCATCATCCGCAAGCAGGAAGAGGACAAGAGCAGCGTCGACAAGATGGTCGAGCACCTCGGATTGGGCAATCTCTTCGAGATTCGCGAGCGCAACCAAGTCACCGCCGCCGAAGGCCTGCAGCACACCATCATCCGAGACACGATCAAGCTCGAGCGCCGCTTCGAGGTCCTGCTCAAGCAGTACCGCTATAACGGCATCAACACGCCCGAGGATGACACGCGCCTGCAGTTCACCATCGACGTGCTGCACGCCTGCGAGGCGGACAAGATGCCGTTTGCGGCCAAGGAGATCATCGCCAGCAACATCGCGCGCAACGACACCCAACGCCTGAGTAACCTGAAGAGTGCCGCCGAGAAGCAGGTCGAGATCCTCGCGGACCTCAACGACCTCCTGGACCGCATGCAGAAGTGGGCCGAAACCGAGGAACTGCTGCGCCTGGCCCGCGCCCTGCTGCTGAAGCAGCAGCGCGTGACCGGCCGCACCGACGAGTTCAAGACGCGCCTGGGCGGCAAGGATCCCAAGACCGCGACCAAGGAGGAAAGCGGCGAAGTCCGCGACCTGACCGGCGAGCAGCGCGACTGCGGCAACGACATGAAGGACCTCAACGTCCGCATGCAGCAGGCCCTGGGTAAGATGACGATGGTCGACAAGTGGATCGCCAACAACATCTTCGATGCGCTGCAGATCTCCCAGAACACCGATGCCACGCCCGACAACCCCAGCCTGCCCGCTGGCGACGACAATTACGCCAGCATCGAGAGCAAGATGCAGCGCGCCCAGGAAGACATAGGCAATTACCTCTTCGGCGAGGCCAAGTCCCGCCAGGCCGGCGCGGAGCAGGGCCTGGAGCGCATCATCACGGTGCTCAGCCGCCGCCGCGACATGGACTACAACAAGCAGCTGCGCGAGATCGAGGAACGCCGCCGCGAGTTGCGACAGATGCTCGAGAAGCAGCAGGAGCTCAGCCAGAAGACCAAGAACATCCAGGACAAGCAGCAGCTCCAGAAGAATATCGAGCAGGCCCGCAAACAGCTCGAGGACCTTTACAACCGCCAGAAGGACCTCAAGGAGCGCACTGAGAACTTCAAGGAGAAGGTCGATCCGAAGGCCGACGACTTCGAGAAGCAGATCGCCGACGCGCAGAAGAAGCTCGAGGCGATGCTCAAGGACGAACAGGGCATCTTCAACGACACGGTGAAGGAACTCTCGTCGGCCGAGCGCCAGGTCACCCGCGCCGTCCATGAGTTGGAGGAATTGGAACGCCAGGAGCGTGAGCTGCAGAAGCAGTCCGCGAACCTGGGCAGCGAGGAACCCACCGCGGCGCTCGAGAAGGCGCTTAAGGAAGTTCGCGACCTGCTTCAGAAACAGGAAGGCCTGCAGAACCGCCGCGAGATGGCCGAGTCCGCCAAGGAAGAGGATGCCCGCAAGCAGGCGCTAGGCGGCCTCAAGGACGTGCAGCAGCAGCTGGCCAATGCCGCCAAGGAACTGCCGGCCAAGCTGGGCTCCGCCGCCGAGCAGCTCGCTAAGCTCGCCGCCGCGGGCAAGGGCTCATCCGAGGCCCTCGCTTCTGGGCAGCGCGCGCTGCAGCAGGCTTCCAGCTCCGTCGGCGAGGCGCCCCAGTCGATGGTGCAGGCCGCCGGCGATCTGGGTGCGGGCAAGGCGCCCGAGGCTAAGGCCGCGCAGGAAGAGGCCGCCAAGCACCTGCGCCGCGCCGAGACCGCCATCGCCAAGGCGCTGGAAACCGAACGCGAACGCGTCACACAGGGCATGCAGGCCATCGCCAACCGCCAGGCCGACCTTCGCGGCCAGACCGACGAAGTCGCCGCGCGCATGGCCGGTCTCGTGCAGCGTGCCGCCGATGCCGAAGAGGTGAAGAAGGATCCGAAGCTCGCCGGCGCTGCCGAGGGCGCCAACAAGGCCATGCCGTCGCTGGAAGGCGCCAGCCAGGGCATGGCCGATGCCGCCGACGCGCTGCGCCAGGCCGCGCCCGCCGCCGATGCATCGATGGCCGGCAAGACGGCCGAGAAGCAGGGCTCCGCCGCCGACAAACTCGCCGAAGCGCGCAAGGCCCTGCAGGGGCTCAGCAGCCAGCTGGCCAAGGACCACGCGCAGCAGTTCGCTGGCATCGGCGACCGGCAGGGGGGCGTGAAATCCCAGGCCGAGGCCTTGCAGAGCCGCATCCAGGATCTGGCGAAGGCCATCGAACAGGCCCATGCCCAGGCTTATGGCCAGGGTGGCCAGCAAGGTGGTCAACAAGGTGGACAGCAAGGTGGCCAGCAAGGTGGTCAACAGGGCGGCCAGCAAGGTGGCCAGCAAGGTGGCCAGCAAGGCGGACAACAGGGTGGCCAGCAAGGCGGACAACAGGGCGGCCAGCAAGGTGGACAACAGGGCGGCCAGCAAGGTGGACAACAGGGTGGCCAGCAAGGCGGACAACAGGGTGGCCAGCAGCAGCCGAAGGCTGTGCAGAAGCTGGGCGAGGCCGCGGGCAACATGGGCCAGGCGCAGGAGGACCTGAAGGAGACCAATCCGACCGAAGCTACACAGCACGAAGCCAAGGCCATTGAGAACCTCGGTGACGCTCGCGATGCGCTCGATGAGTTGCGCCGAAAGGTCGGCGAGCTGAAGCAACCGGGCCGCCGGCTCGAACGGTTGCAGAAGGAGTTGAAGGATGAGGCACGCGTCTTGGCGAGCAATCTCGAAAACTTGCAGTCGCAGCTGCTCGAACAACCGAAGTCGCAGGCGCACGAATCAGTCAAGAAGGCCAGCAACCACATGCAGAATGCCCAGAACCAGATGGGACAACAGGGCGGTCAGCAGGGCGGACAACAGGGCGGTCAGCAAGGCGGACAACAGGGCGGTCAGCAAGGCGGACAACAGGGCGGTCAACAGGGCGATCAGCAAGGCGGACAACAGGGCGGACAACAGGGCGGACAACAGAATGGCCAACAGGGCATGAAGGATGCGGCCAAGGAGCAGGAACAAGCGTTGAGCGAGTTGCAGAAGGCGCTGAAAGACCTGGAAGATCTGGCGGCTAAGGCCAAGCAGGAACAGGATCCGCGCAAGGACGCAGTGCTGAAGAAGCTGTCCGAGGAGCAGAAGGCGCTGCGTGACCAAGTGCTGCGTCTGCAGCAGAAGCTCGACAAGATGTCCGACCAGACCGGAAGCAAGAACGCGGAAAAGGCCTCGCAGTCCAGCCAAAGTGCCAGCCGCAACCAGTCTCAGGCCAGCAGCCAGATGAGCCAAGGCAGCCAGGGCGGCGCTTCGGCGTCGCAGGAGGAGGCCGAAGGGGATCTGCAGGACGCGCTCGACAACCTGGACAAGCTCCAGAAGCAGATGCAGCAGCAGGCTCAGCAAGACGAGCTCTTCCAGATCGAGCAGGAACTCAAGAAGATGCTGACGGCGCAGAAGGATGTCCTGATCCGCACGCAGGAAGTGGAAAAGGAGCGCCCTTCCCCTGACGCGCGGCTGAACCGCAAGGCCAAGCTGAAGCTGAAGGTCGTGCAGGAGGATCAGGCCAAGCTTGCGGGCTCGACGCAGGCCGTCGTCAAAAAGCTGGCCGAGGCGATCGTCTTCCAGTGGGTGCTGCGCTCGGCTACCGACGATATGCGCGAATCGAGCGTGCGCCTGGACAAGGAAGAGACCGGCGTCGCCACGCAGGAGATCCAGGAAGAGGTGATCCAGAAGCTCAACGAGCTCATCGAGGCCCTGCGCAAGGAGCGCCTCAAGAAGCAGCAGGGCGGTGGCGGTGGTGGCGGCGGCGGTGGTGGAAAGCCCCCGCTTGTGCCCCCGCTTGCCGAAGTGAAGATGCTTCACCTTATGCAGAAGGACGTCAACGTCCGTACCAAGAAGGTCGACCAGGAAGTCGTGCAGTCGGAAGACAAGAAGCTGAACAAGGACCAGCAGTACCGCTTGCGGCGGCTCTCGCAGAAGGAAGGCGAGATCGCGCGCATCACCGAGACGCTGCTGAAGGCGATGAGCCAGCAGCCTGGAAACGGAGCCGCGCCGCGCGGCGGCCCTGGTGGCGATGACGGGGATGGCGGCGACGATGGCGAGGACGGAAATTAAGCGGCGTGTTGATCGGCGGTAAACGAGGAGCAGACGTCATGAGAATGCTATGGGTTCTGGGCCTGGCGGCGTTGCTGGCGTTTCCGGCCGGTACGGCGTGGAGCGCGGAAGGCGAGGACGCCCCCAAGGCGGACGAACCTGCGCCCTACGGCGAGGACGCCAACAACCTTCCGCTGGAGGTCTTCAAGGAGCTGAAGAACCTGTACGACGCCCTGCGTGGCGCGCAGGCGCCCGACGCCCAGAAGATCACCAAGGGCGACGCGAAGAAGGCGCTGGCCCAGCAGGTTCCGGAGAAGAAGGACGCGCTGATCAAGGCGTTGCAGGCCCGGCAGGTGCTCCACCGCGAGTTCGCCGCGCAGGTACTGGGCACCTGGGAAGATGCTGAAGCCCGCAAGCCCGCGCTGGAATGTCTGCACGAAGCCTTGGCGAAGGACTCCGACGCCAACGTGCGCCGCGCCATCGCCCGCACCCTGGCTCTGTTCAAGGATGCCAACAGCCGCGACGCGCTGGCCAAGGCCCTCGACGACAAAGACGTCGGCGTGCGTGCGCTGGCCGTCCAGGCGCTGGGCGAGATCAAGGATCCCGCAGTGAAGGACCGCCTGCTGCGTACTCTCAAGGAAGACGACGACGCGACGATTCGCATGCGCGCGGCGATGGCTTTGGGCAAGCTCAACGATAAGTCGACGCTCGACGCACTGATGCAGGCGCTGCAGGACGAGAAGCACCCGATGGTGCAGCGCGCCATCGCCAAGACCGTGCGCGATATTCGAGGCAAGGATACGCCCGCCACCGAAGGCATCCCGACCAACCAGGAGCAGGGCGGCAAGCTCGCCGAAATGGCCAACCGCATGAAGGAAGTGGAGGAGAAGCTGCGCAACGACCGCCACGACCAGGCGGTGCAGGTCGAGCAGAAGAAGATCGAGGACCAGCTGGCGCAGATGATTGAGGAGATCAAGAAGCAGATGGCCCAGGCCAGCCCCTCGCAGGGCCAGCAGCAGCAACAGTCCCAGGGCCAACAGCCGCAGCAGTCGCAGGGCCAGCAGGCCGGCAAGCAGCCCAGCAGCCCGCTCAACGACTCAGCCCTCAGCGGACAGGTCCCGCCCGGACACATAGGCCAAGCCGCCGAAGTCACCGGCGTGAAGGACGCCTGGGCCAACCTGCCGCCGGCGGTCCGCGACGAGATGCTGCAGGTGTACCGCGAAGGCATTCCGCCGCGCTGGAAGAAGCGCCTGGAAGCCTACTACCTCTCGATCGCTGCCGAGGAAGACAAGAACACCAACAAGTAATCCTGATTCATAGCGCAATAGAAAAGAGGCAGGCCTTTCGGCCTGCCTCTTTTGCTTAGAACATGCCAAGTTGCAGGCGTGCGGCGTCGGACATCATGCTCTTGTCCCACGGCGGGTCGAGGACGATCTGCACTTCGGCCTCCTCGACGCCCGGCAGCGCCTCGATGCGCTTCCGCGCGTCGGCGCGCAGCACGTCGCCCATGCCGCAGCCGGGCGCGGTTAGGCCCATTTTGACCTCCACGCGCCAGCGTTCGGGCCCGGCGCTGGTCACCTTCGTGTCGAAGATCAGGCCCAGGTCCACTACGTTTACGGGCACTTCGGGGTCGTAGACGGTCTTCAGTTCCGCGGCGATGCGCGCGCGCAACTCTTCCTCGGACTTGGGCGCCTGGGCGGGAACGGCGCCGTTCGACTTCGCGGAGGACGGCAGCCCCATGGCGTCGGCGTCGCGGCCGTCGATGCGCACCATCTGCCCGAAGCCGGTGACGACGGTGAAGGTGCCGCCCAGCGCCTGCGTGATGGTCACGCGGGTGCCGGCGGGCAGGATCAGGGGCGCGCCGCTGGGGATCTGCACGGCGGGGCAGTCGCGCTTGAGGTCGACGGGGCCTTTGGGAGACGGGTCGGGTGCGGACATTGCTGCTATTCCGTCTTGATGGGTTCGCTGGCGCCGGCGAGCGCGGCCTCGGCGGTGCGCCAGGCCAGCGTCGCACACTTCACGCGCACGGGAAACTTGCGAACGCCGGCGAGGGCGTTGAGCTTGCCCAGCTTCTCGTCCTCGGCGGGCGCGCTTGGGTCGCCGGTCAGCATCGTACAGAAGCGCTCGATCAGGGCCTTGGCGTCGGGCTCGCTCTTGCCCTTCAGCGCCTGGGTCATCAGGCTGGCGCTGGCAGTGCAGATCGCGCAGCCCTTGCCGTCGAAGTGGACATCCTTCACGCCCTGCCCTTCGACGTCCAGGTACACCGTGACTTTATCCCCGCAGAGCGGATTATGGCCGCCGGCGACGCGGTTGGCGCCGTCGAGCTTGCCGAAGTTGCGCGGCTTCTTCGAATGCTCGAAGATGACTTCGCGGTAGAGGTCGTCGAGGTCGGCCATCGCGCGTGTTCCGCCTAGCGGGTCTTCAAGCCGGTTGTGTGGGCCATGCGTTCGTGAACGCGGCTGGCGATCCATGCGCGCATGGCCTGGTGCTTGATCTCCTTCAGCACGTCCTCGGCGAAGGCAAAGGTCAGGATCCGCAGGGCCTCGGCGCGCCCGATGCCGCGGCTGCGCATGTAGAAGACGGCGTCGGCGTCGAGCTGGCCCACGGTTGCGCCGTGTGTGCACTTCACGTCGTCCGCGTAGATCTGCAGCTGGGGTTTGGTCTGGACCTCGGCGTCCCGCGAGAGCAGAAGGTGCTTGTTGTCCTGCTTGGCGTCGGTCTTCTGCGCGTCCTGGTGAACGAAGATCTTGCCGTTGAAGACGGCGTTGGACGTGTCGTCCATCACGCCCTTGTAGATCTCGTAGCTGTGGCAGTGCGGCTTGGCGTGGTCGACCAGCGTGTGGTTGTCGACGTGCTGCGTGCCGTTGGCGATGTAGAAGCCGTTGACGGTGCATTCCACCTGCTCGCCATCCAGCACCGCGTTAATGTCGTTGCGCGTCAGTTCGCCGCCCAGCGTCACGTTGTGGTTGGCGAAGTTGGCCTTGCCGGCCAGGCGAGCCTCGATCGACGCGATGTGCGTGGCGCCGGCGCCTTCTTCCTGAAGCTTGGTGTGGTCCAACTGCGCGCCTTCGCCCAGCGAAACCTCGGTGACCGTGTTGGTGACGTACGTGCCGCCGGCCAGGGCGGCGTAGTGTTCCAGCACCGTCGCATGGGCGCCGGCTTCGACGACGAAAAGGTTGCGCGGGTGCGCGAGCTGGCCTTCGCCGCCGCTGGCGATGTGAAGCACGTGGATGGGCGACTCGACCTCCACGTCCTTGGGCACGTGTAGATAGGCGCCGTCGAGCAGGAAGGCCGTATTCAGCGCCACGAACGGATGGTCGTTCTGGCGCGCGTATTGGGCGAGGTGCGCTCTCAGCGCCTTATCGTCCGAGGCCAGCGCCGCGTGCAGGCTGGAAAGCGTCACACCCTTGGGCAGGCTGCCGACGTTCGAAAGCGCTTCTGTATAGCGGCCGTCGACGAAGACCAGGCGCGCTTCGGCCAGGCCCGGCGGCAGCAGCGCGGCGATGTCCTTAACGGCGAGCGACTTCGCGGGCGCCGGGCGCGTGAAGGCGCGCTTGGCCAGCGGCGCGACGTTGGTGTAGCGCCACTCCTCGTCCTTTGTGGTCGGGATGCCCAGTTCGGCGGCGCGGGCGCGGGCCTTCTGGCGCAACTCGTGCACCCAGCTCTTGCGGGTGCCGTTGCATTCCTTCTCGAAGGCGTCGAAGAGCTTCAGGATCGCGCCGGCGTCTTCTTTCACGGTCTTCATCAGCGTGCGTGCCTCGTTCGTTGTCAGACGCCGGCCTTCTCGGCGAGTTCTTCGACCCAGGCGTAGCCCTTTTCTTCCAGTTCGAGGGCCAGCTCCTTGCCGCCGCTGCGGACGATCCTGCCGTGGGCGAGTACGTGGACGTAGTCGGGGACGATGTACTCCAGCAGCCGCTGGTAGTGGGTGACGACCAGGATCGCGCGGTCCTTGCCGCGCAGGCTGTTGACGCCGTCGGCGACGATGCGCAGGGCGTCGATGTCCAGGCCGCTGTCGGTTTCGTCCATGATGGCGAGCTTCGGGTCGAGGACGGCCATCTGGAAGATCTCGTTGCGCTTCTTTTCGCCGCCGCTGAAGCCTTCGTTGACGCTGCGCTTGAGCAGGCTCTCGTCCATCTTCAGGAGCTTGATCTTCTCCTTGGTCAGCTCGAGGAACTCCATCGGATCCAGCGGTTCCTGCCCGCGGTGTTCGCGAACGGCGTTCAGCGCCGTGCGCAGGAAGTAACTGTTGCCTACGCCGGGGATCTCGACGGGGTACTGGAAGGCCAGGAAGATGCCTTCGCGCGCGCGGGCCTCGGGGTCGAGTTCCAGCAGGTCCTTGCCTTCGTAGGTCACGGAACCGCCGGTGACCTCGTAAGCCTCGCGGCCGCAAAGCACCTGCGCGAGCGTGCTCTTACCGCTGCCGTTGGGCCCCATGATGGCGTGGACTTCGCCGGCCTTGATGGAAAGGTTCAGGCCCTTGAGGATCTGCTTGCCTTCGACGCGGGCCTGCAGGTTCTTGATTTCAAGCATGTCACGGCTCCTGGGTTGACTCATGTTTCCGGTCTTGTGCTGTCTTCTTTTCCGAAGGTATGCGCCGCAGGCGCTCCTATACTGACCCCTCACTCCTGTCAGCTCGCCCTTGCCGTTAACCGACGCTGCCTTCCAGGCTGATGCCGAGCAGCTTCTGCGCTTCGACGGCGAACTCCATGGGCAGCTCGTTGAAGATCTCCTTGCAGAAGCCGTTGACGATCATCGAGACGGCGTTCTCCGTATCGATGCCGCGCTGGTTGCAGTAGAATATCTGGTCCTCGCCGACCTTCGACGTGGTCGCTTCGTGTTCGACGGTGGCCGTGGGGTTGGCGACTTCGATGTAAGGGAAGGTGTGCGCGCCACAGCGGTCGCCGATCAGCATCGAGTCGCACTGCGAAAAGTTGCGCGCGTTCTCGGCGCCCTTGGTGACCTTCACCAGGCCGCGGTAGCTGTTCTGGCCGCGTCCGGCGCTGATGCCCTTGCTGACGATGGTGCTTCGGGTGTTCTTGCCCACGTGGATCATCTTGGTGCCCGTGTCGGCCTGCTGGCGCTTGTTGGTCAGCGCCACGCTGTAGAACTCGCCGACGCTGTTGTCGCCCTGCAGGACCACGCTGGGGTACTTCCAGGTGATGGCGCTGCCGGTCTCGACCTGCGTCCAGCTGATCTTGGAGTTTACGCCGGCGCACTTGCCGCGCTTGGTGACGAAGTTGTAAATGCCGCCGCGGCCTTCCTCGTCGCCGGGGTACCAGTTCTGCACGGTGGAGTACTTGATCTGCGCGTTGTCGAGCGCCAGCAGCTCGACGACGGCCGCGTGCAGCTGGTTCTCGTCGCGCATGGGCGCGGTGCAGCCTTCCAGGTAGCTGACGTAGGCGCCTTCCTCGGCGACGATCAGCGTGCGTTCGAACTGCCCGGTGTTGCTGGCGTTGATGCGGAAGTAGGTGCTCAGCTCCATCGGGCAGCGTACGCCCTTGGGGATGTAGCAGAACGACCCGTCGCTGAAGACCGCGCTGTTCAGCGTAGCGAAGAAGTTGTCGCTGTAGGGCACCACGTTGCCGAGGTATTTCTTCACGAGGTCGCCGTGCTCGAGCACCGCCTCGCTGAAGCTGCAGAAGATGACGCCCATCTCGGCGAGCTTGCCCTTGAACGTGGTGGCCACCGAGACGCTGTCCAGCACCGCGTCCACGGCGACGACGCCGGCCAGGCGCTTCTGCTCGTCGAGCGAGATGCCCAGCTTGTCGAAGGTCGCCTTTACCTCGGGATCGACTTCGTCGAGGCTGTTGAGCTGTTTCTTCTTCTTGGGCGCCGAGTAGTAGCTGATCTTCTGGTAGTCGATCGGCGCGTGGGTGACGTAAGCCCAGTTGGGCTCGCTCATCTCGGTCCACTTGCGGTAGGCCTTGATGCGCCAGTCCAGGAGCCACTTCGGCTCCTTTTTCTTCGCCGAGATGAACTCGACGATGCCTTCGTTCAGGCCCGGCGGAGCGGTGTCGGCCTCGATGTTCGAGGTGAAGCCCCACTTGTACTCGCGCTTCGCGAGTTCCTCGATGGACTGCGTCTCGGTGGACATCTTCGGCTCCATGTTTCGTTCCCTACTTGCCCGGCGCGGTCTGGCCGGCCTCGACGCCGATCCATTCGGCGGCGCCCATGTTGACGCGCGTGCGGTTGACGAGGTCCTGCAGGCTGACGTTTTGCAGCACGCCCTGCATCTGGCGCTCGGCCTCGCGGAAGGTGCTGACGATCAGGCACTTCGGGCCCAGCGAACAGCTCTTCGATTCCGCGTTGCAGTCGTACATCGGCGAGGTGCCCTCGCAGACGGCGGTCACGTCCAGCAGAGTGATCTCCGCGGGCGGGCGCCCCAGGCTGTAGCCGCCCTTGGCGCCGCGGTGCGAACGCAGCAGACCGGCTTTCGCCAGCTGCTGGAAGATCTTGGCCAGGTACGAGACACTCACGCGCTGCGCCGTCGCGATCTCCTCGACGGAGAAGTCCTGCCGGTCGGCGTGGGCAGCCATAAAGAAGAGGCTGTCCAGCGCGGTCTCGGTGGTCTGCGTATAGCGCACGTTGTCCTCGCTTTCTCGATACGTCCCAGAATTCAAAATATAGGTGGCGCGGTGCCCTGTCAAGATAATCCAGATAAGTCATATCCGGATTATCGCACATCGTGCACTTGTGCATAGTAGCGACATAACCCTATTGAAATATATGAGTTGCATGACAAGCACCCGGCGGTTTTGTTGAAACTACATTACACAAATTTGCTGGTTGGGCTGCCCGTTCGCTGCTAAACCGAAGGGCAGTACCTCACCCCCACTATTGATCGAAAGGGCAAACATGATTTGGAAAGCCGACGATAACCAGCGTTGCACAAAGGCTCCATTGACCTCAGCGATGCTCGAGAAATGGGAGAAGAAATACGGCCTCAAACTTCCGGAGCGCCTTGTCGCAGAGTTCAATAGCAAGAACGGAGGAACTCTTGCTATTAACCGATTCAAGGTTGGCGAGGAAATCATCAACATCCACGAGATATTTGGGATCTCGCCCGATGACCAGTATTCCTGCATGGCGCCGCTCTCCAACTGGCATTCGTGGGAAGAGGAAGGACTGAACCTCAAGGACCATGGAGATCCCAAGAAACTGGTACTGCTCTACGGAGATGGGCATTTCTACTATTGCCTGGACTATAACGGAACCCCGGCGGGAAAGCCGAAGATCTCCTATGTAGACATCGAGTGCAGCTCAAAGAAGGCAGCGGTCTGCTCGTCTTTTGACGAACTGATCGCATCGGCGTATTCCGGCGACGAAAAGCCGAGAATCGAGTACGGGGCTGGGTGGAAAGGTTACACCATTCTCGTCAAGGATACTGTGCCAGTCGAGGGGCGCTTCATTTCAAATACGCTCGGCACAAAGGGCGGGAAGGTCCGGCTGCAGACAGAAATCCGAGACGAAGACAAACAGGAACTGGGCGAAATGACCTGGCGCCTGAAGAGTCTGGAAGTTGTTCTTGGCGTCAGCGAAGAAAACCAGCTTGAACTTAACATCAAGTCTGTCGGCGATGGGTCCAGCGCGATTCTCGAGGATGGACGCTGGATAAACGAGCGTTTCTGCTGGAGGACAACCATCCATTCAAAATCGGCAGACAAACTCGAAAAGGCCTTTCGATTCCTGGTAGCCAGTAAGAAAGGATGACTTTCATGGAGTTTCATTTTGAACGTGAGAAGAAGAAGTTTACGAAGGCCGCAGTATCCGAGGCCGCACTTCGCGCGTATGAGAAGAAGCACGGCATCCGGTTCCCTAAGACCCTTCGTGACGCGCTGTTGAAGATGAATGGCGGAACCATGAAGCCGGATAACTTCAAAGTGAACGGTCTCAACTATTTCATTCAGGGTTTTTGGGGCATCATCACCAAAGGGCCCGGCTGGCCCAGGCTTCATCCCGTGAGCGATTACATGGACAAAAGCGACCCCAAAGCGTCTGTGTGGGTTGTAAAACTGCCAAACCGAAAGGATGACCCCAAGAAGATCTTTCTGTTTGGCAATTTATGGCTGGCAGATGTCTACTACGGATTGAACTGGAACGAAAAGAGCGGAGAGCCGTCGGTCTGGTGTTTCGAGGAAACCAGCCGTGGGAAAACCGCACTGAAGCTCGCGGACTCCTGGGACGAATTGTTGGGGCGAGCCTATTCGGGCGAAAAAAAGAACACTGTTGAATTCGGCGCTGGATGGGAAGGCTATACTATGCTGCTGAAGGATTCTGTGGATTACACAGAAAACCCCAGCACCGATCGGTGCAACCTGGGCATCAAAGGCTCGATGGTTCGCGTACAAGTGGAATCGATCAGGGATAGAGAATCCAAATCAGACGATTACCGGACTTTGGAAGAGCACGAATTCCGGATTTCGAAATTGGACCTATCGAGCCTGCGCGTCTTGAACCGTCGTGACTGTAGCAAACCTACCTATTCTCTAGGCGTGGCGGCCTCCATGACTGAAAGGTCTTCCTGCAGCCACTACGCCGAAGGAGATTGGCAAAACAGCGAAGGCAAGGACGAGTTCCGAGTGGAACTCCGCACGAGTTCTTTGGACGGTGTCCTGAAAGCGTTCCGGACCCTGTTCGATCGGGCCCGCGAGGAAAAAGTCAGGAAGAAGCCGAGTAGAAAGAAGCGTTAGCCGAAGCCCAGCATGTTGAACTGGAGCTTGCCTTCGAAGGTCATCTTGTCCTTGTTCCAAGGTGGTTCCCAGACCAAGTTCACGTCGACCTTTGTCACGCCGTCCAGCCGCCCGATGGCCTCGCGGACCTTCGCGGTCAGCTGGTCGCCGACGGGGCAGGCGGGGTTGGTCAGCGTCATCTGCACGACAGCGTGGCCGGGCGCGGGCTGGTCGAGCTTGTAGATTAGCCCCAGATCCAGGATGTTGATGGGGATCTCCGGATCGAAGATCTCGCGCAGGGCTTCACGCATCTGTTCCGTCGTTGCCATATGCGCCGTCTCCACCCGTAGGCATTCTACCTTACCGGCAGGGTGGGGCGCACTCAAGTCGGTAGCGCGGCTTCCTTTTTCAGGGCCTGGCGGGCCGGGGCCGGTGAAGCAGGAAAGGCGGCCTGGTTGAGCGCCTCGAGCAGCTTCGCCAGATCGACGCCCTTGATGCCGGCGGCCTGCTTGACCGAGACGTTGCGCGCCAGCGTCTTGCGCAGGAAAGGGTTCTCGAGCAGATCGAAGCCGTGGGCGACGAAGACGGGCAGCGTCGCGGGGAAGAGATCCAGGACCGTGGCGACCTTCATCGATTCCTCGATGCGCAGGACCTTCGCCGCATCCGGCACGACCTGGGGTTCGGCGGCGTGGCGCCCGTTCATCACCGACCAGAGGTGCACGCCCCACAGGGCGATGCCGGTGACCTCTAGCACCCCGCTGATGCCGGCGACCGGGTAGGCGAACTCCTTCATCGCCGGCACGTCGGTGAGGATCTGGAAGAAGACGCGCATCGCGCAGCCGGTGTTGACCAGCACGAAGGTGGGCCACAGCGCGGTCAGTTTCGCGGCGTCGGCGCCGGCCAGCGTCGGCACGACCTTGGACGCGACGCCCAGGATCATCAGCGTGATGAAGCCCACCGTGATGGCGTGGCGCGTGGCGCCGTAGTAGGCGTGCGAGAAGCCGTGGCCGTGCACGCCGTAGTACCAGCGCAGGTACAGCGGCATGACCGCCAGCATCGCGACGGAGAAGAGCAGCCAGCCGAAGGCCGTGCGCAGGAACTTCAAGCTGCGGTCCTCGGTCCCGCAGGCCTTGAAGACCTTCCAGTCCAGTGCCAGCGCCGTCACGATGCCGCCGAACGCCAGCATCGCGGCGTACAGAGCGATACCGTAGCCCATCGCATGCCCGGTGCGCACCATCAGCACGAAAGCGCAGCCTTCGGCCAGGATCGCAAGCACCAGCGGCGCCAGCAGCGCGGCGCTGAGGCGCTTGCTGGGCTCCTTGAATCCGTAGATGCCCGGCAGAAAGCGCTGCGAGACACCCAGGATCATCAGCGTCGCGAAGCCGTGGATCTGGAAGTCGCGCAGCGGCGCCTGGTAGGCGGCCACCCGCGCGAGCAGCTGCTTCTCGGTCGGCGCGGTGGTGGTAACCCAGAGCAGACCCAGGTCCCAGAAGGCCTGCAGCACGAAGAAGAAGAGTGCCGCCAGGATGTAACGGTCGTGGATCTCGTAGGGTTTGCCGCTGCCGGCAAAGGTCTTGAGCAGGATGAAGACGAACATTCCGATGGCGATGAGTTCCAGCGTGCAGGCTGCGAACGCGCCATAGAAGAGGAGGGGACTCTGGTCGTGCAGGGGCTCGCAGAAGACCCGCAGCAGGATCCCCGCCGCCATCAGCCAGAAGGTGGCGCGCGCCAGGTGCGGCCGGTGCAGCTCCGTGTGCTTGAAGCGCGGGAAGGCCTGGTAGGCGAAGCCCATCACGAACAGCCCTACCCAGCCGAAGATCATCGCGTGGCCGTGGGCGTTGACGGAGAAGATCGAGTTGATCGTGAACTGCTGCGAATAGCCGATCTTCAGCAGCAGCAACGCGCCCCACACCGCGCCGGCGGTCAGCACCACCGCGATGCCGCCCTTGAAGAAGAGCTTGTAGATCGTGTCGCCAGGGCCGGGCTCGTAGGCCACCGCGGCCGGCGCGGGCTGCGCCAGGGCAGCGTGCAGTTCGTCCATGAGCTTGTCCAGCTCCACGCCGTGCGCGCGGGCGAAGAAGCCCAGGGTCTCCTGCGGGCCCAGTTCGCCGCCGCAGCCCTTCAGGCCGTAGCGGTCGAAGACGATGCGCAGCTGCGGATGTGCGCGCAGCGCCTCGGGAATCAGGTCGTCGGGGGTCAGGCGCGGGCTGGGCGCGCCTTTGGGCGCGAGAGCGGCAGATGCTTCCATGGCGGTATCCTGTCTATGCCATCACGGCGTGCGGCGGGTTACTCGTCCGGGCCGACGCTGACCTTGGTCTGGGCCTTCAGCTTCTTGATGCCTTCATGGCCGTTGCCGTTCACGAGGTCGGCCAGCGTGGTGTTCTTGAAGAGGTCCAGGATCTGGACCTTCACGCGCTTCCAGTTCTTGTGCATCAGGCAGGGCGTTGCGTCGTCGCAGGTGTCGAAACCCAGCAGGCAGCGTTCGAAGCGGTCGGACTGTTCCACGGCCAGCAGCACGTCGTAGACGGTGACCGACGCCGGATCGCGCGCGAGCTTGAAGCCGCCCTTGCGCCCGCGGCGGGACTCGAGCAGCCCGTGGCGGCTGAGCTGTCCGAGGATCTTGGACAGGTACATGCCCGGAATCGCGAGTTGCTC
This sequence comes from Planctomycetota bacterium, assembly GCA_023150555.1. Lineage (GTDB taxonomy): Bacteria > Planctomycetota > SZUA-567 > H5-PLA8 > H5-PLA8 > JAKLKQ01. The sequence continues at coordinate 157,065 of JAKLKQ010000004.1, forward strand.
GCCCATCTCCAGCGCCAGGACATAGCGCTCGGGGGGTTGGGCCGCGATGTGCAGCATCGCGCGCATCGCGTATTCGCCGGTCAACGTCAGCATAGAGCGCTCCTAACTATATAACACGATTAATATATCCGTAAATACGATTACGGAAAGTGAAAAATCGAGACGGGCGCCAATCCATTTGCAACTAATGAAACGACATTGGGTTACGGCAAGGGACCAGCCTTGGAATTGCCGAAGCAGTCATGCGAAACGCAGTCCGCGGGGTTGGGCAATTAGGCGCTTAAGAATTGGGTAGGGATGGTGGGCGCACCAGGATTCGAACCTGGGACCTCATGGGTGTGATCCATGCGCTCTAACCAGCTGAGCTATGCGCCCGCGGCGGCCTGAACGACGGCGCCGATGCCTTCGCAGTATTGAAGGGGAGCCCCGCATTTTCAAGTCCCCCCGGGGAACATTCGGCGCTGAACCGTCGCAGTCCACCAACCCGCGGCTACTGGTCTGGATGGGCCACGATCAGACGCGAAGTTCGGCAGAGTGGGCGTCCAGCCGCGCGGACGCGGTGCTTCATTCCGGGAATCCGGAACCCGAAGAGGCCTGCCAGGAGACTGTAACTCGTTGAATACATTAAGGTTGCAGAAAGATCGCCGCCACATGAAGGTCTGGCACGGGTTCTGCAATGATTCGACCGGTGGGCCGGGCGAAGAGGCCAGCGCGGGAAAGGAACGGACCATGGCAACGGAAACGGACGGCAAGGTGCGCAAGCGGATCCTGGTGGTGGACGACGAGCCGTCCATCCGCGAGTTCTTCAAGTTCGTTCTCGAGAGCGAAGGCTGGGAGGTCCATGAGGCCGGAAGCGCCGAGGATGCGCTGGCCCAGTTCGAGAAGCACGACTTCGACCTGATCACACTCGACTGCCTGATGCAGGGTACCGACGGGCTGGAATGCCACCGCGCGCTCTCGGAGCGCTACGGTTACGGCGAGGCCCGGCAGGAATCGGACCAGCCCAAGCTTCCGCCGATCCTGGTCATCACCGGCTGGTACGAACTCGAGGACGTGCAGCGCATGATCTTCGGCGAGCGCGTGGTGGGCATCCTGCGCAAGCCGGTCTCGGCCGAGAAGTTGCTGGAAGTCGTGCGCGACCATGTACGCTGGGAAGGCCTGCGGCACATGCGCCGCGTAAAGTCCATTACGCGCCAGATCCATAAATCTCAGGCTGCCTGCCATGCTTGAACGGGCGAACGCTTTGAGCGAAACGAGCGGCGAGGCGGGCGGCGGGGTGCCCTCCACAGCCCGAGTCTTGCTGGCCGCGAAGAGCGCCGGCGAGATGCGAAGCCTGGCGCGGGTGCTGCGCGCGCGGGGCTACGAAGTGGACGAGGCCACGTCGTCGCGCAACGTCTATCGGCTGCTGGCTGCCGCCGATTTCGACCTGTGGATTTTCGACGCGCGGATGCTGTGCCTGGCCTCGTCGGCGGTGTGGGCCAGCCTGCGGTACGCCCACACCGAGGGGCGCGGGCGGCCGGCTTCGCCGGTGTGCCCGGTGCTGGTGCTGACCCGCCGCGGGGACACTTGGGCGGGGGACACTCTGTCCGCCGCGGCGCGTTCGATCGCGTTGATGAGCTGGAACCCCGAGGCGTGGCGGCTGGGTTTGCTGGAAGTGCCGTGCGACGACGCGCTACTGGCACGCACGGCCGAGGCGCTGCTGCCGGCGGAGGCGCCGCTGGCGCGCGGGTGACGGGCTGTTTCCATTCGGACAAAAGAAAACCGGAGCGCTGAAGAGCGCTCCGGTTCATGTATCGGTGAACGGCGCCGCCCCTTACGCGTCCTTCTTGGGCTCCTCGGCGCCGACTTCGGCGGGCTTGCTCTCGCTGTCTTCGCCGCCGGGCTGCAGGGCCTTCAGGCTCAGGCCGATCTTGCGCTCGACGGGATCGACGTTGAGGATCTTCAGCTCGAGCTTCTGGCCGGGCTGCACGACCTCTTCGGGCTTCTCGACCTTGCCGCTGGACATCTCGGAGATGTGCAGCAGACCTTCGAGGTCGCTGGAGATCTCGACGAAGGCGCCAAAGCTCGTGAGCTTGGTGACTTCGCCCTTGACCAGGTCGCCGGGCTTGAACTGGGAGGGGATGTTCTTCTCCCAGGGATCCTCGCTGAGCTGCTTCATGCCCAGGGCGACGCGCTTGCGTTCCTGGTCGACGGTCAGGACCACGGCTTCCACCTCATCGCCCTTCTTCAGCATGGCGCTGGGGTGAGTGATCTTCTTGGTCCAGGACATGTCGCTGACGTGGAGCAGGCCGTCGATGCCTTCCTCGAGTTCGATGAAGGCGCCGTAGGTGGTCATGTTGCGCACCTTGCCCTTGATCTTGGTGCCGGGCGGGTAGCGCTCTTCGACCTGGGTCCAGGGGTTCTCCTCGGCCTGCTTCATGCCGAGGCTGATCTCCTGCTTGTCGCGGTTGATGTCCAGCACGACGACCTCGACCTGCTGCCCCTGCGAAACGACCTCGCTGGGATGCTGGATCGAGCGCGTCCAGGACATCTCGCTGACGTGCACCAGGCCTTCGACGCCGTCCTCGAGCTTCACGAACGCGCCGTAGGGCATGATGTTGACCACGGTGCCCTTGTTCTTGCTGCCGATCGGGTACTTCTCGGGCACCTGCGACCACGGGTCGGGGGACAGCTGCTTCAGGCCGAGGCTGATGCGCTCGCGCTGCGGATCGAAGTCCAGCACCTTGACCTCGACCTGCTGGTCGACCTTCAGCACCTCGCTGGGATGCTGCACGCGGCCCCAGCTCATGTCGGTGATGTGCAGCAGGCCGTCGATGCCGCCCAGGTCGATGAACGCGCCGAAGTCGGTGATGTTCTTGACCACGCCGCGGCGGACTTCGCCCTTCTGGATCGTGCTGAGCAGGTCCTTCTTCATGCGGTCGCGCTCTTCCTCCAGCAGCTTGCGGCGGCTGAGCACGATGTTTCGGCGGTCTTCGTCGATCTTGATGATCTTGCATTCCATCTCGCGGCCGACCCAGTCGCCCGGATCGCCCACGCGGCGGATGTCGATCTGGCTGGCCGGCAGGAAGACGTGCACGCCGATGTCCACCAGCAGCCCGCCCTTGATCTTGCGCACGGCCTTGCCCTTCACCACGTCGCCGATCTTGTACGTCTCCATCACGCGTTCCCAGCCGCGGATGCGATCGGCCTTCTTCTTCGAGAGCACCACCAGGCCCGAGCTGTCCTCGATCTGGTCGAGGTACACCTCGAGTTCGACGCCGGGCTCGAGGGCCTCCAGCGACTCGAATTCGGTCTTCTCGATGAACCCTTCGGACTTGTAGCCGATGTCGACGACGATGTCGTTGCCGGCCACGCGCACGACCCGGCCCTTCAGGATCGCGCCCTGCTGGAAGTCGGCGACCGACTTGGTCAGCTCCTTGTCGAGCGTCGCCTCGGTGCCGATGTCGGCCATGCAGCTGTCGACTTCGGCATCCAGATTCTTGCGGTCGATGCCGATGTCCAACGTGCTGAAACGCTTGCCCATGAAAAAATCACCTTTCCCCCCCGCCGGCACGAAGCAATCACCTTCCCCGCGGGTCTGATCCGCGAGCCGTTTCTTTCCGGTTTGTGATGGAATCGCGTCGAGCGGTACGGCCTATCTGCGGACCCGAAGGCCCTAAGCTTCGCCTCCCGAAGCGCGGCCCGCACGGACCGCCTTAAAACCCCGGAAGACGTTCAGTGCAGAGAAGATACCGGAACGCGGCCCCAATACCAGTCCATCTTGAGGCGTCCCGGAGCTTGGGGGGCGGACGCCGCCCCGCCTTGTGAGGGCACCTCGGCAGGACTACCATGGTCCCAAGGCCCCCCATTCTGGGGGCCGCCGCAGGGTCTGGAACCGGAGCGCTCATGGCGGAGCTCACGCCCGCGCCCAAGAAGAAGGCCACCCTGGCCGCGCTGGCGGCCTGCTTCGCCATTGTCCTGGGCGTGATCGGCGCGCTGGGCTACTGGATCCACCTCGAGCACCAGCCGCAGGATTTCACGCGCATCGAGGCGCCGGCGCCGCCCGCGCCGCCGCCGCTCCCCGCACCCGCCAAGACCCCGGCCAAGACCGCCGCCGAGGAGCCCGCGCCTTCCGACCGCGCCGTGGACGACTGGCGCTACCGCCGCATCGGCGACCTGTACCTGGGTCCCGACGGCTGCCGCGATTGCCACCGCGTGCACTACGAGACCGCCTCGCAGACGGCGCACTTTCTCGACTCGGCGCCCGCCGGCCGCGACACGGTGTTGGGGCACTTCGAGGCCGGGCGCAACGTGGTGAAGACGCTCGATCCGACCCTGACGTTCGAGATGGAGGCGCGCGACGGCCGTTTCTGGCAGAGCGAAGTCCGCACGAAGGACGGCCAGCGCAAGGTGGTGCAGACCGAACGCTTCGAGCTGGTCGTCGGCAGCGGGGTGAAGGGCCAGACCTACATCTACCTGAAGGACGGTGCCTTATTCCAGCTGCCGATCTCCCACTATACGCCGCTGGACACGTGGACCTTCAGCCCCAGCTTCAAGGAAGGAATGGACTACTTCAACCGGCCGATCCTGCCGCGCTGCCTGGAGTGCCACGTCACGCACGTGACGCCCGCCACGCCCGGACCGCCGGCGGCGCACGACGCTGCTCTAGCCGGCGGCGGGGAGATGATCCTGGGCATCACCTGCGAGAAGTGCCATGGCCCGGGCGCCGCGCACGCGATGTACCACCGCGACCATCCCAAGGAGACGCAGGGCAAACTGATGGTTTCGCTGAAGGGCCTGTCCCGCGTGCGGCAGGTGGAGACCTGCGGGTTCTGCCACAGCGGCGCGACCCTGAAGAAGCCGCTGCGCCCGGCCTTTACCTGGCGCCCGGGGCGGCCGCTCAGCGATTTCTTCGTCGACATCCGGCCCAAAACGCCTGGCCCGCCGGAGGTGCACGGCAACCAGGTCGCGCTGGTGCAGGCCAGCGCGTGCTACCAGAAGAGCGAAACGCTGACGTGCACCACTTGCCACGACGTCCACAAGAACGAACGCGGGCAGCCGGCGCTGCACAGCAAACGCTGCCTGAGCTGCCACCAGGCCGAACACTGCGGCAAGGCGAAGGCGCTGGGCCCGGCCGCGGCGGAGAACTGCATCGACTGCCACATGCCGATGCAGGAGAGCAAAGGCGCGCACATCTGGCACGGCGGCAAGGAGAACTACATCCCCTTCCGCAGCCACTTGATCAAGGTCTATCCGGAAGAAAGCGACGCGTTCATCAAGAAGCTGAAGAACAAATAACCGCAGAGCGCACAGCGATCACAGAGGAAATATTTCTTGTACGATGGCAGGTGCACAACGCCCCTCGCCTCAAACTCGAAACTCGAGACCAGGAACCCGAAACGTGCAGTTTAGGGGATCGCCGGCGCGGGCAGATTGGGGGCCTTCGCCTTGCCGGTCAGGCCGTTGTTGTTCTTCCAGATGACCGGGTAGGTCGCATTGTAGTCCGCGTTGGGCGTCTCCACCGTGACGGGCAGCTCGTACCAAGTGGTCGGATCCTTCGGATCGTTGGTAGTCTGGAACTCGTTGAAACCGTCGCCGGAGAAGGCAAGCCCGTCGACCACGTCCAGGCCCTTGGCGATGACGGTGATGGTGCCCTTGCGGTTCAGGTTCACCTTGATGCTGGCGAACTCCTGCTTCTCTCTGCCCTTCGCGTCGAGCGTGAAGAACCAATAGCCGATGCCGTCCAGAAGCACCTCCCACTCCTGGCCTTCCAGCTTGCCGCTGGCGTAGGTCTGGCGCGCCTCCTGGCTGGACAGCGCCAGTTCGGAGACGATCAGCACCATCTTCAGTTTGCCCTTCTCGGTGTTGAAGGTGACGTTGGCGTTGAGCTTATGCGGGAAGACCTCCACGATCCGCTTTTCCGTCTCGACGATTCCGTCGGCTGGATCTGAGGTCTGACCGCAGACGTCCACAACCGTCAGAGAAGGGAAGAAGATATCCACCGTGTCGTAGGTGTGAATGATGCTGGACCCGGTGGTGGTCACGACCGAACTGCCGTCGCCGAAGTCCCAGATGTAGCTGGCGATCTCGCCGGCCGACCCCGCGCCGGAGAAGAAGACGTCCAGCGGCGCGGTGCCCAGGTCCGGCGTGAAGAAGAGATCGGCGGTGGGCGGATCGAGCACCTCGACAATCAGGAACGCCACCGCCACGTTGGGCGTCGGCGTCGCGCTGTCGGTGACGGTCAGCTTCACGGTGTATGTGGCTGGTAGGTCCGCATAGGTAATGGTCGTGCCGTGCGTGAAGGGGCTGGAGGCCACGGGGTCGTCGGTCGCGTCCACGACGTCGTCGCCGTCGAAGTCCCACTCGAGCGTGAAGGGCCCTTCGCCGCCGGCGATGGTCGCGGTGAAGTCCACGTCGCGCACCGGGTCGACGCCTTCAGTAGGTAAATAGAGCTTGCCGCCCACGACCGCGCCGTGCGGATCGACCGGAGCGACGACGACAGGCGCCGCCGAGATCGTCGCTCTCATCCCCGGGTCCTTCACGCAGCAGACGCCGAACTCCTGCGGGCCGGACGGCACCAGCGTCGCCTTGACGGTGACGGTGTAGGTGCCGCCTTCGGGGTTCGCGATCACGATCTGCTCGACGTTGTCCGCAGCGTTCGCGCCCGAGTTGGTCGCCAGCGCGTTGGGGCTGAGCACGTTCAGCTTGAAGGGGAAGTGCTTGACCAAACTGGGGGACGTGACCTCCAGGTCCAGGTTGTTGACCAGCGCGGGGTTGGTCTCCGGCGTCTTGTGCGGGTCCATCCAGCAGAGCATGAACTTCACTTCAGGCAGCCCGGCCGGAATGGTGACGGTGTAGACGAAGTCCGGGTCGAGGTTGTCCAGGCTTCCTTCCATCAGCACGTTGTTGGACGGGTCGGCGAAGTGCTGGTCCAGGACGGAGATCGCCTTCTCGACGTTCGCGATGCCGTAGCCGTATTTGGCGTCGGGCCCGGCGTTTCCCAGGTCCGTCGCGCTGTTCAGCAGGATGGCCTTGCCCAGCGCGGCGCCGGGTTCGCCTGTGAACAGGTCGTTGTAGCGCTGAAAGATCAGGGCCATCATGCCCGTCGCGCCCGGGCAGGCGAAGCTGGTGCCGCTGTTGACCGCGCTGCCGCTGGCGCCGCTGACCAGCGTCACGCCCACACCGTTGACCGCGAGGTCGGGCTTGATGCGCCCGTCGTCCATCGGACCGAAGTCCACGAAGGTGGCCAGGCCGTCGGCCTTGGCGGTCGGGGGTTCGTCGTCGCCGGCCTTGGCGGTGTCGTTGGTTGCGGTGACGTCGATCACGTTCTTGGCGCCGACGATGAAATCGATGCGCCCGAACTGGTTGGTGGAGAACTCGCCGCTGGCGAAGAAGACCAGCGCGTTGTTGTCGTAGACCGCGTCGTCCCAGTCGGCGGACTCGCTGGTGTACGTGCCGTTGGCGTCGGCCGGATCGCCGGGGCCGTAGCTGTGGTTCGAGATGCGCACCAGCGGCGCCATCGTGTAGATGTCGGTGGTGTCAAAGTCGAAGAGGATGGGGTCGTTCACGTCGTACCCTTCCAGTTCGACGGCCGGCGCGATGCCCTTGGCGGCGGGTTTGGTGCTGCCGTCGGCGCCCACCTGTCCGGTCACCTGCGTCGCGTGGCCGGTTGTGTCGAGGACCCCGCCGGTGTCGATCGGCGTGAAACGTCCGGTGAAGTCCGCGTGTTCGGTGATCATATCGATCTCGCGGATGCCCACCGTCACGCCCGTACCGTCCAGCGCCAGCGGCCCGTCGCGCACGTCGTTCACGTTCGAGGCCGCGTCCAGCACGCCGTCGCGCCGTTCGGCCCGCGAGACGGGGAATTCGAGGTAGTGCGCGCGCGGCGAGGACATCAGCGCGAGCGCCACTTCGGGCGTGGCGTCGAACGTGAAGCGCGGGCCCAGCGAACTCTTCGGGCCGTCGGCGATCGCCACCTGCGCGCCAGCCGGAAGCGCGGCGGCCAGCTCCTGTTTGCGCGTGCCGGGATGCGCCAGCAGCTGGAAGTGCAGCCGCCCGCCGTCGCGCTGCACGCGCTCGGGCGCGCTTTGCGTGGTGCTCAGACTTGCGAAGACCGCCGGCGAGACCTTGTCGCGCGGATCCATCGCCGCAAGGGCGCGCACGTCCGGCCGCCCGCGCACTTCGCGCAGGTCCGCGGCCGTGCCGCGCGCGTGCCAGGCCAGGCCGTCGACGTACCCCAGCAGCTCGACGCCGGCTTCCTTCAGCTCGGCGCGTTCGTCCGCCTTTGGGACCTTCGTGAACTGCATCAGCACCACCTGCTCGCCGTCGCCGCGCAGGATCTCGGTGCTGGCCGCCGCCGGATCGGGCAGCAGCGCGCGCGAACGCAGGTGCACGACGAACTTCGCCAGGTCGCCGGCGCGTTCCTTGAATTCAATCGCGCGGCGCAGGTCGAAGAAGTGCGCGCCGTCCTCCGACGCCGAACAAAGCGCGCCGCCCCAGCGCGCGTACGCCTCGGCCATCGGCTTGGGCACATGCTGAGGTTCGGCGGCGGGTTGCGCGGCAACCTTCGCTTCCGGTGCGGGCGCGGCTTGCGGCGCGCGCATACGCAATGCGAGCACCAGTGCGACCACGCCGCACAGCAGCACAGCGGAGAGCAGCACGGCCTTGCGGCCTTCTTTGCGAAACGCGTTCATGCCGGGGTCAGGATCCATGCCTTCCTGTGACGTAAAGATCTTCGCAGAATACTAACCGTCGAGCGCCCGATTGGTAGCGCCTGCGGAGGCCGCTTAACGACCTTCCCAGTGTACTCGTGACCCCTTGCAGGTCAAAGGGTTACGTATTTTAGGGGGAGGCGTGCTGAGGACAAAAAAAACCGGGAGCCTTGCGGCTCCCGGCCTCTCACAGCAGCTGATCACACGAACTAGTGGGGGGGATATTAGCTCGCGCAAACGCTACTATGTGAGCTCAAGATTCGAAACGAATCCCTCAAAAACTACAAGATGTAGAGCTGGGACAAGCGCCTTCATACCACATTTGGAAAGGAGTCAAGGCGCGAAAAAGGGAAAAATGAGGGCGACCTTATAAATAAAAAATCCTAAAGCACTTATGTGGACAAAAAATTTCGCAGTTGTGGGGTTTTCGCTGATTGTGCACCACTATCGGTTGTGCTTGCCCAGGGTCGCGTAGCCCCTTTTGAGCATCCAAATGCCCTTCACGGAGCTCGAGGGCCGGGCGTAGTCGAGCTGCGCGATGTTGCCCTCACCGACCTTCATCAGCCCGACCAGCAGGGCCTTGGCCTCGGTGTCGCTGGTGTGGCCCAGTTCGAAGCCATTGAGCGCGGTCAGGCGGTCGCCGCGGCGCAGGCCTGCGGCGTCGGCGGGGCTGCCTTCGTACACGCGGCAGATGGTCAGGCCCGCGGGCGAGTCCTCTTCGGGCTTGTTGGACAGCAGGCCCAGATCGATGCCCAGCAGGCGCTGCAGTTCGGGATTCGAGAGCTCCGCCTTCAACTGAACGTTGGGGACCTTAGGTTCGGCCATGTTGAGTTGCATCCCGCCGATGGGCATGACGGGCGAGTCGCGGTCGGGGTTGATCGGCACGATAGCTTCGGTCGGAACGTTCAGATTGCTGTTGCTCGCCATGGGCACGGCCGGCTCGTTGTCGATGGGGCTGGGCTCGACGCTCGACGGCCCCCAGTTCAGCACGCTTACCATCACTGCGGCGGCGGCGGCCGACGTGGCGGCCATACCCAGCCAGGCGCTCCAACTGGGGCTGCGCTTGGGCGCGGGCGCCGGGGCGGGGGAGACGAGCTTGAGTTCCGGGAAGAGCGGGCGGGTCTCGCCGCCTTCGGCGACGATGCGTTCGCGGATCAGGGTGGCGTAGTCGGCGAAGTCCTGAGCGGGCTTCTCGCCGACGGAGAACTCGGCGAAGGCCGCACCGACCTCGGCGAGGTCGTTCAGCGCACGGGTGCATTCGGCGCAGGAATCGACGTGTGCTTCCAGGCGCGTGCGGGCGGCCGGGTCGGCCAGGACGGTGGTGCCCTGGGCCGGGTTCTCGCCGCGGCGAACGTCGAGCAGATCGCTCAACAGCTCCTGCGCCTGCGGGCAGGTAAATTCGGTCGAAGATTCGTGCGCCATCGGTGTGTCTGCCCCCTCTAGTCTCTCGCTCTCCACCCCTTAGGACGCCCGTCGCGGCGGCACCTTCGAGGTCCCTGCCAAATCTTTCCGGCCCTCTCCCGGCCGGCCCTACTCCGGCGGCCTCAGGCGATATAGTCTTTGCGCCGGAGGGTCTCCAGCAACTTCTTGCGCGCGTAGCTGAGGCGCGACCAGACGGTGCCCTCGGGCACGCCCAGCATCTGTGCGATCTCGCCGTGCGGCAGGCCTTCGACTTCCTTCAGCAGAAAGACCTCGCGGTGCTTCTCGTCCAGCGTGTTCAGCGCCTCGGTCAGGGCCGCGCGCAGTTCGCTGCGTTCCAGCGCCGTCAGCGGCTCTTCGCGCGACTTCACCTCGACGGTGCGGACTTCCTCGAGCGTGTTCAGCGCGGTGTCGCGGCGGGTGTTGCGGCGGTAGTGGTCGTGGACGAGGTTCAAAACGATGCGGTAGTACCACGTCTTGAAGGCGCCCACACCCTTGATCTCGTGCACGCGGCGGTACAGCCGCATCAGGGCTTCCTGAGCGATCTCTTCGGCGACGTTGGTGTCGGCGACGGAACGCAGCGCGAGGTGGTAGGCCATGCGCCCGGCCATGGGCGCCAGCGCGTCGAAGGCGCTCTCCTCGCCGCCGATAAAAGCTTCGACGAGTTGCAGCAGCCGCGCATCGTTGAGCGCGGCTTCGGCGCTGCGGCGCCGGGTGCCGGACGCGCTGGGCGACTGGCCGGCATTCTGTTTGGGCATGCGCCCTGAACTCTGTCCCGCCAAGGCCAAAACAGGCGCCTCCGGTCCGCTGCGGCTCCTACCGGCGTGCTTACCATTACCTGGCGCTGCCTTTTGCGCAGATGAGGATAACCCGCGCGCGGGCGCGACTTCAAGCCGGTAGCGATGCGATGGACGCGACGCTTCCATAACCCTTTTCGCTGTTGAAGGTTAACCGCTCAAGGCCGGCTCAGGACACACGTTACCGAGCCCACTTTCCGTGCTACAAGACGCGCCTCGGGAAAAGACCTTGGATGAAGTAGAGCACGACCCTGCCGATTAGCTCGATTTTAGGAGAATGGAAGGCTGATCTGATGAAACAAGAAGTCCCGGGGCGTAGAGCCCCGGGACTTTCCTGGGAACCCGGTCTTACTCGGCGATCTTGAAATTGAGCTTCTCGAACATCGCCGGGAACTGTTCTTTCGCCTCCTTGGCGGTCAACACCTTTCCGTTGATGCTGACCTTTGCGTCCGGGCGGATCGTTCCGGGCTCGCCCGGAGTCTGGAGGCTCTTCCAAACGTCGGGCAGTTCCTTCTTCAGATCATCTTCCGTGTAGTGCTTGCCGTTGATTACGTACTCCCGCGATTCGGTGACGCTGATGCTTGCCGCCACGTTCGCGCCGTCGCCGCCAATAATGCTTCCGGCGGTGGCGCGGGGGTTGCCGCGATCCTGCGCGTTGGGAGCGACCTGCACCGCGGGCGCCTCGCCGTCGGCCGTGGCGAACTTCGCGGTGCCGGCGTCGATGGCCTTCCACTGCTCGGGCGAGGCGATGCGGATGGTGCCGTCCACGACGCGGTGTTCGCCGCCGGCCGATTCCCTGATCTGCTTCATCGCTTCGGCCATGGTCGCGTCGGCCAGCTTGAGCGTGACGGTCTTCTGCGCGATGCCTTTGTCGCATTCGGTGGGCACCTGGCTGAGGGTGCTCAGGAAGCCCAGGGCTTCGGCCAGCGGCGTATTGACCATTTCGAGCGTGACCTTCCTCATCAGCAGTTCAGCTTCGCTGCCAACCTTCTGGGGCGCGGGCTGGCCGCTGTCGGCCTCCTTTTTCTCGGCATGCTCCGCGGCGGGCTTGGGGTCCTCGCCCTTCTCGAAAGCGGCGACCTCATCGTGCAACAGCAGGTGGATCTTCCCGTCGCGGAAGCGGTGCTCGGCGCCGGTCTGTTCCTTTACCTTGCGAAGGACCTCGGCCAGGGGCGCATCGGTGAATTCGAGGCTCACCTTCTTCTCCCCCGCCTGCGGCCAGACGACGATGGGCAGATTGGTGTCCGTAAGTCTGGCCGCCCACGACCAGGCGAGGAGCATCCTCATGTCGGTTACTTTCAGGTTGATGGTCGTGTTGAGCAGTTCTACCGCCATCTTGTCCACGTTCTGCGGCTCCGGCTTTCCGCTGCCGGCGTCCTCGGCGTTGGCCGGAGCGGCGAACAGCAGGCCGGCGGCCAATGCCATGCCGCTAAAAGTCTTCATGCTGCGATTCATGGGTACTCTCCTCTTGGTCTGACGGTCCGCTTCGCGGGCTCGCGGCGGGTTAAAACTCCGGATTCTCGGCCGCCGGCGCGGTTCTCGGCTCGTTCGGCAGCCGCAGGACGATCTCGCCCTGCTCGACATGGAAGCTCAGGCCGGCCAGCGTGCAGAACTTGGCCAGCACCTCGGCGCCGGTCAGTTTCTCAGCCTTCAGAGTGACCTTCTTCGCGCCCGCAGCCTGCTCCGCGGCCGGCGAGAGCTTGATGCGCACCTTGATCAGCGTGACAAAGGTCTCGACGGCGTCCTTCACGGGCACGTCCGCAAGATCTGCGTCGATTACGTTCAACAGGTTTGCGGTGCCCTGCTGGACGCGCACGTTCTCGGGCTTCGGCGGTGCCACGTCCGGGGGATTCCCATCCACGTTCTGGTCGATCTTTGCGGAGAACGGCATGCGCGGCAGCGCTGCAGGATCGGCCAGGTTGAAGCCGTCCTGCTGGAGGGTTCGTGCCGACATGGGCAGCGGATCGATGGAGGCGATCAGGAGATGCTCGCCTTCCGCAAGCTTGCAGACGTCCGATGCATCCCACGCGTTTGCGGTGATGCTTGAGACGCGCAACTGGCCGCCTTCCGCCCAGGCATCCATGCGCCCCCAGTAGAACCCCACGCGCGGATCGTCCGGATCCTCGCCCAGCCGCACCGTCGTACCCGGCGCGACCTTTACGCGGTGCGAGCCGAAGACCGCGAGTTCACAGGCTTGGCCGGCCGCGGCGACTTGAAGCACATCGCCGGCGTGCAGCGGCGAATCTTTCGCCACGGCCACCCAGCGCGCGGGCGTCTCCTCGGTGCGCACGAACAGACCCGGCGTGCCGTCGCGCACAGCGCCAACCACCGCAGGCGGCGTCTTTGCGTTTTCGGCCACGGCTTTCTTCTTCTCCGTCGTCTCGGGCACCGCCACCGGCGCCGCCGGCTGCCCGAGCGTGAGGTAGAGCCAGCCCGCGCAGGCGGACGCCACCAGCGCTGCGGCGCAGGCCGCGGCGAGCCAACTCAAACGGGAGACCTTCGGCTCGCGCGCGGTGGCGTAGAGCGGCTGCCCTTTGGCGGCGTTCAGCTGCGCGCGGATGCGGCGCACGCGTTCGGCGGCCGGCACGGCGGGGCGATTGCGTTCGGCCCAGCGGAAAAGCGCTTCGCGTAGGACGCCGGCTTCGGCGGGCAGCAGCAGTTCGGCGTTCACGATTGGGCTCCTTCGTTCGCTTCGTTCTCGTTCGTTGCGTTCAGCGCGGCGCGCACGGCGTTCAGCGCTCGGTTCAGGCGCACGCGCGCGTTGCCCGGCGAGATCCCCAGCACGGCGGCGATCTCCTGCGGTTCCAGGTTGTGCAGAAAGCGCAGCACCAGCACCTCGCGCTGCGGGCCGGGCAGCGCGTCGAGCACCTCATGCAGCAGCGCCAGGTCCTCGCGGCGGATCGCACGGTCCACCGGCGAGTCGTTCGCGGCCTGGGTCTCGTCGATCGCCGCGGCGTCGAAACGCTTGGCCTCGCGCACATTCTGCCGGCGCAGCAGGTCGATGGCCGCGTTGCGCGCGATGCGGTTCAACCACGCAACGAAGCCCTCCTGGTCCGCATCGAAGCGGCTCAGGCCCTGCACCATGCGAAGGAAGCTCTCCTGGACGGCATCCTCGGTCCAGTCGGGGCGTTTAAGGATCGAACGGCAGAGTGCCGCGACGCGTGCTTCGTATTGCCGGATAAGGCTTTCCAGGGCGCGGTCGTCCCCGGCGGCGGCGCGGCGCAGGAGCTGGCCTTCGTCGCTGGCGGGGGCTTTTTGGTCGGGGGGCTCGTGCATCGCAAGCCGTTCTAAAGCGGTGGTGTTCATCGTCAATACGCACGCACCAGGACGCCGCGCGTTACAGAATGGGACGGGGATATTTGCATACCGAATAGGGGGCCGCCCCGACTGGACTCGGGCCGCCGGGTCCGTTAAGACGGTGGCCACGATTCAGTCCGGAGAAGGCCCCGTGAAACAGCTCGCAGCGCCGCCGGCCACAGCCATGATGGCGATGAAGCATTTCGCGCTGCGCGACGAGGCCGTGAATGTCACCATCATGGTGGCGGTGGAGCTGAATAACGAGGACCGCACGCAGGCCAGCCGCATCTTGGAACGCAGCGGCTTCAAGGTACTGCCCGAGTACGAACGCTCCAACCCGCACCAGAAGGTCATCCTCAAGTACGTAGGCAACTCCCTGGAACGCCACCCGCGCGCACTCGCCTGCGGCGCCCGCAACCTCTTCGTGGACGACGCCGAGTCCAAGGTCGGGCGCCTCAGCGCCGTGAACCAGGAGGTCAACGAGCCGTTCTTCGAGCCCCAGGTGGTGCCGGTGCGCAGCGAACTGGCCAAGTCCTTCACCAGCGCCGTGCTGCGCTACCTGTGCCTGCCTCCGATGGACCTCGACCGCCTGGCGCACCAGGCCCCCACGATGGTGATCGACCAGCGCCCGGTGGTGCCCACCGGCGAGACCGGCGGCGCGGTCATCACCGAGCAGTGGCTGAGGAGCCGCAGCCGCGACCTGGCCTTCGTCGCCTGGGTCGGCCGCAAGTGGCCGCAGGGCGGCGCCCTGCGCGAGGTACTCGACAAGATCCCCTACGCCGACTGGCTGATCTCGCTGCTGGGCTACACGCGCTACCTGCCTACTTCGGTGGAAGGAAAGAAGATGCTCGTGCGGCTGGCCTGCGTCTGCGCGGCGCGCGCCCAAGTGTGGGTGCCGAATTCGCCCTCGCGCAAGGCGGTGACGGCCGCCGAGCGCTGGGTGCTGGAGCCCACCGACGAGCGGCGCAAGGAAGCCATGGCCGCGGCGGACGACGTCTCGAAGCTGCAACCCGACCCCGAACTGATCAACAGCGGCGGATCGATCCTGTACATCGCCGAGGCCGCCAAGGACGCCGCCATGCGCGCGGCCATCGCCGCCGGCGACAACGACCCCTCGCGCATTATCAGCTCCGCCGCGCGCGCCGCTGCCGCCGCCGTCGCGACGGCCAGCTTCGCCAACAACGCAGCCAAGTCCTCGATCCACGACACCTGGCTGGACCTGATCAGCGCCAAGATGAGCCCCAGCGAGGCCGCCGAGCACAAGGCCCTCTGCAACGCCGTGCGCCGCGTCGTCAGCGAGAAGGAACGCGGGAACTGAAAAGCAGAGGTGAGGGGCGAGCGGTCAGGGGTGAGTATCGGAGTGGCTTCGCCACCCTTCTTGTTTTCAGCTACGCGTTAGATTGCAGTTTTAAGAAAGTGCGCCGACCAGCCGCGCCGAAGCGAAGCGGAGGCGGGAGGCGTTCCATTTCTCGCCGCTCGCCGCTTCATTTCAAATACCGCATCACCTGCTCGACGCGGGCCTGCTCGTCGGGCTTGGCGGCGGCGACGATGCGCACGCCGTTGTCCTCGTCGAAGACCCACGCCACGTTCGCGGCCTTGGCCATCTCGTTCAGCGCCTCGGCGAGCGGACGCTCGGTCGTGCGCACGCTCAGCGGCAGCTCCCCGGCCTGCTTCGCGTCGACGCGGATCTTCGTGCCCGTCAGCAGCGTCAGCAGCTGCGCGCCTTCGGCCAGCGGCGTGTCTTGGAAGTTGAAGGTTACGGGCATGCGCACGCGTTCGAGCAGTTCGCGGGTCTTCGGATCGGCGCGCACCATCAGGTCCCAGACCTCCAGGCACGTCTCCGGGTTGCGGTCCTTGCTGTAGATCACGCGGCCCAGCGCCTGGAAGGTGTCGCCCGTGCGCAGGTCGCCGGCCTTCGCCGCGACGTCGGCGTACGGGTAGTTCGCGGCCAGCAGCTTCAGCAGCGGCGGCGCGCTATTCTCGCCGGCGGCCTTCGCGTGCAGGTCCTTCGCCTCGGCGCGGAAGACGAACGGATGCAGGTTGTTCGGCGCGTCGGTCTTGATCTGCAGGGCCAGGCGGTCCTTGGCCGACAGCGATGCGTCGGGGCCGTCGTAGGTGCCGGCGACCCAGACCCAGCGCCCGGCCCAGGTCTCGGGAAGCGCGCTCAGCTCCGTCGCGCCGACGGTGGGCGCCGACGCGCGCATCTTGCCCAGGTCCGGCGGCGCGGCCAGCGCGTTGGCGGGGTCGGCGGCGCCGCTCAGTTCGCCCGCGGCCGGCTGCGCATTCTGCACGGCCTCGAAGGCGTAGCTGCACAGGAAGTTCCCGCGGACTTCCGGCTTGGCGGCCTTCCACAGCGCCTCCAGGTTCGCGGCGGAACCGCCGTTCCCGAAGTCGTCGGGCACGGGGACGCCGGGCAGCGCGTCGCGCAGGTTCTTGCTCGAAGGGTAATCGGGCACGAAGCCCGGCGGAAGGGTGACCTTGCGCTGCTGCGCGAGCGCGAAGCAGTCCTTCATGCCGGTCAGCGCATCGGGGTAGTTCCGCGTCCAGGCGCGATCGGCCAGCGCGCGCACCGGGAAGCGCATGCGCGATTCGAGCTGGTTGATCTCGAGCCCCGAGCCCGCGCAGGCGGTGCAGCGCCCCAGTTTGGTGCCCTGGCAGGTGGGGCATGTCACCTGCACGCGGCGTTCGGGCTTCACGCCGTTGAGCGTGATCACCGCGGGGATGATGCGCTCGACGGTGCCCGCGCCTTTGCAGGCGGCGCAGGCGCCTACGCCGGCGTGCTTGGTGCAGACGGTGCAGGTGATGACCTTCGCCGTGTCGACCTCGTTCCCGGCGGCGGTCAGTTCGCCCCGCGCGATGCCTTCCATCGTCTGGCGCACTTCGGCGAGCTTCGCCAGCACCTGCGCGCGCGTCACCGGCGCGTCGGGGCCTTCGCTGGCCTGCGGTCCGGCGTAGCTCAGCGCGTGGGCGAACTTCAGCGTCGCGACGGCCTGGGCCCAATCGCGCTTCTGCATGTACCCTTGCGCCTCGTCGTAGGCCGTCTGTCGGCGCTTATCGAGGTCGCGCTTCAACTCGCGCGCCTTCACCTGCGCTTCCAGGTCGGCGGTCTTGGCGGCCAGGTCGTCGAGCAGTTCGATGGCGGCGATGGGCTCGCGCGGCGCCAGGATCTCCGCGAGTTTGCGCGTGGCCTGCACGTAGAACGGCGAGGCCATGGTGCGGATCTCGCCCAGCAGTTCCTCGCTTTGCCGGCGCAGATTGTTCGCGAGGCAGTGCTGCGCGAGTTCCCAGCGGCCCTTGGCGTCGTCGCTGGCCAGCGCCTTCTTGCGCTTCTCGTACGCCTGCAGGGGCGATTCCTTGTACGCCACGTCGCGCACTTCCGATCGCCGCAGCGTGACCGTGCCCGTGGCGGTGCGGATTTTAACCGTCGTCTCGGTGTCTTCGATGACCTCGCCTTCCAGCACGCGGCCGTCCTTTGTCGTCACCGTGTCGGCGCGGGCAAGGCCCGGCGCGAACGCGGCGGCCAACAAGAAGATGAGCAGGAGATTTCGTATGCTTCGCATGAAACTCGTCATTCCTGGATATTCAAACCGATCGCGCCGCTTCTACGAAGGTCCGGATCTTCGCGGCGTCCTTGATGCCCGGCGCCGACTCCACGCCGCTGGCGGTGTCGACCCACACGGGGCGCACGCGCCGCACGGCCTCGGCGACGTTCTTCGGCGTCAGCCCGCCGGCCAGCAGCCACTCGGCGGGGCGCGCGAAGCCGTCGAGCAGCGCCCAGTCGAAGCTTTTGCCCGTGCCGCCGCGCGAAGCATCGCCGCCGCTTCCATCCGCGCGCGCGTCCAGCAGCACCGCGTCGCAGGGGAAGCCGGCTACCGCGCGCAGGTCCTCGGCGCGGGCGATCCGGAAGGCCTTCCAGACGGCCGCGCCGCCCAGCCGCGCCTTCAGTGCGCGAGCGGTCTCGGGCGATTCGTCGCCGTGCAACTGGACGGCATTCAGGCCCAGGCTCTTAGCATATTCGACCAATACATCGGGCTCGGGATTCACGAAAACCCCAACCTTTATAAGAGAAACGCCGCCGAGGCCCGCGAGGACGGCCTGCGCCTCGTGCATTCCGGCCAGAAAGCGCGGGCTGCCGGCCACGAAGTTCAGGCCGATGGCGTCGGCCCCGGCCTGGGCGGCCGCCCGGGCGTCCTCGGGCCGCCTGACTCCGCAGATCTTAACCTTCACGCGCGCGCTCATCGCTAAAGCTTACACCACTGCAGGGCGGGGGGTCCAGCGAGGCGTGACGGTTGAATGCGGGCGGAGTTGCTTTACTTCTCTTGAGCGGCCTTCTGGTCGAGGAAGCGCTGCCAGGCGGCGGGGTCGGCCAGCTGCGCGTCGCGCGCGCCCATCGCGCGCAGCTGTTCGACGACGTAGTGGCTCATCTCGACGGCGAGGATCTCGCTGTCCAGCACCACGCCGGTCAGGAAGCTGCGGATGACGGGATCGAAGGTCGCGCCGTTGACGTCGTAGTCGGCGATGTAGCTGCGCTGTTCGGCGATCAGGATGTGCGCGCGCCCGATGCGCCCCCAGCGCTTGGTGATCTTGCGGATCAGCACCTGGACGACGCCCGGTCCGCCGACGGCACGCAGCGCGCCGAAGGCGCGGCGCTGCTCGATCGCGTTGGGGCGTTCGAGGCCTTCCGCCATCTCGCGCACGGCGGCCGGTTCGTCGGCGGGCACCAGCTTCTGCCACGCGGCCAGGGCGTCGGCGCGGATCGCGTCGTCGTTCTCGGCGACGGTCACGCGCGCCAGCGCCTTGCGCACGGCCGCGCGGTCGGTGCCCTCGAGGCCCGTCATCTCGGCGGCCTTCAACTCCTCGGCGGCACGGCGGCGCAGCTTCTCCTGCCCGCCTTCGGCGGCCTGAGCCAGCGCGCGCATGCGGAGGCGCTCGTCGAGCGCCGCCCACGCTTCGTGCGCGGGCTTGTCGCCGTCGAGGTCCTTGCGCAGCAGTTCGAGCGCCTTGCGCGTGTCGGTTTCGTCGATGCGCTTCTGCCCGGCGGCCGTCAGGTCGATCTGCAGTTCGTCCGGGTGCGCGGCGGGCGCAGGCGCTTTCTCGTTCGCGGCCACCCTTTCCTGCGGCTTGGGCGCCGTGGCGGGCGCGGGCTTCGCAGAAACGTCGTCGGCGGGTGCGATCGCGAGCGTCTCGCTGCCGTGTGCCGTCGCTAGCAGCAGCGCGAGAAGTGCGAAGGCCGCGAAGCGCGCGTTCATTCCTTGGCCTTCTCCTTCTCCGCGTTCGCTTCGGCCTGCACGGCGCGCTCGGCGGCCTGCGCGGCGTCGGCCTTCTCGCGGTCGTTCTGGACGGCGTTCTTGGCTTCGGCGGCCTCGCGCTGGCGGCGCTTCTCCTCGTCCCACCATTTATTCCACGCACCCAGGTCCTTCCCGACCCGCGCGCCGGCGGCGTCCTCCAGGATGCGCAGGATGTAGTGGTCCGCGTAGACCATCAGCGGCTTGACGTCCAGCACCACGCCGATGAGGAAGCTGCGCACGATCGGATCGTAGCTGTCGCCGCTGATCTCGTAGTCGGCGATGTACGACTGCTGCCGCGCGACGACCATGTGCGCGCGCGGGCCGGGGCCCCAGATCTCGCGCCAGTGCTCGATCACGACCCGCTGCACCCGCGCGGGCGGCAGCGCGGCCAGGGCGCGCAGCGCGCGGCGCTGTTCCTCGGGCTCGCGCTGGCGGATGCCCTTCAGGAGCATCTCGGGGACGCGCTCGTCGTCCTTCTTCGCGGCAATCTCCTGCACGGCCTCGTCGCGGATCTTCGCGTCGGCGTCGCGAATGGCCATCTCGACCAGCGCCGGCGTGACGCGGCCTTCGGGATCCTGCTCGGCGCTGAAGGCTTTGAGTTCGGCCAGCGCGGGGCGGCGCAGGTCGGCCTGCGCGTACTTGACGATGCGGCCCAGCGCCTCGAGGCGCTCGCTGGGCTTCAGCGCGGCCCAGGCTTCCTTGGCGCGCTCGTTGCCGCTCACCACCTTGCGGAAGGTGTCGGTGTGGCGCAGCGCGGCGGTCTCGGGCGCCAGCGCGACTTCGACTTCGTCGCCTTCCGGCGGCGGTTTCTTCCCGGCTTCGGCCTGTGCGCGGGCTTTGCGCACCGCGTCGGGCGCGGCGATCTCGGGGGGCAGCTTGCCGGGCACCGTCGTCACCAGTGAGGTACTCGTGCCGCCGCCTCCGGACTCCGAGGTGGCCCCCAAAGCGGAGAGCGCGGCGGTGGCGCAAGCCGTTGCCAGAACTATAGATACGCGCGGCATGCGGATAGCCCCCGGGCGTGAATTGCTCCTATAAATAGACGGCGCCTTCCCATAGGGTATTAGGTGCTTCGGCTGATTAAAGGAGTGATTGCTTTGGCGCACGCGCAGGACACGACGGCCATCGACGAGGTTCCGCCGGTCGGCATCGCTCCCGAAGGGCAGGACTTCAAGCACCCGTGGATCGTCAGCGCGGTGGTCTCGGCGCTGGCCTTCGCCACGGGCGGGCTGATCCTGTACCTGACCGGCTGGTGGGCGAAGATCCACAACTGGGCCGACATCACCTTCGTGATCTACTTCGCGATCCTGTTCCCGGTGATCGTGGGCTTCTTCTTCTACGGTATCTATCTGCTGGTCCGGAAACTCAGCGGACACAAGCGCGACCTGAAGCAGCGCTGGTAATATTGTCCGAACCGCGTGTCCGCATAGCACGTAACTTACGTATGAAGGCAGCCCATTCGCCTACTCTTCGTGCGCACGCCGCTCGGCGCCCCAAGCGCTTTCAGTTCAGTCTCAAATCACTGGTCATTGCATCGCTGGTCGCCGGCGCGCTGCTAGGCGCAGGGTTCGTTGCATGGGGCATCTGGAAAGGCCGTACGGAGATCATCGAACGCCTCAACGATCCGCAAGAGGTTGTCGGTTGGAATACACAGGGCCTTCAACTCGCCGAGGGACGCACGGTGGCGCTGCCTGGCATCGATGAGTTGCCTGCGAAGTCGGTGACGCTCGACTTTGCGGTCAAGCACGGTGTGGAACTGTAGGGCGAGCGCGTATACACGCTGCTCGAGATCTACCATTGGTGCGGCAACGATCCGGTGCGCAAGCATTGGGTGCGCGCGGATCTTGCGAACGCGCTTCGATTCAGCCAGGAGGTCCTGCCGGTGGGAGAAGGGGATCAGGTTCAATGGCTGCCCAATCCATTGGGCGAGCAATACCTTCTTCGCCGGAGGCTCTGGGACCCGGGCTCGCACTATGGATTCATGCAGCAGGAAGAGTCTGCGAATCAAAGCTCCTCAAAAGATCAATAGTCAACCGACCTTCGTCCTCGTGCCCTTCTCGCCCGCTTTGTAGATCGCGTCGATGATCTCGAGCGACTTCACGCCATCCTCGGCGCGCGCGCAGCGCGGCGCGTGGCTCGGATTGAGCAGCGCTTGCGAGACGTCCTCGAGCTGCATGCGGAAGAGGTCGCGGTGCTCGACGGGCAGCTTCTCGCATGCAGGCGGCTGCGGGTCGCCGGTGAAGCGTTCCAGCCGCACGCACGGGTTGTCGATGGCGCTGAGCACGTAGTCGCCGCGCAGCGAAGCTTCCGTGCCGGCGAGTTCGAAGCCCGTGCGGAAGGGCTCGACGAAGGAAACCGAGAGCTCCGCCGGAATGCCGCCGTCCAGCGTGACTATCGCGCGCGCGCGGTCCTCGACGCGCCCGGCTTTCAGATCGCGCGGCGGATCGACGAACGCGATCGCTTCGCGCACCTCGCGCCCCGAGACGTAGCGCAGGAAATCGGCGACGTGCGGGCCCAGGTCCAGCAGCGGGCCGCCGCCGCTCAAGCCGGCGTCGCGCCGCCAGACGCCGGGCGCACAGCGGAAGGCGAAGAACGCGCGCAGCGCGCGCAGTTCGCCCAGCGCGTTGCTTTTGACCATCGCATGCGCCTGCTCGACGGCATGGTGGTAGCGGCAGCAGTGTCCCACGAACAGCGGCACGTTCTTCGCGGCGCAGGCGTCGCGCATCGTGCGGCATTCCGCGGCGCTCAGGCCCATGGGCTTCTCGCACAGCACGGCCTTGCCCGCGGCGGCGCAGGCGAGCACGTCGTCGAGATGCCCGGCGTTGTGCCCGGCGATCCAGACGGCGTGGACGTTCTTGTCGGAAAGCAGCTCGTCGCGCGAGGCGTAAGCGCCGGGCACGCCGGCGGCATCGGCCGCCGCGCGGGCCTGCGCGGCGTCGCGTTTCTGGATCGCAACGATGCGGGTGATTTTCGAGCCGGCGAAGGCGGGCAGCACGCGGCGCTGCGCGAAACGGCCGCAGCCGAGGATGCCCCAGCCGACCGGCGGGCGAGCAGCGAAGGGGGAAGTCATACCTTCTCCAGCCTACGCGCTTCGAGCGGGAAGGAAATGGGAGATGTCGCGCGGGCCTTTTAGTTCAAGCACCGGCCCGGTGGCAGGCCTTTCGCGCGGCCGATGCTGCCGCACGCCGGGCGCATGACTCAAGCCGCAAGACTCGGGACTCGAGCAGGCGCGGAAGTTCTCCGCCGCCGTTCGCCTCTTTTATTTTGTTGTCGGGGGGATCGATCGGGTATGGGAGCTTTTACTACCTTCACTTCCTTTCTTTATGCCGACTACGCATGTTTGAGCTTCGACAATGATAGGTGGTGACGCCGGCGCCACCCTTGCAGGGTGGTCCGTTCACACGCAGCCCTGTGATGCACACCTTCGGGTCTTAGCCCCGGGCCTTCCCGGGGCCCTCCAAGCTGGCCACTTGGCACCAGGAAAGGGGGAGTAAGCACTGCGAGTTGCTTACGCCCTGGCCCGATGTTAAAAACATTTAAGCATTGAAACAGGCATCTGTCAACGGCAATTACCGAAGATAAATCAAATGTTGTTAAGTTATTACCATGCAAATACTTATATTAATATTAGGTTTACGAATAAGCGCTGCCTCGAAAAGGATCATACGCAATGCGTATGCCCGGGCGCGCGCAGACCCTTCCTTGCCAGCGGACGGGGCATGCTATATGACCGGCTTTTTCAATCGATCGCCCGCTCGAAGGCCGCAGTAGCGCGGAAAGGAACCCTCCATGGCCAAGCAGACCAAGGCGCAGGAACTGGTCGCCAAGTTCATGGCCGGACTGATCCGGCGCAATCCCGGCGAAGCGGAGTTCCACCAGGCGGTGCAGGAAGTGGCCGATTCGGTGATGCCGTTCATTCTCGAACACCCGCCGTACGCGAAGGCGAAGGTGCTGGAGCGCCTGACCGAACCCGACCGCGCGATCATCTTCCGCGTCAGCTGGCAGGACGACAAGGGCGAGGTTCACGTCGAGCGCGGCTACCGCGTGCAGTTCAGCAACACCATCGGCCCGTACAAGGGCGGCCTGCGCTTCCATCCGACGGTGACGCTGAGCGTGATGAAGTTCCTGGGCTTCGAGCAGATCTTCAAGAACAGCCTGACCACGCTGCCCATGGGCGGCGCCAAGGGCGGCAGCAACTTCGACCCCAAGGGCAAGTCCGACAACGAAGTGATGCGCTTTTGCCAGTCGTTCATGACCGAGTTGCACAAGCACATCGGCAAGGACATGGACGTGCCGGCCGGCGACATCGGTGTGGGCGGGCGCGAGATCGGGTTCCTGTTCGGGCACTACAAGCGCCTGCAGAACGAATTCACCGGCGCGATCACCGGCAAGGGCCTGACCTTCGGCGGCAGCCACATCCGCACCGAGGCCACCGGCTACGGCTGCGTGTACTTCGTCCACGAGATGCTCAAGACGAGAAAGGCCGACGTGAAAGGCAAGAAGGTCGTCGTCTCGGGCAGCGGCAACGTCGCGCAGTACGCCGCCGAAAAGGTGCTGCAGATGGGCGGCAAGGTCCTGGCGATGAGCGACAGCGGCGGCTTCGTCTACGACAAGAGCGGCATCAACGAGGAGAAGCTGGAATACATCAAGGAACTGAAGAACGTCAAGCGCGGTCGCCTGGAGTCCTACGCGCGCAAGTTCAAGGGCGCCAAGTTCCACAAGGGCCAGCGCCCGTGGGGCGTGCCCTGCGACATCGCGCTGCCCTGCGCCACGCAGAACGAGATCAGCGGCGAGGAAGCCCAGACGCTGATCAAGAACGGCGTGATCGCCGTCGCCGAAGGCGCCAACATGCCGACCACACTGGAGGGCGTGCACGCCTTCCATGACGCGAAGGTGCTCTTCGCGCCCGGCAAGGCCGCCAACGCGGGCGGCGTCGCGGTCTCCGGGCTGGAACAGTCGCAGAACAGCCTGCGCCTGATGTGGTCGCGCGAGGAAGTCGACATGCGCCTGCAGCAGATCATGAAGGAGATCCACACGCAGTGCGCGCGCTACGGCGCCAGGGACGGCTACATCCACTATGTCGACGGCGCGAACATCGCCGGCTTCAAGAAGGTCGCCGACGCCATGATCGCCTACGGCGTGGTTTGACGGCAGGGGCGAGCGGTCAGGGACGATGGGTGAAGGGATTTCCTTTCGTTCTCACCCTTGATCCTGCGCGGTGGTCTGGGAGGGCGAGGCTCCGCCCGAGCCGCGTAAAACGAGCAGCACCTATTCCAGATAGGCCGCGCTATACTTGAGGCATGGCCGAGCCCGAATCCAAACCGCGCCGCCGCTTTCAACTCCACCTCAGCACCTGCATCATCGTGATGGTCGTCGCGGGCGTGCTCGTTTGGGCGAATGCAGTTCCCAGAAAGGTCGGCGAAGATACATGTGATGGGATGCGTGGGAATTTTATGGAGCGCGGGTGGCCCTGGAGTTTTCATGAGCGTACTGAGATGATCGAAGCGTTCCGGGCGAAGATTCACGCCTGGGTGCCCGCAGACAGCATCGAAAGTTACCAGCACCCCGATTGGGCATTCTCACCAACGAACGCGCTAGCGGATTTTTTTCTCTCGCTGACAATTTTGGCTGCCGTTACGGCTGCCTGCGAGTGGTGGATTCGCAGGCGAGCGGCGCCTGAAGGAATCAACGCACAGAAAACGGAATCGTAAGAAAATCTTTCTCTGTGTCCTCTGTGATCTCTGTGGTGAATTCGAAAATTACTTCGCGCGGCACTGCGCGTCGATGCTCTTCACCGGCTTGCCGCCGGGGATCGCGAAGGCCTGGAAGCGCGTGCCGACGGTCCCGCGCGCGGGGAGTTCGAGCAGCGGCTCGTTGCGCTCGCGCGGGAAGGGCAGGTGCGAGACCGGTTCCACTGCCATGGCGTACGCCTCGCCGTACCACGGGCTGCCGGTTCCGGCGTTGGTCTCCTGCCAGATCCACACGACGGGGAAGCGTTTCGCGTCCCAGCGCATCCCGAATCCGATCTTCTTCTTCGCGTTGACCAGCGCGTACCAGCCGTCGTTCAGGTTCTCGAGGTAGAGCATGCGCCCGATGCGGCTGCCTTCGGGCGGCATCGCGCCGAAGTCGTACGGCTTTCCGTCGAGCTTGCCTTTGGGCCAGCTCGTCTGCGCCTTAAGGTTGACGTTGACGGTCTTGGCAGGTGCGTAGAGCGTGCAGTCGCCGCTCAGGAAGGGCGCGCCGAAGGCCGGGTGGTGGCCCCACAGAACGCCGATCTTCTGCCCAGACAAGTTGTGGGCGGTCTCGTCGAGCGTCACGACGGGGCTGCCGCTTTCGATGGTCATGCGCCGTTCGAGCACCAGCGGCATCTTGCGCGTGCGCACGTGGAACGTGACGCTGACGCGTTCGGGCGTGTCTTCCTCGACGCGCACCTCCCACGGCAGGCCCCAGACCTCGCCGTGCTGGTACATCATCCCGCCGTCGACCTTCTCGGGGAGCGATCCGTGCGGAAAGAGTTCCTGCCAGCCGCCGAAGTAGTAGTCGCCGAAGCACTTCTCGGGGCTGGTCGGCGGGTAGGAGGTTTCCACGGGCCGCGGGCCGGTGGGGTTGGCCCAGAGGAAATCGACGTCGAGCGGCTTGTAGAGGAACTCGACGACGTCTGCGCCCTTGCCGGCGAGCACCGTCATGCGCAGCAACTCGTTCTGCAGCACCACTGCGCGGTGGCCCCACAGGGTCAGGTCGGTTTCCAACCGGCAGCCGTGGTTGCGCTTGGCCAGGACGTGCGGCTTCGGGATGGGCATGGTGTTCTCCGGAGGCAAAAGTCCATTCTATCCGCAGAGGACGCAGAGAGCGCGGAGAAAGACGGAAAGTGTCAATGGCCCCATGGCGATGGCTGAAAACTTCCCGCCGGCGCGCGCGCCGTATCTCCCATTACATGTCGTTCTCAGCGGCCTCTGCGTTCTCCGCGGTTAAAGGTTCTTGTCTTCGTCGTAGATGCTGTGCTGCTTGCGAAAGTCCGCGCGCAGGCGGCTGCGCCAGGCGTAGCCGTGGGCGATCCCGGCCGCCAGCAGCACCGCGCCGGCGGGCAGCGGCATCCAGACCCAGACGCAGGCGTCCGGCCAGAGGACCACCCCCGCGAGGCCGGCGGCCAGGGAAACCAATCCGCAAAGCGTTAGGGCCTTCTGCACGCGCGTGCCGCGGCGGCGGCAGGCGGCCTGGAAGTCGAAGACGGGGTTCCCCGTCGTGTGCATGGCGGACTTGTCCGGCACGGCGGCTTGGCTCCTTAATGCTTGATGCCCGTGTAACAGGGGATAATGTGGCCCTCGGGGACATTTCCGGCAAGTGTACGGGCGGGGCTCGAAAAGGGGCGAACCATGGCCATCCGGCACCTCAAGGACCTGGACGTGAAGGGCAAGCGCGTGCTCTGCCGCGTGGACTTCAACGTCACCGTGGACAAGAAGACCGGAAAGATCACCGACGACACGCGCGTGGTCGCGTCCCTGCCCACGATCCGGGACCTGGCGACGCGCGGCGCCAGGGTGATCCTGTGCAGCCACTTCAAGCGCCCCGAAGGCAAGGTCGTGCCCAGCATGTCGCTGCAGCCGGTGGTCGCCTGCCTGGCCAAGCACCTGGGCAAGCCCGTCGGCTTCGTCGAGGACTGCATAGGCGAGTCGGCCAAGATGGCGGTCTCGGCCCTGAAGGACGGCCGTGTGATCCTGCTCGAGAACCTGCGCTTCCACGCCGGCGAGGAAGACGACGACCCGGGCTTCGCGAAGCAGCTCGCCGAGTTGGCCGACGTCTACGTCAACGACGCCTTCGGCGCCGCGCACCGCGCCCACGCCAGCGTGCACGCCGTGGCGAAGCTGATCCCCAACCGCGCGGCGGGCCTGCTGATGGAGAAGGAAGTCGCGTACCTCTCGAAGGTGATGTCCGCGCCCGAGCACCCCTTCGTCGCGATCCTGGGCGGCGCGAAGGTCAGCGACAAACTGGGCGTCATCGAGAGCCTGCTGCCGAAGTGCGACGCGCTGCTGATCGGCGGCGCGATGGCTTACACCTTCCTGAAGGCCCAGGGCCTGCCCACCGGCAAGTCGCTCCTCGAGGCGGACCTTGTCGCGACCGCGAAGGCCCTGCTCGAGAAGGCCAAGGCCTTGAAGAAGGACCTGCTGCTGCCGAGCGACCACGTCGTCGCGCCGAAGCTCGAGGCCGGCGCGCCGGCGACCGTCGTCGACGGCGACAAGATCCCCGCCGACCAGATGGCCCTGGACATCGGGCCGCGCACGGCGGAACGCTACGCCGCGGAGATCATGGGCGCGAGCCTGGTCGTGTGGAACGGGCCGCTGGGGGTCTTCGAGATCGAGGCCTTCGCGCAGGGGACCTTCGCGGTGGCCAAGGCCGTGGCGGCCTCGGGGGCGACCTCGGTGATCGGCGGCGGCGAGTCGGTCGCGGCGGTGAAGAAGGCCGGCGTCGCGGACAAAATCACCCACATCTCGACGGGCGGCGGCGCGAGCCTGGAGTTCCTCGAAGGCAGGACTCTCCCTGGCGTGGCTGCGCTGGAGGTCTAGGACCTCCCCATAGGGTCTGTAAGTCGGTTACAGGCCAGGATTTGGCCGCCCAGGGATATCTAACTTAACCCTAAGTGAATGCGTTCCGGCGTCAGGAACCTCCTTTATATAAGGAGGTTCCAGGGCGCATATGCTCCATGCAAGCCGGCAACATCATAACCTGTTTATTTCATACATGTTGCATTTTCGATCTCATAACCTCATTTTATCACGGGATTTAAGTTGCACGCCTCATGGGCGGCGAATATATAGAACCAATATGAGAACCAGTTAAGGAACCATAATGATACCAGTAAGCACAAGAGCACCCAGCACGGCGCATGTCGTCGAACTGATGCGCAAGGACCTGCTCGGCAACAAAGTCCAGCCGAACCAGTTCCTGCCCAGCGAGCGCGTGCTGAGCAAGCAGTTTCAGGTCGCGCGCGTGACGGTGCGCCGCGCGTTGAAGGCGTTGGCCGGCGAGGGCCTGATCCGCGCCGAGCCCGGCCGCGGCTACCGCGCGCTAATGCGCGTTGCGGGCATGAAACCCGGCAGTCCCGTTGCGGTGGTGGCCGGTCAGACGCCGGTCATGTTCAGCTCGGAGGGAAGTTTCGACGCGCTGCAAAGCGAGATCTCCGCTGCGGGCTGGCAGACGCTGACGGTGGTCTCCGAGAACCGTTCGCCCGACGAGATCGTGCGTGCGCTGGCCGACGCGGGCGTGTGGGGCGCGGCACTTGAGGCCTGCGAGCCCGCCACGGCGCGCGCGATCCACGTAAGCGGCCTGCCGTGCCTGAGCCTGGCGCGGCTCAACCGCGAGCTGCCTATCGACTCGGTGCTGATCGACAATTTCGACGGCGCGCGCCGCGCGGCCGAATACCTGCTCGACAAGGGCCACCGCCGCGTCGCGTGGTTCGGCCCGGTGACCGAGAGCGACCACAGCATCGAACGCTATCAGGGCGCGCAGGCGGCGTTTCTGGACCGGCGCCTGGAACTTCCGCAGGAGTACGTCGTCGACGTGCAGACCAAGGACGACGCGCAGATCGCCGAATCGGCGCAGGCGCTCCTGGCGCGCGCCGACCGCCCCACCGCGGTGATCGCCGCGTGGCCGAATCTGACCTTGGCCGTCGAGCTGGCGGTGCGGCGCGCGGGGCTGGCGCTGGGCAAGGATGTGGAGCTGGTGGGCTGGGGCTCGGAGGTCACCTACCGCGCGCGCATCCTGCCGGCCTTCGACGGCGGCCCTCTGCCGGTGGTGGCGCTGTGGAGCAAGCGTGCGATGGTGCGCACGGCCCTGCAGCGCTTGATGGACCGCGTCAAGGACCCGCACCTGCCGCCGGTGCGCATCTCGATTCCCATGCGGCTGATCCATTCCCCGAAAGATCTGGAGGATCGTAACCATGGCACGCACGAACCGGCTTGAGTTCCTTGTTGCGCTGTTGCTGGCCGCACAAGCGGCGGCGGGTGAGGGCTTCGCGAAGGCCCCCGCCGCGCAGAAGAACGGCGCCGGCGCGACGATCACCTTCGCACTGGCGGCCGCCGGCGACGTCGAGGTTGCGGTGCTGGACGCGAAAGGCGGCGTGGTGCGCCACCTGGCCGCTGGCGCGCTGGGCGCGCCCAAGGCACCGCCGGCCCCGCTGAAGGAGGGCCTGGAGCAATCCATCGCGTGGGACGGCCACGACGACTTTGGCAAACCCGCGCAGGGCGGTCCGTTCCAGGCGCGCGTGCGCTTGGGGCTGGGCGCGAAGTTCGGGCGGCTGATCGGCGCCGATCCGTACAACTTCGGCGCGATCGACTCGATCGCCTGCGACGAGGACGGCAATTTGTACGTGCTGGGCATCGGCGGCGACGCCAACCAGGGGCACTTGGTGTTGCGCGCCTTCGATCCGGCAGGCAAGTACCTGCGCGAGATCCTGCCGTTTCCCGCGGACCTGGCGCCGGACGCGATGAAAGAGATCGCGACGTGGGACGCCGAGCGCAAGACGTTCCGCCCGCGCACGCTCAAGAGCCTGAACCCCGACTTCTACGACGACCGCGGCATCAAGTGGGGCGCCGCGATGCACCTCGTCGGCGCGACGAAGGACGGCGTGCTGCTGACCGACGGAGGGCGCATCTGCAAGCTCGACCCGCGCGGCCGCGTGCCGCAAGGCAGCTTCACGGTCAAAAACCTGTGGGCAAAGGACAAGGGCAACCCGAACACCGGCGGCGGGCCGACCTTCCTGGCCGTGGCGCCCGGCGGCAGCCAGGTGTACCTCTCCGGCCCATACAGTTCGAAGACGCAATACGGGCATCCGTACATCGCCGACTTCCCGCCGGGCCGCATCTACCGCATGCCGCTGGACGGCG
Organism: Planctomycetota bacterium; assembly: GCA_023150555.1. GTDB lineage: Bacteria > Planctomycetota > SZUA-567 > H5-PLA8 > H5-PLA8 > JAKLKQ01. The sequence goes on from JAKLKQ010000004.1 coordinate 187,433, forward strand.
CGGAGACCCTGGGCGAGTTCGCCACGGTTCCCGTCGAGCACCAGGATGGGCAGGGCGGCGCATGGCTGAAGGCGTGTAAGGCGCCCGACCACTTCACCGTGCCGAAGGGCCCCGTGCACCAGATCGCCTTCGACGGACAGGGCAACGTGTACGTCTGCGACCGCGAGCGCCAGCGCATCACGGTCTTCGACGCCAACGGCAAGGAGACCGGTTACTTGCCTGTTGCCAATCCTGGACTGGTCGCGGTGCATCCCAAAACCGGCGCCGTCTACGCGATGGAATACGACTGCGTCGCGTACGGGCAGTTCAAGAAGGTCCTGATGAAGTTCGAGAAGGCCGCTGCGGACGCCAAGCCCGTCGCGACGTACGACTTCGGCACCGAGGGGCGCTGGCCCAGCCTGGCGCTGTCGGCGGGCAAGGACCGCACGCTGCTGTGGGTCAGCGGCGTGAAGGGCGATCTTGTGGCGTTGGAGGACAAGGGCACCGAGCTGGCGCCCATCGAGACCAACTACAAACCCGGCGCGGGGCGCCAGCGCGACTGGAACAAGATCGCGGTGGACTTTGGCCGCGACGAGATCTACGCGAGCAACGGCACCACCGGCATCTGGCGCTACGACGGCCAATCCGGCGAGGGCGGCCAACTGGCGAAGGACGGCAAGCCGTTTCAAGTCAACGATCTTGCCGTCGGCTATGACGGACTGTTGTACGTGCGCGTCAGCGGTTCGCAGACGGGCACCGCGCCGGCGTACAGCGGCCCGTTGTGGCGCATGGACCGCGAATTGAATGCCGTGCCGTACGAGGCCACCGGCACGCACGTGCTGACGCCGTACATCTACAGCCGCTTCGGCGTGGGCTTTGCCGAGCGCGGTCTGGGCGTGGGCCCCAAGGGCGAATGCTACATCAGCTTCATGTACAAGTGGGTCGCGTACGCGGTGGGCGGTTTTACCGGCGACGGCAAGCCGATGCCCGGCAAGTACCTGAAGGGCGCGTTCCCTGCGGCCGACGAGAAGAGCAGGGCACAGTATCCCGCGGGCTGGGACGCGGCGGTGATCGGCCCGGTGCCGACCGCCAACGCCGGCATCCGCGTGGACCTGCAGGGCAACATCTATGTCGGGATGCTGTACTGGCCCAAGGAAGTCCCGCTGCCGCTGGGCAAGAAGCCCGACGACCGCAGCTGGACCTTCGTCGTCGGCAGCGTGATCAAGTTCGGGCCCGACGGCGGCCGCATGACCAACAAGAACGAGGGCGATTTCCAGCCGGAAGGGCTGGAAGGCGCGCAGAACATCTATCCGGGTTTGGCGCCGTTCAGCCGCGACGGTTTCGGCGGCAACACCTGCTGCGTCTGCCGCGTGCCGCGCTTCGACCTCGACCGCTACGGGCGGCTGGCGCTGCCCAACGCCGTGACGAACTCGGTGTGGGTCTACGACAACGCCGGGAACCCCATCACCGAGATCGGGCGCTACGGCAACTTCGACTCGCAGTTCGTCAATCCCTTCGGCGAAGGCGAGAAGAAGGACAAGCCGCAGATCGCCGTGCCGGAGATCCCTCTGGCCTGGCCGACGGCGGTGGGCTTCAGCGAGAAGCACCTCTATGTGAACGACACGCTCAGCCGCCGCATCGTGCGCGCGGACCTGACGTACGCCCACGAGACACTCGCGCCGGTCAAGTAGGCGCCGCCGGCGCCTCTTGAATCGCTGAAAAGCCGGGCCGGGATGTCCGTGCGCGCGGTCCAATTCGAAAAATTTTCGGTACTCGACGTGTCCCGAGCCGCTCGGTTTTCCGATAATATATATGCAGGAAAGGCGTGGGGCGCCTCCACTACAGCTGGTGGGGATTCGGGAGATGCTCGCCGCCATTCGGCCCACGGAGAGTGTGCGCCATGAGGCGCCGCAAAGGGACAAAAAGCTCAAGTGCCCCCCGCAAACGTGTCGAAGGGAAGAAGCGTTCGACGCGTTCGGGCGGGGCTGCCCCCCGGTCACGTACGAACAGGGAGCCCAGGGGGGGATCCGCATCCGTGGCTAGCGCCGCGCCGTCACCTCGTTCACCGCACCAACGCAAGTCCGCAGGCAGCAAGGCCCGACGACCCGCGCGCGCCGCGCCCGCGCCCCGCGCGCACCGCGCCGACATCCATCCGCTCGACCGCGCCATCGCCGAGTTGAGAAGCGAGCTGGCGCGTTCGCCCGACGACGCCACGCTGTACGCGCGGCTGGGCGCGCTGCACTACCGCCGCGGCGACCTGCGGGACGCCGAGGCCTGCTACCGCCGTGCCGTGGAGCTGCAGTCGGACCGCGCGGCCTTCCATAACAATCTCGGCAACGTGCTCTGCGACCTGGGGCGCATGAAGGACGGCATCGCGTCCTACGAGCAGGCCCGCGCGTTGGAGCGGGCCGCCGATCCGGAGAAGGGCCCCAGCGCCGAGACCGAGGCCAACCTCGAGATGGCCCGCCTGGAGTACCGGCTGGTCCACGAACGCATCGAGTACCTGGAACGCGCCGTGCACCTGGACGTGGGAAGCGCCGAGGCTCTGAACGCGCTGGGCGGCGGTTACTTACTGCGCAACCAGCGCGAAGAGGCGCTGAGCGCCTTCCGCAAGGCCGCGGCGCTGGATCCGCGCAACGTCCATGCGGCGCGGAACATCGGCTTCTCCTACGCGATGGATCCGGCGGGGCCCGACGACCTGACCGCGGCCATGCGCGAATTGGCGGAGCACGCGGTGCGCTTTCCCAAGGAGCCGCGCCTGTACCTGCATCAGGGCGAACTGCTGGAGACGGCGGGGCTGCTGGAGGAGACCGAGCAGCGCTACCTGCGCGCGCTGAAGGTCGATCCGCGCTGCCTGGAGGCCTACGACATGCTGGGCCGTCTGCGCGAGGCCATCCTGGCGCTGGACAGCATCGACGAGACCTCGCGCGACGTGGAAGCGGTGCTCGAACGGCTCGCCAACGAAGCCCGAGAATCGAAGGGGCCCTGGGCGCCGTACGACAAGGCTTTCGTGGAGGTCGCCCGCGCGCGCTTCTACCGCCGCGCGCCAGGCGACGCACGCCTGCTGGACCGGATGCTGCGCGAGGCGATCGGGAACGTGGAACTGGGGACAGAGGTGGCCCGCGAGGCGGCGGTGGCGGCCGGCGTGCTGCGCGCCCAATTGCTGGAAGGCGAAGGCCGGCGCGACGAGGCGGCGCTGGTGCTCGAGGGCTTGGGCGAGAAGCTGCCCGAGGCGGGGCGGTTGTGGTTCGAACGCGGCGGGCTGGCGTTCCGCTGCGGCGAAGTGGCGCTGGCAGTGGAGGCGTTCGAGCGCGCGACGCTGGCCGAGCCGCAGGAGGCGCTGGCGTACCGATCGCTGCGCTTCGCGTTCGAAGGCTACCGGCGCTACCGCACGGAGCGCGTGCGCTTCGAAGCGGCGATGCGCAAGAATCCGCGCGATGCGCTTGCGCACCACCACCTGGCGATGGCCGCGCTTTCGGTGCTGAAAGACGAAGAAGCGCTCTTCCATTTCACGCGCGCGTTGGAACTCGACGGCCGCCTGGCCGAAGCGGCGTGCGGCCGCGCGCGCGCTCTGCAGCGCCAGGGGCATCTGCGGGACGCGGAAGCGGCGTTTCGCGAGGCGCTGGTGATCGATCCGGATTGCGGCGAAGCGCGCCGCGCGTTGGAAGAATTCGACGCGCCCGCATTCGCTGCGCCACCGGGCGGCGCGTGATGCGCGCGTGCAATGTGAAGATGAATGCGATGCGCGAGAACCGGTTTCACGATGCCGTCCAGAAGAATTCAAAAAAATTTAGCAAGCAAGCCCTTGACGAAAGGCATGCAATTCAGGTAACTACACATCTGCACTCGATGCAAAACGGATGATGTATGGCGGTTTGAATGTAAACCGCATTCGATTTGGGTCTTGGAGAGCACCGCGTGAAGGTTCTGGCAGAGCGGCGAGCAACGAGCGATCATCCACACCGCGTCGCTTGCATTGCACAAGACCTGCTTCCCGAACGTCACTCGTCTCCGCGGAATGCGCGCTCGCGCACCGCACGATCCTTCAGCACCCTGCATTCACGTTTTTCTTGTGTGGGCCGGTTTGTGCCGGCGAAGTTGGGCGGTTTCCGGACGGATCCCGTGGCTAGCCCGCTCCGCGGATCTGCGAAGGACGCTGTTGGACTTCGTCACCATGGCGCCGGCCCGTTAGGAAGTAGAGGGGGGTAGAGTAGGTCGTCGGCGGGGCGTGCCCTCCGGGGCGCGTCTGGACTGTTTTTCGCCGGTGGCTGATTTGGGCCTGGCAGCATCAGCGCCCGGGAAAGGAGAGGACCATGGCTAAGAAGCGGAAGAAGAAGGCTACCAAGAAGAAGGCCACGAAGAAGAAGGCCAAGAAGAAGAAGAAGCGCTAAATAAAGCACTTCTTTCCATTGCGGGCAAAAGAGGGCGGCGCTTAGCGCCGCCTTTCTTTTTTGGTCTTACTTATTGTAAAGGACGCCCTTCATCCGGTTCAGCCTGTCGTTGACGTAACTGACCGGTCGCTTCTCGTCGGTCAGGTTTGACCAGTGTTTCGGGAAGGCCTTCTGGAAGATGCGGTACTTGTCCTGGGCGACGCGCCAGATATCGACCTTTTTCGAGGTGATGGACTCGACTTCGCCCTGCTTAAAGCGCGCTTCGGCTTCCAGAAACTGGCTGTCGCCGCGCTTGACCTGATCGTAGTTGGGGAAGTTCTCGATCAGGAACTCCGCGGCGTCGGCGCTTTCCTTGTACATCTCCAGGCCCCCGTCGTAGAGCACCCGGGCGATGCGGTTCTGCACCTCGCCGCTTCGCACCTGCTTGAAGTCCGGATACCAGGCACGCAGTTTCATCAGGGTGCGCAGGTAACCCAGGGGCGAGAACGGACGGCGGTCGGCGTAGCGTTCGCACAATTCCCACAGGGCCTCGGGCTCGGTGTCGCCGCGCACTTCGAGTTCGGCCAGCGTCTTGTACTGGGTCCGGGATTCCTTCTGGAAGTACTCGTAGTACTTGGTGTGCTCCTTGTCGTCCCGTTCGAGGTGGTGCTTGACGTAGTCCTCGTTCTTGGCGCTGTTCTCGATGTACTCCACGCGGTGCTTGTGCCAGGCTTCGGCGGCGCCGTCCACCATGTTCCACTTCGGGTTTTCGGTGCTGAGCAGGAGCATCTCCCAGAACCAGCGCTCCATCTCGCCGTCCCGGTTCATGCGCTCGAAGTTCTTCTGATTGCTCATCAGCGAAAAAAGTTCCTGGGTGCCCTTCGTGAACTGATCGAAGCGCCGCAGCACGTCTATGTATTCCCGGGAGCGCGGCCGCGCCCGGGTCACCTGGTCGTTCAGCGCGACGGGGTACAGCTGCTTCATGAACGTGGCGAAGTCTTCCGGATCCGGCCGCCGGTCGCCCTTGCGCACGGGCTCCCAGACGGGGCGCTGCGGCTCGGCCTCGGCGGCCTTCTCCGGCTTCTCGCCCTTCTCAACTTCGCCTGGTGCGGGCGCTTTCGGCTCGTCCTTGGGCTCCTTCTTGTCGGGATCGGCGGCCTTGGGTTCCGGAAGAGGCGTGGGCGCGGCCTTGCCCGTGGCGACGGCCTGCAGGTCCTCGTAGCTGCGCTTGCCTTCGGTCCATTCGCGAATCATGTCCAGCGGGACCCGCGCCGGGTCGAAACCGGCGTGCTCGGCGGCGCGCGCGGCGCCGCCCAGCAGCAGCAGAGCCAGCGCGGCCCACAGGGGCGCGGGGCTACTTGCCTTTTTCATTGGACTTCCAGGCATTCTCGTTGCGCTCACGATAAGCCTCCGTGCCTCGGTACCGGTTCAGGCGCCCGAACGCCTTGCGGAATTCCGCCTTCAGGAGTTCTTTCTTTGCAGGATCCTGTTCGGCCTCATAGGCCGCGAAACGCTTTTCCATCTCTTCGATCAGCTTCCGCGCGCTCTCGTCCATGGAATTCAGGTAGGGCGCCGCGCGCGGGCCGGCCTCCTTGTCGCCCTTGACGCCCGCCAGGACCGGATAGGCATGTTCGGGCATGTGTGACCAGAACAGGAAGGCGCCGGCATCGGCGCGCGACGATGGCGCCGCCTGCGGGTTCGAAGCCTCCTGAAGGGCCTGGCTGGCCGCCAACTCGCCGACCGTGATGGGCACGTCCTTACCGCTCTTCGTTGCCAGAGCGACGACCATGCCGGACTTCGGATCGTTGTCCACGCTCTTGATGGTGCCCACCAGCGGCTGGCCGGACATGCGCTGCAGGGTGGCTTCGCTGGCGTCCTTTGCCTTGCTCTGGGCCCAGGCGACCAGGCGGTCGTAGCGCTTCTGCGCGGCATCTAGGTCGGCGCTGCCGGCGTCGAGCTGCGCGAGCATCCCGCCGTCCAGTCCGGGGGTCTTCTTCGCGTTCACGAGGATCTGCGCGTTTTCGGCGAAGTGCCCGGCGCGCGTGCGGCCCAGCGCGGAACGGAAGGCGCCCGCCACGGCGTTTTCCGCGGCCTGGGCCTGCGCGGCCTTGGCCGCCTTGACGGCTTCATCGATGCGCCCCTGCAGGTCCTTCAGGTGGGCGAAGGCCTCGGCGACGAGGAAGTCCTGCCGGAGCTGGGTGAGCTCCCGATTCATGTCGTTGAGGGCCTTCGGGTCGTCCTTGTTCTTGACCAGCAGGTCCTCGAGGCGTTTGCGGTGCGAGCGGTCGTACAGCTGGCGCACCTGGACCTCGTGGGCGGAGCGCTCGGTGGCCAGGATCCGCAGCGTCTCGGCCGAACGGAAACGCGTGGGGATGTCGGCGTCCTGGAGCAGCTTCAGGCCCTCGACGAACTCGCGCTTATCGTAGCGGACCTTGGCTTCGTTCAGCCGGTACTTGAACCAGTCCATGAAGGCGTCCAGCAGTTCCTGGCGCACGGCGTTCTGTTCTTCGACGATCATCACGCCCAGGTCGGCCTTGGGATTGCTCTTCAGGGCTCCGTCGTACAGCGAGAGGATGCGGGCGTAGTCCTTCTCGCCTTCGCCGTTGTAGGCGCGGCGCGCCAGGTCCAGCGGCTCGAACCCGGAGTTCGCGGGCGGGATCTTGGCGACAAACAGCGGCTCACTCTTTGGAGGTTCGGCAACCTGCACGGGCGTGGTCTTCGCGGCCTTGGGCGGCGGTTCGGGGTTGTGCGCGGGCCGGCCGACGGGCTTGGCTTCCTCCACCGGTTCGGTGGTCCGCGCCGTGCGGTCGTTGGGCTTGAGGTCGGGCTTCATTGCGCTGAGTCCCACCAGCACCAGCAGGCCGACGGCGGCCACGATGCCGGCGAAGACCAGGTTGCGCGAGTTGCCGCCCGGAATCGGGGTCTGCGGGCCGGCGGTGGTGTGGTCGGGCCTGGGGATGGGCGCACGCGGGCCGGTGGTGCCGCGCGGACCGACCGGCGGCAATTCGCCGGTGGTGCGGCGCACGCTGCGCGACGCCGGCGAGCGCGGGCCGGCGGCCATGGTGGAGCGCGCGCCCTTGCGCAGAGGAGCGTTGAGCGGCTGGCCCTGTCGGACGCGCTCGATCTCCGCGATCAGCTCGTCGGGATTGGCGAAACGGTCCTCGGCTTCCTTGGCGAGCATCTTCTCGATCAGGCGGCAGAAATTGTCGGAGAGATCGGGCTTCAGCTTCCGTGCGTTGGGCGCCTCGTCGGTCAGGTGCTGCGTCATGATCGACATCGAGGTCTCGCCCTTGAAGAGCGTCTCGCCGGTGACCAGGTGGTACAGGGTGGCGCCCAGGGCGTAGAAGTCGGCGCGGATGTCGACGTTGGTCTTGCCGCGGGCTTGCTCGGGCGCGATGTAGTGCGGCGTGCCCACGGCCATGCCGGCGGTGGTGACGGAGGCGTCGTCGCCGCTGGTGAGTTTGGCGAGGCCCAGGTCGCAGAGCTTGGCCTCGCCGCGTTTGGTGATCATGATGTTGTCGGGCTTGATGTCGCGGTGGACCAGTTCGTTCCGGTCGGCGTGCTTCAGCGCATGGGCCATCTGCAGCGCGACTTCCAGGGCGAGTTTCTCGTCGAACGGCCCGTTGCGCCGCAGCATGCGCAGCGCCGTGTCGCCGTCGACGTACTCCATCGCGAAGTAGAAGTACTTCCCGCTACGTCCCACGTCGATGCCGACGATGATGTTGGGGTGGCTCAGCTTCGCGACCGCGCGCGCTTCCTGAACGAAGCGTTCGCAGAAGGCGCTGTCCGCCGCGAGTTTCGGGGAGAGGATTTTCAGTGCGACGACCCGGTCGAGCGAGAGCTGGCGGGCCTTGAAGACCGCGCCCATCCCGCCTTGACCGATCTTCTCGATGATCTCGAAGTTGTCGATGCGGACCTTCGTCTTCTGCGCTTGAGCGCGCAGCACGCACTGTACCTGCTCGGCAGTGAGGAAATTCTTTTTGACGAGGATGTTGCCCAACTGCTCGTCGAGCCCCAGGCGGCGGACCTCGGCGAGCAGTTTCAGGCCTTCGTCCAATTGCGCGGGCGTGCAGTAGCCCATCTGCACGGCCAGCTTGCCAAAAGAAGTATCCTGGTCGTTGCTCATGCGAGCTTTACGTCCGCGTTTGGCCGCGTAAACCGAGTTGCCCTATGCAACCTCACAAGGTGCAGAAAGTTTAGTGCAAGCCAGGGCAGGCCGCAACCCTAGCCCCCGTTTTAGCCGCCCCTAGCATGACGAGAAAACGCGCTGCTTCCCTGCCCGGACCCCGCGCCGAGGTCAAAATATAATTACCAGCCATGAAACAAGTTGCGCACCAAGCTGAAGCGCCTCGAAAGTATGCGGCGCGGCATCTGGGAAGGATGCCGAAAAATATCCTAACTCATACGCTTAACTTGCTCTTCTGCCCGCTTAATTCCAATTCGGACCGCAAACCCGTGAACCGCGCTTGAACCCCTGCGTTGATGAGGTCGGAAGCAGATGTGCCTGCCGTTGCGTTGCTCTTTCGGAGAAGGACGGATGGCCCGCCGACGAAGGTCCCGACGCCGCTGCCGTGTGCCCCTGTGTACGAAGGTCGCGCAGGCGCTGGACGGCGACCCCATCAGCAGCGGCGCACTGCCCACGCCGAACAGCGCAACCGAACCCGTCGCGCAGACGCTCAATCTGGCCGGCTGGAAAGAAGAGTTCCGCCGGCGCCTGGGCTCGGTCGACGCCGAACACTACGAACCGTAGCGAATTCCGAACAGGACAAAGAGGAATAAACGGTGCGCTGGATGCTTGCGTGCTGGCGTGCGTCTCTGAAATGTGCGGCGCGCGGGCGGATCAGCCGCCGGTCTTCAGCACGCCTGTCGCGAAGAGAACCACGACGATCAGCAGGATCAGGACCAGCACCATCGCCGCGATGATCAGGTTCTTCAGCATCCCGATCTGTTCGCCGCCGGCGGGCGCCGGCGCGCCTTCCATGGCCTTCGCGTAGTCCTTCGCCGTGGCGGGTTTTCCGGAAGCGTCGGCCACGGGCGGAGCGGCTGCGGCGCCTTCGGCCGGAGTGCCCTCGCCGCCGCGCATCTTGGCGAGCTGCTCCTTGATCTTGCTGCCGTCCATGACGTAGGTATTGAGGGTGTCGGGCACGCTGGTGTCGCGCTCGACGGCCTTGGACTGCTGCTCCGTGTTGGAGAACCGCAGCGTGTACTTGCCGATGATGATCTCGTCGCCGTCGTTGAGGTAGTGCTCGGTGACCTTGCGGCCGTTGACGTAGGTGCCGTTGGCCGAGCCCATGTCGCGCACGACAAAGGCTTCGCCCTTGGCCGAGAAGGCGCAGTGCTTGCGCGAGATGCCGAGGTTATCGATACAGATCTGGCATTCCGGCTCGCGGCCGACCACCAGCTCGACTTCGCCGATCTCGTGTTCGCTTTGGGTCTGTCCCCCAAAGATCACGATCACCTTTGCCATGGTTTCAGTAACCCTTGCCGTATCTTAAGCTTGGCGCGGAAAAGTACGTCCATCCTGTATCTTGGCCCGCGGCCCTTGTCAAGGCGAGCCGCCGCTATCCTAATTTGGAAGATGCCCACCTTATCGGAAGGACGCGGGATCAGCAAGCCACAGGAGATGCTAAAATTAACCGTAATGAGCGCCGCAAAACTGCGCCCAAGCGGGGTGGGCGATGGCCGAAAAAGCGGCTTGAATCTGGCGCTGCATGGCCTACTTATGTACGCCTCGACGGACGCAAGTTGCCCCGTCGTCTAATGGTAGGACTCCAGACTCTGGATCTGGCTATCTACGTTCGAATCGTAGCGGGGCAACCAACTTGATGGTAGTATCCCGGTGCTCCAGACACCGCGGTGCAGCAGGCAAGCGAATAGGTGTCCCCATCGTCTAGCCCGGCCTAGGACGCGAGGTTCTCAGCCTCGAGACCAGGGTTCAAATCCCTGTGGGGATGCCACATAGTCCACTCTGCTGGTCTTCGGGAGCAGGCATTCCTTCCTTTAAAGTCGCAGCCTCCTGTCCCAGCAATACCTTCGGCAACAGCCCGACCAGCAGGCCGTCCTGCTTCGGGAAAAGCTCGGCCGTCTTGTCGTGCGAGACGACGATGTAGTCGATGTGCTTGGCCAGTTCGGCCCGGGCGTCCCCGGCTTGCTTGCTGGCGAAGACCTCCCAGAAGGTCTCCAGACGCTCGCGGATCTTGCCCTCCAGGGCATCGGGATCGATGACGCCGCCCGACAGCTTCTCGCCCTCGGCGATCTGCCGCTTCAAGTCGTCCCGATGCGCCTTCATCTCGCCCAACTCCTCCAGGAAGACGGGCAACGAATCCTCGGGTATGCGGACCAGACGACGTTCTGCCGCGTCGATATCCCTCGTGGTTCGGGCGAGCGTGTTCCTCAGGGGCCGCAGGAATTCCTCCGTCGAGGCCGTCGCGACCTTGAGTTCGGCGCGGACGATCCCGACGACGTTGTTGACGAAGACCTCCGTGTAGAGCTGCTTCCTGAACGTCTCCATGACCGCTTTGGTCAGGGCGTCCTCGCGGACAAGCAAACGCTTGTTGCACGGTTTGCCCTGCCCATGACGACGACCATTCTCGCACCCGTACCAGATGCCGTTCTTGGTGCTGATGCGG
>JAKLKQ010000050.1 GCA_023150555.1 Planctomycetota bacterium
CGAGACCTTCATCGCCGTCCTCACCTACAACCTCATGATCCTCGCTCTACTTCTGCCTTTGTTTTCAACAGAGCAAGTAACCGTCACTTCGCCGGTACAACCGCCGTCTTCACCGGTTCCTTAGCTTTCGCGTGCGCCTTGCGCAAGCGTTCCCACGCCGGCGCCAGGGCCTTCCAGGCCTGCGCCACCTCGGCGGGCGAAACCTCCGCGCCGCAGTCCGCGTAGGCGTCCTCGGCCGGCGGGCGCGTGTTGATGCGCGCGCGCAAGGCGGCGTCGGAGCGCCCGTCGACGATCGACGCGTCGACGCGCTCGGGCTGCGCGCTGCCGTACCAGTTCTCCCCGACCAGCCACTCCACGCGGCGCTTGGCATCCACCGGCGCCGCGCGCAGGCAGGGCCCGCGCATCGATTCGAAGGCGTTGCGTTCCACCAGCAGGCGCTCGGCGCCCGGGTTGGCCCCCAGCACCAGGCCCTCGGCGCCGCGCTCGAAGCGGCAGCGCGTAAGCACCAGGGACCACGGCCCGCCGTCATAGGTGGCGAAGAGCCCGCCGCAGCCGGCAAAGGTGTCCTGCACCAGCAGCGCCGCGCCGGAGACCAGCGCGTAGTGCGGCGCGTCCTTGAAGGTAACGCCCAGCCAGCGGACCTCGCCTCCGCGCTGCACGATGCCGGTCTTCTCGATCGTCGCGCCGCGGATCTCGCTTTCCTTCTCGCCGTAGAAGTACAGCGCCGCGCTGTCCGCGTCCTTCGCCAGGATGCGCGCCCCGCGCTCGCGTTCGCCCGTCAGCCCGTCGGCCAGCAGCCGCCCCAGCACCCACAGCGCACCGGACTTCGAGGGATCGTGCCCGCCGGGCTCAGGCTTCGCCGCGCGGTCGGGCGCCAGGTGAAGCACCGCACCGGGCTTCAGGCCCAGCGTGCACTCCGGCGGCACCACCAGAACGCCGCGCACCAGCACCGGACCGTCGTCGGGCCCCAGGACCACGTCGCGAAGCAGCTTGCCGGAAAGGACCGACTTGTAGCCTTCGATCGCCGGACCGTCGTACGTGCTGGGCGCCACCTCTTCCACCGGCAGCGGCACCAGCGTCGCGGCGGGGGCGGGCTGCGGGTTCTCGTCCTCGGCATAGGCCGGCGCGGGGAACAGCAGCACGCCGATGGCCGCCGCGAGGATCAGCTTGCGGAGCGCCTCCGCAGTGAACGGCGTTCGGGGAACTTCGGGCAGAGCGTGGGCCATGGGCATGAAATCGTTCTGGGTATCAGCCCGGGCACGGCGGGCCTTGTTCAGAGAATCGTCCGATTCTCCGCGCAACTTGAATCGGAGCCGAGCGGTCCGAAGATAGCGTGAAACAGCGTCTCAGGAGGGAGATTCCGATGCCCAAGCCGCCCGATCCCCCGCCACCGCCGCGCACACCCGTGGCGAACGCGAAGGCTCGCCGCCTGAACGCGATCAAGAACAGCTACACGACGGCGAGCTATCGCAGCTTCGGAGACGCGGAGCTGGACTTCGACTGGCTGCTGGCGGAAGTGGACGAAGCGTGGGCCGCGCTGCGGCAGATTCGCGCCCTGGCGATGGTGGCACCGAAGAACCCAGACGCGGCGCGCGAACAACTTGGGGAGATAGTTGATCGCGCGTCGCGCTGGTGAAGTGCACTCCTGTTACTCTTGCTGTGCGGGCGCCTGGAAGCTGATCCTGCTGATGCCTGCCTCCTTGCAGACGTCGACGACGCGTACGATGTTGTAGAAGGGCACGCGCTGGTCGAAGTCTCTGCGTTCGTCGTACGGCGCGATCAGCACCTCCTGGTCTGCGTTGGCCTGCGCGAGCTGCCGCAGCACGGGATAGGCCTGGGCCATGTCGGTCAGCGGGTTGGCGTCGCGGCTGGCGAGGTAGTACGTCGCCTTGCGCTGCGAACGCATATCCACGTCCGCCGCCTGGCGCATCACCAAATCGTCTTTCACGAAGATCGTGACGGGCTCGGACGGCGGAGGTGGTGAAGGGTCGATCGGGCCAACATTCGGCAGAAACGTGTCCAGCCGCTGCTCGACCTGCTTGAAGCGCGAGGAGATCAGAAAGAAGATCAGCAGCAGAAAGACCACGTCGATCATCGACGTGAAGTTGAACTCGATGGGCCGGTCGGCCTGTTTCCTGACCTTGGTGTTCACGGTTTGCTCTCCTTTTCAATCGGTCTTCGCCGTGGCGCCGATGGCGACCTTCTCGATGCCGGCCTCCGAGCGTGCGGACATCACCCGCTGCACCCGCTCGTAGGGGGCTGCGGCGGCGGCGCGGATCTTCACCATCATGGGGCGCTTAGCTGCCTCCGCGCGGCCGCGCTCCTGCTCGAAGAGACGCTTGAGTTCGGCAGGGTCCGGGTAGCGGCGCCCGCGCACCACGATCTCGCTGTGCGTGCGGCCTTCGCGCGTGAAGTTGTGCGTAACGTTGACGACGACTCGGCGTTCATCGCCGCCGTCCTCGTCCACGCCGTTGCGCGCAATGGGCAGCACCAGCGCCTCGTAGTCGGCCTTGACCATCTCGGAGACGCACAGGAAGAAGATCATGAGCTGGAAGACGACGTCGATCATCGACGGCGGATCGTCGCGCTTCTGGCTCTGGGTTGCGGGGGAGACGCGGTCGGGCACGGCAAATCCTCCACAAACGCCGCAGGCTCAAGCGCTTGCGGCGCGCAGGGTTTTGCCGACCCGCTTAGTTAACGTGGAGGGGTCTTGCTTCTTGCAACTTTTATTTCGCCCTGGGCATTTCCCTGGGACTCGGGCCAGGTGTAGGGCGTGGGGTTGACGGCGCGGGGGCCCTTCTTGCGGTAGTCCTCGGTGCGATGGCGGATGACCTCGCCTTCGACCAGGAAGACGACGTCCTCGGCGATGTTGGTGGCCAGATCCGCGATGCGTTCGAGGTGCCGGCTGGCGCTGAGCAGGTGGATGGCGCGCTCGATGGCGGCGGGCTCCTGGTGCATCAGCTTCTGGAGCACGTCGTACATCTGGCGATTGGCATCGTCGACGGCGTCGTCGTCGTCGAGGATCTTGCGGGCCAGCACAGCATCGCGGTTGACCAGCGCGTCGAGGCTCTCGCGGACCATCACGCGCACGTTGTCGCCCATGCGGGTGAAGTCCAGCGGCACGCTGATGGGCTCGTGCGTGGCCAGGTAGGCGGCGCGCTCGGCGATGTTCACCGCCAGATCGCCCATGCGCTCGAGATCGTTGTTCACCTTCAGCACGGTGATGATGAAGCGCAGGTCCGCGGCGACGGGCTGGTTGAGCGCCAGGATTTTCAAACAGTCTTCCTCGACGGCGACTTCCTTCTCGTCGATCTGGTCGTCGCGCTCGAGGACCGCCTGCGCCAGGTCCGCGCGGCGTTCGATCAGCGCCGTGATCGCGCGGTTGGTGGCTTCCTCGACCATCGCGCCGAGGATGAGCAGCTCTTTCTTTAGGTTCTCGAGACCGCGCTGCAGGTGCTTGGCCATGACGGGCTCCCGTATCAACCGAAGCGGCCGGTGATGTAGTCCTCGGTCCGCTTGTCCCTGGGGCGCGAGAAGAGTTCCTTCGTCTCGCGGTACTCGATCATCTCGCCCATCAGCATGTAGGCCGTGTAGTCCGAGACGCGCGCGGCCTGCTGCATGTTGTGCGTGACAATGAGGATGGTGTACTTCTCCTTCAGGTCGATCATCAGGTCCTCAATGCGTCCCGTGCTGATGGGGTCCAGCGCCGAACACGGCTCATCCATCAGCAGAACCTCGGGCTCGACGGCCACCGCGCGCGCGATGCACAGGCGCTGCTGCTGGCCGCCGGAAAGGCCCAGCGCGGAATCGTTGAGGCGGTCCTTCACCTCGTCCCACAGCGCGGCCTGCCGGATGCTGCGTTCGACGATCACATCCAACTTCTCGCGGCCGCGAACGCCCTGGATGCGCGGGCCGTAGGCGACGTTCTCGTAGATCGTCTTCGGGAACGGATTGGGCTTCTGGAAGACCATGCCGACGTTCTTGCGCAGCTCGGTGGCGTCCAGCGCCGGGTCGCGGATGTCGCGCCCACCAACGCGGATGGTGCCCTCCATGCGGCAGATGTCCACCAGGTCGTTCATGCGGTTGAAGCAGCGCAGCAGCGTGCTCTTGCCGCAGCCCGACGGCCCGATCAGCGCCGTGACCTTGTTCTTCGCAAACGTAAGGTTGATGTCGAACAGCGCCTGCTTGGCGCCGTACCAAAGGTTGACCTTCTCGACCTCGACTTCCACCTGCGCGGGATCGATCGCCTCGATCGTCACCGCTGCCTCGGGCGCTTGACCCTTCGCGGCTTCCTCGATGCCGGGCGCGTGGGCCGCGGGCCGCGCGGGCGCGACAGGGCGAGCACTCGACTGCGGAACCTCGATGCGGATTCGGTTGATGGCCGTCTCGCCGGTGTTCATCGTCTCTTCCCCCTTGCTCAAAGCGGCCTCAAATCGCAGCCGTCGCGGCCGAGTACTTCTGCCGGAGACGGTTGCGGATCCAGATGGCGCCGATGTTCAGCACCAGCACGAGCACGATCAGCAGCAGCGTGGTGGCGTAGACCATCGGGCGCGCAGCGTCGACGTTGGGGCTCTGGAAGCCCAGATCGAAAATGTGGAAACCCAGGTGCATGAACTGGCGCTCCAGGCCGAACGGGAACGACGCAGAGACCGGAAGCGCCGGCGCGATCTTGACCACGCCGGTGATCATCAACGGCGCGACTTCGCCCGCCGCGCGGGCCATGGCCAAGATCAGGCCGGTGAGGATCGACGGCATCACCGCCGGCAGCACGATGCTCCAGGTAGTCTCGAACTTGGTGGCGCCCAGCGCGAGGCTGCCTTCGCGCATGCTCTTGGGGATCGCGGCCAGGCCTTCCTCGGTCGCGACGATCACGACGGGCACGGTCATCAACGCCAGCGTCAGGCTGGCCCACAGGATGCCGCCTGAATGGAAGACGGGCGTGTTGCCCATGTAGGGGAAGAACGCATTGTCGATGCCCGCTCCCACGAAGTGGATAAAGAAGCCGACGCCGAATACGCCGAAGACGATGGACGGCACGCCGGCGAGGTTGTTGACGGCGATGCGCACGACGCTGACCCAGCGCCCCTGCTTGGCGTACTCGCGCAGATAAAACGCGGCGAGCACCCCGAAGGGCGTGACGAAGATGCTCATGATCAGGACCATCAGCACGGTGCCGAAAATCGCGGGAAAGACGCCGCCTTCGGTGTTCGATTCGCGCGGGTCGGTGCTCACGAACGACCAGAGCTGCGACGCGTAGTGCGCGGCCTTGGCGCCCAAGCCCATGCGATTGGGCTGCAGGACTTCGACTAGCTCCGAGATCGGCAGCGTCTTCTCCTTCTGCTGCCCGCCGCTCATGGCGCCGCCTTCGGCGGTGAGGGTCACGGAGACCGTCTGCTTCCGGCGCAGTGCGGTCAAATCCAGGACCAGCTCGTCGTAGGTCTTCTGGTGCTCGGCCAAAAGCGCCTTCTGCGCGTCGACCTCGGGGCCCATGGTGGTGCCGTAGTACGCCAGCTTCTTGAGTTCCAGTTCGGCGCCGTGGATGGCGTCGTTGATCGCGCCGATCTGGTTCTTTTCGACCTTCGCGATGCGCGCACGCAGCTCGTAGTCGGCGGACAGCAGTTCCTGGAGCTTGGCAAGCCCCTCGGCGCCGCCGCCGGCCAGAACCTTATCTCCGTCGCGAATCTCCTTGAGGTACCCGAAGAAGTCGCCCCATCCGAGGCGCTCGACGGCCAGGGCGTCCTCGGGGCGTTCGCGTTCGGCGATCTCGTCCTCGCGTACCCAGACGAAGTCCGCGCCGTAGAGGTCGCGGTTGCCCTGCTTGACCTTGACGCGCATCTTGGGCGGAGCGCCGGGGCTGTCCAGATCGGGAATGGCTTCGCGCTCGACGATTTCGCCCAGGACCGCGCTGCCGTTGTTCAGACGCAGGAGCGTCAGGTCCTTCTGCCAGAAGAAACCCAGGCCCTTCCAGAGAATCAGCAGCAGCATGCCGGCAACCAACAGCAGGCTCATGGCCAGTGCGCCGCCGGTGAGCCAGATGAACGGCGTGCCTCGGCGGAGGATGTTCGGCTTGCGGCTCACAGCAGCGCGTACCTCTTTCGCAGGCGCAGCCGGACGACTTCGGCGGCGGTGTTAACGACAAAAGTGAGTCCGAACAGCAGCAGCGCGGACAGGAACAGGATGCGGTAGTGCGTGCTGTTCACGGCGGCCTCGGGCAGCTCGGTCGCGATGTTCGCGGAGAGCGCCCGGAAGCCGGTGAAGATGTTCCAGTCCATCAGGGCGGTGTTGCCGGTGGCCATGAGCACGATCATGGTCTCGCCGACGGCACGCCCGAATCCGATCATGATGGCGGAGAAGATGCCGGGGCTCGCGGTGGGCAACACCACGCGGATGGCCGCCTGCCAGGGGGTGCTGCCCAAGGCCAGCGCGCCGGCCGTGAGATGCTTGGGTACGTTCGAGAGCGAATCCTCGGCGATGGTGAAGATGATCGGAATCACCGCGACGCCCATGGCGATGCCTACGACCAGGCTGTTGCGCTGGTCGTAGGTCATCTCGTGTTTGTTCATCCAGGTGCGGTAGTCACCGCCGAAGAACCATGAGTTGAGATAGCCACCGCCGAAGATCGCAAGGGCCACGCCGGCCAGGACCACGGGGCAAAGCAGGAAGACCTCGTAGCCGTGCGGTACCAGGCGGTGGCGCCACTTCGACGGCACGCGCTCCCAGGCCAGCAGGCTCAGGAAGATCGTCATCGGCAGCACCAGGATCATGGAAAAGACGCCCGGCGCGATACCTTCGACCACCGGCGCCAGCCACAGCCCGGCCAGGAAACCCAGCACCACGCTGGGCAGCGCGGCCATGATCTCGACCGTGGGCTTGACCCACTGCCGAAGGCGCGGGTGCATGAACTGGCTGGCGTACAGCGCGCCCAGCAGGCCCAGCGGCACCGCGAAGATCAGCGCATAGAAGGTGCCTTTCAGCGTGCCGACGATCAGGGGCGTGAGGCTGAACTTGGGCTCGAAGTCCTGCGTGGCGCTGGTGGACTGCCAGATGAACTTGGGCTCTGCGTAGCTCTCGTACCAGACCTTGCCGAAGAGGCTGCCCAGCGTGGCCTCGGGGTGATCGTTATTCATGTCCCAGGCCGCCAGGCGCGCGTCTGTGCCCGCGGCCAGCAGGCCGTCGGACTTCGGCGTCAGGGCCAGCGCGCTCAGCGTCCCGACCTCTGCGCGCGTACGAAGCAGGGTGCGCGCGGTGGTGCCGTAGTGGAGGAATACGTTGCCCTGCGCGTCGGAGGTGGCGAAGGTCTTGTTGCGGAGCGAAGCCGCGATGGCCGCAACCGGACCGTCGTGGGCGTCGAAGGCATGCATCACCTCCAGCCGCGAGGGCGGTTCCGCGATGTCGTGTTCGTTGCGCTCCCGGCGCGCCATCTGCAGCGTGTGCACACCGCCGCGGGCGTCGCCGGCGACGAGCGTGCGCCCGCCAATCAGCGCCGCCAATCGGGTAATGGGCCCATGGGCGATCACGTGATCGCCGGCCGGAACGTTTTTCTCGAGGTCGTAGGCGAGCACGCGTCCGGCCTCGGTACCGGCAAAGAGGTAGCGGCTGCTCTCGCTGAGCGCCAGCGCGGTGAGAGGCTCGTCGGTCTTCAGCGCCACCGTCGTCTGCGTATCTTCCTCTCCCTCCTCTGCGCCCAGGCCGCCCAGGCCCAGGCCGGTGGACTCGTGCTCTTCCTGGCGGTGCAGCACCACGACCTTGCCGCCGCCGATCGCCAGGCAGGCGACCAGGTCGCCGTCTTCGATGTGCAAGGCTGCGGCGCGGATGGGATTGCCGGGGCCGGCGCCGTGGATGGCGAGGGGCGGCTCGCAACTCAGGCGCGGCTCGACGCGTCGCGGGCCGTCGGCGCCTTCGGGAAAGGTGACGATGAACTTCAGTTCCGGCAGGGCCAGCCGCCCGTCGCTGAGCACCAGCGGCAGCGTCTTCCCGGAGATCGGCAGCGCCGCGACCACGCGCGCGCCGTTCAGCGGCAGCAGTTTGCCGCTGTCGGCGATGGGCTGGGCGGTGCCGAGGCTGCTGCCCGGACCGCCGGGTCCGCTGAGCGCATAGCAGGCCACGCCCTTGGCATTCACCACGTAGGCGATCTGGCGGTGCTCGTCGCTGCCGACGGCGAGGACCGGTTCGGACAAGTTCACCGCGGTGGCAGGCACGGGGGTGACGGTGGCGTCCTGGAAGAGCGGCCAGGCCTTGGCCGCGATCACGAAAAGGATGGCGAGGATACAAAAGATGACCAGCAGCCCGCCGGCTATCACGAATATGCGAGCAAAGCGGTCGAAGCCCAAGCGGCGCCTGTGGCGTTCGCGGTCAAAGGGGAGCGGGCAAGTCCTCAGGACCGAGGACCTGCCCACCCTTGCGTTCGATAGGTCCGGCGTCCCGCCGGTTTGAACTTCGTTGGCCATTCGTCTTCCGTGATGCGTATCAGTCCAGCAGTTTGACGTCGGGCTCCGCGAACTTCGACAGCGTGGGGAAATAGCCGTCCTTCACCACGACCTGCTGGCCTTCCTTGCTGAGCACGAGCTTGAGGAACTCCCTCACCAGCGGGTCGGCGGGCTTGCCCGGCGCCTTGTTGATGTAGATGTAGAGGAAGCGCGCAAGCGGGTACTTGCCGGCGTACGCGTTCTCGGGCGTAGCCTCGACGAACTCCTCGCCATCCTTGTACGAAAGGGGCACGGCGCGGACGCCCGGCGTGGCGTAGCCGATGCCGCTGTAGCCGATGGCGAAGCGGTCGCTGGTGGCGCTCTGGACGACGGCGGCCGAACCGGGCTGTTCCTTGACCGTGTCCTTGAAGTCGCCCTTCTTCAGCGTGTGCTCCTTGAAGTAGCCGTAGGTGCCGCTGGCGGCGTTGCGTCCGTAGATGCTGATCGGGCGGTTAGCCCAGTCGCCGGTCAATCCGACCTGGCCCCACTTGGTGATCTCCTCGCCGCCGCGCTTGCGGGTGGCGCTGAAGATGCCGTCGACCTGGGCGAAGGTCAGGCCCTTGACGGGGTTGTCCTTGTTTACGAAGACGGCCAGCGCGTCGACGGCGACCCGTACGCAGGTGGGCTTGTAGCCAAACTTCTCTTCGAATTTGTCGATCTCTTCGGCCTTCATCGGGCGGGACATCGGGCCCAACTGGGATGTGCCTGCGGTCAGGGCCGGAGGTGCGGTCGTCGAGCCCTCGCCTTTGACCTGCGTCGTGACGTTCGGGTAATGCTTCTTGAACTGCTCCGTCCACATCGCCATCAGGTTGTTCAGCGTGTCCGAGCCGACACTCGTGAGATTCCCGCTGATCCCCGACGTGGCTTCGTACGCGGGCAGATTTTCGTCGACGGTCACCTCAGCCGACGCCTGCCATGCGAACGCCGCCGCCAACGCCGCCACTGCAAACAAGGACCGCCACGACCATACGCTGCTACGCATCGCTCTTCTCCTTTGCCTCTGCCTCTCTTTTCAGGGCCTTCGGGCCCATTCCGCCGTGAACCGTAGCCCGGCCGCTTAAAGGCCCGATGAAGCACACGCACAAATCGGATGAATCTGCGAGGGGCGCTGCCTGGCGAGCCGTTTGTGGAAGCCCACACGCAATCTTCATCTACAGGCACTATCCCCTGCCCGTGTGAAGAGCCTGTAAAGAGCGTGTTAATTTTAGAGACCGCTCGGCGCCGCAATTCGTTAAGCGCGAGCGAGTTATGAGAATGTGAAGATTCCTTAACCGGATCGCACACGGCAAAAAGAAACGCCCCCGGTTTCCCGGGGGCGCCTCTTCATCGGATACTCGAAACGGCGTGTTTCGTGCTTACCAGGCGACCTGGAAGCTGACGACCAGGTTGTCGTTGCGGACCTCGCGCATGTGGCGGTTCGGCGGGTCGTTGGTGGACTGGGGCTCGTCGCACCAGTTGTAGTTCAGCTGGATCTTGGCGTTGTTGCCCTTGATGTAGTAGTTGATGCCGGCCGTGTAGACCGTCGAGGAGAAGACGTCGGTGCGCTCCTCGGGGCGGACCAGATCGCCGACCGTGATGTTCTGGAACTTGTCGTAGCGGAAGGCGAACTCGAAAGGCTTAAACCAGGCCGGCACGTCGTCGGCCCAGATCGAGTCTCCGATATTGTAGCCGGTGGCGACGTAGAAGCCGGACACCGAGAACGGATTCGGCGCGCTCTGAAGGAACTCGTTGCCGCCCTGGAACCCGTCGTCGAAGCCGCGCACGGCCTCGGGCACGTTACGGTCCATGATCCAGGCCCACTCGCCCTTGATCCACCAGCCCTTGACCGGGCCGCCCGGGAAGTAGTGCAGCCAGGCACCGTGGCGGATGGCCCAGGTTCGGCGGCGGTTCAGGCCGTCGACGGTCGTATCCGGATTCCCGAAATCGCCTTGGCCGTTCGCACGCACACGCTGGTCGCCGGCTTCGCCGTGCTCGCCGAACTGCGTCGAGTACCCCAGTTCCAGGCTGCCCCAGGTCTCGTCCTTCCACAGCGGGCGCACCAGCAGGCGGATGGCGAAGTCCTTCGCGTCGTTGTCGTCGCTGCGGTTCTGCTGGTCGCCGGCCGAGCCGAAGAAGTTGCCCGCGCCGTCAAAAACGGACAGCCAGTACTGAAAGCGTTCCTCCCACCAGAAGCCGTGGACGGTCAGGCCCAGGTCGCGGTTCTCGCTGCGCTGGC
Source organism: Planctomycetota bacterium (assembly GCA_023150555.1). Classification (GTDB taxonomy): domain Bacteria; phylum Planctomycetota; class SZUA-567; order H5-PLA8; family H5-PLA8; genus JAKLKQ01. The sequence goes on from JAKLKQ010000050.1 coordinate 10,681, forward strand.
CCACCATGGAGCGCTCGATGAAGTCCAGGTCGGCCGTGGAATGGATGCCTTCCTCGCCGATGAAAGGCTTGTACTGGCCAATCCGGAAATCGTGGTGCGGCACGACGCCGTGGTAGGAGATGTACGCGTCCTGCAGCAGCTTGGGCTGGCTGCTGCCCGCGCCGGTCTGGAAGCTGCTGTTGGCCATGGTGCCGTTGCTGTTGAAGGACGTCTGCGCGCCGGTGCGGCCGAGCAAGGTCGTGCCCAGGTTGCTGCCGAACGACGGGAAGCCCGCGGCCTCGCGCGCCGGATCGATCATCACGACCGCGGTGACGTTCTCGTGGATGTCCATCTTGAAGCTGAGTTCGGTGCGCTTGATCCGGAAGCTGTCGTTGTCTTTCGTCTCGTTCGAGTCGCCGCCGCCGCGCGTGCCGCTTCCGATGGTCAGGTCGTCGAAGACGCCCAAGTTGTCGTTCTGGATCGTATAGAACCAGATCTGCACCAGGCCGCCCAAGGTCAGCTTGCCTTCCTTGGTCGACACGGCCGCGTTCGGGCCGTACTTGTTATCGACCATCGCGTCGGCGGCGCCGATGGGCGTATTGCCCAGCGCCTGCTGTCGCTTCATGGCGCCCAACTCCTTCTTGACCTTTTCCAGCTCGGCGCGGATGTCGTCGTCTGCCGCCCGAACCGTTCCCGCCAGGCCTATCGCGGTCGCCAGAACGAGACCCACCGCCCACTGCGCGTTTACATTCCGCATGGCTCTGCTCCCCTCCGAAAACAATCCGACCCGTGAACGGCGGCTTCGGCGAAGACGCAGCAAGGCCGGAATATAGTGTTCTTGAAAGCAAACCGAGCCTAGAACGAACAAAGGGCCCTTCAAGTTGAAATACTAAGGAAACTTTGCGCACACTGTGCATAAAGAGGCAAAAAAGAGCGCCCCTCGAAGAGGGGCGCCCGATCCTGCGGCGGGTTGTTTTCGTTGGGCTTACCAAGCGACCTGGAAGTTCACGACGAAGCTGTCGTTGCGAACCTCGCGGAGGTGGCGGGCCGGCGTGTTGTTGTCGTCCTGGGGCTCGTCCGACCAGTTATAATTCATCTGGATCTTGGCGTTGTTGCCCTTGATGTAATAGTTGATGCCCGCGGTGTAGACCGTCGTCGCAAAGACGTCGGTGCGCTCTTCGGGGCGGACCAGATCGCCGACCGTGATGTTCTGGAAGTAGTCGTAGCGGAAGGCGAACTCGAACGGCTTGAACCAGCCGGGCACCTTGTCGGACCAGATCGAGTCGCTGATCTTGTAGCCGGTGGCAAAGTAGAAGCCCTGCACCGAGAACGGATTTGGCGCGGACTGCAGGAAATCGCTGCCGCCCTGGAAACCGTCCTCGAAGCCGCGCACGGCTTCGGGGATGTTGCGGTCCTTCATCCAAGCCCATTCGCCCTTCAGCCACCAGCCCTTGACCGGGCCGCCCGGGAAGTAGTGCAGCCATGCGCCGTGGCGCATGGCCCAAGTGCGGCGGCGGTTGAGGCCGTCGACCGTGGTCGTGTCATCGCCAAGATCCCCTTCGCCCAGCGCGCGCTGGTCGCCGGCTTCGCCGTGCTCGCCGAACTGGGTGCTCGCACCCAACTCGATACTTCCCCACGTTTCGTCCTTCCACAGCGGGCGAAGCAGGATGCGCGCGGCAAAGTCGAGCGCGTCGTTGTCGTCGGTGCGGTTCTGCTGGTCGCCGCCGGAACCGTGGAAGTTTCCAGCCGAGTTCCAAAGCCCCAACCAATACTGAAAGCGGTCGCTCCACCAAGTGCCGTGCGCGGTCATGCCCAGGTCGCGCTTGTCGCCGAGCTGGCCGAGCATCGAGCGTTCGACGAAGTCCAGCGCCGAACTGGAGCGGATGCCTTCCTCGCCGACCTGCGGCTTGAACTGGCCGATCTGGAAGTCGTGGTGCGGAACAAAGCCGTGGAAGTGGACGTACGCGTCCTGCAGCAGCTTCGGCTGGCTGCTGCCCGCGCCGGTCTGGAAACTGCTGTTGGCCATGGTGCCGTTGCTGTTGAACGAGGTCTGGTCTCCGGTGCGGCCGCGGAGGTTGGTGCCCAGGTTACTGCTGAACGACGGCGCGCCGCCGGTTTCGCGGGCCGGGTCGATCATCACCACCACGGTGACGTTTTCATGGATATCTATCGTGAACTTCAGCTCGGTGCGGCGGATGCGGAAGCCGTCGTTGTCCTTGGTCTCGTTCGAGTCGCCGCCGCCGTTCTCGCCGGGCGTGATGTCGTCGAAGAGGCCCAGGTTGTCGTTCTGTATCGTGTAGTACCAGACCTGCACCAGGCCGCCAATGGTCAGTTTGCCCTGCTTGGTCGTTACGCCGGCGTTAGGGCCGTACTTGTTCTCGACGATCGCGTCGGCCGAGCCGATCGGCGCATTGGCGAGGCCCTGCTGGCGCTTCAGCTTGGCCAGCTCGCCCTTCACGCTGCGCATGTCCTCGAGTTCCTTCTTCACGCGATCCAGCTCGCGTCGCAACTCTTCGTCCGCCGCCCAGACTGCGCCGGACAACGCGAAGGCCACCGCGATACCTGCAACCACAAGATTCCGGCGAGACATGAAACCTCCCTCCCCCTGATTGCTAGCCCTACCGGCTCCGGGATGGAAGCCGGCGCTTTACCTCTGGAAGAATGCCACTTGGCGGGAGGAGAATAGTTTCGCCGAATGAAGGAACTATAAATCGATTGTGAATACTAAGATTAATTTGAAGGTCGGCGGATACATCTCAGCCCTAATCCTCGCGGAGCGTCACGGCCTGTGCGCCTGGCGGCAGCGCTGGCAGTTCCACGCGGAACGTACTGCCCTTGCCGAGTTCGCTCACCACGGACACCTGGCCGCCGTGGGCGAGCACGAGATGCTTCACGATCGAGAGCCCCAGGCCGGTGCCGCCCAGTTCGCGGCTGCGCGCTTTGTCCACCCGGTAGAAGCGCTCGAAGATCCGGTCGCGGTGTTCGGGCTCGATGCCGATGCCGCTGTCCTGCACCTCCACCCACGCGTGGCCGTTGGCCGCGCTGAGGCGCACGGCGACGCGCCCCCCTTCGGGCGTGTACTTGATGGCATTGTCGAGCAGGTTGTCGAAGACCTGCCGCAAGGCCTCGGGATCGCCCTGCACGCGCACGGCAACGTCGGGGAGCTCGGCAACCGCGGCGATGCGTTTGGCTTCGCACGACGGCTGCAGCGCTCGGAGCGAGGCGCGCACGGGTTCGCACAGGTCCAGCGCGACGCGTTCCAGCGCGTCGGGCCGGGATTCGACGCGACTGAGCGTCAGCAGGTCGGTGACGATGGCCGAGAGCCGCCGCGTCTGGTCGTTGACCTTGGCGAGGAAGCGTTCGCGCGTCTCGCCCGGCATCTGCGGGTCGTCGATCAGGGTCTCGACCAGGCCGCGGATGGCCGTCAGGGGCGTCTTCAGTTCGTGCGAGACGTTGGCGACGAAGTCGCGGCGCACGTCTTCCAGCCGGCGCAGTTCGGTGACGTCGTGCAGCACGGCCACGGCGCCGGCGACGGTGCCTTCGGCGTCGCGCAGGGGCGCGGCGTGCAGTTCCAGCACGCGCTGGCGCGGGCGGCCTTCGAGCTTGAACTCCTCGCTGACCTCCGTGCCCTCCTTCATCGTCTTCGCCAGCGTCTCCCAGAGGATGCGCACGCGGACGGCCTCGTGGATCTCGCGCCCGATGGCTTGGGCCGCGTCGAGGCCGAAGAGCCCGGCGGCCACGCTGTTCAGGTGCACGATGCGCTCGCTGCGGTCCACGGCGACGACGCCTTCGACCATGCTGCCAAGGATGGCCAGGACGCGGTTGCGGTCGGTGAGGATGGTCTGCATGCGTTCCTGCAGTTGCTCGCCCATGGCATTGAACGCGCTGGAGAGTTCGCCGATCTCGTCGCGGCTGATGCGGGCGATCTTGCGGCTGTAGTCGCCGCCGGCGATGGCGGAAGCCGCCACGCGCATGCTGGCCAGCGGCCCGGTGACCCGCTGCGCGAAGACGAAGCCGAGGACCAGCGCCAGCACGGCCGCGCCCGCAGTGCCGAGGACCAGCCACCACCGCAACGCGGCCAGATGCGCGTCGATGCGTTCCAGCGAGAGCGCCGTGCGCACGTACCCCAGCAGCGCCCCGTCGCGCTTAACCGGCAATGCGAAGTACATCATGCGGGCCGACATGGTCTCGCTCAGGCGCGTGCTGTGGCCTTCGCCCTTCGCGAGCGCCTCGAGAACCTCGAACCGGTCGCCATGGTTGTTCATACGTGCGGGATCGTTCTGGGAATCCGCAATCACCGTCCCGTCGGCAGCGATCACCGTCAGCCGGGTGTCGGTGTTTCCGCCAACGTCGGTGAGGTGCTGTTGAAAGCCGGCGTCCGGCGAGACCAGCACCGGCGTGGCCAGCGCCTGAAGGAGCACGGCCTTGGATCGCAGGTTCTGGACGGCCTCCTCAAGCGCCGTCTGCTCGAAACGGCGGACGGAAAGCAGCCCGATCAGGACCGAGGTCATCAGGATGAGGACGACGTACCCGGCGTAGAGTTTCCAGAGGAACCGGGAACGCAGCATGCGTCAGGCCTCGGTATCCCGGAAGCGGTACCCCACCCCGCGCACGGTCTCGACGTACTCGCGGTACGGACCCAGTTTCTTGCGGATGGCGCGGACGTGCACGTCGATGTTGCGGTCGATCACCGCGGCGTCCTCGCGAATCGTGCGGTCCAGCAGGTGGTCGCGGGTGAAGACCCGGCCGGGATGCGCGGCCAGGAAGTGCAGCAAGCGGAACTCCGTCGCCGTGAAAGTTTCGGGCTTTCCGTCCACGCGCACCTCGTGCCGCGCGGGGTCGATGGTCACGCCGTCGCGCACCAGGCGCTCGCCCATGGGCTCGTCGCGCTGGGGCCCGCGCCGCAGCACGGCCTTCACTCTCGCCAGCAGTTCCTTCGGGCTGAACGGCTTGCAGATGTAGTCGTCGGCGCCGACGCCCAGGCCCAGGACCACGTCGCTCTCCTCGCCCTTAGCGGTCACCATCACCACGCGCGTGCCGCGCAGCGTGGGTTCGGCCTTCAGCCGGCGGCAGACTTCGATGCCATCGAGCCCGGGCAGCATCAGGTCCAGCAGCACGAGATCGGGCGCCTTCTGGCGGATCTTGCGCAGTCCTTCTTCTCCGTCCCGCGCGCTCTCGACCTTGTAGCCCTCGCGCGTAAGGTTGTACACAAGCACCTCGAGGATGTCGGCTTCGTCCTCGATGATGAAAACCCGTTCCTGCGACATGACCATGGCCTCCTCCCTTCTTTATAGAAACCTACCCTGGGAATTTAAAGGACAGGTAAAGAGGGCGAGTATTTTGGCCGGATCTTGGGCCGCAGCGTCCTGCCGTTGCGCGCGGGCAGCGGCGCGGCTCTAATGGCGCCCTCGACGAGCCGCCGCATCATGCTCGAAGTTCCGGCCGGCCTCGGACACCACCGGGAGTGCCTTTGCCCCATGCCGGATGCCACGCCCCTGGTCTCCATCGTCGTCCCCGTCTGGCAGCAGGGCCGATTCCTGGGCTCGGCGCTGGAAAGCCTCCTGGATCAGACGTACCCGCACCTCGAGATCATCGTCCAGGACAACTGCTCGACGGACGAGACCGAGCACGTACTGGAACGCTTCCGCCCGCGCCTGGCCTGCGTCGTCCAGGAGAAGGACGCGGGCCAAAGCGACGCGCTTCGGCGCGGCTTCGCGCGCTGCCACGGCGAGATCCTGGGCTGGCTGAACGGCGACGACTTGCTGATGCCCGACGCCATCGAACGCGCCGTGGCCGCTTTCGCCGCCGAACCCCATCCCGACGTCGTCTACGGGCACTGCGTCTTTCTCCAGGAAAACGGCCAGTTCCTGCGCTACTTCCACGAGATCCAGCCGCACCGCGCCGAGGACCTGCTGAACTTCAGCGACTACCTCTGCCAGCCCAGCACCTTCTTCCGGCGCGCGAGCTACGAAAAGGTAGGCGGTCTGGACGAGCACCTGCATTTCGGTATGGACTGGGACCTGTGGTGCCGCTTCGTTGAAGCCGGCTGCGTCTTCCGCCAGATCGACGAGGTGCTGTCGGGCGTGCGCATCTACTCGGCGGCCAAGACCTACGCCGGCGGCATGCGGCGCATTGCGGAGCTCTACCGCATCAACCTGCGGCACAAGACCACGCGCTTTCCCTACGCGGCGGCCTCGTATTTCCTCTCGGACATGATCGGCGGGCGCCTGCACCTGCTTCACGGGCTGCTGCGCCGCGCCTGGCGGCTGACGACCGGTCGAGCGCAAGCGAAATCGTCCGTCGTGCGAGGACTGGGCGCGCCGGACCTGATCGTGGAGCCGGAAGCGCGCGTGCAGCTGCCGGTGTACGCGCGCGTGGCTTCGGCGCGTGTGGACATATACCGGCATTGGGGCGGCGCGCCGGAGTTCGAACTCGAAGCGACGCTCAACGGCCGGCCGGGAACCATCATTTCGCCCAACCGCGCGCACCATCGCGTGCACTGGCACCTGGACGAAGCGCCTTTTCTCAAGGCCCTGGATATCCGCTTCGCCCTGGGCTGCACGGATATGAAAAGGTATCCGATCAGGATCCTGGACCTGACCTACGCCGGCCCGAACGGTGCCGGCCCAGCGTGACGCGCAGCTACTTCGCTCGCCGCAATTCCAGCAGCAGTTCGTTGCGCGCAAAGTCGATCTCGATGGACTTGAAGAGCGAACGCAGCATCGGCCAGCCGGCGATGCCGTCGAGTTCCGTCTCCAGCGTGCGGTTGATCTCGGCCACCGACCCGGCGCACACCGCGCCGTCGGCCTTCGCCGCGTAGCCGTAAACGCCGGCCGAAAACGACGGCAGCACATGCATCGTCTGCCACTTGCCCTCGCCCGGCGCGGCGCCTGCCAGGCGGTCGCGCAGCGTTATGGTCTGCGGCCAGTCCTTCCGCGCCGAGCGCAGTGCGTCCAGGCAGCGCGGCATCAGCACGGCGGGCAGTTCGCAGCCGCTGTCGAGCATCGCCCACGCGGGGCGTGTGCCGAAGGCCGCCGGCGCGCCGGGTACGGAAAAGGGCGCGCAGACCAGCCTGCCCAGGCTGCGGAATCGCACGCGCTCGAAACCCGGCGGCGCCTCAGGTAGTTCGTCGCGCGGCGCGGCGCCGGCGCCCAGCCTGGTCAGGACCAGGCGGCGGCGGTCGAAATCCATTTTCACCAGGTACGCGCCGAAGACGCCCGGCCCCAAGATGTCGGCCGCGCCGGCGTAAGCGAGCACCGATCCGATTCGCACCGCCGACGCGCCTTCGCCTATCGCCAGTTCGGGCAGGCAGACGGCGGTCAGGCGCTCCATGCCCGTCGCCGTCGCATAGGGCACCTCGGCCAGCGCCGGCAGCTTCAGCGCCTCCAGCGTCGCGCGCGAGATCGTCACGGACTCCTCGCCGGTGTCGAAGACAAATAGCCGCTTCGCGCCGCCGATCGTAAGCTCCACCTTCATGCCTTCGCCATCGATCACCAGCGGCAGCTCGACGCGTTCGGGAAGTTCCTTTTCCGGCTGCCAGACGCTCAGGGGCTTCTCACCCACCGCTTCCAGCACCTTCAGCGTCTGCCGAACGTGATCGGCGAAGAGGCGCTCGCCGGGCGGGGCGAGTTCCGCGTAGCGCTTCATCCGCGCCAGCATCGCGGCGCGCTGGTTGTTGAAGTCCATCTGCCCGGCCAGCAGGCGCAGCGCGACGGTGTGCTCAGGCGCCGCCTCCAGCGCGGCCTCGAGGTGCTTGCGCGCCTCCGCGTCCAGTCCGTGCGTGGACAGGCACCGCGCCAGCGCCACGCACGCGTCGGGGTCCTTGGCGTCGAACCCCAGCGCGCGCCGCGCCGCGCGTTCGGCGCCGTCGAAGTCTCCGTTGCGGAAGAGCGCCCCGGCCAGCGCCGCCCAGGCCTCGGCGCGCTCCGGCCCATCGGCCACCGCGCGGGAGGCCAATGCGAGCGCCTCGAGCGGCTTGTCGCCCGCCAGCAGCAGCCGCGCCTTCGCACGCAGGCCCGCGGGCGCCTCCGCGGCCGGAAGCGAGGATACGAACGGAAGCGTGAGGAAACTCGCGGCCAGAAGCGCCGCAAAAGGAGCGCGGTGCGGCAGCGCGATCATTTCTGGAAGATCGGCAGGTACTCGTAGGGCAAGGCGAGGATCATCGTGCCGATGGCCGTGCAGTAGACGGGGCCGATCTCCGAGCGCCATGAGCCGTCGCCGCCCTGCCGCGAGAGCAGCGCCTTGCGCAGGTCCTCGTAGTAGCGCTCCCAGTCGGTCCCGCCGATCTGCATCATCGCCTGTGCGCCGTAAAAGTGCGTGTAGAAATAGTGCCCCTGGATCGTGGCCGAGCCGTTCAGGTTGCGCTTCACGTAGGCGATCATCTTCTTGGTCTCGGGCGCCTCGTACTGCCCGGCCATCAGCAGCAGCTCCGCGCCCGCGGCGCTCAGCGCGGGGCTTGGCGCGCCGCCGAAACGCGCCGAGTAGCGGACGCCGCCTTCGGGCGTCTGGGCCTTGTGGATGTAGCTGAGCGCGTTCTCCATCAGGCGCGGCGGCAGCGGGATCCCGACGTTGGCGCAGGCGCGCAAGGCCTGGACCTGCGTGATCGTGACGGAACCTTCGTCGTTGCCGCTGTCGGGCGAGTAGTACCAGCCGCCGAAACTCGACTGGGCGCGTGCCGTCAGCTTCACCGCGTTGGCCAGGCAGTCGCGCATGGCGACCTTGTGCTCGGCGAGCGGCTCCATGCCGTAGGCCTCGGCGAGGAACGTCATCGCGAAACCGTGCCCGTACATCGATTGCCCGTCGTCGGGTGTCGTCAGCAGGCCGTCGCGGTTCTGGTGCTTGAGGCAGAACTCGACCGCTTTCGAGACCGTCTTCGCGAACTCTCCGCGCCCCGGCGTATGCCCGGCCGAAAGGAAAGCCAGCCCCGCCAGACCGGTCATGGCCATGCGATACTGGCCGCCGGGGCCTTCGCTGCCCCACGAGCCGTCCTTCTCCTGGTTCTTCTGGAGCCAGGACAGGCCCTTCTGCACGGCCTCTTCCTGCTTGGGCACGATGCCGCGGAACGACGAGCGTTCCTCCGTGCCGATTGCATCGTCGGGAAGCTCGATGGCGCTTGCGCGCAGCCCCGCAACTAAAAGCAGATTCAGCGCGGCAAGCAGTGAGAGATGAGTGGCTTTGCGCATAGCGTCTCTGGTATCGGTACCTCTTTGGCTATCGGCATGATACCCGCTGCCGCGCCAACTTTAAATGGAGCGATGCCCCGCTCCTAAATTATGACCGCTGGAAGCTAAGGAGGTGTCGAATGCCTGCGCGTGTCTGGTCTCCGGCTGTTGGCATTCATGTAAGTCTTGGTTTTCAGAATTGTGAAGAGCACCTAAATTCATCCTATTGTTTTGCGTGAAACATTTCTTCAATTATCTTTGTAACTAATTGATACAAAATAAGTGCCCTATGTGCAAAATGTTACATTGCACGAAGTATGCTAGTAATCTGTTACCCCTATTATCCGATCCTCTTTTCGCACAAAAAATTCGGACTTACGTGAAGAAGTGCACGCGGCGAGCCTACTTCGGCGGCGGGCCTTCCTCCTTATTAGCAGGCGTTGGCGCGCTAGAAGCCCGCTCGTAGCCGTCGCAGCTACGCACCGGCAGCGGCGGGTATCGGAGGAAGCGGCTGTCGCGCTCTGCGAGCGTGCACATGTAGAAGACGCTGCCGCGGGCATTGCCCAATGCTTTGACGTGGCGACAGTTGGCGCACAGGCCGGGGTCCATGCCCGGCATGCTATCCGAAATGAGGAAAATACCGAAATCCTGTCCCACCCCTCCGGCCCTCCCGTCCAAGTTTGCAGATGCACCTTATTCCAACCGGAGGAGCCCCGATGCGATCTCTAAGAGGCCTTTTCAATACCTGCCGCGAAGGCGGATACGCCGTGCGGACCAAGCAGGACGAGGAAGGCGAACGAGCCATATCCGGAGGGCATCTGGTGAGTGAGCCTGACGAAGCTCCTGCGCCGGTCCTCACAAGTAGCCGTCCGCGTGAGGTATTGAAACGGACTCTTTATCTGCCGAAGATGTGTTGCCGTTCCGGCCTGGCCGCACTGGCCGCGCTGGCTTGGGCCGCGCCCGCCGGCGCCGTCGAACAAGTCGGCCCCTGGTCGCAGCAGGCGGCGAACGACTCGGTCGAGGTCGGACTCACCGGGCATTCGATGGTCAAGAACGAGCGCCACCGCTCCACCGACGGCGGTGTGGCCGTGGCCCGCGACGGGACGGTGCCCATCGGGCAGCTCTCGGTCAGCGACGGCGACGCCTCCACGCGCGTGCTGGGCCTGCGCGACCTGTTTGTGCAGGCGGAGATCGAGGGCCTGATCGCGCGAACCACGGTGAAGCACGTCTTCGCCAACGAGACCGACAAGCTGCTGGAGGGCGTCTTCACCTTCCGCCTACCCGACGACGTCGCGGTGGACCGCTTCGCGATGACGATCCAGAGCGAGCACGACCTGATGGAGGCCTCGCTCGTCGACCACGCCACGGCCACCCGCACGTACACCACGCTGGTTTACGGCATGAACGTCGATCCGGGCGTGCTCGAGTGGCTCGGCGGCAACACCTTCCGCGCGACCGTTTTCCCCATCCCTGCCAAGGGCACCAAGACGATCGTGATCAGCTACCTGCAGCAGCTCGAACAGACCGCCGGCGTCGACGGCAGGACGCTCTACCGCTTTCCCCTGCGCGGCGAGGCAGCCGAGAAGTTGCCTGCGGCGAATGTGTACCTCGACGCTCGCATCCGCGGCCTGGGCGCGAACCCGCGCCTGGGCGCGACGCTGGACGCCAAGATCTTCCGCACCGGCGACGGCAGCTTGCTGGTCTGCCCAAAGTTCGCCGCGGATACCGAACCGAAGGAAGACTTCGTCGTCGAGATCGGCGCCGGCGCGCACGCCGAACGCGATGCCGTCGGCCTGATGCTGCAGGCGCACCGCATCGACGAGAAGATGCCCGGCGCCTTCGCCGTGACGATGACGCCCGGCGCCGTCGACCGGAAGGCCGCCGAGGCGCTCGACGCGATCTTCCTCGTGGACACCTCCGGCAGCCGCACGCCCAAGGAACTCGCGGCGGCCCGCGCGGCGCTGAAGGCGGCGCTGGAAGCCCTGCGCGAGAACGACCGCTTCGCCGTCGTCAGTTTCGACCTCAAGCCGCGCGCGAAGGATGCCAAGCTGCAAACTCCCACCGCGGCGAACATCGCGGGGGCCCTCGAAGAGCTTGAACGCATCAAGCCGCTGGGCGCCACCGACATCGGCGCGGCGCTGGCCGCCGTGCGCGACGCCTTCGAGAAGGACGTCCGCGCCGGCGCGCGCCTGATCCTGGTGGGCGACGCCGTTGCCAGCAGCGGGCAGCTGGACCCCAAGACCCTGCGCATGGAACTCGAACGCACCGATGCGGTGCTGCACGCCGAGGCCTTTGCGCTGTATCCCGGCATGGGCCTGCGCGGCGAAGAACCCCGCAGCGACCAAGCCGCCATCCGCGCGCTGGGCGACCTGCTGGGCGGACCCGTGCTGCGCCTGGACGGCCTCGCGCCGCCGGACGCCACCGGCCGCCGCCTGGCGGCGATGCTGCGCGGCCCGGTGCTGCGCGACGCGCGGCTGACCATCCGCCCCGCAGAAGAAAAGGCCGGCGAAGGCACCGACGTGTCTCCCGTGCTATACGCCAACATAGCCGGCGGCATTCCGATGGACGCCAGCACCACGCTGTACGGTAGCTACGAGCAGCCCGGCGAGTTTCGCGTGCGCCTGCGTGGGACGTTCGACGGCGAGGCCTACGAACGCACCTGGCTGGTGAAGCTGCCGGCCGTGGAACCCGCCAACCGCGCCGTCGCCAAGCTGGCCGCGCGCGCGCGCATCGGCGAACTGCAGGGCGAAGGACGCGACACCGAAGTCGTCGCCCTGGCGAAAGAGACGGGCGTGCTCAGCCGCGGCACCGCGTTCCTGGTGCTCGAGAGCGAGGAGATGTACCGCAGATTCCAGATCGAACGCAACGGCATCCAGCCAGGCGCCGACCTCGCACAGAGAAATGTGCGCATGCGCTTCCTCTCGGGCACGCCGCAGCCGGCAGCCGGACGTCGCCTGGCCGCCGCGGATGCCCAGGGCGCCGCGCGCGCTCCGCGCTTCCCCTCGATGGATGGGAACGCCCAGGCACTCGACGCTACCGTGGAGATCGGGGGCGTGGCCGTGAAGGCGAACCTCCACCGCGTGACCCTGGAAGGACTGGTGGCCGAGCAAGACCGCAAGCTGGTCCCGCACGAATATGCCGAGCGCCGCCAGAAGCTAACGCGTCAGATCGCCGAACTGCGCGGACTGCCCTTCGAGCCGGAGATCATCTTCCCGAACTTGTGGCTCGACGCGATGCACTCGAACACGCCGGGCACCGGCGCGCAACTCGAGTCGTGGTTCGGAGCGAAGGCGGATCCCGAACTGTGGAAGATCGTCGGCCAGCAGCCGGATAAGGCGCCCGAATCCTGGCGCGCCCTGCCCGACTTCTCGATGCAGCCGGCGCGCGAGGCCCACGTCAACGCGCTGATGCACGTGCAACCGACCCAGGTCCTCGTCGCGCCGGACGGCTCGGCCGTGCAGGTCGCCTCGAACCAGCTGGTCCTGCACCTGGCGGGCGCGATCATGAACGGCGTCTGGCCGCGCGCCGTAAAGAGCAACGCGGCGAGTGAGATCATGCGCGCCATCAAGACCCGCCGCACCGAACGCTTCGCGCTGGCCGGCGTGCAGAACGACCGCGCGCGGCAGCTGTGGGTGCTGCTGGCTGAAGTCGCCCTGGCCGAAGGCCGCCACAAAGACGCTGCCGAGATAGCGCGGCGTGCCGTCGACCTGGCGCCCGAAGCGCCGGACGTCGCCGATCCGCTGCCGCAGGTGCTCGCCGCCCTGGCCGAGCACCTGCGCGGGCGCTTCCCCGAGGCCGCCGACGCCTACCGCCTGATGCTCAACGGAGCCAAGCCGATCCAGGGGGAAAGCCGCGACGTCGTCTACCAGGCGCTCCTGGAGACGATGAAGCTGGCCGGCGACCGCGCGGGCGCCATCGCGGTGATCGAGGCCTGGTATGTCGAGGAACTGGGCAAGGAACGCTTCAGCGACGAGTTGGGCCGCGGTTACCTGGCCGTGGGCCGTCGCGTCGAAGCCATGCGCGCCTTCTCGACGGTCGCAGAGTTCGCGCCGGCGCTGAGCGCGCTGTACTCGACGCCGGAGTCCTGGCTCAAGCGCGCGAAGCTGCAGGCCGGAGAGAACAAGTAACCGCCATCACGCTTCGAACGGCTTGGCATGCGACGGCAGGGGCCAGTGGGTTCCCCGCTGGCCGGTCAATCCCCGGTTAACCGGCGGCGGGGTTTCGCGATCCGGCAGGCCGGCCAGCTTTCCGCCCTGCACCCAGGCCTCGTCCTCGCCGTACAGATGCTCGATCAGGATCTCCGTCAGCCGTTCGCGCACACCGGACAGCGCGGAGACCTCGGCCAGATCGTTCAACTCGCGCGGGTCTTGTTGAAGATCGAAGAGCTGCACGCGGTTGCCTACCGGATAGTAGATCAGCTTGTAGCGCGCGTCGCGGACCATACGGTTGGCGGATAGGCCTTCACCGCACTCGCCGTAGAAGTGCTCGCGCTTGCGCTCGCCGAACATCGAACAGCCTTCCACCGTCGCGGGGACTTCGACGCTCGCCAGTTCCAACAGCGTCGGCATCACGTCGGCCCAGCCGACCAGGCGGTCATCGATCGCGCCCGCCGGCACGCGCGCGCCGCCCTTCGCGCCGGCGACGATCATCGGAATGTTCGCCGAGCCCTCCAGGAAGGTGCGCTTGGCCCAGACGCCGTGGTCCCCCAGGACGTCGCCGTGGTCGGAGCTGAAGCAGACGATCGTGTTGTCGACCAGCCCTTCCTCGCGCAGCGTGCCGATCACCAGGCGCAGCTGGTGGTCGATATGCGTGCAAAGCGCATAGAAGGCGCGGCGCGCCGCGCGGACCTGCACGGCATCGAAGGGCGTGTCGATGCGCTGGCGCGCGCGCAGCAGGTACGGAATGCGCTCCGGATCGCGGGCCCATTCGCCGCAGACCGGTTCGTCGATGGGAACCTCGCGATACAGGTCCAGGTAGGCCTGCAGCGGCACCAGCGGCGGGTGCGGATGCATGTAACTGAGGTACCAGAAACCCGGGCGCGTGGGGTCGCGGCGCTGGATCGTGCGGCACATGTTGCGCGTCGCCCAGTGCGTGACGTGCAGGTTTTCTGGCAGGTGCCACGCGCGCGTGTGGTATTCGTTGTTGCTCATGCCGTGCCCGAAGAACTCGCCCGCGTGCCCGCGCTCGGCCAGGAAGAGCTCGTAATCGTCGGCCACGGCGTACTGCATGCGCCCTTCCTCGCACAGGATCACGTCGTCGAAGCCGATGCGGTCGCGCTGCGGGAAAACGTGCAGCTTGCCGACGGCCGCGGCCTGGTAGCCGGCGTCGCGGAAGGTCTGCGCCAGCGTCGGCACCGCCGGCATGCGCAGGCGGTCCTTGTAGACGCGGTCGCCGTGCGTACGCGGCTGCGTGCCGGTCATCAGGGTGCGCCGCGCAGGGATGCAAACGGGGCACTCGGCGTAGGCGTTGGTGAAACGCGTGCCGTTGAGCGCCAGTTGGTCGAGCGTCGGCGTGCGGACGGACGGATGCCCGGCCACGCCCAGCAGCGCGGCGGGCCAGTGGTCGGCGGTGACCAGCAGGACGTTGGGTTTCTCGGTCGGCATGTGGGGCCTCCTTGTATTTGCACTAAACTACCAGGACTACCCTTCGGTGTATTTAGTGCCCCCTGCCATTTTTTGCATGTTTCCTCTATTTGCGCCTCCTCGAACCCGTCTCCCCGGACCGGCACTCATGCACCATGAGCACCTGCGGCCCGTCAAGGGCTTACGCCCACTGTGGCGCACTCGAGAGGCTGCGGCGCCTCTTTTGAAGGCAGGCATGGCGCCTTCCCATGCCCGTTTAGGTATAATTTTCACTTCGCGCTCGATATTTCGACGCCGCGCAGGCCGGCTGCTACGCGCAGGATGCAAAGGAACGGATGGGCATGACCGAAGCTGAACGCGACCGCTGGGCCGCCGAACGCCTGGAACAATGGCGCTGCGCCCGGGAACAGGAGGCGCTGAGCGCGCTGCTGAAGTGGCAACGCGACCGCGCCTATGGGCTCGCGCTCCGCATCCTCGGCCAAGCCCAGGACGCGGAGGATGCCGTGCAGCAGGCCTTTCTCAAACTGCTTTCGCGGCGCGAAGGCTTCGCGGACCTGGGTGCCTTCCGCGCCGCCGTCCGGCGTGCGGTCGCGCAGTGCGCCGTCGACGCCGCGCGCGCGCGCCGTTCGCGAAACAACCGGGAACGCGCCATGAACCAGCCCATGCCCCGCCCCGACGACGCGCCGCCGGTACACGCCGAGCGCGCCGAGACTGCACGCATGCTGCACGAAGAACTCCAGCAGCTCGGCGAAGACGAACGCGCGCTCCTGGTGCTCTGCTTCCAGGAAGGCGCCGACCTGGCGGAGGCCTCCGAGGTCCTGGCCGTGCCCCGCGAGACCCTCCGCGACCGCCTCGCGCGCACGCTCAAGGTTTTGCGCGAGCGTCTCGGCAAGCGCGGCCTGATGCTCTCCCTGCTCGGCGTCGCGGGGCTCTTCGGGGAGGGCGCGGCGCAGGCAGCGCCGGCGCGCCTCTGCGCGGCGCTCGACGCACAGCTGGCCGGCCCGCCTTGCTCGCAGGTGCCCGTCTGCCTGCCGCCCGCCGTGAATCCATCCGCATGCTTCGCGAAGGCCGGTCTTTCCTTGGAAGCCGCGCCGGCACTGGGCGCGAAGGGCCCGGCGCTCACCACCGCCGCGCTGGTGCTCGCCACGATGGCCGCGGTCGTCGCCTTCAACCGCCAGGCGCAACCCGCCGCCGGTCCCGCACCTTCGCCCCCCGCGCCGGCAGCGGTTGATCCCGCACCGAAGTCCGCGGTCGCGCCCACGCCCGCCAAACCCGCATCGCCTGCCAAGCCCGCCGCTGACGCAAAGGCGGCCACTCCGGCGATGGACCTTCCGGCTCAAGTGCGTGCGGCGATGATCGCTGCGTTTCCCGATTTCGTGCCCGAGCGCCTCGAGATCGAACAGCGCGGCGGGAAGAAGGTCTACGAGATCGAAGGCAAGGCCAAAGGCAAGCCCTACGAGGTCGTCGTGGACGAAGATGGCCGCGTGCTGAAGATCGAAGCCGACGAGCCGGACGAGGACAACGAGGCGCCAAAGCCCAGCGATGAATTTTAGCGAAGGCCGTTGTGAGCCTTCGCCGTGCTGAAGCGAAGAACCGTAAGAGGAGAACGGACATGAGAAACCGATGGATGGCGTTGCTCGCCGTCGCCGCGCTGGCGGGCGCACTGCACACGACGAATGCCGTCGCCGAGGACGAAGGCGGCGAAAAAGAGGTGAAGGTCGACCTGAAGGACGTTCCCGAGAACGTCAAGAAGGCCGCCACAGACGCGGTGAAGGGCCTGGTCCTGACCGAAGCCGAGAAGGAGACGAAGGCCAGTAAGGACGTCTACGAGCTGGAAGGCAAGGTAGGCGACAAGAAGTACGAAGTCGTCGTGGACGCCGACGGCAAGGTCCTGAAGTCCGGCGAGGACGATGAAGGCGAGAATGAAGACGACGACGATGACGATGATGCCAAGACGGGCGCCGAGAAGAGAGGCGAAAAGCACAAGAAGAGCGGCAAGAAACAGGGCGAAGAGAAGTCGGAGAAGAACGACGACTGATCCGCTGGCATCTCCTGTCCAATAACAGAAACGGCCCGGACGGAAGATCGTCCGGGCCGTTCACTTCTTGCCCATGCCGATCTTCGGTTATTGGGGCTCGACGTGGCGCCTGAAGGGAACTTCGTAGGCGATCTTCAGTTCGTTCATCCCCCTGCGCGGCGCCTCCGGCACCTGCGCGCGCACCACGATGCCCGCCTGCGTCGGCCACGATTGCCACTGCGCCCGTTCCAACTCGCGGCCGTGCCAGCGCACGGCGTTGATCTGCGCGCGGCGGTCGAGCGTCGCCTGAAACACCATGCCTTCGGGCAGGGTCTTCACCGACTCCTCCACCGGGAACGCGATCGTCGCCGTCCAGCCGCGGTCGACGGGCGTGCGCCCGAACCACGGCACGCCTTCCAGGATCATCTGCGAGATCGCGCGCCGCGAGCGTCGTCGCGCCGTGTAGTCCTCGCCGAAGGGCATCAAGGCCGCCATGCGCCCGCCGCTGACGACGTCGCACGGATAGTTGGCATGGTGCTGGAAAAAACGCACTTCCTCGCCGATCTCCATCACGCGCAGCAGCCGCGCGAGCCCAGCGCGCACGCTGTCCTCGATCGGGTAGTAGTTCTCCGTGCCCTCGAGCACCATGCAGAAGCAGCCGTGGTTCCGCGCCAGCCAGCCGGGCAGGTTGTGGCGCGGCTCCATCCATAGCCGCAGCTGTCCGTCCTGCGGATAGCCGGCCTTCGCGCCGGCGAAGCTCATCTCGCGAGCGACTTCGTACAAGGTCGGTATCGACCATTTATGGTTGACCGTCGGGTACAGGTACGCGCTGTCGCCCATGCCGCCGCCGGCCAGGCCGTGGAAATCGAAATGCGCGTCGGGAATCCAGGCTTCTACCAGCTCACGCAACGCGCGGCCTTCGGCGGTCGCCGGAGGCTGGCCCGGGAGGTGGACTTGCGTGGCAGGAACGGCGCCGTTGCCTTGCTTATCGGGCAGGTTGCCGGCGGTGCCGTCTGGATTCGTCACCGGCACCACCAGCACAACCTGGCGCTGCAGGTGGACGCGGTGCTGAGGCTCGAGCAGCGTTCGCGCGAGACCCAGCGCCACCGCGCGCCCGACCTCCTCGTTCCCGTCCGTGCCGCCCGAAACCAGCAGCACACTCTTGCGTTCATCAGGAATCGCGGGATCCGTCACCGTCAGCAGCGGAATGGACCGGCCCTGGGCGGAACGGCCGATCTCCTGGTAGGCAGCGATCCCCGGCGCCTGCGCGGCGATCGCGCGGCACTCGTTCATCACGTCTTCATACGTCGGATACGGACATTCCATACTCGCGAATCCTCACTGGCCCTTGGCCGTGGCGCTGAGCATGAAGGTCTTTTCGATGCGCAGCAAGCGAATGTTGACGATGTCACTGACGTAGATCCAGTCGTCGGTTGCGTCCACGCAATGCGGATACGCGAGAGGGATGTCGGGCGTCGGGACCAGGTCGCCTTCCAGACCGCCCATCGAATCGCGGTTGCCGTAGGTTCCGAACGATAGGACCGCGTTGCTTTCGTTATCCACCACCCCGACGCGCGGCAACAGGCTGGACGGATAATAGATTCGCCCGTAGCCGTCCACGCCGAACCAAGGCGTGCGGGAGAACGACGGGCTGATCGCGCCGAAGGGCACTTCGTACACCTTCGCCGGCGCTTCAGGCTCGGTGGGAAACAGGTTGCCGCCGCGCGAGCCCGTCGGCGCGAACTTGTAGATCCGCCCGGTGCTGTCCAACAAGTTGCGGTCCTTCTCGAAGCCCTTGGGCAGGTTCTCCACCTTGCCGTCGGACTTTCCTGCATACAGGTTGCCTTGCAGGTCGAAGCGCACGCCGGCCGCGCGGACCTTTTCGAATGTTTTGAAGAGCAACCCGTCCTTCGGCCCCTTCTCTTTCCCGGCGGCGTGGAAGCGCAAGTGGCCGCCGTAGTCCGCGCCCGTGCCCAGCGCGTTCATAGTCACCAGGCTCCCGTCGAAGGCCACCGCGATACCGCGGTCGCCCATGCCGAGACCGATGCGCCAGTCGTTGCTGACCACCGGCGTGAATGCGTTCTCCTTTGAGCCGTCTGGCGGCGCCGGATCCATGAACGCGCCGTCCATCCGGAACCGCGCCACCGCGCGACGGTCCTGGTGCGTGTACAGGCACCGGTTCCGCGGATCGATGGCGAGGCTAAGCGCACGGAGCGGCGTCTCTTCGTCCACCATGAGCTTCTTGAACTGGGGCTTGGCCCAATCGTTCAACAGGAAGCAGTTGTTGAAGCCGTCGGCGACATACACGTTCTCGGTCTTTGGGTCGACGATGAAGTGCTGCAAGTCTAGCGCGCGCTGCGGGCCAGCCTCGTAGAAATCCTTCACGAGTTGCAGGCCCGCGCCCGCATCCTTGTACACGCGCACCGGCAGCGCCGCGTAGGCGACCCAGACGAAGGTCTCGCCGTTCGATTCGACCGCGGCCAGGTAAGTGGTCTGGTCGAAGTGGTGCACGGGGCACAGCGCCTCGGTGGCGGCGGGCGCGGTGTCCTTGCTCCAGTCGTTGAACTTGAGCAGCGTCAGTTTGCCCGCGCCATGGAAATGGCCGAAGCGCGTCGTCACGTACAGCGCCTTCGACTTCGGGCTGACGGCGACCGCGTCGGGGTATTCGACGGGGATCTCGCGCAGGATCATTCCCTCGCCGCTCAGGACCAGGACGCGCTTGTTCTGGCGGTCGCACGCGAAGACGTGGCCTTCCGCGTCGGCGGTAACGCCCTGAAGCGCGGCGTACGTACCGTACTTGAAGTCCGCGATCGCCGACGGGCCGCGTTCCTTGAAGTCGCCGAGCACCTTGTCCTCGGGCAGCGCGAAAAAGACCGCGGCTTTGCGCGTCGCGGCATCCACCTTGAATATCTGTCCGTCGCGCCAGAAACCGGTCTTCGACGCGCCGGTGCGGTTTCGTCCCGTAGATGCGGCGCCGAAGATGCCGCTCAGGTAAAAGCTCTTTCCGTCCGGCGACGGGGCAACCTGCATCGGCCCGACCACGGCGGTCTCGTCCTTCTTGCCGTCCGCAATGATCGAAGGTTCGTTGACGAATCTGTCCTCGAGCACCGGCTTTTCGGGGATCGTGCCGTCCGTGTTGATCGTCATCAGGCGGTAGCCGAAGCTGATCAGCAGGCTGTTCGGATCGGCCGACGGCACCAGATCGGCGATCGCGCCGCGCGTTCCGCAGATGGGCGTCTTTGAGAGCGCCGGCGAACTGAGGTCGTTGTACTGCGGCGTGTAGCTACCGTCCTCGCACACGTTGACGCCCCAGCCTTTCATCGCGTCGAGCGGCTTGCCGGCAGGCGGCGGAAAGACCGTACGCAGGTAATCGCCCTTCGGGTCGTACTGGCGAATCGCGGGCGGGCCATAGTTGTCGGCGTTGCCCATCACGTACACTTTGCCGTCCGATTTCACCTCCATGCCGGTCAGGCGCCAAGCCGCATGGTCGCCCTGGCCCATCTCCTTGCTGTAGAACGCGTACGGATCGCCGCCCACGATCTGCTTCAGCTTCGATCCCATGCCCGCGCGCACGCGCACGGCAAGTTTCGACGCATCTGCCGCCGTCTGGCCGTAATCGTCCTTGCCGTCCCAGACGATCTGCTGCGCCGCCGAGTCCGCCTTGAGCGGCACGGGCGGGTTCTTGCCCAGCACGCCCGCCGCAAGGTGCCGCACCACGGTGCCGGTGGCCGGATCGACGATCGCAACTTCGACGTCGGCCATGCGGCTGAGTTCAAAGGTGACGGTCCGCTGGCTGGACGCCGCGTCGACTTTCATTTCGGGCACCTTGGCCCAGGAGAGTTCCTCGGCCTGCGTCCCCGCGACGGCGATAAGCAAGAGCACAGAAAAAAGGCTGGTGCGTGGCATCAGGCTACTCCTTGCCGTACGGGTTGGGATTGCAGCGCCTGCCAAGCCGCTTCCTGCAACGCGCCCGCGGCATCCGGCGGCAAATCAACCAGGGTCATGCCGCCGGCCTGGATGCGGGCGTCCTGCCCCTCGGGCGATCGGTGCATGAAGAGGCCGAAGTAGATACAGGCGGCCAGGTACGACCCCGCGGGGCTGGCGTGGGAACCGTCGGGCTGGTAGAGCTCGATCTCCGGGCGGTCGGCCTGGATGCGGTGCCAGGCGCGAGAGACCGGCGCCAGCGCGATGCGCTGCTCCCGCGCCAAGCGTATCGCCGCCGCGTCGATCTCCGGTTGGAGTTCCGCCTGGCCCTTGCGGCACCAGACCATGCAGAGCGTGACCGGCGCGCCCGCGAAGCGCAGGTGCGGTTCCAGTCCGGCGAAGTCCTCGGCCAGCGCGTCGTATCCGGCGAAGGGATGGGTCTGCTGCTGGAGCACGATGCGATCCCACGGATGCATGCGTATCGCAAGCCGCGTCGTGGGCTCCTTCACGTGCCACGAAAGCGGCCGCCCGTCGGGCGCGACCATGCTGACGTCGGCCTGCGGCCGCCCCCCTGGCGCAGCATGTGCCGGACCATGAACGGCATGCCGTTGAAGTAGGTGTGACTGTTCCCGATGAAGAGAATACGCATGGTCGTTGGCCCGGAACTCACTTTCCGGCCGCGTCCGGAACGCCGCGCAGCGGCACCTTCGCGTCCTGGTGGTATCCGAGCCTGGCCTGCACGATGCGGCCGTTGCCGACGTCTCCGATGTAGAGGTAACGGTCGGAGAGCGTCGCGACGTGGCTGGGCTGCATCAGCGCGATCTCGTCGCCACCCAAGGGCTTCGGGTTCGGCGCGGTCCACTGCGGGTCCTTCGACAGCGGTGCGCCGTCGTCGACGTTGCCGTACTGGCCGATGCGCATGATCAGATTGCCATTCTTGTCCAGCACCGCAACGCTGAACTGGTCGGTCTCGGGCGCGAACGAACGCGCAAAGTAGTCCAGCGTGAAGCGGCTCTGCTGCCAGCAGATGCAGCCGGGCGCGATCTTGAATGAGCAGTTGCCCACGCCCCCGTAGAACCAGTCGGCGCCTTCAATCCACACGCTGTTCATGGTGTAGCCCGAAATGTCCGGGCTGCGCTTGGGTTTGTCCGCGTCCGGCAGCGGAATGGGCGCATTTGCGTTATCCGAGAGCCACTTGTTCCTGCCCGCCGGAACCCGCATCAGCGTGCCGCTGATAAAGTTGAAGTATTTCTTGTGGTCGTAGACGCGCGGGATATGCGACATCAGGTAGACGTTGTCCTCGGCGTCGATGCCCAGCCCGTCGATGCCGGACATGCCAGGCACCGCGTCGCGCATCACTTCCTGGCCGTACTCGTCCCAGATGTGCACGCAGCCGCCGTTGAGCCCCGCGAAGTTGCGGCCGGGATAGCCCGGCGGCGCGTACTTCTTGCCGCCGCCCAGCGCGGGGTCCTTGCGCTTGGCTTGCTCGGGCGTCAGCGGCGCGCCCTTGGTCGCACACGCTACGGCGATGTGGCCGCGCGGCGATACGTACAGGCCGCCCTGCGAATAGTCGCCTGACGAATCGGAAGGCAGCGCCAGGCCGGCGATGATCGCCGAGCCCTTGTCCATGCCCTCTTCGCCGTAGTCCCAAGGAATCTCGCGCCAGGTGGCGGAGTCGTAGCGCAGCACCCGGTGCGCGGGCTCCACCTGCCGCAGATACGCGCGGCCCTTGATGTCGAAGGTCATGTCTTCCGCCCACTGTATGGGAAGCTCGATCGAGCTCACCTTGCCCGAGCCCGGATCGATCACCAGCGGCGTGTGGAAGCTGCCGCCGCCGACCCAATGCTCGTTCTCGGTAACGTACAACTTGCCGTTGGCCGGGTTGACGTACAGGCGCTGGTGGCCTTTGTTGCTCTTCAACCGCACGACGCGCTCTG
Source organism: Planctomycetota bacterium (assembly GCA_023150555.1). Lineage (GTDB taxonomy): Bacteria > Planctomycetota > SZUA-567 > H5-PLA8 > H5-PLA8 > JAKLKQ01. The sequence continues at coordinate 33,281 of JAKLKQ010000050.1, forward strand.
CGGCCTCTTTGCCGAGGTCGCAGGCGACTTCCAGCTTGCCGCCCTTGGGCCGCAGCATTAGGAGGTTGGATTTGCCCCAGGCGTCGCGGAAGTTGAAGTCCTCCTTGTCGCCCTCGCCGTATCCGCGGCTGGCTGCCGCGCCGCCGGGGTTCAGCCACACGGTCGGCTCCGCAGCCCAGAAGTCCACCGACGCGCGGACGTCGCTGCCGCAAGTCGGATCGCCCCAGCCGGCGTCGCCGCCGCTGCGGATCACCCACGGCAGGTCATAGGACGCCACCGTCTTGGGGTCGTCGAACGACTTGATGACCGTGAGCTTGGCAGGCACCTTGTCGGACTGACCCTTCAGGCCCGGATGCCGGGCCCAGATCGAGCCGTTCAGATTCCACGAGAAGACCCAGATCTCGCCGGTCTTGGGCGCCACATGTACCTGCACCGGGCGGTTGACCTTCACGCTCTTGAGCAGCTTGGCGCTCGTATCGAAAACGTCCACGCAGTTGCGGATGTAATCGGCGACGTACACGCGGCCTTGGCCGTCGCAGGCCACGCCAGGCGTCAGGCCGCTGTCGCGGTCCATCTCCCCGCAGAAGATCTTAGGCGGCGCGTCGCCTTCGTAGTCCATGACGGTCACGCCGCCCTGCCAGGTCTTCGTTCCGCGCCCGCCCCAACCGCGCGAGTAGTTCGAGAAACCCGCCATGTAAAGGCGCTTGCCATCGGGGCTGAAGGCGACGGAGTACGGACAGCAGCGCGTGTCCTTGGCCAGGTCGCCATCCCACTTCTTGTCCTTCTCGGCGTTGAACCACGTCTGCGGGCCGCTCAGGTCCAGGCCGCCGGTGGAGCCGTCGGTGGACAGGCGGCTGAGGCAGAGCTTCACCAGCGCGATGCGTTCGCCATGCACCGCCATGCCGAACGCGCCCGGCACGGAGAACTGCTTGCGGTTGGTGCCTTGGCCCGCGGTGAGAAAGGTGTTCTGATTCAAGCCGTGCTTCTGCGGCCGGGAGTAGCCCTGTGGGTAGTCTTTCCACTCCAGGCCCTGGACGTCCTTGAGCTTGGCGGCTGGGAACGGGTAGATCGTGCGCACGTAGTTGCCGCTGTGGTCGAACAGGCGCAGGTGGTCGACGCCGTTGCCGTCGTAGACGTAGACGCCTTCGGGCGCGGGCGCGGCGATAACGTCTTCGGTCCAGGCCTCTCCGGCACCTCCGACCGAGACGCGCTTCCTCGGATCCCAGAACAGGCTCTTCTCGTACTGCGGCTTGAGCCCCAGCGACACGCGCACGATGCAGTTTTCCTTATCGTCGATGTACTTGCCGCAGTCGTCCTTCCCGTCCCAGACCACGGTCTGCTCTTTGCTGTTCTTCTGAAACGGAGGCGGCGCGTTCTCGCCCAGCACGCCGCTGGCCAGGTGCCGCACGATCTCGCCGCCGTCGCGCTCGACGGCGACCGTCGCGTCGCAGAAGCCCTTCGTGACAAAACGGATCGAGACCTGGTCGCCGTTGCGCGTGACGGCCGGTGCCTCGGCGAACTCGAAGACGGCCTCGCGCTTGACGCGGAGTTCCGCCGGAATCTCCGCGGGCGCCTCAGCCGAGCGGGCATGGGCTGCCGCGAGAACGGCCAGCAATAGCATCCCGAGACCGCCGTGCACGCTCCGAACCGTCATCGCTCACCTCCGTTGTCCACCGTTCCGGTAATTCGTTCGTTCGCCTATTTCCGGTCCGCGAGGCGCACACGCGTGGGCACCAGCACCCGCACGGGCATCGCGCCCGCCTGCGCGCCGGTTCGGCCTTCGCCTTTGCGCCGAGCTTCCAGAAGATCCAACGCCGCGTCAGCCATCGTCGACGCCCGCCATACGATCGCGGGCGGCGTGGGGCCGCCGGCGTAAATCGAGCAATGTTCGCTCTCGTAGAGTTCCTCGACGCACCAGCCGACGACCTTCAGCTCCCGGCCGACGCGCAAGCCGCAGTCGCGGGCGACGGCCACCGTGCGCTGCGCGATGCCTTTCCAGAAAACCAGCGCCGCGTCGGGGCGCTGCTTGCCCTTGAACAACGCGCGCAGGCGGCGCTCGGTCTCGTCGCTGGCTTCGTCGCCGCCGGCGTCGACGATCAGTTCGGGATCGAAGGAAAGCCCGCACGCCGCCAGCCCGGCGACCGCGCCGGCGAAGCGTTCTCGGCTGTGGCAGTACTGCGCCACAGGATTGACCCACGCGATGCGCTTCGCGCCCGAGGCCACCAGGTACTTCGCGGCCAGGAACCCGCCGAGGTAGTTGTCCTGAAGCACGGTGTCGAAGTCCGACCCTTCCAGCCAGGAGTTCACCATCACGACGGGCAGGTTCGACGCCCGCACCAGGTCGGCCAGTTCCGGACTGAGCGTATCGAGCACCACGGCCCAGGTCCGCGCCGTCGCCAGCTGTTCGCGGAAGCGTTCGGGCGCGACGCCCGCCGCGTGCGTGCCCAGCGTGGTCCAGCCGCGCCGGCCGGCCGCGATCTGCAGCGTGCGGTCCAGCGCCCAGTTGACCGGCTGCGCGTCACTGAGGTCCCTGGTGTACTGCGTGACGTACGCTACGGGCCCCAGCGTCGTGGCCCCGTCTTCCGACGTGCGGACCATGAAGCCCTGCCGCGGGCGCGGCTGAAGCAGGCCTTCGCGCGCCAGGGCCAGCAGGCCGCGGCGCACGGTCTCGGGCGAGACGCCGTGCTCACCGGCCAGCTGCCGCACCGACGGCAGGTAACGCCCGGCCGTGTAGTGCCCGGAACGGATCGAGCCTCGGATGGCGTCGACGAGTTCCGCGGTTCCTCGGGAAGTTGCGATCGTCGGCACGGGTCGGCCCCCTGACTTATATGACTTCATCTGACCTGTTTATACACCAAGAGTTGGCACCAAACACCATCAATCACATGGCGCATTGAAAATTATAACTAAATGTATTATAATGATTTAATAGATTATCCCGAAAGTGAATATAAGACAGTCAGATCGAGTCAGAATCTCTTTTGGGTGCAATCTGACTACACGGGCAGCTCCACCACGCGCCGTTCGCGCATGGCGGTGTCGGCGCAGAAGGCGATTAGGTGGCCGGTCAGCGAGTCCTCGATGCGGGTGGTCGCCTTCGACGCGGGCTCGCCGCGCAGGAAGCGCACGAAGTCCTCGACCAGGCGCCCGTCGCCGCCGCCGTGGCCGCTGTCGATCTGGCTGCCGGTCAGGCCCAAGTCGATGGTCTCGCGCGTGCACTCCGGCCCGGCCACCAGCGTCGGCTTGCGCAGTTCCAACCGGCCGGCGTCCATATCGCCTTCCAGTTCGCCGGCGGTGCCGACCAGATGGATCGTGCGCGTCGCGCGCGCCGTCGCGCAGAGCATGTTGTGCGTGGCCGTGGCGCCGTTGGCGAACTCGACGATCACCGTCTGGTGGTCGACGACGTCGTTGTCGCAATGCCAGACGCAGCGCCCGTACGGATTGTCGGTGCGCAGGGACTCGAGCTTCTGCTCCTTCGTCGGATTTTTGAGGTGCTCGATGGGCTCCCACGCGTAGGTCTTCCAGATCCCCTTCTCGACGTAGTTTATGCGCGCCGAATACGGACAGGTGGCCTCGATTTCGCAGCCGTCGAGGCAGCGCTTGGCCGAACCCGCCGGCGCGTTCGAGGGCTTGAACTGCATCAGCGAGCCGAAGCTGGCCACGCGGCGCGCGGGGATGCCGCTGAACAGCCACGCGATGATGTCCGTATCGTGGCAGCACTTCGCCAGCAGCATCGGGTTGCTGCGCTCGGTGTTGCTCCAGCGCCCGCGGATGAAGCCCACCGCCATGTGGTGGTAGCTGACGTTCTCGCTGGTGTGCATGGCCACCAGCGATCCGATGGCGCCGCTGTCGAGCACCTCCTTCACCTTCGCGTAGAAGGGCGCGTAACGCAGCACGTGGCAGATCATGACCTTGCGGCCGTGTTTGCCCGCCAGCGCGATCAGGTCGCGCACCTCGCGCTCGGTGCGCGCGATGGGCTTCTCCAGCAGCAGGTCGTAGCCCTTCTCGACGAACGGAAGAGAGCTCTCGAAGTGCATCTTGTCCATCGTGCCGTTGATGACGGCGTCGGCGAGTTTGGGCTTCGCGGCCAGTTCCTGGTAGGAACGAAAGAGGTTCTCCGCGGGCACGCCGTGCAGTTCGGCGGTGCGCGCGCGGCGCACGTCGCTGGGTTCGGCGATGGCGACCACCTTCATGCGGTCGGGGTGGTCGATGGCGAAACGCGCGTACGCGAGCGAACGGTGGCCGGCCCCGACGATGGCGACCTTCAGCGGTTGCGTGGACACGGTGCCTCCTTTTAAGAGACCGGAGCCTGCCGGCGGTCCGGCGGCTCCAGCATAGCCGCTATTCGCCCGGCGTCTCGTCCCGGCGCGGTGGCGCCTCGGCCGGCGGGATTGCGCCCAACTTTTCCGCGCGATCGGCCTCGCGCTTCCAGTTCCTGCTTTCCAGCATCCAGCCCAACAGCGCGATCACCACAAGTGCGATGGCCCCATTCGCCATCACGCTCTCCGCGTACACGGTGCGCCCCCGCAGGCCGCCGTCGAACGCGTAATCGCGGATGACCGTGCAGGGCCACCCGTAGGTCCAGACCGTTAGGCGCTGGTCGCGGAAGCGCGTCTCCTCCGGCTGCATGTTGACGCCGTAGAAGGCGCTGGCCACCACGAAGGCGAGGCAGAGTGTGCTGAGGTGCACGCGGTTGCGGTTCGGAACGGTGGCCATAGGCCCCTTTTCCTCCCGGCATGAGCGCTTTTCAAGGCCACGCGCCGCGCCCGCCGTCATGGTAAAGTGGCGCGGCGCCTTCCGGTTGAGACCGGTCGCGGCGCTGTGCAATCCGCTTCGAGCTCCTGCCATGCCCGAACCAACCACCGGCCCCCGCCCCGCGCCGCGTTTGACGTGGTGGAAGAAGGCGCTCTTCGCGGCCTCCGCGTTCGTGCTCTTCTTCGCCGTCCTCGAATGCGCGCTGTGGCTCGCAGGCGTAAAGCCGGTGCTTTACGCGGAGGACCCTTATCTGGGCTTCGCCGGCTCGTCGCCGCTGTTCGTGAAGAACCCCGGCGGTTCGGAGATGGAGACCGCGCAGAACAAGCTGCGCTGGTTCAACGCGCAGCACTTCGCGGCGCGCAAGCCCTCCGGCACGCGGCGCGTCTTCTGCCTGGGCGGTTCAACGACCTACGGCCACCCCTACGAGGATCCCCTCTCCTTTTGCGGCATGCTGCGCGAGCTGCTCCCTGCCGCCGACCCGGCGCACCGCTACGAGGTCGTCAACGCCGGCGGCATCAGCTACGCGAGCTACCGCGTTGCGCGCCTGATGGAGGAACTAGCACAGTACGAGCCCGACCTCTTCGTCGTGTACAGCGGCCACAACGAGTTCCTCGAGCGCCGCACGTACGGCGAACGCATCGACGCGCCGCCCGCGCTGCACGATTCCTTGCTGGCGCGCTCGCGCGTCTACACGGCCGTGCGCGGACTCCTGCGCCCAAGCGTCGCCGCGCCGAAGAAGGGCGAAGCGGTGCTCGACGAAGAAGTGAAGGCGATCCTGGACGCCTCCGTGGGCCCCAAGGACTACAGTCGCGACGACGGATGGCAGGCCGGCGTGCTGTCGCATTACCGTTTCAACCTCGAACGCATGGCCGCGATCGCGCGCAGCGCCGGCGCCGAGATCCTTTTTGTCGTGCCCGCCGCAAATCTGAAGGACTGCGCGCCGTTCAAGAGCGAACACACCGCCGGTCTGAAGCCCGAGGACGCGCGGCGCGCCGAAGCGCTGGTGGCCGAAGGTACGTCGAAACTCGCGGCCAACGAGCCGCAGGCGGCGCTCGCCGCGCTGGAGCAGGCGCTGGCGCTCGACCACCGCCACGCCGAGGCGCAGTACCGCGCGGGCCAGGCGCTCTACGCATTGGAGCGCTTCGGCAAGGCCAAGGCCGCCTTCCAGCGCGCGCTCAACGAGGACATCTGCCCGCTGCGGGCCTTCGATTCGATGCAGCAGGCGGTGCGCTCCGCCGCCGCCGCGCAAAACGCCGTGCTGTACGACTTCGCCGCGGCCGCCGAACAGGCTTCGCCGCACGGCATCCCCGATGCGGGCCTCTTTCTCGATCACGTGCACTGCGACGTCGAGGGATACTGGATGCTGGCGCTGGGAGTACTCGACGCGCTCGCCGGGCGGAAGTGGCTCGCGCCCGCCGCGAACTGGAACGCGCAGGCCGCCGGAGCGGTGAAGAAGGAGGTGCTCGCGCGGCTGGACGCCAAAGCCCAGGGCGTCGCGCTGAAAAACCTCGCCAAGACCCTCAGCTGGGCGGGCAAGGTAGAGGAAGCAGGGCGTCTGGCCATGCGAGCCGAAAACCTGCTGAGCGGCGACAGCGAGTCGGCCGCGATCCATGCCGCGGGCGCCGCCGCCAAAGGCGACTGGGACGCCGCGATCGCACAGTACGAAAAGGCCCTGGCCGCCGATCCCTCGGACGTGAAGACGCGCTTCAATCTGGGCGTCGCGCTACAGAAATCCGGAGACAAGGAGCGCGCCGTCGAGGAATACGATAAGGTTCTGGAGGCGGATCCCAAGTTCGCCGACGCGGCCATGAATCTGGGTGTGCTGTGCCACCAGGACGGCGACCTCAGAATGGCCATAACCTTCTACCGCAAGGCGCTGGCGGCCAAGCCCGAGTATGCCGAGGCCCACGCGAACCTGGGCCAGGCGCTGCTTGAAAGCGGCAACACGCGCGAGGCGTTCGTTTCCTTCAACGAGGCCCTGCGCATCGATCCGAAGTGCGTGGGCGCGCTGTCCGGCAGCGCCGACGCGCACGCGCTGAGCGGCACCTTCGCCGAAGCGGCCGGCCTGTACCGCCAGGTACTTGCCTTGTCGCCCGACGACGAGTCCGCGGCATGCGGACTTGCCGCGTCGCTGGCCGAATCAGGAAAGATCGACGACGGCATCGCGGCCCTGGTGGCCTTTATCAAGGCGCACCCGAAGGCGCCGCAGGCCAAGCAGCTCTTCGTGGCGCTCTCCAAGGCCAAGGCGGAGGCCAGGCGCTGAGGACCCTTGGACGCCCGAATGCACCAGGGAAGCACCGCGCATTAGGAAATTTTCTGGTGCGCAAACTTCATAAGTGTTGCGGAAACAGCGACTTCCTGCAATCTATAATTTCATAAATACATCCGGTTATGTCATAATAAGGGCGTGGAGCACAAGGAGGCCAACGCCATGCCGCGCATCCCGATGCTGATCGACAGCTACCTCGCCCGCGAAAAAGGGATGGATATCTGCGCACGCATTGCGTATCGCCTGGCGCAGAGGGATCTCGGGCCGCTTCCGTACGCTTCGGCGTTGCCGTGCCTTCAGGCCGAGCTGCACGCGTTGCAAAGCAAGGGACAGGGGCCCGCCCTCTTCGTCGTGAACACGCTGGGCGCCGGCGAGTTGCTGCCGCAACTTGACCCGGTGATCGGCGAAACGCCCGTGCTGTTCCTGCGCCGCAGCCTGGATGCCGGCCACAGCGGCCTGAACCGCATCTTCAACAACCGCCCGCTGACGAAGAACACCACGTTGATCCTGAAGAACATGCGCCCGCGCCTGGCATCGATCTGGTACTACGGCAGCAAAACCGAACGGGAAGTGGCCGACGAGGCCGCGCACGCCATCAGCCTTTTCCTGCAGGACGGCGAGTTCCAGCACATCGAGTCGGTCTACCGGTTCCAGGTCAACCCGCACCACAACCCGCAGCTCACCTGACCGCCCACCCTGCCCGCGTTGCCTCAGAAGAACGGATAGATGAACGGCGCCGCGGCGCTGCCGCTCAGCAGCGCGACCGCGCCCAGCGCGAGCAGCGCCAGCACGATCGGCAGCAGCCACCACTTCTTGTGGTGCTTGAGGAAAAAGAAGAACTCGCCGAAGAGCCCGTCCGAGCCCTTTGCGGCGGCCTCCGCCATCTCGCGCTCGGACTGGCTGGGCGAGATGGGCGGGCTGGGCGAGATGGGCGGGCTGGGCGGTTCCTTGCGCATGCGCAAACCTTACCGCGGGCTCAGGAGGCCCGGAAGTAGTCTTTGGCCGGCGGCGGCGCCGGACGTTCGCTCCAATAGCTGGTGCGTCCGGGCTCCCGGCGCTTCGCCAGCGGATCGTGCCCGCACAGCCGCATCGCCAGGCCCAGCGGCGTGACGAGCAGGAAGTAGACTGCCGCCAACAGCATCCACGAGACCAGTTGCGCGATCGGCCAGACCAGCAGCCTGTGCCCAATATAAAGGAGGCGCACGCCCGGCAGCCAGAGCAGCCCCAGCGTGGCCACGGCCGCGCCCGCGCCCCAGACCGCGAAGGCCGAGGTAGGGCAATCGAAGCGCGTGTAGAGCAGCGCGCCCCCGAGGCCGCAGAAGAGCGGGCACCACAGCCACGCGTAGCGCCGGAGCTCGCCGCGTTCCGGTCGCCAGTCGATCTCGATCACCTGTGCCCGCACCTCTCCTAGTCCCGCTCGAAGTTCCCGAGGTATGCGTCCAGGTCGAACGCCTTCGCGCCGGCCTGTTCTTCCTTCAGCAGCACGCAGTCCTCGACCACCAGAACATCCAGGTCCGTCGCGAGGAAACAGCGGTACGCCTCCTCCGGCGTGCGCACAATGGGCTCGCCGCGCACGTTGAAGCTCGTGTTCACCAGCACCGCACAGCCCGAAACGGCCTCGAAGGCCCGCAACAGCCTTTCGAGGCGCCCGTGGCGCGCCGCGTCCACCGTCTGCAGCCGCGCCGAACCGTCGACGTGCGTCACCGCGGGGATCTTCGAACGCCGCAGCTTCAGGCGCTCGAAGCCCACGGCCTGCGCTTCGTTGCTGTCCTCGATGCGCTCCGCCGCGGCCACCGGCGCGACGAAGGTCATATACGGCGCGTCGTCCAGACGTTGCGTATCGAAGTATTCGCCCGCCTTCTCGGCCAGCACCGCCGGAGCGAAGGGGCGGAAGGACTCGCGGAACTTGATCTTGCGGTTGATGCGGCTCTGCACGCCTTCGCCGCGCGGGTCGGCGAGGATGCTGCGCGCGCCCAGCGCGCGCGGGCCGAACTCCATGCGCCCCTGCATCCAGCCGACGGCCTTCCCGGCGGCTAGGTGCCGCGCGACCGCACCGAGCAGGCTCGCTTCGTCTCCGAAGCGCGTGAACTTCGCGCCGAGCCCGGAGAGCGCGGCCACGGCCTGTTCGCTCGTGTATCCCGGGCCCAGCAGCGATCCGCCCTGCGCGCCGCCGGCTTCCGGCACGCGCGGCTTGCCCAGCAGCTGGTGCCAGACGAACTGTGCGACGCCCAGTGCGCCGCCGGCGTCGCCGCTGGCCGGCTGCACCCAGACGCGTTCGAAGGGGCCTTCGCGCGCCAGGCGCCCGGCCGCCACCGCGTTCAGCGCCACGCCGCCGGCCAGGCAGAGGTTCTTCTCGCCCGTGCGCGCGTGTGCGTGCCGCGCCGCGCGCAGCAGGATGGTCTCCGTCACGGCCTGCACCGACGCGGCGAGGTCCATGTGCCGCTGCTCGACCGGCGACTCCGGCGTGCGCGGCGGCCCGCCGAAGAGCGCGTGGAAGGCGGACGACGTCATAGTAAGGCCGTGCACGTAATCAAAGTAGCGCAGGTCCAGGCGGAACGAGCCGTCGTCCTTCAGGTCGAGCAGCTTCTCGAGAATCGCCTGCTCGTAGACGGGCTTTCCGTAAGGCGCCAGTCCCATCAGCTTGTACTCGCCCGAGTTCACGCGGAAGCCGCAGTAGTAGGTGAAGGCCGAGTACAGCAGCCCCAACGAATGCGGGAAGCGCAGCTCGTGCGTAAGTTCGATGCGGTTGCCCGCGCCGCGTCCGAATGCCGCGGTGGTCCATTCGCCCACGCCGTCGAGCGTCAGGATCGCGGCGGACTCAAAGGGCGACGGGTAAAAGGCGCTGGCCGCATGCGACTCGTGATGCTGCGCGAAGACGATGCCCTTGCGGTACTGGTCCCCCAGGCCGCGGCGGATCGCGCGCGGCAGGTGCAACTTCTCCTTGAGCCAGACGGGGATGCCTTTGGCGAAGGCGCGGAAGCCGGCCGGCGCGCCGGCCAGGTACGTCTCCAGCAACCGGTCGAACTTCAACAGGGGTTTCTCGTAGAAGCCGACGTAATCGAGCGCTCCGGGTTCGATCCCCGCGTGTTCGAGGCACCAGCGGACCGCGTGGGCGGGAAAGCGCGCGTCGTGCTTGCGGCGGGTGAAGCGTTCTTCCTGGGCGGCGGCCACGATGCGGCCGTCGATCAGCAGGGCCGCGGCGGCGTCATGGTAGTACGCGGAGAGGCCCAGGATCGCGCTCACGCAGCCCTCAGCGGCCGGCGTCCGGCACGTCCTTCAGCGCGACGGTGAAGTTCGTGTGGTAGTCCAGGCGCACGGACGCGACGCGCTGGTTGCCGGTGTCGGCAACCCACAGGTAGCGGTCGGTGAAGGTCGCGATGTACGGGCCGTAGACGATGCCCACCTCGTCGCCGCCCAGCGGGACCTGGCTCTTCGGGCCCGCGCTGTCTACGTTTCCGTAGCGGCCGATCCGCATGATCAGGTTGCCGTTGGTGTCCAGCACCGCGACCTGGCTGCGGTCGATCTCCGGCGCGAAGGAGCGTCCGAAGTAGTCGAGGTAGAAGCGCGAGTTGTAGCACGCGCAGCCGCCCATGGCGTACATCGAGTTCTTGCCGCAGAAGCCAACGCCGCCGTATTTCCAGTCGGCGCCTTCGACCCAGAAGGGCGTCGAGCCCTTGATGCCGTCGGGCGGCCGCTTGGGCTTGGTCTCCTCCCGCAGGGGCATGGGCACGGCACCGCCGCCGCAGATGATCTTGCCCTTGCCGGGACGGAACTTCATCAGCGTGCCGGTCATCTCGTTGAAGTGCATCTTGCCGTCGAGCACCCGCGTCGGCGAGGCCATCAGGTAGAGGTTGTCGTCCTTGTCGACGCCCAGGCCGTACATGTCCGGCAGGCCCTTGACGACGTCCTCGTGGATGGACTTGCCGTGCACGTCGAAGATGTGGACTTCGCCGAAGTACATGCGCCCCGGATAGAAGTCGGGCTTGAAGACGCGGCCCTTGACGGGCGTGTCGCCGCCCTTGTCGGTGCGGCCGTAGCCCTTTCCATCGTCGACGTTCTTCTCGTCGTTGCGCGTGGTGATCTCCGGCGGCGCGCCCTTGGTGACGTAGCAGGAGATGCCCAGGTGGCCCTTGACCGAGACGGTCATGCCGCCGATGTGCCAGCCGGTGCCGCAGTAGATGGGCAGGCCCGAGATCAGGTCGGTCGCGCGCGCGCCCTGGCTGGACTCGCAGGTGACGTTGGTCGCTTCCTCGCCGTAGTCGAAGGGCACCTCGCGGAAGGTCTCCGGGTCGTAACGCCCCACGATGGTCTTTTCGCGCATATGGAGCAGGCCGTCGGGGCCAAAGGCCATGTCCTCGCAGTCGAACGGCAGCTGCAGCAGCTTCGTCTTGCCGTCCTTGGGATCGACTTCCAGGATCTCGCGGAAGGCCTTCTCGCGCGCGGCGGTGTGCTGTTCGGCGACGTAGAGCTTGCCGTTCTTCTGGTTGGCGTACAGGCGCTGGCGCCAGTACATCGGCAGCACCCACTTCTTGAAGGTCTCGCGGACGGGCTTGCTGAAGTCGCAGATCTCGGTGAACTTCCCGCCTTTCAGCTCGTGGATGCGGACGTAGTCGTACTCGCTGGGTCCGCGCCACGGCAGGCCCTTGCAGGTCCAGACGCGGATGGGGTCGGAATACGGATCCAGCACCGCGTTGTATTGCAGCCCGGCCCAGTTGTCGCCGAAGTTCCAGTTCGGCGAATACGCGAAGGGCTCGGTCTTCTTGCCGTCGTCGGGCACCAGCGGCAGGTCGTACGCCGCCAGCTGCCTGGGGTTGTCGAAGGGCCCCAGCTTGTAGATCTTCGCGGGCACGCTGAGCTTCGTCTTCTTGGCCGCGGGGCCCACCGTCGAGTCGTGGCTGAGCATCCACGAGAAGACGTAGATCTCGCCCGTCTTCGGATGGATGTCCAGGCGCACCGGCTTGAAGGCCTTGATCGATTTCAGCAGCTTGGCGGACTCGTCGAAGACCTGGATGCGGTCGTTCATGTAGTCGGTGACGTAGACGCGGCCCTGGGCGTCGCAGGTGACCGAGGTGGCGTCGGTGAAGTGCTTGTCGTCGCTGCCGCTCTGCTTGGGGTCCATGCTGCCGGCGAAGAGTTTAGGCGGGTCGTCCTTGGCGAACTCCATGCGCACCACGCCGTGCAGGCAGTCCTTGATGCTGTAGTCGCTGCCGGTGGTGCGGTAGTCGCGGTACAGATAGCCCGACAGGTACAGGTACTTGCCGTCCGGCGACAGCGCCAGGCTCATGGGCGTGACTTCTTCGGTCGTGCCCCCGCGGTTCATGGCGTTCATCGCGACGGGGTAGGTCACCTTGGGCCCGCTCAGCGGCAGGCCGCCGGTGGAACCGTCGGTGGCCAGGCGGTTGACGGTCCACTCGGCCATCGCGATGCGCTTGCCGCTGACCGTGAACGCCGTCGCCCCCGCGCCGTACATCGACCACGTGCGCACGTCGCGCTGGCCGGTCGCGCCGCTGGTCAGCAGCGTGGCCTGGATGAAGCCCTTCTTGTGCGGCAGCGTCTGGCCGTCCTGCGGGAAGGTGTAGGTGTTCAGGCCCACGACCTGGTCCAGCTTGTTCGCGGGGAACGGATACACCGTGCGCACGTAGTTGCCGTCGCGGTCGAACAGGCGCAGGTGTTCGACGCCCGCGCCTTCGTACACGTACATGCCTTCGGGCGCCGCGCACATCAGCGGCACGGGCCGGCTGAGCTTACTGCTGCCGCCCTGCCAGCTGCCCAGGCGCCGCTGCGGCACCCACAGCAGGCTCTTCTCGAACTGCGGCTTCAGCCCCAGCGAGACGCGGATGACGTGATTTTCCTTGTCGTCGATGTATTTGCCCGAATCGTCCTTGCCGTCCCAGACGACCTTCTGCGTGAGCGTGCCCTTCTGAAACGGCGGCGGCGCGTTCTCGCCCAGCACGCCGCTGCCGAGGTGGCGGATGATCCGGCCGTCGGCGTTCTCGATCGCCACCGTCGCGTCGCAGTAGTCCTTCGCCGTGAACGCGATGCCGATATGGTCGCCGTCGCGCGTGATCTGCGGCGGGCTGGCGAACTCGAAGCCTTCCTTGCGCTTGATCTTCCACTCGTCGGCGTCGCCGGCGCGGGCCGGGCGCGCGAGACCAGCCAGCAACACGGCGGCCAGGAAGAGCGCGATGCGGAGTTCAGGAGAGAGGCGCATGAAACCGGCCCCCGGATCTATGGAGCGCACGGTGCGGCGCCCGCGGTAAGCTTGAAGCATTTTAACGGAAGATGCCCCCGGCACAACCAGTTTGCCTAGCCGCCCCGCCGCCCCGCTCAGGGCGCCGGTGCAGCGACGGCGATCGTCTGCTGCATGCTGTTGACCAGTGTGAAGAAGTCCTCGCGCACGGCGGGCAGGTCGGCCGCCGCGCAGGAGCCCTTCACGATCCAGAGGCCGCGCGGATCGACTTGCGCGGCAACAAGTTGCGCGGTGCCTTCGGCCGTCAGGACGCGCCCCGCCAGGCCGTCGAGGAACGCGTACACCTTGGTGCTGCCGGTGCCGGTGCCTTCGTTCAGGACGGCCTCGAAGCGCTGCCAGCGGGCCTCGCCCTCCAGTTTCTCGAACGTGACGGCGATCTCGGCCTTGAGCGCCTCCTTTATAAGCTTCAGTTCCGCACCGCCAGCGCCGGCGTCTTTCCAGCCCTTGGGCAGGCCGCAGGCGAATCCGTTTTTCGTGTAGTGCCGCGGGCCGTGCCACTGCACGCCCAGGCCCTTCTCGTAGGCGCCGATGTCGGGCGCCTTGCCCGCGAAAGGCCCGCTGATGTTCGGCAGCGCGTGGCCGCCGTCGATTAGCGGCGTGCCGTCGCGGGGCTGGATGGGCTCGCTGGTACCCGGGTGCCGCTCTTCGGCGTTCTCCGGGATGTTGGTCAGGTCCTTGACCGCGTCGATGAAGTGGCTGTGCGTATCGAGGCCGGCCGCCTGCATGGCCTTCAGCGTCCACTTCTGCTTGGCGCGGATCAGCGGGATCTCCGGATCGCCGGTGGCGTAGGCGTTGTAGTCGTACAGGCGCGAGCACTCCTTCGTATAGTCCTCGTACGACGCGCCCAGGTGGCCCTTGGGCAGGTGCGCCCAGACGTTGTTGGTCCAGATGCCGCCGGACTGCAGCGCGACCTGGTATCGGCTGTAATTCTTCGTTTGCACGAAGGTGTTGTTGACCCAGACGCAGGGCCCGCGGCCGTCGTCGTCCTTGATCTTGAAGATGTACGAGCCGTTGCCGGTCATCTGGTTTTCGAAGAAGTACCACGGCCCGCCGTTCAGCGGCTGGAAGCTGAAGCCGACCAGGCCGGTGCGGCCGTTGTTGCCCCAGACACGGTAGTTGTCGTAGGCGTAGTCGGGTTCGATGTTGTCGTCGCAGATCTCGTAGATGAGGTTGTGGTAGATGTCGGTGTTGTTGTCGCCGTAGCTGACGCCGTCGGCGACGTGGGTGATCTCGTTGAAGGCCGCGACGAAGCGCCCTTCCTTGTCGTGGTTGAAGTCGACGCCTTCGCCGCCCAGCTGGCCCTGCCTCCGCGCCTCGATGGGGTGCCGGTAGACCTGGTCGTGCGGCTCCCACTTGGGCTTGTCGCCCTTGATGTAGTTGTCGCACGCGACGGTGTTCGCACCGTAGACGTGGACGCCGTTGTACGTGTTGAGGATGCAGCAGCGGCTGACCACGGCGCCGGTGGTCTTGTGGTAGACCTTCACGCCGGTCTTGCCGCGTTCCGGAAACGTCACGGCCGGATGCTCCAGCAGCAGGTTATCGATCCAGACGTGGCTGGCCTGGAGGTCGATCTGCCCGCCAACCTTGGCCTCCTGCGTGCCCGCGCCGGTGATCACCAGCGGCTTGCCGGGTTCGCCGCCCTTCTTGACGGAAAAGCCCTTGCCGTGGTCGCCCTTCGCCAGCACCAGGATGTTGCCGGGCTTGGCCGCCGCGAGTTTGCCTTCCAACTCGCCCACGCCGACGGCCACCACATTGCCGCCAGCCGGAAACGCCGGACACAGGGTGGTGGATTCGAGGACCTCCTCCGCGGCGCCGCCGTCGGGATCCTTGAGGTCCAGCTTGATCTCGTAGGCCGTGCCCGGCGCGAGGCGAAAGATGCTGCCGCAGATGGCGTTGACGTCTCGGCCCGACTCGTTCATGCCGGCGTCGCGCCAGCGGTGCTTGATGCGGAATAGGTCCAGCGCCTCGCGCCATTCCGCCGCGCCCTTGCGCCGAAAGCGGACCGTGCACGTGGCGTTCCTGTTGTCGTCGCCGCCCAGCGTCCAGTTGATGCCGATGCAGTTGATGGTGGACTTGACCGTGACCTCCTTGGGCTCGGCCGCGTCGCCGGCGCAGGCCCGCGCGCAGAGGACCAGGGCGAAAGCCAAGCAGGCGATACGCGCTGGCATGCACTGGTCTCCCCGACTGGATAGCGGCGGCAGGACGGCCGATTCGGCGACTTTTACATACACCGCAAAGAGTGAGTAGCGCATGACTTAAGACGAAATGTAAGCAGGCGCCAGCGTCCCTTTATGAGTAAAAGGCGGCGGCTTAACCATGACGTCGTTCAGTCGGAACGCCCCGCCGGACGCCTTTGTTCCGAAGGATGCCCGCGCTCGCCTGCGCCAAAGGATCGCCGGCCGTAGGACTAGTCGCAGGATGGCTTAATCAACTCGAACGTGTGCCCGCGCGGTGGACGCAAAAGAAAGGGGGCCGTCTCCGGCCCCCGTCGCTTCGGTTGGAAAAACGGCTGCTTCGTTCAGTCGACGACCTCGGCGGTGGTCGCGTCGCTGCCGTCGCCGATGGTGTTGCCGCTGAAGGTGCCGTACGTTGCGCCGCCGGACTTGCCCACGTCCAGCAGGTTGCCGGTGAAGGTGCAGTTCGTCACCGAGGTCAGGGTGCCGTTGTTGTCCAGGCCCTGGCCGCCGCAGTTGGTGCCCTTGCAGGCGTCCAGCAGGTTGCTGTCGGGCGTGTTGGGCGTAGCGTTGGTGTCCTCGACGTCGAAGGCGTTCTTCGCGCAGGCGTCGGCGGTGCAGGCCTGCAAAAGGTTGTCGTCGCCGTCGATGCCAAAGCCGTCGCCGCCGCTGTTGGTCACCTTGACGCCGGTCAGGTTATTGGCATTGCCACGCACCAACACCGCGGCGCCCGCCGTGGCGTTTCTGCCGCAGTCCAAAGCCTGCATCTTCTCGACTGCTACACTGTTTCCGATCAGGACCAACGCCTGACCGCAGGTGCTGGCTTTCAGGTTGGTGATGGAAGCCGCTCCGCTGACCGTCGCGCTGCCCGTGACGGCTAGGGCGCTTTGGCAGGCGACCACCGAGTTGCCATCGATGGTGAAGTCGTCTCCCGTGATCGAAACCGCGGTGCCCAGAGCCACGCCGATGATCTTATTTTTGACGCAGGTAGCCCGGTTCGCAGGTCCTGCCATCATCAAGGCCGTACCTATGGCGACATGGGACACGCTGTTGCCGCTGGCTACCGTGTCGTTCCCGGCTAAAGATATTCCGGCCCCGTTGCCGATATCCACTATCTTGTTGCCTGTTGCGCTACCTCCGTTACCCTGGATCTGAACGCCCGCGCCGAAGATATTGCTCAACTTGTTCTTGTTGGCGGTGCCGCCGGTCGTGGTGGCGATCAAGGAGATGCCCACACCGAAGGCGCTGGTCGCCGTATTGCCGTCCGCCCTTCCGCCTTCCCCAATAACCTGAACGCCGACGCCGAATATTTCACCAAACTAGTTCTTGCTGGCGATCGCATTGTCGCCCGTGATCGTCACGCCGTTTCCGAAAACTCCGCTGAAGCGATTCTTCTGGCAGTTGGCGTTGTCGCCCGCCACGATATAGCCCGTTCCGTTTCCAGCCAGGAAACGGTTGCCCGAACCTTCGAAGGCGTCGCCGGTGACGGTGACCGGGCCGTTCACCTGGTCGAAGCGCGATTTCAGCACCTTTCCGCCGTTGCCGGTCACGTCGATGGGGTTCGTGGCGCCGCGAAACAAACAGCTCTGCACCAGCAGGTTGTCGCCGGTCACGGCGATCGAATCGCTGCCGGCATAGAAGGTGCACTTGCTGACAACAGCGTTGCTGCCCGTGATCTGGATGCAGTCGTCGCACTGCCGGAAGACGATGCCCGAGATCTGCACGCCGTCGTCGGTCGACTGGATCTGCGCGCCGGTGTCGAAGAAGACCATCTTGCTGCCCTTGAAGCGCACGGCGGACTTGCCGCCGGGCACAATCATCACCTCGGTGTACACGCCGGGCCCGAAGCTGATCGTGTCTCCGGAATTGAAGGCCGCGGTGTTCATCAGCGCGGTGACGTTGTCCGCCGGCGTGACCTTGTGCGTCGCGCCCCAGGCGCCGGCGCAAAGGCCCAGGGCCAGCACGATGCACAGCAGGACAAAACCCCCATTGTGTTGCATGACGATCCTCCTCTAGCAGCCGCGAAACGATGCTCTTACGGGCTGCGGCTTCAGGTGAACGGACGTGCGCGCGGCCGGGCGTACCCGGGAATGTTGCCTTCACCGGCGCAACTTGTTTTACGGACTCAGGCCAACAATTCGGTTGGGAATAGCGAGTCCCCGACGCTCGGGCGTTCGGCCACTGCCGGAAGACGCAGGCCTCAGGATTCAGGATTCAGGCTTCAGGCTTCAGGCTTCAGGCTTCAGAGGATCAGCGCCTGCGGCGCGCCTACCTGAAACAACACCCCATCGGCAGCACAACTTCAAGACAATCGACGAAAACCGCTCCACCTCTGAGTCCCGATTCCTGAAGCCTGCGCTCTTGCGTCCGCCGTTCGTCACTCGTCTTGCGCCGTGCCCCGGGTACCCTCCTGTCTGCGCGCGAGCACCCCTGCCGCGCGCCCGCACCGGGCCAAGGCTCCTCCTGTCAAATGGCACTCATCGGTCTTCACGACGTCCGCTTCGGCTTCGGCGGGCCGCCGCTGCTCGACGGCGTCGAGTTCCAGATCGAACGCGGCGAACGCATCGGGCTGATGGGCCGCAACGGCTCGGGCAAGTCCACCCTGCTGAAAGTCCTGGCCGGCCTGATGCCGCCCGACGCCGGCGAAGTCACCCGCGCGAAGGGCCTGACCTGCGCGCTGCTGGCGCAGGACGTGCCGCAGGAGCTGGCAAAGACCGTCTACGAGACCGTCGCCGCCGGGCTGGGCGAACGCGGAGCGCGCGGCGCGGCGTACCAGGCGCTGAGCTCCAAGATCGCGCGGCAGCCCGAGCCGGCGGCGCTGGCCGAACTCGACCGCCTGCACCACGAACTCGAGAGCGACGGCGGCTGGGACGCACACCTGGCCGTCGAACAGATCCTCTCGCGCATGGGCCTCGCTGCCGGGGCGGCGACGGGAGAATGCTCCGCAGGCATGAAGCGCCGCGTGCTGCTGGCGCGCGCGCTGGTCGCCGAGCCCGACCTGCTGCTGCTCGACGAACCGACCAACCACCTCGACGTGGCCGCGATCGAATGGCTCGAACGCTTCCTCGCGGATCTGCCCTGCGCGGTGGTCTTTATCACGCACGACCGCATGTTCCTGCGCCGCACCGCGCGCCGCATCGTGGAACTCGACCGCGGGCGCCTCTTCGACTGGGCCTGCGACTACGACGTCTTCCTGCGCCGCAAGGAGCAGGCGCTCGCCGCCGAAGCCGAACAGTGGGCCGCCTTCGACAAGAAACTCGCGCAGGAGGAAGTCTGGATCCGCAAGGGCGTGAAGGAACGCCGCAAACGCAACGAAGGCCGCGTGCGCGCGCTGCTGAAGATGCGCGACGAACGCCGCGCGCGCCGCGAACGCGTGGGCCAGGTGCGCTTGGCCGCGCAGGAGGCCGACCGCAGCGGCGTGCTGGTCGCGAAGGCCGAAGGCCTCGGCTTTTCCTACGGAGACCGGCCCATCGTGCGGGACCTGGACCTGCTGATCGCGCGCGGCGACCGCCTGGGCCTGCTGGGGCCCAACGGCTCGGGCAAGACGACGCTCCTACGGCTGCTGCGCGGCGAACTTTCGCCCAGCGCCGGCAGCGTGCGCCTGGGCACCAACCTGCAGATCGCCTACTTCGACCAGCTCCACGAACAGCTCGATCCGGCCAAGAGCGTCGCGGAGAACATCGGCGCCGGCAGCGACCACGTCACCGTCAACGGGCAGCGTCGCCACATCTTCGGCTACCTCCAGGACTTTCTCTTCACGCCCGACCGCGCCAAGCTGCCCGTCTCGATCCTCTCCGGCGGCGAACGCAACCGCGTCCTGCTCGCGCGCCTCTTCACCAAGCCCGCGAACCTGCTGATCCTCGACGAGCCGACCAACGACCTCGACGCCGAGACGCTCGAGCTGCTCGAGGAATGGCTCGGCACGTACCCCGGCACGCTGCTGGTCGTCAGCCACGACCGCGAGTTCCTCAACAATGTCGTCACTTCGATGCTGGCCTTCGAAGGCGACGGCGTCGTTCGGGAATACGTCGGCGGGTACGACGACTACGTGCGCCAGCGCGGGCCCGCCCCCGCCTCCAGACAGCAGGCAAGCGACGCGCCCGAAGCGCCGCAGCCGGCCGCGCCGGCAAAGGCGCGCCCCGCGAAGCTGGGCTACCAGCAGCGCAGGGAACTCGAAGCGCTGCCGGCGCGCATCGAGGAACTCGAAGCGGAGCAGAAGCAGCTCCACGAACGCCTCAACGATCCCGAGCTCTACAAGAAGGCCGCCGCCGAAGCCGCGCAGCTGGCCGCGCGCCTTGCCGAAGTCGACGCGGAACTCGCCGCGGCCTACGAACGCTGGGAGACCCTGGCGTCGCAGGACGGCGGCAGCTAACCATTTGTGCACGCACGTTCTCCCGATTTTCATTTAGCCGTGGAGTACGCAGCGGTCGCTGAGTTCGGCGACTGAATTTTGGGTTTTGGATTGGTGCTGCCTGAGAGTGGGTAGCTTGAGATTTGAGATTTGAGATTTGAGATTTGTTTGGACCTTGGATCTTGGTTCTTTCCGTTCCTTGGTTGCTTTCAGTTTGTCGTTTGCTGTTTGCTGTTTGCTGTTTGCTGTTTCTCACCTTAAAGCATTTATTGCTCTGTTGAAAAGTTCTTAAGTCCCTTGGGCACCCCGCCGAAACCTAGTTTGTGGGGGCGTCGAGGGAACGCC
>JAKLKQ010000051.1 GCA_023150555.1 Planctomycetota bacterium
GCCTCCTGGGCCTTCTTGCGCATCAACTTCTCGTAATGATGGCCCACGTCGCCCAACACGGTCTGCACGGCGTTGGAGACCGCGGGCGTGAGGCGCTTGAGTTCGTCTTTGGCGTACGGTTCGAACTTCTCGGGCGTCCAGGCGTTCTTGCCGTGGCTGTAGAAAGCAAAGAGAAATCCAACGATGATCGCGAACAGCAGCAGCGTCAGGCCCAGGCGAATGCGCCGCATCGACTTCAGGACGGCTTGGCCGCGGCGAAACGCCTCCAGACCGCCGGCGTCGGCCGGTGTCGCAAGTTCCGACATCGATTGTCCCTCCACCACTTCCCTGCCCGCCGTCCCTGGGGGTACTTTACCACATGCGTGCAGCGCCCCCGCAAGCACTCAGGCGCCGGCGGTTTCTGAACCGCACTGTCGCGCTTTGCGGACATTCCCTCTCCGTGCGCAAAGCTATCGCAAAGTCCGTTCCCTCGCGCGGAATTGCACGGGTGCAGGAATACAATTCTTTCCAAAATGGAAAATGCCATCGACCCGGGGCGCGCGAATGAAACAGGCGAGAATATCATTTCGCGTTTTGAGAGGAATTCCGGAGCACCGGTAACACGCGGGGCATGAGAAATCCCTTCCCGCTCTCGGCATCGTTGCGTATGGCGCTCGCGGCGTGGATGGTCTATCTCGCCTCGTACACGATGCTGGCACGAACCCCTGACGATGCCATGGTGGGATGCCAGGCAGCACGGATTTCCTTAGACTGGGCATATGGATTGGGGCTGCGTAACAAATTTCAAAACGGCGACTCGATGGATTGGGCCACCGTATTCTGGACGGTCAGCAATTTCGCATTCCTGCTCTCTTACTTCCTCGTTCGCCGTCCTCGAACTCTAAAATACAACCCATTACTTTGGGTCTACGCTGCTGCGGCGCTCACGCCCGTGTGGGCGTTCGACCTGTTCGACAACCTAGGTCCGGGCTTCTATGCCTGGTGGCTGTCTTTCGTACTGTTGTTTGCCGCATTCTGCCTGCGGCCGTTGAAGAGAGCCGCTGGAAGACCCACAGTTCCGACGAAACTCCAGTTCAGCCTCTCGATGCTCCTGATTCTGGCCCTGGCTGGCAGCGCGCTCATGGGCCTGAACTTTGCATATCAGAACTACCTCATAAACATGGCAGCGTACGACAAGAGCCTGGCGCACGCGCTCATCCCCTGCCAAGTTCTCGCCTCGCTGCTCGCGCTGGCCCTCTTCTTCGACCTCTGGGAGGCCCGCCGCCGGCGCGCGGAAGCCGCGAAATAGTTTCCCCGACCGCTCGGTAGCTTTTTGCGGTGTATCCAGAAAAAGGATGCACCGGCGCCTGCTTCTGCTATAGTCTAAAGCGTTGGTAAGACAGGAGGTTACGGAAGGGTTCCATGGCCGGCGACGCCTCCCAGATCCTGCGCCTGCATGCGCCTTTCGCCGTCGAAACCGGCGCGGCCGATGGCCTGCGCGAGGTCCGCGACGAGGCCCTGATGGCGTGCTTCCGCGACGCCGCCGCCGAGGCCGCCTTTTCCGAACTCGTCCGCCGCCACACGCCCCGCGCCTGGCGCGTGGCCTGCGCGCTGCTGGGCCGCGCCGAAGCCGCCGACGACGCCGTGCAGGAGAGTTTCCTGCGCCTGCTGCGCGCGCGCGGGCAGTACCGCGACGGCGAACCGTTCCTGCCCTGGCTGCTGGCCATCGTACGCAATGCGTGCCGCGACGAACTCAAGCGCCCGCGCCTCGACCGCGCCCGTGCCGCCGCGAACGCTCCGCAGGCCGCCGGCGACCCGCATGCGCAGGTCCAGCAGCAGGAAGACTTCCGCCGCGCCTGCGCGGCGCTGGCACAACTGCCTGCGCCCGAACGCGAGGCCCTGACCCTGCGCGTCCACGGCGGGCTCGACTTCGCCGCCATCGCCGCCGCCTGCGGCATCACTACCGACGCCGCCAAGAAGCGCGTCTACCGCGGCCTGGACGCCCTGCGCCAGACGCTCGCCTGAAGCTTCCTTTAACCGCAGAGCACGCGGAGTTCGCGGAGAACGAATTGCTCGGTTCCTGGTCTCTGTTTCCGGTTTCCGGTTTCCAGTTTCCAGTTTCCAGTTTCCAGTTTCCAGTTTCCAGTTTCCAGTTCTTAGAAGAGTAGTTTTTGTTTTGCTGTTTCCAGTTTGCTGTTTTGTCGTTTTCCGTTCCTGACCCCTCGCCCCACTCCCCTAACCCCTGCTGTTAGCCGTTCGCCTCAATCTCTAATCTCTCATCTATAATCTCTTATCTACCAAGAGCTTACGCGCTCATGAAAAATCCGACCCTTCCCTGTCCCCTTTCCGCGCCTGGCTCGTACCTGCCTGTGAATCGACGTCGCCTCCTTATAAAGGAAGTGCCCTGGAATGGACTGCCGCGAAGCCGAAGGCCTCTTCAGCCCCGCCGCCCTGGGCGACCTCGGCGCCGAGGCGCTTGAACGCCTCGACGCGCACTGCGCCGAATGCCCCGCCTGCCGCGATGCCTACGCACAGACGCGCGCGGCGCTCTCGCTTCTCGAAGCCGCGCCCGAACCCGCGCCGCAGCTGGCCGCTCGCGTCGCGAACGCCGGCCGCGCGAAGCTGGCCGCCCAAGGCCTGCGCGCGTGGCGCTGGCATCTCGTCTCGAGCGTCTCTTTCCTGGCCGCCTGCACCGCACTGGCCGTGGGCCTGTACTTCGGGCGCGCGCAGCCTGATACGCCCGTCGCGGCGCGGCCGCACGCCGAGTCCGAACGCGCCGGCGACGCGCATTGGTGCTTCGTCGACGGCGATGCGGGCAACAGCCGCTGGTCGGACGCGCGGGAAGTCCCCGTGCCCAACCGCGTGGTCTGGGAGCAGCGCGTCGAGGGCGTGCCGGGCATCCACAAGCCGCTGCTGTGGAAGGACCTCATCGTCGTCGGCACGCAGGCCCCCGATCTCTCCGGGACGACCAAGGGCCCGCGCCACCGCGGCGGCGGCCTGCTGGCGCTGGACGCGCGCACGGGCGCGGTGCGCTGGCGGAAGGAATTCCTGCGCGGCGACTTTTACAAGGAACGCCACTACCCCGACCGCGGGATCCTGGGCGGGAAGCTCTACATCACCGACGGCGACTGCTGCCGCGTGCTCGATGCGCACACCGGCGCCGAATCCGAAACGATCCGGCCGCCGGAGGGCGCGAACGGCTGGAGTTACCTAGCCGCCGACGGCGGCGCGCTGTTCGGCCTCGCGCGCGACGGGCGCACGGCCTTCTCGGTCGATCTTTCCACGGGCGCATGCCGCTGGACGCGGCCGCTGGCGGAGAGCGCCCACCTTCCGGCGCTCGGCAGCGGGACGCTCTTCGTGCAGGTGCGTTCGGGCGAAGTCCTGGCGCTGGACGCGGCCACCGGCGCCGAACGCTGGCGCGCGGAAGGCGCGCCGCGGGCGCGCGCGAGCGTCCACGCGAATGGCGGGCACCTGCTGGTGGTGGCCGAGACCGGCGAGTTGGAAGGCCGCGACGCGGCCACCGGCGAACGGCGCTGGACGCGGCGGCTCTTCGGCGCCTTCGCGTCGGGCCTGGCGATGGACGGCGAGCGCGTGTACCTGCACGCCGGCAGCCTGGCGCTGGCGCTGAACGACGGTTCGGTCGCATGGAAGATGATCGACGCGCAGGCGGGGCTGTGCAGCGCGCCGACGCTGGCCAAGGACACAGTGCTGACGGCGGCGGGCGCGTCGGCGGGCGAGATCCGCATGGTCTCGAACACCGGCGAACGCATCGCCGCGCTGGACCTGGATGCGAAGTGGGCCTGCGAGGGCGCGGTGGTCGGCGACGGGCGCATCTTCGTCGTCGGCGACGGCCGCCTGAAGGCCTTCGGCCGGTGACCGGATAGCCGCAAAGCGTAAGGGGTTCGCACATGAGCAACTCGCTCAAGCTCGCCATCGTCTCCGTCCTGGCCGTGGCCGCGCTGGTCTTCTTGCTGCGTGAGGACACCGCGCGCAACGGAGGCGGCGGCGGAGACGCCGGCGAAACCCTGGTCATGTACTGCGCGGCGGGCATAAAGGAGCCGGTCGAGAAGATCGCGAAGGACTACCAGGCGGAGTACGGCGTCGAGGTGCAGCTGCAGTACGGCGGTTCGGGCACGCTGCTGAGCACCATGCAGGTGGCGCGCTCGGGCGACCTGTACCTGGCTGCGGACGCAAGCTACATCGAGATCGCGCACGATAAGAACCTGCTCGACGAGACGCTGCCGCTGGCGTGGCAGCATCCGGTGATCGCCGTGCGCCCCGGCAACCCCAAGCACATCCTCTCGGTGAAGGATCTCGCGCGCGAGGACGTGAAGATCGCGCTCGCCAACCCCGAGGCCGCGTCCATCGGCAAGCAGACGCAGAAACTGCTCGAAAAGAGCGGTGACTGGACGGCGATCAAGGCGGCCGTCGAGGCGCGCGGCGTCTTCAAGCCCACCGTCAATGAGGTCGCCAACGACGTGGCGCTGCAGACCGTCGACGCCGGCGTCGTCTGGAACAGCACCGCCGCAATGTACAAGGACGTCGAGATGGTGGACGCCTCGCCGTTCAAGGAGAATCGCTGCAACATCACCGTGAGCGTCCTGCGCAGCTGCAAGCAGCCCAC
The DNA here is from genome assembly GCA_023150555.1 of Planctomycetota bacterium. GTDB lineage: Bacteria > Planctomycetota > SZUA-567 > H5-PLA8 > H5-PLA8 > JAKLKQ01. The sequence continues at coordinate 4,604 of JAKLKQ010000051.1, forward strand.
CGCGGCGCTGCGCTTTTTGCGTTACCTGGGCGCGCGCGACAAGGGCCTGGTAGTCTTCCGCGAGATGGGCTTCGAGCCCGTCGAAGGTGACGAATGGGCCGAGACGCCCGAGCTGAACTTCTTCAGCGGCGGCGTCAACCGCCTGGCCATCGAAGAGACATTGAAGGAGTTCGAGGCACGCGAGGGCTGCAAGATCATCACGACCTACAACGGCTGCGGCATCCTGGTCGGCCAGATGAAGGCCGGCGCGCGCCCCGACGCGTACCTGGCCTGCGACAAGACCTTCGCCGACACCGTGCAGGACCTGTACCTGCCGCAGACGCCCGTCAGCAAGATGGATCTGATCGTCCTCGTCCACAAGGGCAACCCGAAGCACATCAAGTCGCTGAAGGACCTCGCGCAGCCGGGCCTGAAGGTCGGATTGGGCAACCCGGAACTCGCCGCATTCGGAAAGCTCACGAAGGAGCTGCTGCAGGACGAAGGGCTGCTCGACGACGTGATGAAGAACTGCGCCTCGCAGGCGCCCGGCGGGGACCTGCTGGTGAACCAGATGAGCGCCGGGAGCCTGGACGCCTCGATCTGCTACATCGTCAACGCCTATCCGGTGAAGGAGAAGTTCGAAATCATTTCCATCGACAACCCCCTGGCGAAGGCCTCGCAGCCCTTCCAGATCGGCAAGCAGACCAAGTATCCTCACCTGACCGCGCGACTGCGAGACACGCTGCTCAGCGCGAAGTCCAAGGCGCGCTACGCCGAGAAGGGCTTCGGCTGGGATGCGCAGAACGCGCCCGCTGAGCAGACCAAAGCCGCCGTCAAGACGGAGGACCCCGCGTCTCCATGAGCACGGTCACCGCACAGAACATAGGCGGCGGCAACCGCGCGGAAGCGTGGACCGGCGAACCGATTAGCGTCGGCAGCGACAAGCCGTTCTACATCGCGCTGGGCATCCTCGGCGGCGTGTACATCGTGCTCATCCTGGGCATGCTCGCGGCGGACATCATCAAGGCGATGACGGAGTCGGAATCCGTGTGGCAAACACTGGGCCAGGAAGAAATCCATTACTCGATCAAACTCAGCCTGCTGTCGTGCACGGTGACGACGATTCTCTCGCTGTGGGTCGCGATCCCCATTGGCTACCTGATGTCGCGGCACGATTTTCCCGGCAAGCACTTCATCGACGCGCTGCTGGACATCCCGATCGTGCTTCCGCCGCTGGTGATCGGGTTGAGCCTGCTGATCCTCTTCAACCTGCCGCTGGGCGTCGAGAAAGCGCGGCTAATGGGCACCGACGGGCGGGAGATCATCGAATACTGGAAACTTGACGACCTGATCCCCACCGCCTACACGAAAGGCGCGGTGGTCCTGAGCCAGTTCATGGTCGCCTGCGCCTTCGCCGTGCGCACGATGCGCGTGACCTTTGATCAGATCAACCCGCGCCGCGAACAGGTCGCGCTAACGCTGGGCTGCACGCGCGCGCAGGCCTTCTGGCACGTGGTGCTGCCCGAGGCCCGGCGCGGCGTGCTGACAGCAGCGACGCTGGCCTGGGCGCGCAGTATGGGCGAGTTCGGCCCGATCCTGATCTTCGCCGGCGCCACGCGCATGAAGACCGAGGTGCTGCCGACGACCGTCTTCCTGGAAATGAGCACCGGAAACCTGGCGGCGGCGCTGGCCGTCTCACTGCTGATGGTCTTTGCCTCGGTGGTGGTGCTGGTGCTGATGCGGATATGGGGACGCAGCAACGGCCTGACCGGGCCACGCATTGCGTAAGGAGCATTCGAGCCGCAGATGATCGCCGTCGAGAACCTCTCCGTCGCCGCGGGCGCCTTCCGCCTGGACGGGGTCTCCTTCGAGATCCCCGCGGGGCGTTACGGCGTGCTGATGGGCAAGACCGGCTGCGGCAAGACGACGATCCTGGAAACGATCTGCGGCCTGAAGCCCGCCGCGGGCGGCACCATTCGCCTGATGGGCGACGACGTCACCGGCGCCAAGCCCGCCGAGCGCAACATCGGCTTCGTCCCGCAGGACGGCGCGCTGTTCATGACCATGAGTGTACGCGAGAACGTCGGCTTCGCGCTGCAAGTACGCGGCTGGAAGCGCGACCGGATCGCCGCGCGCGTCGAGGAACTTGCCGAGCTGCTTGCCGTAACGCATCTGCTCGACCGGATGCCCACCGGCCTAAGCGGCGGCGAACAGCAGCGCGTAGCGCTGGGGCGCGCGCTGGCCTGCCATCCCGGGATCCTGTGCCTGGACGAGCCGCTGAGCGCGCTCGACGACGACACGCGCAAGACCATGATCGGCCTGCTGAAGGACGTGCAGCGCAAGACCGGCGTCACCGCGCTGCATATCACGCACAACCGGGTGGAGGCCGAGCAGCTCGCCGACACTTTCATACGCATCGAGGACGGAAAGCTGGCCGTGCTGCCGGCGCCGCGTACGAATGGGAATGCGAAGGGAAACGGCTGACATTCGTCTTGTGGACGGGTGTATACAGGGGAAAATAGCTTCGCGGCCAGCGCCGTTCGGGCGCGGGACCGACAACGAAGGGAGACCGACATGCATAGCACCCTACGCTGGACTTTCGCGGCGCTGATGGCCCTGGCGTTCGCCGCTCCGCCGGCCGCGCGCGCGTGCGCCAACCCCGTGCGCGACATGGCGCTGACCGAATGGCCGCGCGACATGGGCGTACTGTACCTCGTCTACAAGAAGGAGGACGAGACGACCAAGAAGTGGAAGGCCATGATGGAGAAGGCCTACGAGGGCTACCTTCGCGACGCCAACCTGGGCTTCATGGAACTCGACGCCGGCCAGGAGTCCTTCGATCCGAAGAACTACGACCTGAAGGAAGTCCCCGCCGAGCTGCCCTGCGTGGTCGCGCTCTTCTGGGACAACATGGCCGAACGCGGCTTGACGGAACTCGCACGCTTCAGCGGCGAGCCCGACGAGGCGAAGATCAAGAGCCTGATCGACAGCCCGCTGCGCGAGAAGATGCGCGCCGAACTGATTAAAAAGGCCGGCGTCGCGATCTTCGCCAAGAGCGGCGACGTGGAAGCCGACAAGAAGGCCCGCGCGGCGCTGGACGAAGGCATCGCGGTCTTCAAGAAGAACCTGATGCACGAGATCGCCGTTTTCGAGATCGACCGTGCCAAGGCCGAGGAACAGGGCGAGGGTTACTTGCTGAAGCAGCTCGGCGCGCGCAACAGCAAGGAGCCGGCGGTCTGCGTCGCTTTCGGGCGCGGCAAGGTCGTGCATGGAACGCTGGTCGGCAAGGACATCAATCCGGACAACCTGTGGTACGCCTTTAGCGCGCCGCTGGGCGACTGTTTCTGCACCGTCACGCCGCAGATGATCGGCTACGACCTGATCATGCCCTGGCCGCAGAACCTCAACGAGACCTTCGTCAAGACCAACGACCTGCAGGCGCAGGTCGCCAAGGGCATGGGCGTGGATCTCGTCGACCCGGAACTCAACGACGCCATGGTCAGGGAAGGCCCGCAGGCAGACGTCGAGGAAGTGAAGGAGAAGGTCGCCGAACAGAAGGTCGAGGAGGCGAAGAAGGTGGAGTCCGCCGAGAAGGAGCCGGAGAAGGCCGTCGCCGCCGAGTTGGCCATGGAGCCGGCCGCGCCGCTGGCCGAGTCCGGCAGCGAGATCCTGCTGATCGCGGTGGGCGCCGCGCTGATCTTCTTCGTCATCGCCGCCGGCGCCCTGGTGCTGGGCAGCCGCAAGAACGAAGCCGCGTAACGGAGGCCGTTCCGTGTCCATCACGCGCATGATCATCCGCGAGATCCGCAGCGGGAAGCTGAACTTCCTGCTGTGCCTCGTCACCGTCGCGGTCGCCTGCGCCGCCTTCGTCGCGCTGCTGACGATCAGCCGAGGCGCCGCGCAATCCACCAACCGTCTGCTGCGCGACATGGGCTTCAACATCCTGATCGTGCCGAAGGGCGCCGAGATGGCGCGCTACTGGTCCCTGGATTTTCCAGACGCGACCATGCCCGAGGATTACGTGGAGAAGCTCAGCAAGAGCGACGTCACCGCCGAGCACTTCGTCGCCAAGCTCCAGACGCTGACCGTCGTCGACGGCCAGAAGGTCGTGCTGACCGGTGTGCTGCCCGAGTTGGGCAACGTGGGCCGCACGCGCAAGAAGAAGGCCCCGATGGGCTACGACGTGCCGCAGGGCGAGGCGTTCGCCGGCTCGGGACTCGCCAAGAGCCTGAAGCTGGCGCCCGGCGGTTCCGTGACCGTCATGGACAAGGTTTTCAAGGTGTCCAAGGTGCTGCCCGAAACCGGCACGATGGAGGACATCCGCCTCTTCACGCACCTGCACGACGTCCAGCCTCTGCTGGACAAGGAAGGCAAGATCAACGCCATCGACGCGCTGGGCTGCCGGTGCTACCACGGCGACGACTTCATGGGGCAGATCACGAGCGAAGTGAACGGCGTGCTTCCGGACGTGCAGATCCAGCACTACAAGTCCATCGCCATCGCGCGCGAACTGACGCGCCGCCAGTTCGACGCCTGGGCGGAAGCGGTGATGATCGCGGTCCTGGCGTTGGGCGCCTGCGCCATCGCCGCACTGACGTACTTGAACGTGCGCCACCGCCGCCACGAGATCGGCCTGCTGCGCACCGTCGGCGTCGGCACGCCCCGCATCGCGTGGCTCTTCCTCGGCAAGGCAATCCTCTACGCGCTGCTGGGCGCGAGCCTGGGCTTCGCGCTGGGGTACGGCGCCGCCACCGTGTGGGGGCCCGGCGTGGCCGCCGGCAAGATCGAACTCGATCCGCTGCTGCTGGCCTACGCGCTCTCCGGCGCGCCGCTGGTCGCGATCCTTTTCGGCGCCGTGCCCATCCTGCATGGCCTGATGCTGGACCCGGCTTTCATCCTGAGGGAGGAATAAACGCGCCATGATCACTGCGCGGAATCTCGTGAAGCGCTACCGCAAGGACGAGTCCGTCGTCGAGGCGCTGGCCGGCGTCTCGCTGGAGGTCGCGAAGGGCGAGTTCGTCGTCGTACGCGGCAAGTCCGGCAGCGGCAAGACCACGCTCCTGAACGTGCTCGCCGGGCTGGCACGGCCCAGCGCGGGCGAGGTCGAAGTCGCGGGCGTGCGCATCGACCGGTTGGACGGCGCGGGCTCCGCGGCCTTCCGCGCGAAGCACGTCGGCGTCGTCTTCCAGATGTTCCACCTGATCCCGTATTTGGGCCTGCTCGAGAACGTGATGCTGCCCTGCATGGCCCCGGGCAACGGGACCTCTCGCGGCGAGTTGCTCGAACGCGCGCGAGAGATCCTCAAGGAGTTCGGACTTGCCGAACGCGCCACGCACCTGCCGGGCGAATGCAGCGCAGGCGAACGCCAGCGCACCGCCCTGGCGCGCGCGATCTTGCGCAAGCCCGAGCTGCTGCTGGCCGACGAGCCCACCGGGAACCTCGACCCCGAGAACGCCCGCACGGTGCTCGACTGCATGAAGCGTTACCAGGCGCAGGGCGGCACGATCCTGCTCGTCACGCACCACCAGCTCCCGGGGCTGGAGGACGTGAAGATCCGCGACATCGAGATGGTCGGTGGTCGCATAGCCGGCGCGCCCCTCGAAGCGTTGGCGCAGGCGTAAGGCTTCGTCAAACAGCGTACTCAGTGTGCCAGTGACTTCTCGGCCTTGCGCTGTTCGGCGCTGGCCTCGACCCACTTTCGGTTGATTTCGCTCGGATCCGAGAAGACATTGCCCGCACGATCGCGCCCGCGCGCCAGGTAGATCTGGTGCAGGTGGCGCTTGTAGGCATCGGATTCCGGCAAGAAGCGCGCCGTCGTGGAGAAGTAGCGCATCGTGTAGCCACAGCGGCGCTGCGTGCTGGTGTTGTAGTTGCTGCCGTGCATCAGCTTGGCGTGGTGGATGCTGCACTGGTTGGGCTTCAGCACGATGTCCACGGCCTTGGACTCGTCGCGGCGCTCGCGCCGGATCTCCGTCGAGAAGACGTGCTTCTCCGGGTTCTGCACCGGATCGTACGGCGAGTACCCGTCGTGGTGCGTGGCCGGAATCACGCGCATGCAACCGTTCTCCGGGATCGACGGATCGATCGCCAGCCACACCGTGACGACTTCCATCGGCCGCACCGCGTGACCCCAGTACGCGCTGTCTTCGTGCCACGGCACGCGCTTGCCGTTGCCCGCGGGCTTGCAGATGAAGTGGCTGGACCAGAGGCCGATATCGGGGCCGATCAGATCTTCGACCAGGTCCAGCACCTGATCGTTGAAGAGCCAGCGAAAGAGCGCCAAATCGGTGAAGTGCGGCACGTCCATGTGTTCGGGCGATTTGCCCGTGCGGGCCTGGAAGTCGATCAGCTTCGTCTCGAAGTGGCGCTTCAGCGCGTCGAACTCGTCCGGCGGCAGCAGCGCCTTATCGAAGACGACGTACCCCTGTTCCTTGAAGAATCGGACCTGCTCGGCATCTAGACGCTTGGGCATGGCGGGCTCCTTTTCGGGTTCGCAACCATTAACGCGATGCATCCTAGATCACTTATAATGACTTTTCTTGGCCTATAATCGCATTATTATTGAATTTTAATGATATCCGCCCGCATCCCGCGCTTGCGCATCCGCGACTACGTCCCGCGCGGCCAGTGGTACCACGTCGCACGCCACGAGGCCGTCTCCGGACGCGGAGGCTCGCCGCACCGCCACGACTTTCCCGAGGTCTTCTGGGTCGAACGCGGCGCCGTCACCCACACCGTCAACGGCACGAAGCAGTCCCTGCGCGCGGGCGACCTGACCTTGATCCGCCCGGACGACGCGCACGTCTTCCGCAGCACGCCTGTCGCGTCTGTATGCATGGTGAACGTCGCCTTCCCTGCCGCGCATCTGGATGCCTTTCGCGCCCGGCATTTCGCGAAGGGCCGCCCGTGGCCGTGGCGCGGCGATCGGCTCCCGGCGCGCGTGCGCATCGGCGCCGAGGACCTGCCGCGAATGGCGTGGCTGGCCGACGAACTGGCGCGCGGCCCGCAGACGCGCCTGCGCCTGGAGGCGTTTCTCGCCGGACTGCTGCTGTGCGTCGAACGCGCGGGCGACGCCCCGGCCCACGGACACCTGCCCGAGTGGCTGCGCGCGGCCTTGCGCGACTTCGCGCGGCCCGACCACTTCGCCGGGGGCGTCCCGGAACTCGCGCGGCTGGCGGGGCGCACGCAAGAGCACGTCAGCCGAGTGGTGCGCAAGCACATGGACTGTACGACGACGGATCTCGTCAACGACCTGCGCCTCGAGTACGCCGCGCGCGAACTGGGCATGTCGGGCAGGCCCATCCTCGAAATCGCGCTCGACGCGGGCTTCGAGAACCTTAGCTATTTCTACCGCCTCTTCACGCGCCGCTTCGGCGCGACGCCCAAGCAGCACCGCCGACACCGGCAGGGCCTGGTCGGCTAGCAGCCTTTCTCCTCCTTATCCGCGTCGGCCTCGGAGCGGCCTGGATTTTCCTTGACCGGTATTCCATATTCGGTACTATGTTCCGTATATGGAACTTCGAGGCCCCGACCCCTCCCCGGCCCTCACCCGCGGCCTGGCCCTGCTGCAACGCCTGAGCCAGGACGGGCCCAGTTCCCTCGAACAACTCGCGCGCCGCACCGCCTGGCCCAAGACCAGCGTCTTGAGGCTGCTGACCAGCCTGGAGGGTTTCGGCGCCGTCACCCGCGACCCCGACGACCTGCGTTACCGCGCGGCGCTGCGCCTGGTGCCCTTCGCGCCTGTCGCCGACGACCTGCTCGGCCGCGCCGCCGCTGCGATGAAGGCCCTGGGCCGTGCGACGGGGCACACGGCGGAAGTTCTCGCCTTCGACGGCCGGGAGCTTTCGCTGGTCGACCGCTGCGAGCCCGAGCAACGCGAGGTCTACGTCCGTGCGCGGATCGGCTGGCGCCCGGATATGAAGGAGGCCTTCGCGCTGACGGTGGCGCTGCTGGCCTTCGGCCTGCGCAACGAAAAGGCGTGGCCCAAGCCCGCCGCCGCATGGTACTGGAAGAACGGCCACCGGACGCCGATCACGCGCGCCGCATTGAAAAAATGGATCGCGCGCGTGCGCGGCGAACATTTCGCCGTCTGCCTGCACCCGAATGCCAACGGCGTGCGGCGCTACATCGCGCCGGTCTTCTCCGCGCAAGGCGCGCTGTGGGGCGTGCTCTCGCTGGCCGCCGTCAACGCGCCCGAAAAAGGCGCGGCGCACCAGGACCTGATCCGCAAGGTAAAGGAGGCGGCCCGCGCTCTGAGCGCCCCGGCGCCCGCCGCCCGTTCGCTCGCATCGTGACCGTTTAGAAGGAGAGGAAGCACGCGCCATGCGCATCGTCTACATCGACATCGACAGCCTTCGTCCCGACCACCTGGGCTGCTACGGCTACCACCGCAAGACCTCGCCGAACATCGACGCGCTGGCCGCGCAGGGCGTGCGCTTCGAAAATTTCTACGCGACCGACACGCCCTGCCTGCCGTCGCGCACTGCGATGTTCAGCGGGCGCTTCGGCACCTCGACGGGCTGCATCAACCACGGCGGCACCAACGCGGACATCCGCGTCGAGGGCCCGGGCCGCGGCTTCCGCAGCGAAAGCACCAACCACGCGCTGGGCGAACGGCTGCGCATGGCCGGCTGGTACACCTGTTCGATCTCGCCCTTCCCGCACCGCCACAGCGCATACCAGATCGTCGAGGGCTTCCACGAGACCCACGACACCGGGCACAACGGGCACGAGCGCGCTGACGAGGTCTGGCCTACGGTCGAGCGCTGGCTCGACGCCAACAAGAGCCGCGACCAATGGTTCCTGCACGTCAACTACTGGGATCCGCACACGCCCTATCAGGTTCCATTGGAGTACGGCGAGCCCTTCAAGGACGATCCTCCTCCCGCGTGGGTCACGCAGGAGGTCATCGACAAGCACCGCGCGAGTTACTCGCGGCACGAGGCCCGCTGCACGCACGACACCGACCGGCCCTTCAACTGGCCGCGCGGCGTCGGCGAGATCAAGAACGTCGCCGACTGGAAGAAATGGATCGACGGCTACGACACCGGCATCCATTACGCGGATCATCACCTCGGGAAGATCGTCGAAAAACTCAAAGCGCTGGACCTTTACGAAGACACTGCGATCGTCGTCAGCGCCGACCACGGCGAAAACCACGGTGAACTGGAGATCTACGGCGACCACCAGACCGCCGACCAGATCTGCAACCGCGTCCCGCTGGTCGTGAAGTGGCCGGGGCTGACCGACGACAAGAAGGGAAAAGCCTTCGCAGGGCTGCACTACAACCTGGACCTCGCCTCGACGCTGGTCGACCTCTGCGGCAGCAAGCAGCCGCAATCATGGGACGGCCTGAGCTTCGCGAAGACGCTGAAGCAGGGCGCCGACGCCGGCCGGCCGTCGCTGGTACTCAGCCAGGCGGCGTGGAGCTGCCAGCGCAGCGCGCGCTGGGACGACTGGCTGCTGATCCGCACCTACCACACCGGACAGAAGAACTTCCCGAAGTACATGCTCTTCAACGTGAAGGAAGACCCGCACGAGCAGCACAACCTCGCCGCCGCGCGCCCCGACTTGGTCGGCAAGGGCCTCGAGATCCTCGACGATTTCGTCGCCTACAACCTGCGCCGCAGCGGCCGGCCGGACCCGCTCTTCGAGGTCATAGCCGAGGGCGGCCCGCTGCACGCGCACGACAAGGACCTGGCGAAGTACTGCGAGCGCCTGCGCAAGACGGACCGCGCGCAGCACGCCGAGTGGCTGGAGAAGCACGGCGGGCTACCGCACGGCGAAGAATAGCCTCGACTCCGCAGAACGGGCCCGCCCGGCACTCTCGGGCGGGCCTTCCTGTTTCCCGGCCTTTTCCGAACCCCCGCCCTGCGCTATAGTTTTCCTCGCCGCGCAGCACAAGCACCAGAACATCCTTAATAAGGAGCATGGACACATGCTTTCCATAGACCTGAAGGGCAAACGTGCCTTCGTGGCGGGCGTCGCCGACGACAACGGGTACGGCTGGGCCATCGCGAAGGCGCTCGCGCAGGCCGGCGCCAGCGTCTGCGTCGGAACCTGGCCGCCCGTGCTGAGCCTCTTTCAGAAGGGCCTGGAACGCGACAAGTTCGACACTGCGCTGCCCGGCGGCGGGAAGTTCACGATCGAGAAGATCTACCCCCTTGACGCCGTCTTCGATACGCCCGAGGACGTGCCGGAGAACATCAAAGAGGACAAGCGCTACAAGGAACTGAGCGGCTACACGGTGCAGGAAGTCGCCGACGCGATGAAGCGCGACTTCGGCGAGAAGAGCGTCGATGTCCTCGTGCACAGCCTCGCCAACGGCCCCGAGGTCAAGAACCCGCTGCTGAAGACCAGCCGCAAGGGCTACCTCGCCGCGGTCGGCGCCAGCGCGTACTCGATGGTGAGCATAGTGCAGCGCTTCGGGCCACTGCTGCGCCCGAACGCCGCGGCGGTCTCGCTCACGTACATGGCCTCCGAGCGCGCCGTGCCGGGCTACGGCGGCGGCATGAGCAGCGCGAAGGCCGCGCTAGAAAGCGACACGCGGGTGCTGGCCTACGAAGCCGGGCGCGAATTCGGCGTGCGCGTGAACACCATCAGCGCCGGCCCGCTGCCCAGCCGCGCGGCCAAGGCCATCGGCACCATCGAACTGATGTGCGCGTACTACAAGAAAAACAGCGCGCTGCCCGAGAACAACACGGCGGAGGACGTCGGGCACACCGCCGCGTTCCTCTGTTCGCCGCTCGGCGCCGGCATCACCGGCGCGACGGTCTACGTGGACAAGGGTTACCACTCGATGGGCATGAATCCCACGGCCTTCGAACAGCCGCAGGCGTAACGCGATGACCGTCGCGACCGGCGCAGCGGACGGCGGCAAGCCCGAAAGGGCGGACCTCGATATTCTGTGCGGTCTTTACGGCCAAATGGCAGCAATTGAAGGTCAGGATCACCTATTCAATTCCTGGAAGACGTTAAAGAAAGACAAGATAGCAAAGAGACGTCTGCTCCAGCAGGTCGCCGCGATCGACTGGGTGCTTCTCAGAAAACTCATCGCGCAGGCCAAGAGCGGCGGGGCCGACGTGCCGCGCCCGAGCAAACTCGAGCCCGCGCCGGTGATCCGCCTCCCGAAGACCGAGCAGGACCGCGCGCGCGACGCGAAGGCCCGCGCGGCCGGCGAGGACGCCCTGCGCGCGGGCAAAGTGGGCGTGTACACCGTCGCCGGCGGGCAGGGCACGCGGCTGGGCTACGACGCGCCGAAGGGCGTCTTCCCCGTCGGACCGGTGACGCAGCGAACGCTCTTCGAACTCCACGCCGAGAAGATCGACGGACTGCGCAAGCGCTACGGCGCGGCGGTGCCGTGGGCGATCATGACCTCCGACGCCAACGACGAAGCCACGCGCGCGCACTTCGCCGAACGAAAGTTCTACGGCCTGCCGCCCGAGAGCGTGCGCTTCGCAAAACAGGACAGCCTGCCGGCCATCGATCCGTCTGGGAAGATCCTGATGAGCGGCCCCGGCGACCTGGCCCTCTCGCCCAACGGCCACGGCGGCTCGATCAAGGCCATGCACGACGCCGGGATCCTCGATTGGTACAAGCAGCAAGGCGTGGCGACGATCTTCTACTTCCAGGTCGACAACCCGCTGGTGAAGATCTGCGATCCGGTCTTCCTGGGGCACCACCTGCTCGCGCAGGCCGAGATGTCCTCGAAGATCGTCCGCAAGCGCGACTGGAAGGAACCCGTCGGCGTGATCGGGTACCTCGACGGGACGCTGGGCGTGATCGAGTACAGCGACCTGCCGGAAGACCTGGCCAAACAAACCGGCCCCGACGGCGGTTTGCGCTTCTGGGCCGGCAACATCGCGATCCACGTCCTGGAGCGCGCGTTCGTCGAGCGCCTGAACGCCGGCGGCTTCCAGCTTCCTTACCACCTCGCGCGCAAGCACGTGCCCTGCATCGGTCCCGATGGCAAGGCGGCGGCGCTGAAACCCGGCGAGAAGAACGGGATCAAGTTCGAGACCTTCATCTTCGACGCGCTGGGCGCGGCGCGCGCATCGGCCACCGTCGAGGCCGCACGCGAGGACGACTTCGGGCCGATCAAGAACGCCGAGGGCGAGGACAGCCCCGCCACCGCACGTGCGTACCTGGTCGAACGCTACGCGGGCTGGCTCGAGGCCGCAGGCCACAGGATCCCGCGCGGCCCCGATGGCAAGCCGGCGCTGAACCTCGAGATCTCCGGGCGCACCAGCCTGGAGGGCGAAGGCCTGAACAATATCCAACTTCCCCCCGTCCAACCCGGCGGGCATGTGGTATTATAAGCAGGCAATGCGGCGCCCCTTTCGCACCCCAGGCGCCCGGCACTTTGAAAATCGTCCCACGCGAATAACGTCCGGCCCGTAACGTCGCGCTTTAGGAGCACGACGCCGGACCCGGGGAATCGATTCATGAACGATGGCATCGTCCAGGCCTATATCCGCAAGACCGCCGAGGCGCACATGCAGCGCCGCCGCGCGACCCTGGACGCGATCAAGACCCGCGAGCAGGCCGAGGCGCGCCAGGCGGATATCCGCGACGCCGTCGCCGAGATCATCGGGCCTTTCCCCGAACGCGGAGAACTGAAGCCCAAGACGATCAAGCGTCTGGAACGCGACAGCCACGTCGTGGAGGTGCTCACCTACGAGAGCCTTCCCGGCATGGTCGTCACCGCCAACCTTTACCTCCCACGCTCGGCGCCGGGCCCGCACCCGGCGGTCGTCTGCCCGGTGGGCCATTGGGACGAAGGCAAGGTCAATGGCGACTACCAGCGCCTGGCGCGCATGCTGGCCCAACGCGGCATCGCGTCACTGGTCTTCGACGCGGCGGGCCAAGGCGAGCGCGTGCAACTGTACGACGTCACGCTGCGCCGTTCGTGGATCGGGCGCTGGCCGCCCATCGAGCACACGCTGATCGGCAACCAACTGACCCTCAGCGGCCTGCACCTCGCCAACTTTATGCTCTGGGACACGATCCGCGGCCTGGACCTGCTGGCCGCGCGCCCCGAGATCGACGGAGCGCGGCTGGGCGCCGCCGGCGCCGGCAGCGGCGGGACGCTGACGCGGATGCTCTGCGCGGTCGAACCGCGCCTGTGCGCTGCCGTCACGGCCGCCGACAACTACGCGCCCGACAGCATGGGCGGCGAAGACGCCGAGCAGAACCTCTTCGGCCTCCTAGCGCGGGGCTTCTCGTTCCTGGACCTGTACGCCGCCTTCGCGCCCAAACCCCTGCTGCTGGCCTACTGCGGCGACGACCGCAAGAAGCACGGCGACCTGGCGGCGCGCAACCGCGAGGAACTTGCTCCGTGGTACGCCCACTTCGGCGCGGCGAACAAGCTCGAGACGATGGAAGCCGAGGGTCCGCGCGGCTTCACGCGGGGCATCCGCGCGCGCGCGGCGTCCTTCTTCGCGCAGGCCTTCGGCCTTGGCGACGAGGACGTGCGCGAGAGCAACGCGCCGGTCGAGTCCCCCGACACGCTGCAGTGCACCGAGACGGGCCAAGTCTCGAACTCGCTGAATACGAACGACCTCGTCTCGCACCACTTCGAGATCGTGCGGCGCCTGCCGCCGGCCGTCGCGCTGCCCAAGGACGCCGCCGACGCCAAGGCGCGGCAAAAGGCCTTCCGCGAGCAGATCGGTCGGTATCTCGACATGCCCGAGCCCGCCGCGAAGGTCAGCGGCGAGGTCGAAAGCCGCAGCAGCGACTGGGGCCTGGCCGTCGAGAAGGGCCGCCTGATTGTCGAGGACGGCATCTACCTGCCGTACAGCTTCTACACGGAGGCCGAAAACGCCGCCGAAGGCAGGGGCGCGCGCCCGACGGTGCTGGCGCTCCACGAACGCGGGCTTTCCGCCATCGCGAGCCAGGGCCCGTGGATGACGCGCCTGGCCGCCGGCGGCCTGAACATCATGGCCATCGACGTGCGCGGCACCGGCGAGACGCGCCTGGAGGCCCCGCCCCACGACGGCGACCCGTACCACGCGCTTTTCGTGGGACCCGAAGCACAGTGGACGCGACGCGCGCTCAACGCCGGATTGAATCTATTCGGCTGCCGCGTCTTCGACGTATTGAAGGCGCTGGAGCACCTGCGATCGCGCTGGGACGTGCAGGGCGAGCGGCTCTCGCTGGTAGGCGTCGGCCGCGGCGCCCTGTGGGCGCTGTACGCGGCGGCGCTGGACGGACAGGTCGAGCGCACCGTACTGCTGCGTGGCTTAAGCACCTACAAGTGCCTGGTCGAGCACCACCGGCACAACCACCACTTCAGCCTCTTCCTGCCCGGCGTGCTGCAGGCCTTCGACCTGCCGCACGTCGCCGCCTGCGTGGCGCCGCACCGCTTGACGCTGCTGAACGCGGTAAACCAGCGCCGCGAGCGGCTCTCGCGGGAGGAGGTCGAACGCGCCTACGCGCTCAGCGCCGAGATCTTTAAGCGCCTCGACGCCGGCGCCGAACTGAACATCCGCACGACGGACAGCGCGCCCGAGACGCTCGCCGCGCTGGCCGACGCCCTGGGCGCCAGCGCGAAGCCGGAAGACTGGAACGACTGGCCGGCGTGACGTGGTTTTCGCAATCTTAATCGCTCCTGAACTTCATAATCTTTTGCCGCTCAAGCCCTTGAGGCCCAGCCCGTTTCAGCTATTGCATACGTGCAGCACATGACACATACGCAAAGCGTAGTACTTTTCCGTTGACTCTTCAGCATACGCAAAGCATGATACCTTCTTGCCGGTGGGCTCGAGCCTCCGCAATCCATTCAACTGAAAAAAGCGTCCCCCTGCAGGGATTCCATGTCCTCCGAATCGCGCAAAGTGTCCGACTCCGCGAAGGCCTTCGCCGCCCTGGCGATCGAGATGGGCCTGCTCGACGACGAGGCCCACGTCCAGCTGCTGGCGCGCCTGGAGCACTACCGCAACTGCGGCATACCCATGCGCCCGGAACAGATCGTGATTGAGCTGGGCCTGATGACCGCGCCGCAGGTCACACGCGTCGTCACGGAGTTCAAGGCGCGCCGCGAAAAGACCCGCGCCTCCGCGGCATCGGCGGCGGTGAATCCGCGTCCGGACGACCTGCCCCTGCCCTTCAAGCTCGGCCCGTTCCTGCTGCAGCGCCGCTTGGGCGGATCGCTCGGCAGCGTGTACCTTGCGCTTGATGAGGAACAGGGCCAGGCCGTCGCGCTAAAGCTGCTGCCTGCGAACATGCTGCACGACCGGGAACTGGTCGAGCGCTTCAAGCGCGAGGCGCAGCTGATGCGGACGCTCGACCATCCCAACCTGGTCAGCTGCCTGGGCGCCGGGTGCACGCAGGGGCGCTTCTACATCGCCATGGCTTACGTCGACGGCGAGTCGCTGGAGGCGGTCCTCGACCGCAACGGCAAGCTCGGCGAGGCCGCGGCGCTGGTCGTCGCACACGAACTGGTCTCGGCGCTGGCGTACCTCCACGCGCAGGAACTGGTCCACCGCGACATCAAGCCTTCCAACGTAATTCTGGGCCGCGACGGGCGCGCGCGCTTGGCCGACCTGGGCCTGGCCAAGTTCACGAGCCGCCAGAGCGACTTGACGGCCGAGGGAATGACCGTCGGCACCCCGCATTACATCGCGCCCGAGCAGGCCGTCGGTGCCAAGCAACTCGACACGCGAGCGGATCTCTACAGCGCGGGCGCGCTGCTCTTCCACCTGCTCTGCGGCCGCCCGCCGTACGAGGCCGAGGAAGCGCTGGCGGTGATGCGCATGCACGTCTACGACCCGGTTCCCGACCCGCACCGCATCAATCCGAAGCTCAGCATGGCCAGCCGCACCCTGCTGATGAAACTGCTCCAGAAGGACCCCAACCGGCGCATCCAGAGCGCCGCCGAACTGGAGCGCATCCTGCGCGGCCTGATCGAGTCCGACCGGCGGCGCGCCTCCGTCTGACCAAGCCCTTGTCTTGAAAGCAGTTACCGGTCCCGCGAATCTCCGCGCAGGGCCCGAATTTTGACCCCGAATTAATCCAGAACCCGCACCCCTTTGACGATACCGAAGCTACATCGTGCACGCCCCGCGCGGAGCAGGATGAAAGCCCGCCCGGCCGCTCCATTTTTTGCCGCGGCGCAGCGGGCCAACGGGGTCGCAGCCGCACGGCGATGCGCACACGAGCCACCGGCCGTAATTGCACGAGAATGGAGCCGCGATGGGCTACCTCGAAGCCATTGTCCTAGGCGTGATTCAGGGCCTGACCGAGTTCCTGCCGGTCAGTTCGTCCGGGCATCTCGCGCTGGGCCACCTGATGTTCGGCGAAGTCTCCGAAAGCAGCCTGGCCTTCGACGTGCTGCTGCACGTAGCGACGTTGCTGGTCGTCTTCGGCGTCTTCGGGCGGGCCATGATCCGCATCTTCACGCACCACCGCGCGCTGCTGCCGGTGCTGGCCCTGGCGTTGGTGCCCACGGCGGTCGTGGGCCTCTTCTTCCGCCACTCGATCCTCGCACTGGGTACTTCGCCCGCCGCGCTGGCCGTCTGCTTCGCAGTGACGGGCACCTTCCTCTGGACGACGGGCCGCTTCACGGCGCATGCGAACGAAAATGCCGACGGCGGCGGCGAGAATTTCGCAGGCATCGGACTGCGCAAGGCCATGACGGTAGGCCTGGCCCAGGCACTGGCCATCGCGCCGGGCGTCTCGCGCTCGGGCCTGACCATCTCGGCCGGGCGGCTTTCCGGCATCGCGCCCGAAGCGGCGGTGGCGTTCAGTTTCGTCCTCGGCGCGCCGGCCATTCTGGGCGCGACGGTGCTGGAAGCGCGGTTGATCGGGGACCTGCTGGCGGTGGATCCCGGTCCCATCGCGGCGGGAATGGCCTCGGCGTTCCTTTCGGGTCTGGCGGCGGTGGGACTCTTGAAGTGGTTGGCGCGCAGCGGCCGGCTGCCGGTCTTCGCGCCGTACTGTTTTCTGCTTTCGGCGGTTGCGCTGGTGCTGGCCGCCGTGAGGGGTGCGTAAGGGCTGCGATAGAAACGGAGGAGCACGATGGAACGTGAGCGGACCCAGGAAACGACGGCGATCGTGACCGGGTTGGGCCTGGCGGGCGTGGCGCTCTTCTGCGGCCTCAGCCTGTGGTCCTACGTGCCGACCGACGTGATGGACTATACGGCGGGCTCCAGCGGCAAGACCGGCAACCTGGGCGGTCTGCTGGGGGCGCGCGCGGCCCACCACCTGTTGTGCCTGTACGGCACCGGCGCGTGGACGATCGTCGCCTCCCTGCTGATCTTTGGCGTGATGATCTGCGCGGCGCGGTCCATGAGCGGCATGCTGCTGCGCGCGTCCGGATCCATCCTGTTGACGCTGCTGGTCTGCACCTGGGCGGCGCTGGGCCAAGGCGGCACAGCTGCCTTCGCCGGCGACATGCCCGCGGGCCCGGGCGGGATCCTGGGCGGCCATTACCTCGCCCCGCCGCTGGTCGGCTACTTCGGGCCGGTGGGCGTTTACCTGGTGTTGGTGACGGGCCTGCTGCTGTCCGGGCTGATGATCGCGCAGGACGCGACGGAGTCGGTGCTGGCGCTGCTGGGCCGCGGCTGCGTAAAGCTGGCGCACTGGAGCTGGGACTCGATCACTGGGCGCCTGCAGACCCTGGCCGCGCCGCAGCCGGTGCCCGCGGCCGCCGCCGTCAGCGCGCGCAGCGGAATCGCCACGCCGAAGAAGGAGGAGACCGAAGCCATGCAGCGCAACGATCGCATCGCAGTGCTGGACGCGCCTCTGGTCGAGACGCGCCGCAACCGCAACCTGCCCGCGAAGGTCGAGAAGGAAGAAGAGGAACAGGAGGAACTCCAGGTCGAGGTTCCGCCGGAAGCGGTCTCCAACCGCGGCGTGAAGAAGGAGCCGAAGCCCGAGCCCAAGGTCCGCGAGGAGAAGGTCAGCCCCGCCGAGGCCGAGGAGGAGAAGGCCCGCGCGCGCCGCGAGGAGGCCATGCGCCAGGCCGAGGAAGCCGAGCGCCAGCGCCTGGAACGCGAGAAGGTCGAACGCGAAAAGGTTGCGCAGGAATCCAAGGCCCTGGAGAAGCTCGAAAAGGAGCGCCAGGCCAAGGAGAAGGAGCGCCAAAAGGCCCAGGCCAAGTTCTTCGAGTCTATGAACAAGAACAAGGACGAGGCCGGCGAGGAGACGAAGGAGGCCAAGCAGAAGCCGCGCCTGCCCGACGACTACCGTCTGCCGGAGCTGAAGTCCATGGAGGCGAAGGACACCGCCATCGAGATCTCCAGCGACGCGCTGAAGGACCGCGGCATCAAGCTGATCGAGACGCTGTGGGAGTTCAAGATCGGCTCGCGCCTGGTCGGCATCTCCCATGGCCCGACGGTGACCATGTTCGAACTCTCGCTCGACGCCGGCATCAACGTGCGCCGCGTCACCGCGCTGTCCGACAACCTGGCCATGGCCATGAAGGCCGAACACGGCATTCGCATCATCGCGCCGCTGCCGGGCCGCGACACCATCGGTATCGAGATCCCGAACACCGAAGACCACGTCGTGCGCATGCGCCCGATCCTGGAGTCCACCGCGTTCCGCAGCTGCAGCCACGCGCTGCCGCTGGTCCTGGGCCGCGACAGCACCGGCAACCCGCTGATCGCGGACCTGTCCCGCATGCCGCACCTGCTGATCGCCGGCACCACGGGCTCGGGCAAGTCGGTCTGCATCAATTCGATCATCCTCTCCCTGATGATCCTGAAGCGCCCGCAGGAAGTGAAGATGATCCTCGTCGACCCGAAGCAGGTCGAGATGGCCGACTTCAAGGGCATCCCGCACCTGCTTTCGCCCGTCGTCACCGACATGAAGGTCGCCGCGGGCGTGCTGAGCTGGGCGGTGCAGAAGATGGAAGACCGCTACGACCGCATGCTGAAGGTGGGCGTGAAGAACATCAACTCGTTCAACAAGCTCACGCAGGAAGAGCGCCTGGCGCGGCTGCCTCAGAGCGAACCGCCGGACAACTACGTCGATGCCATGCCCTACATCGTCGTGGTCGTCGACGAGTTCGCCGACCTGATGATGACCGCGGGCAAGGAGATCGAGCAGGCCATCGCGCGCCTGGCCCAGAAGGCCCGCGCCGCCGGCATCCACGTCATCCTGGCCACGCAGCGCCCCAGCGCCGACGTCGTCACCGGCCTGATCAAGACCAACCTCCCCTGCCGCATCTGCTTCCAGGTCAAGAGCAAGGTCGACAGCCGCATCGTGCTCGACACCGGCGGCGGCGAGAAGCTGGCCGGCAAGGGCGACATGCTCTACGTCCCGCCGGGCACCTCGCAGTTGATCCGCGCCAAGGCGGTCTTCATCGGCGACCACGAAGTCAAGGCCGTCGTCGACTTCTGCAAGAACCAGGCGCAGCCGATCTACAGCGACGAACTGGAGAAAGCCGCCGCCAAGGGGGTCGAAGAGGAGAAGGAAGGCGAAGCGATGCCGCTGGACGAGCGCTTCGAGGAAGGCGTCGAATGCTTCCTGGCGCTGGGCCGCGCCAGCACCTCGCTCTTGCAGCGCCGCCTCGGCCTGGGCTACACCCGCGCCGCGAAACTCTGCGACCAGATGGAAGCCCGCGGCATCGTCGGTCCCGACCGCGGCGCCAAGGGCCGCGAACTGCTCCTGACCCAGGAAGCCTGGGAGTCTTATAAGCGCGGCAACGTCGCCGGCAGCGCCTGGGGCCCGAAGGGCAGCAAGGACAACCCCGGCACCCCCAGCGGCGACGCGCCCGCGTCCACCGTCGACTGCCTCGACGACATCGACGGCACCCGAGAAGCGGCCGAGGAATTGAAGGCCGCCGCCGAGGCCGACGCTTCCGACGAGGACCACGCCGAGGCCGAAGAAGCCACCGAGTCCACGGAGACCGACGAGGTCGATGCCCTGGACGCCGAAGTGGCTACCGAAGCGGACGATGACGGATCCGCGGACGAAGCCGAGGAAGAGGAGGAAGCGGCCGAGGAAGCCGAAGAGGAAGAAGAACTCGTCGGCGAAAAGTCCAAATCGGGCGATTGACGACAGCAACCGATCTCGCGTACGAGGGGCAGGCGGCCACGCCTGCCCCATTTTCATGGGCAACCGCTGCGGCAGGTCCCTGACCCACCCATGCAAACACTTGTGCAACTTGATTTAAGGGGATTTGATGTCGTAAGTTATAGGTGCATTCCGTCTAAGGAGGAGCGGCGGAAAGCGCCTTAAAAACAGGGGGTTCACCAGGGTTCCACCTTTTTCGGATCGCGCAGGACCCACCGGAAAGCACGCATGGCGGCCAGGAAATCCACACGCAAGAGCAAGGCGGCTCCTAAAGAGGAACTCGCCCCGCCGAAGAACCCGGCGGAGGCCTCCATCATGGACAAAGCGCTCGAATCGGCCGTCCCCGTCGAGAACGTCAGCTTCCCGGACCTGGGCGGCTTCCGCCTGATCCAGGAACTGGGCCGCAGCCCGCGCGGCGTCGTCTACAAGGCGCGGCGGCTGGTCGAACAGGACGTCGTGGCGGTGAAGATCTTCCGCACCGAGACGGCCCAGGAGCCCAGTTTCCGCGAACAGCTTCAGCGCAACGCCGAGGCGACATTCCTGCTCGAGCACCCCGCGCTAGTGCGGTGCTTGGGGCAGGTCCAGAGCGAAGGGCGCCTGCTGCTGGTGATGGAATACGCGCGCGGCGAGCCCGTCTCTCGCGCGCTGCAACGCAACGTCCGCTTCCTGCCGCCCCGCGCGATCGAAATCCTGCTGCGCTGCGCCGAAGCCCTGCAGTACGCCGACGAGTGCAAGCGCCACCACGGCCGCCTGCACCCCGGCGACATCATCGTGCACGACGACGAGGTCCGCATGCTCGGCGTGGGGCTCGGCGACCGCCCAGGGCACACCGCCTGGACGGTCAAGGACCCGCACCTCTTCGAGCCGCTCGTTTACGTCGCGCCCGAAGCGATGCCCTCGCGCAGCTTCCCCGAATCGGCCGAAGGGCGCCGCGCCGCGGACCTCTACGCGCTCGGCGCGCTCCTTTACCACATGCTCACCGGCGTGCCGCCCTTCCGCGGCAGCGACGAGGGCAGCCTGAACCAGGAGCGTGCGGCGTTGGGCGCGCATGTGGTGCGCTGGCCGCGCGGCTCCGAGCGCAGCCTGCCGTCGCGCGCGCTGCCGCTGGTGCAGCGGCTGCTCTCGCCCGAACCCGCCGACCGCGGCAGCTACGGGCAGCTGATTGAAGGGCTGCGCGGGGCGCTCGACGAGGCCCACGGCCGCTCGGCGATGGCGCCCACGCCCCCGCCGCCGGTGCTCGCTCCGCCGGAGATCGGGCGCAAGCATTCGCCCAGCCGCGGCGTGGCGCTGCCGTCCACACCGCTTTTGCCCTCCAGCGCCCAGGTAAAAGCCGCCGCGCCTGCGCCGGGCCACCGCACAGGCCCGCACCCGCGCTTCCGCGACGACCGCCGCAATGAGCGGATCTCGACGATGATGCTCGTTTGCGCCACGGCCGTAGTCTTCGCCTTCGCGCTGGTGCTTGCCACCAAGACCTTCCTTTTCAGTGCGCCGGAGGAAACCGCCGCGCTGCCGCCCGCGCCACAGGCCGCGCCCTCGCTGCAGCCCGCGCCAGCGCCGGCCGCGCCGGAACCTGCGGGCAGCGACGAGGAGAATCGCCTCGCTCGCAGGCTCCAGAACATCGAGGACCTGATGAAGGAAGACAAGGTCCCGTACAATTCGACGCTGCTGCGCATGATCAAGGAGAT
This sequence comes from Planctomycetota bacterium, assembly GCA_023150555.1. Taxonomy (GTDB): domain Bacteria; phylum Planctomycetota; class SZUA-567; order H5-PLA8; family H5-PLA8; genus JAKLKQ01. The sequence goes on from JAKLKQ010000051.1 coordinate 26,287, forward strand.
CGCCGACAAGGCCGGCACGGACTCGCCCACCGGCATCCGCGCGCAGGTGCTGATCGGCGAAGTCAACGAACGCCTGGCGGGACGCGGCGTCAAGACCGACGTCGCGGCGGGTGCGGCCGTACCCGCGCCGACCACGGCGGAGGAAGGCGTCTACCAGAAGATGCTGGCGCACGCGAAGGACCTGGCCGGGCAGCAGCGCTTCGGCGCGGCGATGCAGGTGATGCGCGAGTTGCCCGAGGGCCTGAAGGTCGCGCCGTTCCCCGAGCGCGCAGAGCAGCAGGTACGCGACTTCGAACGGCAGGGCCAGGCGGCCTACGCGGACATCGAGAAGCAGGCGGCGGACGCCGAGGCCGCGGGAGACTTCGCCAAGGCGCGCGGCATCCTGCAAACCGTCCCGGCGCGCTTCGGCCTGCCGAAACTCAGCGAGGCCGTCGAGACCCGCGTGAAGGTCCTGAACGTAGCCGAAGAGAAGGCGCTGGCCGCGAAGGAACAGCAGCAGATGGAGAAGCTGCGCGAGCAGGACCTCGCCGCCTTCGCCATCATCGCGCGCTCCGCCGCGGAGAAGGCCTACGGATTCTCGTACAAGGACGCGCAGGATCTGGTCGAAGCCTTCGCCGCACAGGCCAAGAGCCCCGACGTGCGCAAGCTGGCCAAGGACTACGCGAAACTGCTGCGGGAGGAAGGCTGGTTCTTCGACCGCTGCCACACCTACCTGGTCGAACAGATCAAACAGCACCCCGAAGGCCGTTCGCCGCTGGAGGTCCGCAACAAGAAGGACCCCAACGCCCCCGCCCTGGACCTGATCGACTTCGGCACCTTCGGGCTAAAGTTCGTCGCGCGCAAGGGCGGCGCCACGGCCGCCACGATCAAGACATGGGACAGCGTCTCCATCGATCAGCCCTACCAGATGCTGCGCTTCCTGATGGTCGACCGCGACAACGCGCAGGAGCACCTCGCCCTGGCGATGATCAGCTTCCACCGGCAGTTGAAGGCCGAGCGCGAACTGGCCAAGGCCACCGCGCCGGACGCGACCATCAAGGAGTCGGCGGAACGAATGAAAGGGTACGCCGAGAAGTCGCTCGAGGACGCCGTGAAGGCCGACGGCGCCGCCCGCGACAACATGTCCGCGCAGCGCGCCACGATGAACCAGATCCGCGATATCGTGCTGCGCGCCGACCCCGGGGCCGAAAAGTAATTCCCCGCCCTACGGCCTCACGGTCGCGGGGCGCACGATCCAGTCGCCTTCGCTCAGCCCCTGCAGCACCTCGACGTAGATGCCGTCGTTGTCGCCCAGGGTCACGGGCACCGGCGTGTCCTCGCCCTGGCGGTATATCACCTGCTCGTTATTGACTGTCTTGACGAAGCTCAACGGCACAATCAGCACGTTCTGGCGCGTCTCGAAGCCGATCAGCACTTCCATGCGCAGCCCGCTGCGCAGCGAATCGATGGCCGCCTTGTGTTCCTCGTTCTCCGGCTTGTCGAAGTCGATCAGCACCAAGGCCACTTCCCCGCCCTTCGTCTCGCGCGGATCCTCCGAGAAGACCTTCTTCGGCCCCAGCAGCGGCATCACCTGGGTCACGGTGCCGGGCAGCGGGCGGCTGAGTACCTCCGGCGCCTGCAGGCTGACCTTAAGGCCCGGCTTCAGGTCCGGGCTCCAGCGAGACGCGATCTCGGCGCGCACGCGCAGGTGCTTCACGTCCGCGATGCTCAGCACCGGCGTATGCGGCGGCGTCGTGCCGCCGGGTTCCACGTAGCGTCCCACGACCACGCCGTCGAACGGCGCTTTCAGTTCGGCGGCCACGCGGCGCACCTTCGCCAGCGAAAGGGCCTTCTCGGCCTGCGCGACTGCGGCCTCGGCGGCCTCCAGGTCGGCGGGGATCGGGTCGGCCTTCAGCAGGTCCAGCGCCGCGCGCGCTTCGCGTTCGCCGGACTGCGCCTTCTCCACGGCCAGCTTGGCGGCCTCGATATCCTGCTTCGAGGCGGGACTGGGCGGCTGCGGATTGGCGAGCTGCTCCTTCTTGAGGGCTGCGATCTTCTCGACCGCCTCAAGCTCATTGGCCCGCGCGCAGGAACGGTTCTTCTCGTCGTCGCTGGGGCCCTTCTTCACGCGGTCGTACTCGGCGTGCGCCGTCGCCTCCCGGCGCCGCGCACGCTCGATCTCCTGTGCGTACTTGGCGCGGTCGGCCTTCACCAGCGTGCCGCGGATCGCGTGCGGGAAACCCTCGTCCTGCAGCAGCTTGTAGTATTCCTCGGCGGCGGTGAGGTCGTACTGCGCCTCGCGCCACTTGCTCTCGGCGACGGCGACTTCGTCGGCCGAGGGCTTGGCCATAACCTGCTTGTAGGCGAAGTAGGCTTCCAGGCGGGCGTGGTGAGCCTGCGCGACTTCCTGGTCGGCGGCCTCGATCTGCCACTTCGGCGCCGGCGCCGGCGCGACGGGGCTTTCGAGCGCCTTCAAGCGCAGCTCGGCGCTCTTGATCTCCGATTGCGCCTGCTTCAGGCGCTCGTCGGCCTGCTGGATCTCCTGCACGCGCGCGGGCTGCTTCACCTTCTTGAGGCGCGCCTGCGCTTCCTTCAAGCCACCCTCGGCGCGCGCGACTTCGACGTCGAGTTCGCTGGCGTCGAGTTCGGCGAGGATGTCGCCCTGCTGCACCAGCTGGCCTTCCTCGACGCGCACGGTCTTGACGATGCCGCTGACGGGGAAGCTCAGGTCCGCCGGCCGCGTGACGCTCTCCACCTTGCCCGTGCCGCGGGCCTCGCCCTTCAGCGAGCCCATCTTAACGCGGTGCGAAGGCTCACTGATCGCCTTCTCGTGCCGGAAATAGATGAGGGTCGTCGAGACCAGCGCGACCAGCAGCGCGACCGAACCCAGGATGATCTTGTTCATGGCGTCCCTTCCTTCCGTTCCCTGCTGCCCTTATCCCTTAAAGACGTCCGCCGGCTCGACGCGCATCACGCGCACGACGCTCAGGATCGACGCCGCCACGCAGACGATCACCGTCCCCACGCCGAGGATCAGGTAGGTTCGTGTGTCTACCGCCAGATGGATGCCGATGCCTTTGATATTCTGCATCGCGATCAGCAGGAGGCCGCCGGCGATCAGGTGCGCGGGCAGCGCCCACGCGATCGCCTGGCTGACGATCGTGACGGCCACCTGCATATTCGTCGCGCCGATGGCCTTCAGCGTGCCGAATTCCTTGAGGTGCTCCAGCGTCGAGGTGTAGAGCACCTGCCCCGCGACCACGACGCCGACGATCAGGCCCAGCAGCGCCGCCAGCGCCAGCGCCTTGCCCGCGCCGGTGGTGGTGAGCCAGTAGTCCTGGGCTTTGCGGCTGAATTCGGGCGCGGCGTAGGCTTCGACGTGCTTGATGCGGTCCTGCAGCGTATGCGCGACCTCGGCGACGTCCGCGTCGCGCTCGGTGCCCACGATGACATAATGCAGCGCGTCGGGATTCAGGCGCGCGATGCTGCGCACCGTGTCCATGTCGGCGAAGACCATTGGCTTGCCCTGGAAGCTGCGGATCTCCTCGGTGAAGCCGGTGACGCGCACCTTGATGCCGTTGACCTCCGCCTCGCTTCCGATGTCCGGATGGCCCAGTTTCTCGCGAGTGACCACGTCCACCGTCACGTTGCCGGGATAGATCAGATCCTTCGGGAGGCCCTCGATCATCGTCCACGGCCCGCCGACGCCCTTCTCGGCGTTGAAGCCGACCACCTGCACGGTCTGACTCTCGCCGTCGGCCAGCTTCCAATCGGCGAAGACGACCAGCATCGGGTAGGCCCACTGTACGCCGGGCGTGGCGCGGACCTGGTCGAGATGGACCTTGTTGAGCGGGTTCGGGAAGTCGAAGTTGTCGGAGAACTCGGCGCAGACCCAGATGTCGCCCTGGGTATGGTCGACGACCATCGAGGCGTTCTCCTTGAAGCCGCGGTACAGTCCCAGCTGAATGAAAGCCAGCCCCGCGGCCACGGAGATGCCCAGCAGCGCCACGATGTAGCGCATGGGGCTGTGTGCGATGATGCGCAACGCCAGGGCAATCATCGAAAACTTTCCGTGCCGTCCGTTTCGTTTGGGGAACGCCGCGCCGCGCGGCCTTCTTCACCAGACGCCCGCGAGGGGCTACCTCTTCAATGCCGATTTCAGCGCGAACCGGCCCGCCACGCCAATCTTTTCCAGAGTGCTCAGCCCAATGCGCTCGCTCAGGACGTCGAATTCCCGCTCGGGAATCTTCTCCAGCAGGCGGCGATAGATCTCTACCAGCGCCTCCAGCGCCGGACGGCACGGCGCGTCGATCATCGGCACCAGCTTGGGCGCCGCCTCGTAGCACGCGCGCGCCCGCTCGTACTCGAACTTCACCAGCGCGCGCATCTTCGCGCTGTCCTTCCCGGCCAGGACCTCGTCCTCGGCCACCCCGAAGCGCGCCAGGTCCTCCAGCGGCAGGTAGATGCGCCCGCGCGCGGCGTCTTCCTTAATGTCGCGCAGGATGTTGGTCATCTGAAACGCGATGCCCGTTTCCTCCGCGAGTTTCAGCGCCTGGCCGCTCTCGTCGGTGAAGCCGAAGACGTGGATCGTCATGATCCCGATCACCGAGGCGACGAGGTAGCAGTAGTTGCGCGTCTCTTCCCAGTTCGCGCAGCGCTTCTGCGCGGCGTCCAGTTCCGTGCCACGGATCAGCTCGTGCAGGTATTTCGGGTCGATGCGGCAGCGCCTCACGGTCTCGGTGACGGCGGGCCAAAGGGGGCCGTCCGGCAGGTCGCCGGCCAAGGCGCGGTCGAGGTCGCGGTGCATGGCCTGCGCGTTCTCGAGCGCGCGCTGCGGATCGGATTCGTCGTCGCTGTAGTCGTCGGCCAGGCGCGCGAAGGCATACATCGCACAGATGCCGCGGTAGGGATCCGGCGGCAGGCGCTCGAAGGCCCAATGGAAGTTCTTCGCCTGCTCCTTGGTCACCGCCACGCAGTGCGCGTAGCTGGCGTCCAGCGCAGCCGAACCGTTATGACCGCTCACCGTTCCGAATCGCCTCGATCCAAACGCCTACGCCACCCGCACCAAACGTCATGAACAGTTCACAAGTGCATTAGGTTGCAAGTGCAAGGCTGGCTAAAGGTTAGCCATTTTCGGGGATTGTGGGGGCAGTGTCAAGCCTGACCCGCAAAGAAGTTGCGTTTAAAAATCCCGATTGCGGCTCCTTTTCGAGCGTCCTACTATTGCCGCTGCCAGGAGTTAAACGATTTGTCTAAGGAGACCTTTGCGATGCGCCGCTTCGTTGCCTGCGCCCTGCTGCTGGCCTTTTCCCTCCATGCCGCCGACGGCGGAAACAAGGAGGCGAGCGCGGAGAAGAAGGAGGACGCGCAGACGCTGCAAACCTCCATCGAGGGCGACACGTTCAAGATCAACAACAACGCGACCAAGCTTGGCGCGCAGAACTGGGCCGAGCCCGAGCGCAGTTGGCGCACGGTCGGCGAATTGATCAAGTCGGCCGTCCCGCCCCCCGACGAGAACGGCAAGCGCCCCGGCGTGACGCTGGTCTGCGGCATCGACGAGAAGGCGCCGTGGGGCGCGCTGAAGGCGCTGCTGATGGCCGGCTCGGGGCTGGGCATCGAGAAGGCGCGCATCAACGTCCCCGGCAAGCCCGACGCGCACATCGACCTGCCCTTGCCCGGCGCCGATCCGAAGGCCGGCGCGGTGGTGAACTTCCCGGTCGTGGCCAAGGGCGAAAAGATCTTCACACGCAACGGCAACCGCGAACTGGAGATCACGCAAAAACTGCTCGAGGGCCTGATCAAGCAGCAGCCGCAGGCCACCATCCACGTCGTCCCCGAAAGCAACACCACGCCCGCGCTTCAGGTGATGCGCGTGCTGCGCATGCTGCACCAGGACGTGAAGCCCGCCGCCGTCGCCTACCTGCCGGTAAAGGAAGTGACGGCGGAAGAGCAGGCCGACCAGAAGGAAGCGAAGGACGCCGTCAACCGCGCCTTCGAAGGCGGCCTCGGCGGACTTGGAAAGTGACGCCTACTTCGCGCCCAATCTGGCCAGAGCCTGCTTCGCAGCGGCGTCTTCGGGCGTGAGCGAGAGCAGCTTCCTGTAGTACTCGATGGCCTTCGCCGCTTGCCGCAGGTTCTCGCTGGCCGTCGCTGCGACGCGCAGCGCCACAATGTCGCTGGGCGCGTCCTTAAGGATCTCCTCCGCCACCGCCAGCGCCTTGGCGTGGTTCTTCAGCTTTCCGTGGCATACGGCGATGCGCTGCTTGAAGAGCAGCTTCTGTTCGGCGGGCGCGCGCGGCAGGACGCGTTCCAGGATCTCGAGCGCGCCCTTGAAGTCGCCGATGCGCAACTTCGACTCCCCGCCCATCAGCGCGACCGTGGGATGGTTCGGATGCGCCTTCACCGCGTCCGTGAGCACGCGCTCGGCGTCGGCGTAGCTCTTCTGCTGCGTCAGCACGTCCACCAGCCCCAGCATCGCGTCGAAGTTCGTGGGCTGGGCCTTCAGCACCGAACGGTACGCCAGTTCCGCGTCCTTCAACCGCCCTGCCTGCTTGGCCACCTGCGCCTGCGCCAAACGCGTGGGCACGTGGTCGGCGTCGAGTTTCAGGGCTTCGGCATAGGCGGCGCGCGCCTCGTCGGCCCGCCCAACCGCGCGCAGGGCTTCGCCCAGCCCGAAGTGCGCGTCCGAATGCGCGGGGTCGATGCCGATGGCCTCGCGGAAGGCCGCCTCCGCGGACGCGAAGTCCCCGGCGGCCAGCAACGCGGTGCCGATGTTGCAGCGCGCGCGGACGTCCTTCGGCGCGGCATTCGCGATCTCGTCGAGCAGCATCTTGGCGGCGCGGAACTCCTTGCGCGCCAGATGGATGTTCGCCTGCAAACTCTTGGCCTGCATGTTGCCGGGCTCGACGGTGAGCGCCTCCATCACTTCGAGTTCCGCCTCGTCGGGCTTGTCCTGCCGCAGCGCCACCGCCGCCAAGCCCAGCCGCGCGCCGACGGTGCGCGGATCGGCCTTCAGCGCGTCGCGGTAGGCGGCCTGCGCGCCGGCGACGTCGCCGCACTCCAGGCGCGCCGCGCCCAGATTGTTCAGCGCGGGGGCGTAGTTGGGCTTCAGTTTCACGGCGCGCTCGAGCAGCGGAATCGCTTCGGCCGCGCGGCCGTCCTCGACGCGCGCGCCGCCCAGGTTGACGAGAATCAGGTTCAGCACGTCGCGGCGCGAGGCGTTGCCGAGGATGTAGCCGTCCTTGAGGTCGGCGCCGGCGAGCTTGAAGAGCTCCTTGTAGTAGTCGTCGGGATGCGTCGCGCCCTGCTCGGTGGGATCAAAGTTCACGCGGCTGGTGCCGTCGTCGTAGCGCACAAGCAGGTGCCCCGGCCCCGAGAGCCGGCTCGGCACGGGCACGCCGAAGAGCTTCAGGCCCGCGCGCTCGGCGATCGCCAGGCACAGCACGGACAACCCCAGGCAGTTGCCGCGCCGGTTCTTCAGCACCTCGCTGAGAAGAAAGGCCGCCGCGTCGTCCTTCTTCGGCAGGCCGAACTTCTCCTGCTCGAAGACGATCTTGCGCAGGGCGTCGAGCCGCGCCTTCACGGTGGGCGCGTTAGTCAGTTCACCGGCGAGTTTCGCGCCGAGGTCGTCGAGTTGCTTGAGGTAGGTCTCCACCACGAGGTCCGGGTACTGCTCCTTCGCGACCAGCAGCGCGCCGGTAGCGATATCGATCGAGGCATCGGGCCGCGCGAGCAGTTCCTCGAACTCCTGCGAAAGCTGCACGGCGGCGGGGTTGGGCGCTTCGGCAGCCGCACAGTCGGGCGCGAATAAGAGGAGGATGGCTAAGACCGTCCAATGGCCACGGGACATCGGCGCTCTCCCTACCCTGGTACACCTACCGTTCTAGACGAAACAAGGGCCCTTCGCCTCACCACTATTACCTGGTCGATACGGGCTTTCAGGGCATGCCAGGCCGCCGTAATCGAAAATAATCAACTAATAGAAACTCCACAAGACGTTATTCATAAATACATTACAATCTTAGACTAAAAGTACATCGATGTTTTAGTCGTATTACATCGTACTGCGGTGTAGACAAGGGCATGCGCAAGAAGACGCGAAACGCCCCGCGCCGCGCCACGCGCCGTTCGCCCAAGTACGAGCGCGTGCGCGAGGCCCTGCGCCGCCAGATTGCGGAAGGGCACTACCCGCCGGGTTCGCGGCTGCCGCCGGAGACCGAACTGCCGCGCCAGTTGCACGCCGGCAAGCAGACCGTCGTGCGGGCGCTCAACGAGTTGGCCCGCGAAGGCCTGATCGTGCGGCGCCGCGGCGACGGTTCCTATGTGGCCGACGGCCGCCGCCCGCCGCTGGTCGCGGGCCGGCAGCTTCGCCTCGGCCTGCTTTGGCCGCACTCCCTCGATTCGGTGCGCCTGGCTCGCAGCCTGCCGGGCCTGATCACGCAGGGCGCGCTGGAGGCCTGGGGCGCGCGGCTCGCCGACCTGGAGCTCGCGCAGGGCGAGCGCTCAGAGCTTACGCGCGCGCATTGGCAATCGGTCACGGCCGGCGCCGACGTGACGGTCCTGGGCGAGTCCTGGACCACCGCGCCGCGCGTCCCGCCGCTGCGCGCGGTAAAGGAAGGACGCTTCGACGGCCTGCTGACGGTCGGCATTATCGAAGAACCCTGGCTGGACGAGCTGCTGGGCCTGGGCATCCCGACGGTGATCGTCGATTTTCCCAACGAACGCTTCGCGCACCGCGCCGACCAGGTCTTCGTCGACGCCGTTCCCGCGTACCGTTCGGCCGTGCGGCACTTCGCATCGCTGGGCTGCAAACGCATCCATTTCATCGGCGCGAACATCGGGCCGCCCGCGCCGGACGAGAAGATGTCCATCCCCGAGTACCAGCGCTACAGCAGACGCCTGCGCCGCCCCGACCCCGACAGCTTCCAGCGCGAGAGCGCCTACCGGCAGGGCATGACCGAATGCGGGCTGCCGGTGGTCGAGAATTGGATCCACTTCGCCGGCTTCTCCACCGAGGACCAAGAGGTCCTGAAGCAGACGCTGCTGGCGATTTCCGACGCCGAACGCCCGGAGGCCGTCGTCTGCCATTCGCTCGGCCACGCCAACATTGCCGCGGAAGTCTTCGCCGAGCGGGGCGTGCGCGTGCTGGGCGCCGGCGCGACCTACGCCGACGCCCCGGGGCCTGCCCTGCCGATCGTCGCCGACGGACTGGACCTGGGCCGCACCGGCGCGGACCTGCTGGTCTGGCGGCTGCAGAAGCCGGACCGCCGCCTGCTGCGTGTCGGCGTGCCGATGAGTTTCGCGGGCAACGTTCGGGTGCCCGCCACGGACAAACCGCTGCTTGAAGGAGTGGAAAGATGAGACCGCTTGCCGTCTGGACCGCAGTTCTCGCGCTGGCCGCCGCGTACGCCGCACAAGACCCGGGGCTCGCGGGCGATCTGCCGTCCGGCCAATGGGTCAAACTGGACGTGAAGGATGAGATCCCCAAACCCTGGGACGACGGCCGGCGCGTGTTCGTGAACAGCTTCGGCAGCACGGTCTACTGCGACGCGCTGGGCGAGGTGCTGCTGTTGGACGGCTACACCACCGCGCCGAAGGGTAAGGCCGTCCCGAACAACTACAGCGACAGCCTGTACGGTTTCCATCCCGAGACCGGCGTCCTGCGCCTGGTGAAGCGCAGCAACTGGCGCGCGGGCGCGCGCAGCGGCGACCCTGCGCAGACATCCTTTCCGTACGACGAGAACGTGGCCGACCCCACGCCCTGCCCGCGGCACACCTACAACGGCATCTGCTACAGCCCCGACAGCAGGAAGTTCTACCTGATCAACGGCGCCAACGCGGGCGTGCCGAACGAGCATCCGAATTTCAAGAAGAACAACGGGACGGACACCTTCACCTTCTGGCAGTACGACATCGAAGCGAAAAAGTGGACGCAGCTCGAATACCCCGACGTGCAGCGCAAGGAACCGTACGAGACCGTGCTGCGCGCTTCGCCCGGCGAGAACGCCTTGTACCTGGTCCAGGAGTGGTCGCTGTGGCGCTACGACATCGCCGCGAAGAAGTGGGAGGCGGTGATCCCCAAGGGCCCCTCGGGCATCGGCTCGAACACCAGCGGCTGCAGCGCCTCCGTGGACCCGAAACGCAAGCGCATCCTGATCCTGAACTCCGCGCCGAAGGCGCAGCAGGGCAAGCCCGAGACCGAGGCGCAAAAGCACGTCGCCCTGCAGTACTTCGACCTCGCCACGAAGAAGTTCGTGCCCATCGATACCGCGGGCAGCAAAGGCCAATTCAAGGCGGGCCTCGCCTATGTCGGGCACCTCGACAAGTACGCCGTGCGCACCGAGGAGGGCCTGTTCCTCTTCGATCCGGAGAAGGACGCCTGGAGCACGTCCGCCGCGAACCCCGAAGGCGCCGGCAAACGCCCCACCGTCTGGAGTTACCTGGTCTACGACACGCAGCGCAAACTCCTGGTGCTCAACGCGGAGGGCTGGTTCGTCCTCAAGCTCGACGCGCCCGCCGGCCAGGCCGCTGCCGCCCAGCCCGCTGCAAAGGGAGGGAAGAAATGAGGATGCGGTTCCGCCTGAGCGTATTCGTACTCGTACTTGCCGGCCTGGGTTTCGCCGCGGCCGCCGACACGCCGGCACCCGCCGAAGCGAAAGCGGCCGCGCCCAACACATGGGCGAAGGTCGGGATGGACCAGACGGCATTCCTGAAGCGCGACCTGCCCGAAGGCGGTACGTGGACGTTCTCCGACGGCTACAGCGACAACACCTTCCGCACCAAGACCGGTGAGGTGCTGATCCGAACCGGCATCGATTCCAAGACGATCGGCTACAGCCCCGGCTTCTACACCAACACGACCGTGGCGTGGAAGGTGGCGACGGGCGAATTCCGCGTCGTCGAGGTCGCAAACTACAAAGGCGGCAGCTACGGCCATGGCGACCCGCTGCCGGCCTTCAAGGAGCACAACACGCCCACCCCGCGCCACACCTACGATGGGATCTGCTACGTGCCCGAACAGGACGCGATGTACCTGATGCTTGGCGCCAACTGGCGCATCGGCGGCACGGGCGCGAGCGAGGAAGTGAAGCAGTTGCTCGCCGAGGACAACAAGTGCACCTGGCGCTACGACTTCGGATCGAAGCGCTGGACGCGCATCGCAAACAATGTCTGGGGCCTGTTCAAGTGTTCGCCCTACGAGTCGCACATGACGCACTGGCCCGAAGGCAACAAGCTCATCTTCCTGAACGACGGCGGAAACCTGTACGCCGAATTCGACCTCAAGACCGAGCAGTGGACCAAGGTGGACCTGGCGGGCAAGTGCCCCATGAGCCTCTACAACGCGCGCAGCGCCTGGGACGCCAAGCGCGCGCTCTGGGTCTTCCGCCTGGGCCCGAAACTCTGCACCTTCGATCCCAAGACGAAGGCCTTCGAGACGCTGCCGCCGTGCTGGGACCTGCCGCCGCCGCCGGACAAGAAGGACAAGGACGCCAAGCCCGATCCGAAGTACACGTGGAAGGGCGTCGTCTACATTCCCAAGCACGACGTGTACCTGGTCTGCGGGCCCACCGGCAGCGACACCGCCGTCTACAGCCCCGAGACGAAGAAGTGGACGCCCATCGCCGGCGGCCAGGAGACGCTGCCCAACGGCTACATGCAGTACGATCCCGAAAGCGATACCGTGGCCCTGAACTACCACCTCAACTGCTTCACGTTCCGCTACCAACCTGATACCATAAACAGTAAGTAGAAGATATTGATGTATATATAGTTACATTGTTTAAAAATAATTGCATATATGCACTTTTCCGGTGTATGCCCTGCTATGGGATCGAACGGAAAAAGCCGCGGCCAGCACAAGCATGAGCGCGTGCGCGAGCGCCTGCGCCAGGAGATCCAGAGCGGGCGTTGGGCGCCCGGCGACCGCCTGCCCGCCGAAGCCGACCTGCCCAAGCGCCTGCGCGCCAGCAAGATCACCGTCGTGCGCGCGCTCAACGACCTCGCCCGCGAAGGCCTGCTCGTGCGCCGCCGCGGCAGCGGCACCTACGTGGCCGATATCAAACGCCCGCCGCTGCTGCCCGGGCGCCACCTGCGCCTGGGGCTGCTCTGGCCGCGTTCGCTGCGCGCCGACCGCATGGCGGGCAGTTTCCACGCGGCGATGTCCGCCGGCGCGCTGCGCGAATGGGGGCTTTCGGACGTCCAGCCCGAGTTCTTCAACGTCGGCGACCACCAGACCACGCGGGCGGTATACGAGGCGCCGCACCGCGGCGTCACGGTCGAAGCCCTGGGCGAGCCGTGGATCAGCGCCGAGCGGCACCCGGACATCGACGCCGTGCGCGCCGCGAAGTTCGACGGCATTCTGACGCTGGGCATCATCGAGGACGACTTCCTGCGCGCCGTGCTGGCCCTGAACGTGCCGACGGTCGTCGTGGACTACCCCAACGACGTGCTGGCCGCGCGCGCCGACCTGGTTTACGTCGATCCGGCCATGGGCTACCGCGATGCCGTCCGCCGCCTGCGCGACGCCGGCTGCCGCCGCATCCATTATGTAGGCGCGCTCCTGAGCCAGCCGGCCACCAGCGCTCGGATGACCATCGACGAATGGCGGCAGTACAAGCGCGGCCGCACCCGCCCCGACCCGGACAGCATCCTGCGCCTGAGCGCCTTCCGCACGGCGATGAACGCCTTCGAATTGCCCGTCGACGAATCGTGGATCCATTTCCACACCTACGACCCAGGCGAAGTGGAAACGCTGGCCGAGTCGCTGGCCAAACTGCCGCCCGACCGCCTCCCCGAAGCCATCGTCGGACACGGCGGAGCCACGCTGGAACGGTTCGAAGCGGTCTTCCGCGCGCACGGAATTTCCATCCCCTTTGCCGGCGGACAGACCGAACCCTACACCGGCCCGCACCTGGCCGTCACCGTCAGTGCGCAGGAAGTCGGCGCGACGGGAGCGGCGGTGCTGCTGTCGCGCTTTCAGCGCCCCGGCCGCCCGCTCTTGAGTGTCGGCGTGAAGATGGTCTTCCAGGCGAACGCGATGCCGGCAGCCATGCGGACGCCGGCACTCGCACCTGCGGCAGGATCCTGAACGGTCCAAGGCGCGCCCCATCATGGGCGCGCGAAGAGAGGGAGAACGACAACCATGACGCGACTGACCTGCTGCCTTCCGATCCTGCTCGCGGCCCTCGCGGCCTGGATGCCGCAGGCGAACGGATCCGACGCCGACGAGTTCAAGGTCAAGCGCGAAGAGGTCTTCGAGTTCGCGCAGGCGCCTTCCGTGACGCGCGCCGGCGACCACGTGGAGATCTCCTTCGAGTCCAAGGGGCTCTGCGACGCCACGGTGGTCATCGAAGACGCCGACGGCCGGATCGTGCGGCACCTCGCCAGCGGCGTGCTGGGGAACAACGCGCCGCCTCCTTTCCAAAAGGACGCGCGCGCGCAGAAGATCGTCTGGGACGGCAAGGACGATTCCGGAAAGTACCTCGACGAGAAGGACGCGCTGACGGTGCGCGTCTCGCTGGGCCTGAAGCCGCAGTTCGAGCGCACGCTCTTCAGCAACCCCAAGCGCCGCTCGTCCCGCTTCCCGCCGCTGCTGGCCGCTGCGCCCGAAGGCGTGTACGTCTTCGACGGCGGCCGGGCGCTCGACTGGGTGCGGCTCTTCAGCCACGACGGCGAGTACCTCCGCACCATCTATCCCTTCGCGGCCGGCAAGATCAAGGACGTGCAGGGCCTGACCTGGCGCGAGTTCCAGCAGGACGGCGCCAAGCTGCCGCTCAAGCCGAATTTCTCGCAGATGTCGATGCTCACCAGCGGCGACAACATGCAGGGCAACGTGACCTACCGGCCGAAGGAGGACAAGTTCGAGTCGCACAGCGCATTCCCCGCGCATTACGGGCAGGAAGGCGCCGCGGCCTCGGCGATGGCCGCCAACAACGGCCGCATCGCGCTGGCGCACCTGCTGGTGAACCGCCTGACGGCCGCCGGCGACACGGGCGGGCTGCCGCTGACGGGCCCGAAGATCTGCTTCGAGATCGAGACCAAGGGCAACGCCAACCGCGGCGAGATCAGCAACGTGCCGCCGCGCAGCGCGGCCCTGTCGCCCGACGGGAAGACGCTGTACCTCAGCGGGTACGTTTTCGCGCACGGCGTGGGCAAGGCCAGCGCGGACATCGTCTACTCGGACAACTGGGACGCCTTCCACGCCGTCATGAAGGTGGACATGGACAAGGACGAAAAGCCCGTGGTCTTCGCCGGCGATACGAAGATGGGCGCGAACGGAAACGGGCCGAACCAGTTCGACACGCCCACCTGCGTCGCCACCGATGCCAAGGGCAACGTCTACGTCAGCGATTACCTCAACGACCGCGTGCAGGTCTTCGATCCGTCCGGCAAGCTGCTGCAGAGCATCAAGACGCCTCGGCCGGCATGGGTGCGCGTGCACCAGAAGACCGGCGAAGTATACGTCTTCTCCTACGCCGTGGCCGTCGCGAGCACGCCAAAGGCAAAGTCTGCGAACCTCAAGCCAGTCCTGACGGCCTTCTCTGCTGTTCCCGAAGCTAAGAAGACTGCCAGCTACGACCTGCCGGGCCGGACGACGGAGAACTTCCGCTACGGCACGACCTTCTACCAGTATTTCGCGGAGATCGATTCCTGGGCCGAAAAGCCCACGCTATGGCTGGTCAGCGACTGGCAGCGCGAGAACGTAATCACGCGCAAGCTCAACGAGCAGACCATCGTGACGATCTACCAGATGGACGGCAAGAAGCTGGTGGTCAAGAGCGACTGGGAGAAGGAACTTGCCACGACCGGCGTCTCGCCCAAACTCCACCGCCTGCACCGCACGCGCCTGAACGTCAATCCGGCGACGAACGAACTGTACATCACCGAAGGCGAGGCCTTTATCGGGAAGTCGTTCGACCACGCCTACGTCTTCCATCCCGACACCGGCAAGATGAAGATCGTGGACTTTCCCTTCGACGCCGAGGACCTGTGCTTTGACGCGAACGGCGCGGCCTACCTGCGAAACATCAACGTGGCCGTGCGCTACGACTCGAAGAACTGGCGCGAGATCCCCTGGGACTACGGCGAGGAGCGCGCCAGCGTACACACCAGCTCCAGCAGCGACCGCAAGGCGACCAGCGCCATATCGGGGCTGGTCCTGCCCGCCAACGGCGGCTGGCACCACGGCGGCATGTACGTCGCGCCGAACGGCAAGTTCGCAGTCACCTGCCTCTACAGCGTCAGCGGACCGCAAGGCGATGCCGCCGCCGCCAACGTCGAAAACAGCCCCAAGTGGATGCCGCGCATGTACCCCGGCCGCGCCTGCGGCGGCCGCGGCGGCGGCCCGTTCATCCACGTCTGGGACAAGCACGGGCAGCTGGTGCACGAAGACGCCCTGCCCGGCATGGCCGATAACACCTACGGCATCGGGCTGGACAAGGAGGACGGCATTTACCTGATGCTCGCCGCCACTCGCATCCTGGACGGCAAGCGCTACTACAACGACCTCAGCAGCACGCTGCTGAAAGTGCGGCCGAGCCAGGCCAAGATCGTCTCGGCCAGCGGCAAGCTGGAGATCCCGCTGCCGCCGGAGCTGAAGCCCAAGCGCGCACCCGACTTCGAGAACTCCGCCAACGGAAAGGCCTGGATCGAGGGCGCCGAGTGGATGTACGGCGGCGTCGGCTTTGCCGGGAAGAACGCCGGCATCGGCTGCGCCTGCATGAACACGCGCTTCTGCTTTGATTACCTGAACCGCTCGTGGGCGCCCGAGATCGACCGTTACAGCGTCGCGGTGCTGGATGCGAACGGCAACCTGATCCTGCGCTTCGGGCGCTACGGCAACGTCGAGGACGGCATGCCCCTGGTGAAGGACGGCGGCCCGGCCGAACCGCGAAGCATCGGCGGCGACGAGGTCGCGCTCTTCCACGGCGCGTACCTGACCACGCAGACCGACAAGCGCCTCTACATCGCCGACCCGGGCAACGAGCGCGTGCTGAGCGTGAAGATCGGCTATCAGTCCGAAGGCAAGGTCGCGCTGAAAAATGTGCCCGACACCAACCAATAGCGGGCGGGTGAAACAGGTCGATGCTTCGTTGTGAGTGATCTTCGAAGGAAACGGGCCGCCCGAGTCACTTCTTCGCGCGGATGACCACCATCTGGATGTTGGTCATCTCCTCGATGGCGAAGCGCACGCCCTCACGCCCGAGGCCGCTCTGCCGGTTGCCGCCGTAGGGCATGTGGTCGGCGCGCCAGGCGGGGATCTCGTTGATCATCACGCCGCCGAAGTCGAGCCTGCGGATCGCGTGCAGCACGCGGTCGATGTCCTGCGTGAAGACGGCGGCCTGCAGGCCGTAGTCCGAGGCGTTGGCGCGCTCGAGCGCCTGCTCGAAGCCGGCGAACGACTGCACGCCGCAGACCGGCGCGAAGACTTCCTGCGCGACGACCTTCATCTCCGCGCGCACTTCGGAAAGCACCGTCGGGTGGTAAATCGCGCCTTCGCGCTTGCCCCCGGCCAGCACCTTCGCGCCCGCGGCGGCGGCCTCGTTGACCCAGGCCTCGGCGCGCACGGCTTCTTTCTCGGCGATCATGGGCCCTACGTCCACGTCCTCGCGCATCGGGTCGCCGACGCGCAGCGCCTTGGTGGCGGAGGCCAGGCGCTCGCCCAGTTCGCCGTAGATCTTCTGCTCGCCGTAGATGCGCTGCACGCTGATGCAGACCTGGCCCGCGTTGACCGCGCTGCCGAAGGCGCAGCGCTTCGCGACGTCTTCCAGGTTAGCGTCGGCGGCGACGATCACCGGCGAGGTGTTGCCCAGTTCCAGCGTGACCTTCTTGATGCCGGCCTTGCGCGTGATCCGTTCGCCGACGGCGCGGCTGCCGGTGAAGGAGATCTTCGCTACGCGGGGGTCGGTCACGAGCCACTCGCCGACGGACTCGCCCGGGCCCTGGATCAGGTTCACGCCGCCTTCGGGGAGGCCCTCTTGCTGGAGGATCTGGCAGAGCAGCACGGCGCTGAGCGGCGTGTTCTCGGCGGGCTTCAGCACCAGCGCGTTGCCGGCGGCGATCGACGGCGCGACCTTGTGCGCGACGAGGTTCAGCGGGAAGTTGAAGGGCGTGATCGCGGCGACGACGCCCACCGGGCGGCGCTGCCAGAAGCCGAAGTACCCTTCGCCGGAGGGCACCGCATCCAGCGGCACCGTCTCGCCGTGGATGCGTTTGGCCTCCTCGGCGGCCAGTTCGAAGACCGCCGCGGCACGGTCGACTTCCACGCGCGCGATGCGCAGCGCCTTGCCGACTTCGGCGACGATGGTCTTCGCCAGTTCTTCCCGGCGCTCGACCAGCTTCTTCGCGGTGCGGCCCAGCAAGTCGGCGCGGCGGTGCGCGGGCCACTCGGCCATCGCGGGCGCGGCCTTGACGGCGGCAGCCACGGCGGCGGAGACGTCTTCCTTCCGCGCGCAGGCCAGCGTCTGGACGACGGCGCCGCTGTACTTGTTGCGCACCTCGAGCGGCTCGCCGCCCGAGACCCACTTTCCGCCGATCAGCAGTCCGGATTCCATGGCGCGATCTCCGCTTCAGGTGCGGCGTTCACGAATACGATTTCGGCGCGTTCAGTATGCCGCATCTGCGGCGCGCGCAAAGTGAACAAACGCCTCGCGCTCTTTTGCGCTCATCCGGCGCCTTCTTCTCAATACACCAACAGCACCGAGACGGCGCCCAGGGCCGCGCCGGCCAACGCCGGACGCGCGAGGCGTTCCTTCCACAGGAAGTGCGCGGCGAGGTTGTCGAGGATCACCGCGGCGCAGCCGGCGATTGGAAAATAGACCGCGCCTTCGTACAGGCTCAGCGCCACCAGGATCGCGGCGAGGTTGACCATGTTGTGCGTGCCGATGGCCATGCCGACAAAAACGTCGCGCCTCCTCGGCATCCTGCGCCGCGCGGCGACAAAGGCCGCGCCCAGCGAACCGGCCACCAGCGCGGTGGCGAACAGCACCTGCAGGTGCTGATCCTTCAGGCCCGCCTTGTCCACCCAGCGCAGGCCGATCTGCCCGCCGCCCTGGATCAGGAAGATCACGGCCAGCAGCAGAAGCGCGCGCGCACCGGTCACGCGCTGCGGCGAGGTGTCGCCGCGCGTCATCAGCATCAGGCTCGCGATGCCCAGCACCAGGCCCGCGACCTGCCTCGCGGAGAGCGTCTCGCCCCAGATCCACAAGCCCGCCGCCACCGGCACCAGGATCGCGAGGCGGAAGGCCGTCAGCACGGCGCCTACGTGCGCCACGTCCAGCCCGTAGGTCATCACCAGCATCGCGGCGATGAAGAAGACGCCGATGAAAAGGCCCATGCGCCACGCCGCGCCGTCGCCTGAAAGTTCGCCGCGCGCGCCCAGGTACGCGGCCAGCAGCAGCGCCATGAACAGGTAATTGGCGGTGACAACCGAAGGCGCGTGGCAGCCCTGGCGCTGCGCCCATTTGAAAGCCTGGCCGAAGCCGAAGCTCATCAGGATGGAAAGGATCAGCCAGGCCATTTATAGGAGAACCGCGATCGGCATTCAGACGCCGGCCTTGGGAACCGGCTTCAGCGCGCCGGACTCCACCATCGCGGCCAGCGGGTGGTCGTCGATGTCCAGCGGCAGGTCCACGCGCCCGCGCCGGCGGCTGGACTCGTACAGCGCGAAGATGACCTCGCTGGCCTTCAGCGCGTTGGCGCTCTCCAACTCGCAGGCGCGGCCTTCGAGCAGGCAGGCGACGAAGTCCGCGATGGCGCGGTCGATCAACGCCGAGCCGTGCAGCCCGTCGCCTTCGCAGTCGACGTAGTTCCAGGCCTTCTCCCCGAAGCGCCGCACGCGCAGCGGCTGCGGATGTTCGCCGGGGCTCATCGGGCCGACCTCGAGCATCCCTTCGCTGCCCTGCGCGCGCATCAGCGCCGGCAGCGCGGCGCGCCCTTGGCCCGAAAATGCCAGGCCGGCGACGCCGTTCTCCCAGGCCCACTGCGCCACGCCCTGGTTCTCGCAGGGCTGCCCGAAGACCAGGTTTTGCTCGCGGTAGTCGATCTGCGCCAGCACCCACGCCGCGCGGCGTTCGCCGTTGAGGTAGTTCGCGAGGTCGAAGCAGTGCGTGCCCCAGTCGTACAGGTCCGCGCAGGCGAACTCGATGCGCTCCAGCGTCCCGACGGCGCCCTCGTCGATCAGCTTTCGCGCCGTGCGGAAGGGCCGCGCATAGCGGCGCTGGTGGTTGAAGGCGAGTTTCACGCCGTTCGCTTCGGCGGCCTCGTGCATCCTGCGCGCCGCGCCCCAGCTGTCGGCCATCGGCTTCTCGCAGTAGATGCCGCGCACCTTGGCCTCGGCGGCGGCGATGGCCATGGGCGCGTGCAGGCGCGGCCAGGTGCAGATGGAGACGAGGTCCAGCTTCTCGCGCTTGAGCATGTCGTGGTAGTCGATGTAAATCGCGCTGCGCGGCACCTCGAAGAGTTCGCAGAAGGCCTCCGCGTTCTCCTTCTTGATGTCGGCGACGGCGACGATCTCGACGCGTTCCTTCAGCGCGCGGAAGGCCGCCGCGTGGCGGTGCGCCATGCCGTAGCCCTGCACGCCGGGCTTGTCGGGTTTCTTGCCGGTGCCGATGAATCCGGCCTTGAGCTTGCTCATGCCGCCGATTCCCCTCGCTCGCGTTCAGTTCACCGCCGCCGCCGAAGACGCCCGCCCGGCGCCGCGGGGCACCGCCGGCAGCCGGACCTCGAAGCGCGCGCCGGACCTTCCGTCCTTGCGCGCCGAGAGCACCAGCGTGCCGCCGTGGTCTTCGATCATGCGCCGCGCGATGGACAGGCCCAGGCCGGTGCCCTTCCCCGCCACCTTGGTAGTGAAGAACGGCTCGAAGATCTCGCGGCGCAGGTCTTCCGGCACGCCCGGCCCGTCGTCCTCGACGAAGACCAGCGCCTGGCCGGTGGCCGGATCGAAAGAGCCGCCGATGCCGATGGTCCCGCCGCCGTCGGAGTCCATGCTCGGCCCGCGTGCGGCGGCTTCCTCGATGGCGTCCGCGGCGTTGGTGATGAGGTTCACCAGCACCTGCTCGATCTGGTTGGCGTTAACGGACAGCAGGCCGCTGCGGTCCTCGGAGGCGGGGCCCAGGTGCTTGAGGTGGATGCCGCGCATCTCCAGGGCGTGCGCGGTCAGTTCCACGGCCTTGCGCGTGAGCTCGCCGACCGAGCGCAGCGAGCGTTCGCCGCCGGGCTTGCGCGCGAAGTCGAGCAGCCCCTGCACGATCTTGCGGCAGCGGCGCGCCTGGTCCTCGATGGCGCGCAGGTCCTTGCGGGCCTGGTCCGAGGCGGCGTCTTCCAGCAGCATCTGCGCGTAGCCCAGGATCGTGCCCAGCGGCGTGTTCAGTTCGTGGGCCACGCCGGCGGCCAGGCTGCCGGCCGCGTGCAGCTTCTCGGCGTGCACGACCTGCTTCTCCAGGCTGCGGCGCTCGGTGACGTCGCGCGAGACGACGACGAGGCCCAGCGGCTCGTTGTCCATCGTGCGCACGGTGCTGGCGGTGTTCTCGAAGATGCGGCCGTCGAGCGCGATCTCGACGCGCTTGGGCGCCAGCGGCGGATGCAGGCGCGGCGCCGGCGGGGGCGCGGGCGGGGCGTCGCCGCCCAGCCGCACCAGCGCGGCGGCGTCCAGCTTTCCGCCGCGCGCGACGGCCTTCGCGAGTTGATCGTTTATCTGGTCGTGCTCGCAATGGTCGTCGCCGCAGGCTTCGCCGTTGCCGCTCGCGGATGCGGCGGCGGGTTGCCGCGCGGGCGCCGCGGGGCCTTCGGCCACGCCTGCGCGCTGCAGCGTCTCCTCCAGCGTGCCGATGGCGCGGGCCTGCGCGGCGGAGTTCGCCAGCAGCACCTGGCCGCCCAGGTCGACGACGATCACGCCTTCGTCCATGCAGTCGAGAATCGCGCGGGCGCGCTGGTGTTCGTCGCTAAGCTTGTGCTCGGTGGCGGCCAGCAGGCGCAGGCGTTCGGCCAGGTCGGCGTTCAGGCGCCGCACGTCGCGGTCGCGGCTGCGCAGATGGGTCATGATGGTGCTGACCAGGTACACGCTGAACAGCAGCGTCGTGCCCAGCGCGAAGACCACCACCCACTGGCCCAGCGGCGAATTGTAGGTGACCTCCAGCGGACCCCTCAGCGGCCACGAGCCCAGCCAATCGATGTGGTGCGCCGCGGCCAGGAAGGCACAGACGCCGGTGGTCAGCGCGGCGACGCCGTACGCGGTGCTGCGGTCCAGCAGCGTCGCGGCGATGCCGACGTGAAGCATGAAGTAGAAGACGAAGGGATTGGAAAGGCCGCCGGAGAAGAAGATCAGCACGCCCAGGCCGATGACGTCGAGCCCGATCTGCATCAGGGCCTCGCTGGAGAGCGCCCGCAGCGTGCGCGGGAAGCGCAGCCGGTGCAGGCTCTGGAATCCGAGGTTGAAGCAGAGCATCAGCGCGGCGACGGCCAGCAGCGGCACCGGCGAACGCACCAGGTCCAGGACCCCGGCCAGCAGCACGGCCAGCACGACGCCGCCCAGCGCGACCCAGCGCAGGCCGACCAGCCAGCGCAGGCGCACGGCCAGTTCGTCGCGCCGCGCCAACTCGTCGTTGGTCGAACCGGGCGTCAGGTTGGTCTTGGACTCGCCGGGCATTCCGCTTCCTCTATAGCTCAACACGCCAGTATCGAGGAGGAGCGCCGGCTATGCAAGGCAGGTGGCGGGCGGCGAGTCAGTTGTCTTTGTCCAGCTTCTCGATGGCCGTCTCTTCCCACATCGGGCCGGACTGGAAGATGTTGCCGTCGTTGGCGACGTTGTCGATCTCGCGGAGTTTGGTGTCCGAATCGGCGTCGGTGGTGTGCCAGAAGCAGCGCACCACGGGGAACCAGCTTTCGGGATAGCCGCCCTTCCAGTTCTCGGTGAAGTGCAGGTTATCGTCGCCGTAGGCCATCTGGTAGAACTTCGCTTCCTGCCAGGAGACGTAGCCCACGCTGTCGTCGACGTCCGTGTCGATGACCATGCCGTTCTTAGGGAACGGGCCGACCACCGTCGGCGTGTCGAAGGTGTCGGTCTCGGGATCGTAGTACTCGAGGTAGCTGTCCCACCAGTCGCACTGCGCGTGGGAGAACTCGTAGAGGTAACTCGACCAGGGCGTGTCGTCCGCACAGGCGGGCGTGCCCTTGCCCGGGCCTTCGTCGGTCTCGGCGAACTGGTCGGCCACGACGTTGGGCTTGCCGCCCTCGTGGCCCAGGCTGCGGTCGAGCGGGCAGAGGAAGACCCGCGGCTCGGGGATGTACTTCTTGAAGTAGAGTTCCGTCAGGCGCTTGGGGTAGTTCTCCGTGCGCGCCTTCACGTCGATGTCGTAGGTGAGGATGCCCTGGATGAACTGCTTGAGGTTGCTCTGGCACTGCGTGATGCGCGCCTGCCGCCGGCTGCGCGCCAGCACCGGCAGCAGCAGCGCCGCCAGCACGGCCAGGATCACGATCACGACGAGCAACTCCACCATGGTGAAGCCGCGGCGCCGGTGGATCGCTTCGCGCAAAGTGGAAGGGAGCATTCCGTCACCCTTATGAAAGCCCGTCTCGGTATGCCTTTTTACCCGCCGGACGCGCGCAAGTCACCGAAAATAACCCCCTGCCCGCCAAGGGGTTGCTAGCGAGACCGCTTCGCAGGCTTGTTGAGCGGCCACTGGGGCTTGCGCCCGTCCAGGACGCGCAGCACGTCCAGCGCCACGGCGGCGTAGTTCAGCCGCGCCTCGGGCGTCTGCGCGGCGTTGTGCGGACTGAGGATCGCGTTCTCGCACTTCAGCAACGGGTGGTTCGCGGGCGGCACCTCGGGCGAGAAGACGTCCACCCCCGCCCCGCCCAGTTTCCCGGCGTCAAGCGCCCTGGCCAGCGCCACGGTGTCCAGGATCGCGCCGCGCGCGCAGTTGACCACGTACGCCGTGGACTTCATGCGCCGCAGCTGCGCCGCGCCGACGATGCCGCGGGTCTTCTCGGTCAGCGGCAGGTGGATGCTCAGCACGTCGCTGCGCTTCAGCAGCGCGCCGAGCGCGACCTTGCGCGCGCCGAGGCGGCGCTCCTTTGCGCGGTACTTGATCAGGTCGGTATAGAGGATCTCCATGCCGAATCCGTGCCGGCCGATCTCGGCCACGCGCGTCCCGATGCGCCCCAACCCCAGGATGCCCAGCGTCTTGCCGCGCAGTTCGGTGGACTCGTGCCGGCTGCGGAAGCCGTAGTCGCGCGTGCGGGTGGCGCGGTCGCCACGGGGGCCGAGCTTGGCGAGATTGAGGATCATCATCCAGGTGTGCTCGGCGACGGCGGTCAGGCTGCCGGCGGGCGTGTTGACGACCCACACGCCGGCGCGAGTGGCGGCCGGGATGTCGATGTGATCGACGCCCACGCCGTGGCGCGCGATCACCTTCAGCTTCGGCGCGGCGGCGATGACCTTGGCGGTGACGCAGCCCTTGGTTCGGATCAGGATCGCGTCGGCGTCGCGGGCGGCTTCCGCCATGGCGGTCTCGGTGAACCCCTCAGGCCGCAGAACGCGGGTGCGGCGTTTGAGGAGGTCCAGGTACTTGGCGTGGATGGACTCGACCAGCAGCACCGTGGGCTTGGCCTTCATGCTGAAAACTTGCCTCCATTAAGCAACAATCAAAGCCTTGACGCCCGAAAAAGATTACCTTAAACTTTTACTAAGTGGTCACAAGCTAACAGGTTCCGGCATCCTGGATTACAATCAAGCACCAACCGGAAACAGGCACCATGGACCGGTCCTCGCACAAGCATACATCGCACATGTGCATCGTCCGGTCCTGTTTCTTCTCTTCACTCCTCCTTTTTCTGGCTGCCGCGCCCGCATCGGCGCAGACCCAAACCGAGCCTAAGCAAAACCCCGATCCCAAGGCCGCGGCCGAGTTGAAGCTCGAGGAAGCCCAGAAGGAATGGATGCAGGGCGACGCCCTGGGCCTCGACGCGCACAAGGCGCTGCTGTCCGAAGGCGACTCGATCCAGATGCCCATCAAGCTGCTCAACGCACAGGAAGAGGCGTACAAGAACGCCGAGCGGCACTTCGTAGAGGCGCTGAAGCTCAACCCCGGTTACCTGGCGGCGAAGTCCGACTACGCGCGCTTTTTGGCCTCACGCAAACGGTATGGCCCCGCGAAAGCGGCGCTCGCCGAGACGCTGGCCGAAAAGACCGCCGCGCAGGTCTTCTCGCAGGAAGAACGCGCCTACCTGTTCCGCACGCTGGGCGGGCTGTACGAACGCGCCGGCCAGCAGCGCCTGGCGCTGGACGCGTACCGGCAGGCCTTCCAGCTGCACCCCGGCGATCCGCGCAACCGCCTGAGCCTGGCCATCGCGCACTGCGCCAGCGGCGAACCCGAGCACGCCCTCCCCATCCTGGAACCGTGGGCCGGACCCGCGGGCGTGGCCGACGGCGTGAAGCCCGAGATGCGCGCCCTGGGCCTCTACACGCTGGCCTACGCGCAGGAAGAGATGGGCGAACCCGAAGCCGCGCTCGGCAACTACGGCCGGGCGCGCAGGCTCGCGCAGGAAGCCGGCGAGGCCGAACGCGCCGGCGTGGACGTGCAGGCCAAGAGCGCGCGCCGCCGCCTGCACGCCTGGCTGCGCGACCTGGAGCGCCAGGAGAAGGAAGAACGCCGCCGCCGCGAGGAACTCGAGAAGGCCATGGCGAAGGAAGCCGGCGCGCTTCGCCCCGACAGCGCGCCGCCGCAGGAACCCGCGCCGTCCTACGAACCGCCGCGCGCGCGCATGGCCCGCGCCTACAAGCTGCTGCGCAACGGCCTGGCGCTGAAAGCCACGGTGCTGCAGGACGCGGCCGCCTTTGCCGAAGCGCAGCGCGCGCTGCAGGACGCGCCGTCGCCCGATGCGCGCGAAGCGCTGCTCGCGAAGGAGCCGCTCAAGACCTTCGAACAGGCGCAGGCGGCGTTCAAGGACGCCGTGCAGCTGTGGCCCGGCATGGCGCGCGCGCACCGCGAGTTGGGCCTGTGCTACAACGTCGCGGGGCAGTACGACGAGGCCGGCAAGCACCTCGACGCGGCGGTGCTCTACGACCCGCGCAGCCAGTCCAACCTGGCCGTGCAGGGCGAACTGCGCCTGCTGCTGGACGAATGGGAAAGCGCGCTGCAGACCTTCGAGGCCCTGCTGCGCGTCGAGCCCGAGTACGCGCCCGCGCACCTGGGCATGGCCCGCGCCGCCGTGCTGCTGCACCGCAACGAGACCGAACTCAACCGCGTGCGCGACAGCCTGGACCGCGCGCACCAGCTGGGCGTGGACCGCGCGCAGTGGGCGACCGTGATGGCCCAGGCGCTGTTCCTGCAGGAGAAGCTGGCCAAGGGCGAACCGTTGCCCGAATCGCCGCGCCACTGGGCCAAGGAGCCGGAGCCGAAGACGGGACCCAAGAAGATTCCGGAATGGCAGGGTTTGCCGTTCATGGATTAGGCCGTACGAAGTAAGAGGAGACGCGATACATCGTGCCGAAGACACCGACCCGCAAGTCCGCACCCGCCGCGCCCGCGCGCGCCCACGGCGAACGCAAGAAATCCAGCCGGCACCTCTCGCTGGTCGATCCGTCCGACCGGCCGGTCGCGCAGAAGATCGCCGATTGCATCGCGAAGGCCAAGCGCATCGTGATCCTGGGCCACGAACGCCCCGACGGCGACTGCATCGGCAGCACCGTGGCGCTCTGTTCGATCCTGCGCAAGATGGGCCGCGAGGCCTTCGTGCTGATCACCGATCCGGTGCCCGAACGCTTCCGCTTTTTGAACGGCGAGGAATGGTTCAAGCAGATCGCGCCGGGCGAGACCTTCGACGCGGACCTCGCCATCGTGCTCGACACCACCGACCTCGACCGCCTGGGCGTCTCGGGCCGCAAGACCTTTCCCGGCGCGGCGATCGTGAACATCGACCACCACGTCTCCAACACGAACTTCGGCGACGTCAACTGGGTCGATCCTTCCGCGGCCGCCGCCGGCGAACTGGTCTGGCGCCTGGCCAGCTGCTGCAACTGGAAGGTCCCGCAGCTGGCGCTGGAAGGCCTGTACGCCGCGCTGGTCACCGACACCGGGCAGTTCGCCTACTCGAACACCACGCCGCGCATCCTGCGCATGGCCGCCGACCTGATCGACGCGGGCGTCGATCCCGAAGACACCTGGCGGCGCATCTACCTGAACAAGACGCGCGACGAGCTGGCCCTGGAAGCGCGCGCGCGCAACAGTCTGGAAGTCTGGGCCGACGGCGCGATCTGCGCGATCTCGCTGACGCAGCGCGACTTCGCCGACACCGGGACCGGCCCCGAGGACACGCAGGAGTTCGCGGGCATCCCGCGGGCGCTGTCCGGCGCGCGCCTGGCGCTCTTCTTCTACGAAGTCGAGGGCGGCAAGGCGACGAAGGTCTCGATCCGCAGCATCCGCGAACTCGACGCCTGCAAACTCGCGCAGCAGTTCGGTGGCGGCGGGCACCGCCAGGCCGCCGGCTGCCGATTCGACCTGCCCGTCAAGAAGGCCATCGCGAAGTTCCGCCCGGCCGCCGAAGCCGCGCTGAACGGCAAAGGGCAATAGAGACACAGCGAACCGCACCACGAAGAACACGAAGCGCACGAAAAAGTTTCTCGTTTCGGGCTTCTTGTTTCTGGTTTTGACCGCGCGTAAGCGAGCCTCGAACCCGGAACGTCTCCGTCCGGCGAGAATTTCCCTTCAACGGTTCGCAGCCGCCAAGCCTGAACCAGAGATAAGAATCCGATTGCCTTTGCGCCTTGGCGTCTTGGCGTGAGATCCGTTCCGGTTCCCGGCGCACGCAAGATGCGATCTATTTCCGCTGCATTCCCGTTGTCAATTCGCCATTCTCTGTTCCTCCAACCCGCAATCCGAAATCCACATTCCGCAATGTGGAAGTGCCTGTCCCGGGCCCCGGCATGACTCCCGTCACAAGGGGCGCGGCCTTCCGCGGTGCGCTGCGCCGGACCTTCCGGTGCAACGCGCGGGGTCGTAAGCATGACTTGAACGCGCGTACGGATGGCCTCCGCTTTCCACGGCTTGCCGTTGCCCGCC
>JAKLKQ010000052.1 GCA_023150555.1 Planctomycetota bacterium
ATGTGCCGGCGGTGCGGCCCCTCGTGACCCACCTGGGTGGTGTCCGAAACTTTTTAAAAGAAGGATTCAGGGAACAGCAAGAGAAGAGATGAGAGATAAAAGATAAAAGATCAGAGATTGAAGTCTATGGAAGCGTGAAGGATTCCGTACTTACGCATTGCGTAATGCTGTAAGATTTATTCATTTCTCGATTTATGCGTTTCCTCGTTTTTGAAATGAGAGAATCCGAAATGAGCAAATGAAGAAATCTTGTCCGCCTCAGCCCTTCTTCCCGCCCTTGCCCTCGCGGCGTTCCCATCCGTCCTCGAAGAGCGGCAGGTAGTTGCCCGGATCGTACGGCGGCAGTTTTTTGAGCGCCTCGATGTTCAACTCGACGCCCAGACCGGGCACGTCGGGGATGGTCAATTCGCCGTTCTCGAAGCGCACGTGGTACTTCACCAGGTCCTTCGCCCAGCCGACGTTGAACTCGTCGAAGAATTCCTGGATCAGGTAATTCGGCACGCAGCCGGCCAACTGCACGCACATCGCCGTGCTGACGGGCCCTTGCGCGTTGTGCGGCGCGACGACCGCGTGGTGCGCCTCCGCCAGCGCGCAGACCTGCCGGCACGTCCACAGGCCGCCCAGGTTCATGTTCTCCGGCTGCAGGATGTGGACCTTCGCGTCCTGCATCAGCTCGGCGAAGTCGTGCAGCGAACTGAAGCTCTCGCCCGTCGCGATGTTCACCGGGCTGGCCTCGGCGACGCGCTTGATCGCGTCGGTGTTCTTGAACGGCACGGGCTCCTCGAACCACATCGGGTCGTACGGCGCGATCTTGCGCGCGATCTGCAGCGCCTGCGGCACGCTGAAGCGGCAGTGCCCCTCGATCATCAGGTCCACGCGCGGCCCGACGGCCTCGCGCACCGCCGCGACGATGTCGATGGACAGCGCCTCGTCGCGCGAGCTCATCGTGCGCCGCGCCTTGCCGAAGGGGTCGAACTTCAGCGCCGTGTAGCCGCGCGCCACGACTTCCTTCGCGCGCTTCGAGAAACTCTCGGGCGTGCGCTCGCCCTGGTACCAGCCGTTGGCGTACGCGCGGATCGTCTCGCGTACCTTGCCGCCCATCAGGTCGTACACGGGCACGCCCAGCGCCTTGCCCTTCAGGTCCCAGCACGCGGCCTCGATGGCGGCCACCGCGCAGCCGTGGATCTGTCCGCCGTGCGTGTAGGGGTGTTCCCAGAGCCTCTGCACCAGCGCCTCGATGCGGAACGGATCGGCGCCGACCACGAGTTGGCTCAGTTCGCGGATACCGGCCTCGACGGTCTTCGCGAAGAGATTGACGGTGCCCTCGCCGACGCCGTGCAGGCCCTCGTCGGTGCGCAGCACCGCGAAGGTCCAGTTCTTCCACGGGTTCCCGGCGACGTAGGTCTCGACGGCGGTGATCTTCATCGCTTGCGGCTCCTTTTCCGCCCAGTCTATGCGAGGCGCTTGCGTCGGCAATGTCCTCGTCGTTCCATATAATAGAACGACAATTTTGATATGTAGAATACTGGAAATTGGTCCCAAAGCCATCATAATCGGGACGGTGCCTATATAAGGAGGCGGTCATGAAAGCCCCGGCCCTTGGAACCCTGCGCTGCGGCGTCGGACGCGCCGACATGACTCCGCCGGTGGGCATCCCGCACGCCAACTGGGGCGCGGCCAAGCACGAGGTCGCCGCCGGCATCGACCATCCGCTGGTGCTGACCGCGCTGTACCTCGACGACGGTTCGCCCGAAGGCACCGCGCTGTGGGTCGACTTCGACCTGATGGCCGTGATGCCCGAGCAGGATCCGCCGTGGCGCAGCGCCGCCGCCGAAGCCAGCGGCGTGCCGCCCGAACGCATCTTCCTCTCCGGGACGCACACGCACAGCGGGCCGTCGGTGGGGCTGTACTCGTGGGTGCAGGCCGGCCGGGACCTGGTCGCGCCGTACGTCGCGGCGGTGCAGCAGGCCGTGGCCCAGGCCGCGCAACACGCAAAGCGTACGGCGCGCGAGGCGCACGCCGGCTGGGGCAAGGGCGCCTGCGCGATCAACGTCAACCGCCGCCAGGTACTGCCCGACGGGCGCGTGGTCGTGGGCAACAACCCCGATGGGATGGTCGACCGCGAATTCCGCGTGCTGCGCTTCGACGGCGCAAAGGGCGAACCGATCGCGGCGGTGCTGCAGTATGCCTGCCATCCCACGATCATGGCGCACGAGAACGACAAGATCACGCCCGACTACCCCGGCATCGCGCGCGCGCTCCTGGAGAAGGAACTCGGCGGCCACGCGCTCTTCCTGCAGGGCGCGACGGGCAACGTCGGGCCTATCGAAGGCTTCACCGGCGATCGGGCGGTCTACCGGCGCGCAGGCACGCAGCTGGGCGCGGCAGCGCTGAGCGTCGCGGCGGGCATCCGCACGCGGCCGGGCGAACTCGCATTCAAGGAAGTGGTGCCTTCCGGCGCGGACCTGGGCGTCTTCCGCTGGACGGACGGCGAAGAGCAACCGCTGAAGGTGCGCGTGCTGCGCAAGGAGCTGCGGCTGCCCGCGTCGAAGCCGCTTGAGATTGCGCCGCTGAAAGCGGAGGCCGATCGCCTCGGCGCGGAATTCCAGCAGACGGTGAAGAGCGGCGACGGCCCCGCGATCCGCGCGGCGGGCATGCGCGCCAAGCGCGCGCTGATCCAACTGCGCCGAGCCGAACGCATCGGCGACGGCTCGCCGCTGGCCGTGCCCGTCGGCGCGCTGGCGCTGGGCAGCGAGTGCGTGATCTTTTCCGCGCCGCTGGAGCTTTTCGCCGAGACCGGCTTCGCGCTGAAGGAAGGCAGCCCGTTCCCGGCCTTCTTTCTGGCCGGGTACACCGACGGGTACCGCGGCTACCTGCCGACCGACGAGGCGCTCTCGGTCGGCGGCTACGAGGTCGAGACGACGCCGTACGGCCCCGGCGCGGCGGCGGCCTTCGACCGCGGCGCGTTGGACGTATTGAAGGAGTTGAAGGCGAAGGTGAGCTGACCGGTCGAGCTACCGCTCGATCCAAACCGAATCGGGCCGTTCTCTGTGTTCTCTGTGAACTCTGTGGTGAAAAAATCAGTCGCCGAAGATGTCGCCGATGACCGGGACGTGTTTGATCACTTCCTTCGTCCCTTCGCCGACGCCCTTCACCACGTCGCCGACCACGCCGAAGGTCTTGCGGAAGAACTTTCCGACGCCGCTGCTCGAGATGCCGTGCAGGACTTCGCCGAAGGCGTGCTTGGCGTAATCGGGCATCTCGACCTCCGGGTCCTGCAGCGTGCCGCGCACGCGCACGGGCTCGACGGGCACGCCGGTGGCGACGCGTTGCAGCGCGCGGGACTTGCGGTCGGCGTCGTCGGCGTCGGCCAGCGTGGTGTCGGGGCTGACGGTGAGGTGGCCCTTCCAGTCGAGTTTGCCGCGTTCGGTGCGCCCGCGGAAGGCGGCGTCGAGGTGCCCGCTGGCGAAGCCGTCCTTGCGCTTGCTGCCCATGCGCGTGTTCATCGCAGGCAGCGGCAGGCCCGTCATTTTGAAACGTTGCGAGAAGGAGAGTTCCGGATAGCTGCCGTAGAGTTCGTTCCACTCGAGCGAAAACTCGCCCGCGTCTTCGCTCGACGCGGTGGGGCTGCGCACGACCAGGTGGCCGGGCGCGGAGGCCGGCACCGAAGCGGCGGGGCCCACGCCGAGCTGTTCGACGTCGGCATAGAGTTCGCTCATGCGCCAATACGCCTGGTTGCCATCGGGCGCCAGCGCGCTGAATTCGAGCGCGGAACGCTCCACCGTAAGGTCCTGGACGAGGATCGAGGTCTGCGCGCCGCCGCCTTGCGAACTTTCCTGCGCCCCCAAAAGCCCGGCGCGCAGGGTGCGCGCGATGCGCGCCAGCGTCTCGTTTTCGCCGGCGCCGGGCTGGTGGGAAAGGCCCCACAGCCCGGTCAGCCGCACGGCGCGGGCCTTCAGCAGCGCGCGGGGTTCGCTCGTCCAGAGAATCTGCGCGGTGCCCTGGTCGACGGCGAGGCCTTCGTCGAGCACGCGTCCGTCGGGCAGGTGCGCGCGGTGGGCTTCGAGGTTGACGATGGGCGCGCGCACGGCGAGGCCCTTGAAGTCGATAACGATCCAGGGATCGGGCTCAGCCGCCTTCGCGGCTTTTTGGTTCTGGGCCTCATCTTCTTTCTGAAGTTGAGGTGGGGTGGGCGAAAGGTTCTTGATGGTGATGCGTTCGGCGGTGACCGTCACCGGCCCGGGGCGGCGGCGGCCGTCGGGCGCGGTGATTCTTTTTGGCGCGTAGAACGTGATTGTGGTGCCGGTGAAGCGCAGGTTCCCCAGGCTGGGCAGGCCGCCAGATTTGACTTTGTCCTTCGCGGCCTTGGCGTCCGGCTCCATCATGCGTTGCAGGAAACGTTCGAAGGTGGAGACTCCGCTTTCGTCGATGCCGACGTAGAACTTCGTGCCCTGGAAGCGCATCTCGGTGAAGCGCATCTCGCCGCCCAGCAGCGCGGCCGGTACGTAGTCGACTTCCAGCACGGGGATCTCGGCCAGCGGATGCCCGCCGGCGGACTCGGCGGCCACGCCGACGACCAGGTTGCGCAGCGTCGCGCGCGGCGGATCGAAGCTCAGCGCGTAGGTCTCGACCTTGACCGGTTCGTGCAGCACTTCGCCGAGGCGCTTCTCGAGTGCAACCTTGAGCGGGTCTTCGGCGGAAGCGGCCGGGCGTGCGGCGGCCCATAGGGTCAGTGTTGCGAGGAGCGCCAGGGCGGTCCCCGCGGGTGCGTATAGCAGGTTGCAAAGCCTCTTGGGCATACGTCTCCAAGGTTCAGCTAGGGCGGCCCGCCTCCTTTAAGATACCACATGGCGGAGGTGCTCCCCGCAGCCGCAGGCGGAGAGTTCCCTAATCAGGTGACGTCCAGGTTGGCCTTAGACTTCACTTTATTATTATTATATAATTATAGACGGCGATTAGTGCAAATCCTCTTGTATTGGTGTACGGATCATAATAAAGTCGTTTTCGTAAAGGGAAGAAGCAAGGACATCCTTCAAAAACGAATTTCATGGCCAACCGCTTCGAAAACAAGGTCCGCATCCTCGATACCATCCGCGAGCGCCGCAAGGTCAGCCGCCCGCTGCTGGCCGAGTCGCTGGCCATCAACCTGCCGACGATCTCGAACCTGACCAAGGAGCTGCTGGACGAGGGCCTGATCCACGGCGACGGATTCGAGAAGTCCGAGGGCGGGCGCCGTGCCGAGTTGCTGACGCTCAATCCGAGCTTCGCGACGGCGGTGGGGCTCGAGATGAGCCTGAACGGGATCCGCGGCATCGTGGCGGACCTGGGCGGGCGCGTGCTGCACCGCGTCGAAGGTCCGCGCGAGATTCCGCGCGACGCCGACGGCGCGGTCAAGGCGCTGCTGGCGGTGGCCGAACAGCTTGCGGCGCACGGCGAAGGGCAGCGCCGCCCGATCGGCGTGGGCCTGAGCATCGCGGGGCTGACCGGCGGCGGGCGCGTGCTGCGGGAGTTCCCGCACCGCGAGGCGTGGAAGGACGTCCCGCTGGCGGACCTCGTCGAGCAGCGGCTGAAGCTTCCGGCGCTGCTGGAGAACGACGTCCAGGCTGCGACGCTGGCCGAACGGCGGCACGGTTCGGCGCGCGAGGCGCGCAACTTTCTCTACCTGCACATCGGCCACGGCATTGCGTGCGGCATCGTGGTGGACGGGCGGCTGTACACCGGCGCGACGGGCAACGCCGGGGAATTCGGGCACACCATCGTCGATCCGGCGGGGCCGATCTGCTACTGCGGCAACTACGGCTGCCTCGAGAGCCTCGCGTCGCCGCCGGCGCTGGTCGACCAGACGCTGCAGGCGATTCGCAAGGGCGTGCATTCGAAGGTGGCCGAAGCCTCCGGCGCGGATCTGCGCGCGGTGGACGTTGAGGCGGTCTTCCGCGCGGCCGAGTCCGGCGACCGCCTGGCCGGCAACGTGGTCACGAAGGCCGGCGAATACATCGGGCTGGGCCTGGCGAACCTGGCGAACTTCTTCAACCCCGAGCTGATCGTCTTCGGCGGGGGGGTGCTGATCAAGGCGTACGGCGGGTTCAACGAGACCATCGAGCGCACCTTCCGTTCGCGCGTGCTGCCGATCCTGCAGCACCAGACGCGCCTGACGCTCTCGGCGCTGGGTTCCGACGCCGCGGCGCTGGGCGGTTCGATGATGGTCTTCGAGGACCTGTTCGACCGGCCCCAGGCGCTCTTCGACCTTGCGCACGGCAAGCGCCCCGAAGCGCGCGCGGCGCGTGTGGCGCGCGGCGGGAACCGGGAAGCGAACGACGGGCGGCGCAAGGATCGCGCGGGCAAAGCCGTGCGGCGCGGCAAGCGCGTGCACGCGGGCCAGGCGTAGGCGCTCAGAAACGGTTTGCAGCAGTGGGACGGGCTTTTTGTTTGGGAGCGAGAACCATGGGCGGGTCGGAGCGGAAAGCACCGGGCGCCCGAAAGAGAAAGAGGAGAAAGGAGCAGCAGATGGCTGGCAACATCAAGGTCGTGGTGTGCAAGGACGCGGACGAGGTCGCGCGGAAGTGCGCGGGGATGTTCGTGGAGCAGGTGCGGAACAAGCCGACGAGTGTGCTGGGCTTCGCGACGGGTTCGACGCCCGAGAAGAGCTACGCGCAGATCGCCAAGCTCGCGAAGGCCGAGAAGGTCAGCTTCGCGAAGGTCACCAGCTTCAACCTGGACGAGTACTGGGGTCTGGACGGCGACCACGACCAGAGCTACCGCTATTTCATGAACGAGCAGCTGTTCAAGCACATCGACATTCGCCCGTGGAACACGAACGTGCTGAACGGCAAGGCGCGCTTCCCGGAGATCGAGTGCCGCGCGTACGAAGAGAAGATCGTCTCGGTCGGCGGCGTTGATCTGTGGGTGCTGGGCATCGGCAACAACGGGCACATCGCGTTCAACGAACCCGGTTCGCCCGTCGACAGCCGCACGCGCTTGGTGAGCCTGACGCAGAGCACCATCGACGCCAACAGCGACGGCCGCTTCTTCAAGGTCGCCGCCGAGGTGCCGCGTTGCGCGCTGTCCACCGGCATCGGCACCATCCGCGACGCGCGCAAGCTCGTCCTGCTGGCCACCGGCGCCAAGAAGGCCGACGCCATCGCCAAGGCTGTCGACGGCGCCTTCACGCCGGACGTGCCGGCCAGCCTGCTGCAGGACCACCCGGACTGCACGTTCATCCTGGACCAGGAAGCCGCCAGCAAGCTCAAGAAGTAAGCGCGGTTTCGCACCGATAGCAGGGGAGGGCCCGCCCGAAACGGCGGGCCTTCTCTTTTTCGCACCTGAGATTGCAGCAATTTGATCCTGAACTAGCATGACGTACACACCAACCGGAGCGCTGTTGCCTTCATGGACCTTTCCATCGCCACGGGATTCCACGACGACGGCGGCCCCATCGAGCCGCGCCTGGACCTCATCGCCGAGATGGGCTTCACGCACGTCCATTGGACCGAGCATTGGAACCGGGACTTCCTCTACGAGGACTTCTACATCACCGGCGTCGAAGCCGCCCTGAAGCGCTCGGGACTGCGGCTGCTGGACCTGCACAACTCCGAGACACCCAACGCCAGCCCGTCCGCCGCCGATGAGGACGCGCGCTGGCGCGGCGTGCGGCTTTTGAAGAACCGCATCCGGTTCGCCGCGGCATTGGGCGCCGACGCCGTGGTCGTGCATCCCGGTCCGTTCGAGGTCACCGATCCGCAGGTGTTCGCCAAGCGCTGGGAGCATCTGGAGCGCAGCCTCTCGGCGGTCGCGCCGCTTTGCGAGGAAGTGCGGGTGCGCGTGGCGCTGGAGAACATGGCGCGCCCGATGCCGCAGATCTTCCGGGCGATCCTGGAGAAATTTTCGGACGAAGTCGTCGGGTTCTGCTTCGATTCGGGGCACGCCCTGATCGCCCAAGAGCCGGAACTGATCGAATCGTTCTCCGACCGGCTGTGTGCGCTGCACCTGCACGACAACGATGGCATCGAGGACCTGCACGCCATGCCGGGCAGCGGGCGCGTCGATTTTGCACGGATTATTCGCGCCTTAAATACCTGTTCATACGCAAAGCCGCTGAACTTTGAATTAATTCAGCGGGACGCGCACGGCGATCCGCGCGCATTCCTGCTGGTTGCGCAATACAAAGGGTGCGAGATCGCACGAGTTCGTCAGCAGGCGGCGCCGGTAAAATAATCTTTATTTTGCCAAAGATTATAACCAACAAAATAAGAGCTATTCATATTGCTTCACCGTGGCGCAAACTGTTACATGCGGGCTGGGTGCACGTGTGCATCTGTGCTGCACGCCCCGGCGCTCCGTGCGCGTTTTTCTCGTGTGAAAATTGGTATATTCGGGATACGCTCGTCACGCTAAAGCTTCGTACGCATAGCGGTCTACCATTTGCGTAAGGCCATCGCGGGTGCGACTTGCGATCGGGCCTCATATCGAGGAGGGAAAACGATGGCTGCGCAATTCAAAAGACAGCTGCGGACGATCCGCGAACGACTGGGGCTCACCCAGGCCTTTGCCGCGAAAACGTTGGGCGTCTCTCCGCCCCGCATCAGCGAATGGGAGCGCGGCGTCCGCACGCCCAAGCCGCTAACTCAGGAAGCGATCCTGATGAAGCTCAAGGCCGGCGCGCCCAAGCGAAAGTCCGCCGGGGCCACGAAGAAAAAGAAGATGCGCTGAGTTCCAGTCCGCAGCTCTCCATCACGGCCCTTGCGCGGTGTAACCCGTCTTTCGGCGCGCGCGCGTCCTCCCGGTCTTCAATCCTGCTCAACAGGCCCTCGACCCTATTTCAATGGGCTGCTAAGATACTCCCGCCTTTTGAGTCCTGCGCCTGAGTGGCGCTCGAGCGGTGGGAAGCCCGGCCATGGCCATCCTCATTTGCAGCAGCTGCGGCAAGCAGTTCACCCAAGCCGCTGGCCCGGGTGGCGCCCCTTTGTGTGCGGCTTGCGCGAAGAAGGCCGCGTCGCCGGCCTCGAAAGCGCCCGCAGCCCCGGCCGCACCCGCGAAGTCCGCGATCCCAGAGGATCTGGAACTCGAACTCGTCAAGCCTCCGGAGCCTTCGGCGGAGGCCCAGGGCCCGCGGCGCGTCCCGCGCCACCGGCTGCCCGAGCCCGTCTCCGGGAAGCCGGTCGATGCCGGCGACCCGATGCGCCTGTATCTTATCGCGGGCGTGGCTCTGGTCGCGACGGTGCTGGGCGGATTTTGGTACTTCCTTCGAGAGACGCCCTCGGTCAAGGCGCCCGCTGCCGCACCGGCCTCGAGTTCCAGCGGCGCCCAGTCCAGCGGCGCGAAGGGTTCGTCCGCTTCGAGCGGCGCGAAGCCCACCGCGGCGTCCGGATCAAGCGTGCAGAAGAACACCGGAAGCACGACTTCCAGCACCGCGGAGCCGGCGTTCAACGAGAACAATCCGTCGAACAAGCGTTGCTTCCACGCGTACCTGAACTTCATGCAGTGGGCCTACCTCGAAGGCACGGAACTCAAGTCCGACGAGTTGCTCGCGAAGTACAAGGAGCAGGTCTCCGTGAACGGCGTGGACGATCCGGACGTGAAGGGCATTTACAACCGCGGCCTGCAGGTGCTGAATATCGGGACCTTCCCGCTCAAGACGTCCGTGGTCCTGGTAAAGCCCGGGCAGGACGAAGCCGTCGCGCGCGCGCAGGCAACCGAGGAAGCCAAGAAGCGCAAGCAATTGCTGTTGGAAATCAATTCGATGGCGCGGAAGGCCGAGCGCCGGTACGGTCGGCCGAAGCAGCCGCCAAAGCCCGCGCCCGAGGCCAAGACCACGCCTGCGCCTGAACCCGCGCCCGCGCCTGAACCCGAGTCGGCCAAGACGGAAGCACCGCCGAGCATCAAGCCGGCGCAGTAGGCTTGGAGGCTGTTTCAATACCTGCCGCGAAGGCGGATGCGCCGTGCGGACCAAGCAGGACGAGGAAGGCGAACGAGCCATATCCGGAGGGCATCTGGTGAGTGAGCCTGACGATGCTCCTGCGCCGGTCCCCACAAGCAGCCGCCCGCGAGAGGTATTGAAACAGCCACTTATTCCCGCCGCAGTTTCTCGACTTGTCTGGTTAAGGATTCGCGTGCCGTGCCGCGGCTCGTCCCTGGGCGGGGGATGCGGTGGTCACCAGATGCCCGGGATGAACCGGTAGGGCACCTTCCGGCAGTACTCCTGGTAGTGCGGCTCGCGCCGCAGGTGGCGCTCCTCGGTCCACGCGCGCATGAAGTAGATTCCGTTCAGCGCCGCCAGGTGCGCGATCACGACGGCGATCTCGATGGCGGTCCCGTTCCAGAAGAACGGCATGCTCTGCAGCCACCACGAACTGTTCTTGCAGATGTAGGCCGGGTGCCGCACCCAGCGGTAGGGCCCGCAGCAGATCACGCCGCGGTTGGTGAGGTTGCTGAAGCGCAGCCCGAAGGCGAAGGTCGCCCAGGTGTAGACGCCCATCAGGAAGAGGATGCCCAGCGAGACGAGGATCGACCAGACGGGGCTGAAGCTGACCATGTGGTCCCAGTGGTGCTCGCCCGGGTAGTAGAAGTAGATCGGCGTGACCTGCATGTTGAAAGGCGGGTAGCAGGCCAGCGCGAACACCCAGCCCAACAGCGTGGGCTCGGCCGTCGTGACCTGGGTGTCCAGCAGGCGCATCGAGGCGATGTAGTCGACCACCGCGATGCTGAGGTCCAGCACGATGATCAGGCTGAAGGCGCCGAAGTGGAGTTCGCGCAGGAAGTAGGCCACGGCATGGGGATCGCCCCAGTCGATGGGCGCGTGGGTGTACAGCAGCAGGTGCGTGTTGTGTTCCCAACGCTGCCAGTTGTCCAAGGCCCACAGCATCATCAGCGGTACCCAGAAAGCCTTCACGGCCATGCCGCGCATCAGGTTGATCACGTGCGGGTTCTTGATCGCGGCCTTCATGTCCGCTGCCGTGCCGGGCACCGTCAGGTCGTGGCGGCCGCGCCGGGCCGACGCCTGTGCGCGGACCCGCGCCGCCGAGCTGCCCAGCGACAGCAGGCCGAAGCCCAGGCGCTTCAGCGCCAGCCACAACACCAGGAACTCGTCCACCGGCCCGTTGGGCCGCGCGTAGCGTTCAACCATCCAGAAGTAGGGCAGGGAGGTGAGGATCAGGGCCGGCATTGCAAAGGCAAGGAAAAGGATGTAGCGCCCGTAGTAATGGAAAGCAACCTCGTAGAGTTCCGGGGGGCGGCCCAGCTGGTTCGGCGGCTGGATCGACTTGCCCTCGAAGAGCACGCCCCAGAGGTCGAAATGGTGGAAGTTGTACTCGCCCAGGAAGATGTACAGGCCCATGAAGAGCGCGATGCAGAAGCACAAGGCGAGCCAGCGCCCGAATACGCGTTCCCATGCCGCGCCGTCCAGCGTGCGTGGATTTTCGAAGTCGAAGTGCCGCCGGTGGGTCCGGAAGACCAGCGTCTCGGTCAGGAACATCCCGACGAAGATCCCGAGCAGGATCAGCACGTGCCGCCATTCCCACAACTTGTCCAGGAAGTCATAGGCCGCCATCGCGGTACCGTGGGACAGCAGGCTTTCGAGGAATTCGGGATGCGGCGCCTGCCGCAGGGTAGCCGTGATGTACAGACCCGACAGGACGACGAACGCGCCGACATAGCCGGTCAGCGGTTTCTGGTTGTCTTCCAGCGACCACGTCGGGTTGCTGTGGATGACGTGGCCGCCCAGTTCGGCTTCGCGCCCGTACTTGGGGTCGCCGAAGGGGCTGGCGGCGGTCTCGAGCGAAGGGTTCATGCGCCGATGGCCTCCGCCGGCGCGGGCTCGTGGACGGCGATCGGGGCGCGGTCGCTGGCGTGGCGGCCGCAGTAGAAGCGCGCGGCCAGCACGATCAGGAAGCCGTCGTAGGGAATCCGGTAGCGCGGCTCGCCCAGCGAAAGGAACGCGACGAAGGCCAGGCCCAGCAGCGGCAACAGCAGCAGCAACTCGCCGAAGGCCTCGGGCTTCAGCCGCGCCATCTCGCGCCAGCGCTGCACCACCACGATGGCCGCCGGCAGCAGCACGAAGACGAGGAAGATCTGCGCGAAGGTGCGCACCCAGCCGTGGTTCTGGCCCATCGCCGAACTGGGCCAGCCGTAGGTGCCGAAGAACAGGTCGAACATGTGGTCGAAGCTCAGCTGCAGCGCCTCCACGGGGTGCTCGCGTACCCACTCCATTGTCATCGCCAGCAGCTTGCTGTTGTCGTAGACGCCCACCTTGACGACGTAATTATGGCCGTCCCGCCCGTAGCCGTTCTGCGCAGCGCTGGGGCTGCCGAAGACGTAGGTCAGGGGGCGGTCGGGGTCCTGGAATTCCACGGCGCCGATGCGCCCGAAATGGCCCAACATGATATTGCGGCTGGCATCGTTTGCGATCAGGCAGAAGTGGAACTTGCCCGAGCGCTGGGCGACCTCGTCGTTGGTCAGCTTCGTCGCGCGGATTGCCAGGGGCGTGAGGATCAGCAGCAGGCCCAGCGTCGCGGCGGTGACCGTCAGCGTTCCGCGCGGCAGGCGCAGGAGGCGCACGGCGGCCAGCAGCGCCAGGAAAACGAGGAAGGCCGTCGGCAGCGCCACCGACTTGAAGCCCGCCGCGCAGCCAAGCACCACGCCGGCGAACAGCCCGAACAGGCCGCGGGCCGCGCCCTGCGCGCGCAGGCTGCGCAGCAACAGCCAGAACGAGAGCAGCAGGCAGACCATGAACGGCCCTTCGGTCAGCAGGAACCCGAAGTAGTCCCACAGAGGGTAGTACAGGCTCGCCATGGCCAGCGCGACAAGCGCCACGCGCCGCCCGAACAACTCGTACGCGATCCCCGCCACCAGCAGCACGGCCAGCACCGATCCCGCGAACTGGACCGGCCCCACCAGGTCCATCTGCCCGAGCAGAAACGCGCGGTCTAGCTTCATGAGCAACCCGTAGTAATAGTATCCGCCGGGCGGATGCACCGTGTCGGCGATGCTCGGGATGTACTCGGGATTGCAGAAGTCCATCGCGCGGTCGTAATACCCTTTCATGTCGCTGAAGAGGTGATCCATCGGCTGGTTGTGGCGGAAGATGTAATCGAAGCGCAGGCCCACGCCGGCAGCGAATGCAGTCCAGGCCGCTACGGTCGCGGGGGTGGCGCGGCCAGCGGCGGGGGCGATTCCGCCACGGGGTGCGGGCTCGTCCGATGCGCCGGTCGCCGCCTGCGAGGCTCGGGCTTCGGAGTTGGCCTGTGGTGCGGCGGTTGAATTCGGGGACGTCATCGCCGGTTCCGGTTGCCTCGCCGATCCGATGAGACCGAGCCGAGGCGCAAAGCGGCTTGGCTCACCGGGTTGCTGGCGCTGTGCGCCGTTCAGGTGTAAGTTGCAATGCCTGAGCCCGATCATACCTGTTTTTTCGGTTTAACTGATGTCATTATTGGATCCTGCTTGGCGGTCCGGCAGGGGGATCGCGAGCGAAATTTTAGGAGGCATCCATGGCGCGCGGCGGAGGGGTGTGGGTCCTGGCAGTCATGCTGTGGGCGCTCGCCGGATGCGACAAGGACGACGATGGCGGCAAGAGCAAGTCGCGCGAGGCGGAGTCGAGAAACGACAAGGCCGCGCCTGCCGTGCCGCCCGCGCCGAAGGTCGAAGGCGCGTGGACTGGGCGTTGGCAGAGCGCCTCGCACAAGGGCCACGGCGGAGGCCTGGACTGCGTGGCAAAGCAGACGGGCCCCGATGCGTGGACGGCAACGTTCACCGCCGAGTTCGGCAGGACCAAGGCCTACACCATCCCGCTCGAGGGCAAGCGCGACGGCGATGCCGTGCGCTTCGGCGGCGAGGTCGATATCGGCAAGGAGAAGGGCGAAGGGAAGTTCACGTGGACGGGGAAGGCCACCGCCACCGAGTTCAGTGGCACCTACGAAGGCGGTGGCGACAAGGGCACCTTTTCCATGCAGCGCAAGCAGGAAGAAAAGGCAAAGGAATAGCAACCCTTTTCGCAACGGTATTTCCGCTCGCAACACGCTGCGCCTGTGCATATTAGGGGGGTTGGTGAAAAAGCACAATTCGAGTAAAGCTCTCCCGCCGGCGCCGTAATACCCCGCCGGAAAGAGAAGGAATCCATTCGCGCCTTCAGGAGGGCATTCGCATGGCCGCATCCGGAAGCAATCGTTCGGTGATCCTGGTCTTCGCCGGTCTCCTGTTGGCCATCGGCGCGGCGTGGTACTTCAAATACGGAAACGCGCCGGGCGCCTCCGCCGGCGCAGGGAAGGCCGGCGACCCGATGGCTGGCGGCAAGCCCGCGCCGAGCCTGATGGCCATCGATGCCGCGTACCTAGCGCCGCTGCCGCCGCCCCCGGCCGGTTCGCCTGCACCTCCAGGACCCAAGGCGTTCCTGGGGCCGAACGGCGCCGAAGCCTTCGCGACGGTGCAGGCGCATGAGGACGGCATCCGCCGCGTGGCCTTCACGCCCGACGGCCGGTTCATCGTCACCGCGAGTTGGGGCGATTACCACCTGAAGGTGTGGCATGCCGGCGACGGCTCGGCGTCCAGCGCCCAGAAGCACAGCCACCGCTTATGCGACGCCGCGATCGCGCTCGACGGCTTCACCGTCATCACCACCGACGCGTACCAGCACCTCGTCTTCTGGCCGCTGTGCGCGGACGGGCAACTGGGTCCGGGCGCTGGGATCAAGGCCGATTTCGGGCAGGCCAGCCTCGCGCTGAGTCCCAACGGCAAGCTCCTGGCCACGGTCAGCTACGACAAGAAGCTCACGCTCTGGGACGTTGCGCAGAAGACGAAGCTGCAAGAGCACGAACTTCCCGAGCCGCTGCGCTACCCGGCCTTCTCGCCCGATGGCGCGGCGCTGGTGGCCGGCACGTGCACCAACACGTTCTACTACTGGAAGCTGGCCGACGGCGCGGGCAAGACCTTCACCGTGCCTCGCGTTCCGCCGACCACCGAAACCTGGAATCTGGTCTTCAGCCCCGACGGCCAGTGGTTCAGCACGGCCCACCAGGACAGCTACCTGTGGTCCTGGAAGGCGCCTGCCATGGAGGCCAGCCACTTCTACAACAACGCGCCGATGGCCAGCGTGATGCACACGGCCTTCTCGCCGGACAGCCAATTGCTGGCCGCGGCCTTCGGCGACGGCAACGTGTACCTCTACGGGCCCGAGGCGGCGTTGCCGCCGAAGGCCGTGCTGCCCGGGTTCGCCAAGGAGAAGCCGGCGAAGAGCCTGGCCTTCTCGCCCGACGGCAAGACGCTGGCCGCCGGCGGCGAGGACGGCAAGTTGATCCTCTACCGCGGCAAGTAGC
Organism: Planctomycetota bacterium; assembly: GCA_023150555.1. Taxonomy (GTDB): domain Bacteria; phylum Planctomycetota; class SZUA-567; order H5-PLA8; family H5-PLA8; genus JAKLKQ01. The sequence goes on from JAKLKQ010000052.1 coordinate 15,300, forward strand.
CTGCATCGAAAGCGTGTCTGTGCCGGGCCGCTCGGAATGACTAGTTCCGCGGCGGCTCGTTGCGTTTGGTTTGCGCCCCTTGCCAGGGGGCGCCGGGCGCGGAATAATGGACGGGCCGCCATCGCCGAAGGGGTGCGGAGCTTTCGATATGGCGACGGTTTTGGCGGCGACACGGGCCAGCGCGGCCCTGTACGAGAGCAAGCGGCAGCGGAGCGCGCCGATGCAGGAGCGCAAGAAGGTCATCATCGTCATGCCGGCGTACAACGCCGAGAAGACGCTGGAGCGTACCCTCGAAGAGATCCCGCCCGGCACCTTCGACGAGATCGTGATGGTCGACGACTGCAGCGGCGACCACACCGTCGAGAAAGCCAAGGCCCTGGGCCTGCTGGTCGTCACGCATCCGCAGAACCGCGGCTACGGCGGAAACCAGAAGACCTGCTACCGCGTGGCGCTGGAGCGCGGCGCGGACGTGGTGGTGATGCTGCACCCCGACTGCCAGTACGATCCGCGCATCGTCCCCAACATGGCGCTGCCCATCCTGCAGGGCCAGGCCGACTGCGTGCTGGCCAGCCGCTTCATTCGTGATCCGCTGCACGGCGGCCCGATCAAGGGCGGCATGCCGGTCTACAAGTTCATCTGCAACCGCGTGCTGACCTGGGTCGAGAACGTCCTGCTGGGGACGTATTTCTCCGAGTTCCACACCGGGTACCGCGCGTTCAGCCGCCGCGCGCTGGAGGCTGTGCGCCTGCAGGAGAACTCCGACAACTTCGTCTTCGACAACGAGATCATCGTGCAGCTGATGTTCGCGGGCGCGACCTTCCGGCAGATCCCGGTCGAGACGCGCTATTTCGCGGACGCCAGTTCGGTGGGCTTCTTCACCGCGGTGCGTTACGGCTTCGGGGTGCTGCGCACGACCTTCCGCGGGTTTCTGCACCGCACCGGCCTGAAGCGCTATCCGTACTTCGAGCCCAAGATGCGCCTCGAACCGCTGCCCGGCGGGGTGCCCTTCAAGCGTGCCAGCGCCCGCGGCCCGGCGGCTCAGGCGGCGGCTGCCCCGCAGGAGCCGGCTAAAAAGTAATATCTTAAAGCGTTCACGGGTAATGAGTTACATCTTTTGTTTGCGGAATTTTCGAGTACTTCTCGAATCTCGATGACAGACGCTATTGGGAGCTGAAGGACCGGCCCTAAATCTCGGCCGAGGGCGAGGCGGCGGGGAAATTCTGCGCTGGGGCGCCATCATTTTTATAACCTTCTTTAATCAAATGTGTTATGACTCTGAATCTGGCCTCCATGGGGGCTCGATATTCTGGCAAAATTTGTCTGTTTGGGACCGAATTTGGCTACGGAACCTGTAGGGTAGAGGTCCATCGTATCGCAGGCATGGGGCGTGGGACCGGCGGAAGGTCCGCGGGTTCCCAGGAACGGGATTCCGAACGCAGGGGAGTGATCGATGAGCAAGATGAGCAAGCGGCTTCGAAGCGCGGCCGGCGTGACGCTGGTCGAACTGCTGGTGGTCATTGCGATCATTATGATCCTGATGGCGATCATGGCCTCGGCGCTGGGCGCGTTCGCGCACACCAGCCGCGTGGAGGCGGCCTCGGGGACGCTGGCGACGATGTTCCGCGAGGCGCGCTACTACGCGATGGCGCGCAACGTGAACGTGATGCCGATGATCCTGCGCGACACGAAGGGCAATTTCACCGGAGTGTATGCCGCGCACGCGCTGAAGTTCAACGGCTCCCTGGGCCAGGCAGAGGCGGCGCCGATCACCTACCCGCCGGCGGTGGCAGGGAGCACGTCCAGTCCGTGGTCCTTCGTCCGCCGCACGGTGGCCAACGACATGGAAGACGGCGCGTTCGCGATCATAGTCGGTGGCGCCAGTCTGGACCTGAACGACTTGAACGCGGCGCAGCCGTACTACGAGATGGTGTACATGAAAATGACGCCGCCCGCCGACCCGAACAGGAAGACCGACGCCTCGCAGTATACCTACGAGATCATGGCCCGCGGCGTGCATAACACGAAGGTCGGGACCTTCGACTTTACCACGATGGGCTACGGCGGCGCCGACGTATACGTGATAGTCTCGGCCACCAACGTCAACGCGACGGTGGGACCGGCCAACGCGCGCGACTACGCACTCAGCGGCATCAACATTCCCGACCACGTGATCGTGGACCAGGTGCCCTCCGCCGAGATCCCCGGCGATCCCGGTCCCGTGGCGGCGACGGTGAACGCAGTCGCGACGCATGTTGTGGACCAGAGCGTCCTGGCCATGGGCGGCGGCGCCGGCGTATACCCTCCGAAGCCTACGGGCCCACTCTTTCAACCGATATTCACGCCCGACGGGCACGTGCAGATAGGGCCGGGCGCCAACGTCCTGGGCGGACTGGAGGCCGTTGCGCGCGTGCAGTACGCATTACTTCCGCTGCGCGTGATGGATACGATCACCCGCGAGAAACGCTATGTGGTCGTGCGCATGGCCGACGGCCAGGTCTTTGTCTCCTCCGCCATGCCCAAAGGGATCTACGTCGACGGGGGCGATGCTCTGAACTATGACGAGATCCCCGAGTTCGATCCGTCCAGCTCGACCACTACCACTGCTTCTACTACCTCAACCACTACGACAAGTTCTATGACTACTGCGACCACAGCTAACTCTGCGAGCACCACGACCAATTCGGCAACTACAACGGCGAATTCCACGGCGAGCACGACGGCGAATTCCACGGCCTCCACGAGTTCAACCTCGAACTCGTCGTCGACCACCAGCACGGCGACGTCGGGCGCGACCTCTTCGGCGACCTCCACCAGTTCGTCGACCTCGAACTCTTCCGCTACCACGTCGGCAAATTCGACCTCGACGAGCAACAGCACGTCTACAGCTAGCACGTCCACTACTACTACTGCGTCTTCCAGTGGTGCTCCTCCAGGCAGCGGCGGCGCGAGCAGTTCGAGCGGCGGGACCAGCAGCGGAAACGGGTTCTTCGGCGGGTAATGCCTGCGGCGCGTGAACGGACGTGCGCAGGCCAAGACGGATAAGCAGGAGCGGTGATACGCGGAAGTGGAAAGTAGAAAAAGGAGCAGCGGTTCGATGATCCGAAAGGCCTATGGACGACGTCGGCGCCGGGGCTTCACGCTCTTCGAAGTCATCGTCGCGATGTTCATCCTGCTGATGGGCGTGCTGGGCATCGTCTCGGTCTTCACCGCCGGGATGCAGTTGCGCCTGCGCGCGCAGGAGATCCTGATCTCCCACGAACTGGCCAACATGTGGGCCGACTGGATCCGCTTTCGCGTCAACGATGCCAAGCCCGCAGGCGGCGCGCTGGGCGTACTGCACCGCAGCGACCTGACCAAGGGCAAGCGGGGCGATTTCTACTCCACAGACGTGCCCGGCGACTTCGGGTTCTCCCACCCCGACGACCGCAACCTGCCCACCAAGGGCATGAACGTCTACCAGGGCTACGCCTGGGAGATCACCGAGGCCGACCAGAACTACAAGCCGCAGTTCGTCCGGGAGTCCGACGGGCAGTTGATCCCCTGGGACAAGCGCGTGGATGGTGCCACCGACCTGTTCACCTGGGGCGGCGGCACCGCCGCCATCGGGACGCTGACCCAGGTGGAGTTGACCATCCGGCGCGGCGCGCACCCGTACGAGTTCATCTACATCTTCTCGGGAGTGGGAATGAAATATGACTGAGCACCGACGCCCCTTCCAGCGGCGCGCCCCGGCCAGCCGCCGCCGCGGGTTCACTCTGGTGGAAGTGCTGGTGGTGACCGGCATCAGCCTGATCCTGATGACCGTGGGCACCGCGATCTACATCCACTGCCTGAAGCTGTACCGCGAGAGCCAGGGCCTGACCACCGTCTTCGAGATGGCCAAGTTCATCAACCGAGACATGCGCGACTACCTGAGCCAGATCGTACCGGTGCGCGGCAGCTGGGTCTCGCCCAAGACGCTGCACTTCCCCGGCAGCGCCGACGCCACGGCACCCGACGGCGCCGCCGGCTACCGCCCGGACACCGACCTCGACCCGTACTACCTCGATTCGCAGGAGGTGCATCCCGACTTCGAGCCCAAGAAATCTGCGGCCATGACCCGGGACAGCAAGTACGACCTCTTCTTCTCAGGCCCGCAGTATCCGCCGGCCTTCCGTTCGTCCGATCCCTTCGATACGACCGACGACTGGAAAGACACCTTCGGCTATCCGCGCTACTGGTACAACGGCTCGAACGTCTACCCCGGCCTGCGTGGCTGGTGGATGCCGGCCTTCTATGGCCACCGCGACGCCGCCCAGACCGTCTCCGATCCGACCAGTGGCAAGACGCTCACGATCGCCGAGGCCCGGAACATCCTGGCCGGTTCCTGGGGTTGGCCGCGGCCCGACTACCGCCTGGACGCCGACGCCGACAAGCTGGCCGAGGGCACCGCCACCTGCACGGCCGCGAAGGGCTGCGGCGGCAACGTCGCCTGCTGGTTCTACGCCGAGGACCGCGAGTTCAACAGCCCGCGCACCCTGGCTCTGGACAACGCCAACGTGGTGCTGATGAGCATCAAGTTCAGCCGCTGGGTCGACGAGTACTCCGCCGAGAACACGCAGTTGTCTGTCCTGCGCCACCAGATCGTCGGGTTCGACGTGGCCACCCATGGGCTGCTGCGCGCCGACCAGGCGTACGGCAACATGCTGCGCGCCATCCGCCTAACGCCGATGACCCTGGACAACTCAGGGATGCTGGCCACGATGACCGACGCCGATCTGGGCGTGAGACTGGACAACACGCTCCAGAACGGTGCCGGCGAGGGCATGAAGCTTCCGCGCGCCTTCGACGTGGTGTACACGCTGCGCAACCCCGGCAGCGGCAAGCTGCACGAGTTCGCGCTCCGCATCGTTTGTCAGAAGAATCCTCAGTAACCCGCCGCCGGCGTGCCCGGCCGGCCATGCGGTATAATGACCGGGGTTGAAATTGGCGTCCGGAGGGATTGCCGGCCGCGGGAATGGGGGAGCGACGAGGTGCGTATGCGCAAGAACCATGGACGTGCGGGCCGGGGCGTTACTCTGATCGAGCTGCTGGTCGTGATCTCGATCATCATCATCCTGTTGGGCCTGCTGATGCCGGCTCTGGCGGCGGCGCGGCGGTACGCGAAGAACGCGTCCACCAAGGCCACCATCCACAACCTCGAGATCGCCCTGACCAACTACAAGCAGGAGTGGGGTCTGTACCCGCTTGACCCGAATCACCCCGACTCGCCGAAGCACAACATGATCCACCTCGGGGCGCCGCAGTATTTCGACATGAAGAACGAGAGCGGGAACTTCAAGGCCAAGGGCACGGCCTCCGACGGCTCCGAGTCCAATGCCAAGCTGACCAAGGCAATGCTGGACGGCCACTACCTGGACACCAACAAGGCCAACCTCGCCGGCGACAACATCAAGGATCACTTCGGAACCTCGCTCTGCTACAAGTTCCTGGTCGTCTCTCCCACCGTGGGCGACACCGACAAGATCGGCGAGAAGGCCTACCTCTGGTCCTACGGCAACGACCGCATCAACAACGTCGCCGCCGACCCGGGCTACAAGTACCAGGACGCCGCTGCCGGATACGACAACGACGAGTCCAACCGGATCGAAGGCCGCGGCGGCGAGCCCGCCTCGCCCGAGACCGGCTCCGACGACGTCGCAGGATGGGCGGCCAACTGATGAACTACGGCCGATTCCTGCCGCGCCCCGCGCGGCCCAGCCTGGGCTTTACGCTCATTGAGATGCTGGTGGTGATCTCGATCCTGGTCTTCCTTTTCTCGCTCATCGGCGTCGTGGCCGTGCAGATGCGCGAGAAGTCCCGCCAGGCCCGTTGCAAGTCCATGGTCAAGCGCGTGGAGGGCGGCCTGGAGATCTACCTGGCCGAATGGCGCGAGTTTCCCAGCGGCGCGCCGACCTACCCCGACCGCTGGCCGGATACGGCGACGCTGGCGACCCTGCTGAAGGGTGTGGACTTCGACACGCGCTTCATCACCGAGCGCATCAGCGACTACACCTTCAACAAGGAAGACTACTGCACCGCCGTCGGCCACGAAATGCACCTGCTTGACCCCTGGACCAGCCCGAACGCCACGGGCCACGCCCACATCCGCTACCGCAAGATGCACAAGCAGCAGGTCCTGGTCTGGAGCTACGGCAAGGACAAGGTGGACCAGATCGGGCTGGTCGAGGCCGAGCGCGCGGGCGACGACATCTCCAACGTCAGCCTCGACTTCTAGGCCTTGGAGCGGGGCAGGGATATCCCCATGAAAACCATCGGACGGAATCCTCCGGGCCGCGGAGCGAGCCGCGGCTTCACGCTGGTCGAGCTGCTCATCGTCATCGGCATCATCGTCATCCTCTTCGGCCTGATCGGTACCGTTGTCAGCGCAGCGAACAGGCAGCAGGCGATTACGACCACCGAAACCAACATCAGTAGTCTCGCGCAGGAACTGGATCTGCGGCAGGGTGCGGAAACCGGCCGGTATCCGGTCCGGCCGGGCGGAGCGGGGGACTTCGACGGCGGCGATCCGGGGTACTACGAGATGTCCTGCGCGCCGATGGGTTCGGCGAGCACCGGCACCGAGGACAATCGCGCGCTGGCGTCCTACCTGCAGGACCATAGCTACCACGTCAACCAAGAGAACCTGCAGGGCGGCAAACTGATCGACGGATGGGGACGCCCGCTGGTCATTCGATTCCTGTTGCTGCCGGCCACGCCTGAATCAAAGGGTGCGCCGGTCGAAAAAATGTACATCTGGTCCTACGGACCCGATAAGATAAATAACACCGATGCATCGCCCACCTACACCCACCAGGGGCCGCCCGACTACGACAAGGCCGAGGCGGCTCGCATCGAGGCCTCCTGGGCCGCCGGCGGGGACGATATCCACAACCACCAATGACCGCGTGCAGGGTGGTGCGCGCGCAACGATCCCGATGCTGCCTTTCCTCCTGCTGATCCCGATCCTTTTCCTGGCGCCGCCCCGCGCATTCGCGGCGGACGGCTCTTCCATTCTGGACAACTTCGACGCGCTGGGGGAGTGGCGGCCCATGGGCGGGCGCCCGACGCCCTCCATTGATCGAACCAGCGACGCGCGCGAAGGCGCTGCCGGGCGCGCCCTGCAGGTGCACTTCCCCGAAAGCGACCGCGACCAGTTCGTCGGCCGGTCCATTGAAGCCGGCCCGGCCTGGGACACCGCCGCAGGGCTTTCGTTCTGGTTCCGCGGCGACGGCAGCAACGGCTTCGTCGCCGTCTCCCTGCTGGACGACACTTTCACCAAGCGCTACGCGGCACTTGTTTCCCTGAAGGAGAAGGGGTGGCGGCGCGTGCGCCTGCGCTGGACGGACTTCGTCCCCGAGGTACTCACCGCCGACTGGCTCGGGCAGCCCGGCGGCAACATGAAGCCCTCCGACGTGCGGGCGCTCTGGGTCGGCCGCTGGTTCTATCTCCAGCCCTGGTCCAGGTGCAGCTTCGCGCTGGACGACCTGTGCCTGGAAGCCGTGATCGACCGCCCCGTGCCGGCCCCGCCGCCCGAAGCGGGAAGGTCGCCCGGCATGCCGCTCACCCTTGCTCGCCTGAAAGCCGGCCAGCCCGTGACCATCGCCGTGCTGGGCGACTCGATCACCTACGGCACGCGCCTGGACGACCCCGCCGCGCAGGCATTCCCCGCGCTGCTGCAGCGCCTCCTGCGCGAAAAGTACAAGTACGTCGGCGTCCGCGTGGTGAATGCGGGCGTGCCGGGAATCGAGACCCGGCAGGGCATCGTCCTGCTGCCGCGCGAAGTCGCCGGCTGCCGTCCGGATCTGGTGATCGCGCACTTCGGTTACAACGACTTCTCCTCGATGCAAGTGAACCGCATTCCCGAGGACCAGCGCAAGGGGCTGGCCGAGGAGAACTGGCGGCAACTGGTGGCTCGCGTTCGGGCGCTGCCCGGCAGGGAACTCGAAGGCGGCGGCGCGGAGGTACCCGAGGTGCTGCTGGTGGCGACTACGCCCGGCGCGGACGCGGTGCGCCACCACGCGCTCGACTTCTTCGGCGATGCGGCGCGGCACGTGGCGGGCGCCGCCGGCTGCGCCTTCACCGAGGCCCCGCGGCAGGCCTTCCGGACCGCCCTGGAAGACGGCGTCCTGGAGGAACTCTTCGCCCGCACCCCCAAAGGCAAGCTCGACGTCGCGCACCTGAATGAGGCCGGGCATCTTAAATTCGCCGAAGCGTTGATGAAGAGCTTTGAACAAATATTGCAACCTGTTTCTGGCAAAGAAGATACGAAGTGAATAAGGGGCCGGACAGTTCGTCCTTCCTGTTGACAGCGGGAATGGCTAAGTCCATAACACACATTGCCATAGGAGCTTACATCAGGGTCTTCCGGTCTAACGGGGCCGCCCGAGTGGGCGCATGGACCGGAGGCTTTTGTGGGTCATATAAAGGAGGCAGGACCATGAAGAAGTTTGCCATGTTTGCGGCCGCGCTGGCGCTGGCCTTTGTCGTGAACTCGAGCCTGAAGGCCGCGGAAGGCGAAGCCAAGGCGGAGTCGGTCACGGGTACGGTCGGCTGCGGCCACTGCACCTACTCGAAGGAGACCGGTGCGAAGGGTTGCTGCGCGGCGATCAAGGTTGGCGACAAGGTCATGACCTTCTCGGCCGCCGAAGGCGCCAGCGACGAGGTCAAGGCCAAGGTCAAGGGCTACAAGAGCGAAATGAAGGGCGACTGGACCCTGACCGGTACGGTGAAGAAGGGCGACGACGGGAAGGAAAGCCTGGTCGTCACCGACGTCAAGCCCGCCGCGAAGGAAGAAGGCGGCGCCAAGACGGAGTAAGTGCTTTCACCGTCATCGATTGCAATAAAAGTGCCCGGGCCGTCTGGCCCGGGCATTTTTATTTGGTCTGCGATCTCCTCTAGGCACTTCAGGCGATCAGGCCTTCGATCGGCTTGCCTTCGTCGACGACGCGGATCGGGCGGCCCTGCTCGGTGTAGTTCTCGTGCGCCGGATCCACGCCCAGCAGGTGGAACATCGTCGCGTGCAAGTCGCCCGGGCGCACGGGGTTATCCTTCACCGCCTCGCCCTTCTTGTCGCTGGCGCCGTAGGCGTAGCCGGCCTTCAGGCCTCCTCCGGCGACCAGGGCCGACCAGACGCGCGGGTAGTGGTCGCGCCCGCTGCGGCTGTTGATCTTCGGCGTGCGCCCGAACTCGCCCGTGCAGATGACCATCGTGCGCTTCAGCAGGCCGCGCGCGTTGAGGTCCTCGATGAGGGTGCCCAGCGCGGGGTCGAGCGTATTGCAGTTGTTCTGCACGGCGTTGAAGCCGTCGTTGTGCGTATCCCAGCCGCCCAGCGTGACTTCCACGAACCGGACGCCCTTCTCGACCAGGCGCCGTGCCATCAGCAGCCCTCGGCCGAAGTTGTTCTCGCCGTAGCCGATCTTGTACATCTCCTTCTCGTGGCCTAAGTCGAAGGCTTCCACGGAGTTGCTGTGCATCATGCGCACCGCGTCGCGGTAGTAGGTGCCGTAGTCCTTCACGGCCTCGTCGCGTTCCTGCTGGCTGAACTCGGCGTCGACGCGCTGCAGCAGGTCGATGCGGCGGCTGTAGCGCTCGTGGTCCACGCCGCCCGGATAGACGAGGTTGCGCGTGGGGTTGTTGGGGTCGCCGATCACGAACGGAGCCACCTTCGTGCCCAGGAAGCCCGCGCCGAAGGCCGTGCGCCCGATCGAGACGAACGCAGGGATCTCCTCGTTGCGCTTGGGTTTATGGTTGATGACCAGGCTGCCCAGGCTGGGATGGCGGATGCTGCCCAGCGGCTTGTAGCCGGTGTGCATGTGATACGTGGCGCGCTCGTGGCTGCCTTCTTTGTTGGTCAGGCTGCGGATCAGGCTCGCGTGCTTCATGTTGCGCGCGACGATCGGCAGGTGTTCGCAAATCTGGATGCCGTTGGCACTTGTGGTGAGCGGCTTGTACGGCCCGTTGGTCTCTTCACCGGGTTTGGGATCGAAGGTGTCGATGTGGCTGGGCCCGCCGGCCAGCCAGACCAGGATCACCGCGTCGCACTTGGCGTCGTTTTCGCCGGCGTGTGCCGTGATCTTCAGCAGGTCGAGCATGCTCAGGCCGAGGAAGCTGAAGACGCCCGTCTTGATGAAGTTGCGCCGGTTAAGGCCGCTCTTGCCGTCGCAGTCGACGCAGCCGTGCTGTTCGCCGGTGGGATGTATCTTCGCCATGTGCCGCTCCTCGTAAGTGCCTTCGCCCCAATCTATTGCCGTCGCTGGCCGCCTACTTGATGAACAGGAACTCGCGGCTGTTCAGCAGCGCCCAGTGGAAGTCCTCGACCATCTCCTTCGGCGGCGGCGCGCCCTTGAGCACGATGCCCGCGACGCGCAGTTCATCGGCCGTCGGGTAGCGCGAAAACGCCGCCAGGTAAAGCTCCTTCGCCACCGTGTCGCCGGGCAGCTTGGCCTCAAGCAACTGCTGTCCGAGGCTGCCCGGACGCACCTGCACGGCGCCGTTAATCGATTGCCCGTTCAGGAGTTCCATCGCCTGTGTGATGCTGCCCGACTCGTCGCGCGCGACCTCGAGCTGCTGGCGGTCGGGCTGGTTGAAGGTGCTCAGGAAACTGCCTTCAGGCGCCGGCGTGGCCATGTCGAAGGCCCACTTCGCCTGGTTGTTGTTGCCGCCGCGCGCGCCGCGCCCGCCGCCGAGTGCCTGAACGGCGCTGCGGCCCATCTCCGTCAGGCCTTCATCGCGGCCGGTGGCTACCAGGATCGAGTCGAACAGCTGCTCCGCCGTCATGCGCCTGACGCGGTGGTGCGAGTACAATTCCTTGTCGGCCCTGTTGTTGGCGGTGGGCATGCTGGTCCGCTGGTAGGTGCTGCTGTTCAGGATCAGGCGCAGGACGTGCTTGCTGTCGAACTTCGATTTCACGAACTCGTCGGCCAGATACTTCAGCACTTCGGGATGCGTCGCGGGGTTCTTGGGCCGGAAGTCGTCGACGGGATCGACGAGACCGCGGCCCATCACCTGCGCCCACAAGCGGTTAACCTGGACCTCCGCGAAGCGCCGCGACTCGACCATGAACAGCACCAGCGCCTCGCGGCGGCTGACCTCGCCGCCGGGCATCTTGCGTTCGGGATTCCAAGGAAACGTGGGCGCGACGATCTCGCCCTTCTTGGCCTTCGCGTCCTGGCTGTCGCCTTCTTCGGGCATCAGGTAGTCGCCCGAAGTCCGCTCAGCGACCTGCTTTACGACGGCGCGGCGCAGCGCGCCCTGCAAGGCCTGCGCCGCCTTGGCGCCGAACTTCTCCTCGACTTCCTTGTTGATCTTGCGCAACTCGGCACCGCGCGGGCCCTTGTCTGGCCTCTTGCGCATGCCCATGCCGGTGCCCGAAGGCAGCTCGGCCTGGTTGCCGGCCATCTCGGTGCGCTTGGCGCGCGCGGCCATCTCCTCCTCGGCTTCCTTGATCTCGGGCTCGAGCAGGTCCAGGATTTCCTTCCGCAAGCCCTTGGCGTTTCTCATGTTGGCCATGGTGGCGACGGGGTCGGTGGTGACCATCGTACGCGGCGCGAAGAAGGCCATCAGGCTGTGGAAGTCCTTCTGCTCCCAACTGTCGAAGGGGTGGTCGTGGCACTGCGCGCAGGCCATGCGCGTGCCCATGAAGACACCGGCGACGGTGTTGACGGTCTCGATGCGGTCGGCTTCGTCGCGGAGATAGAAGTTCACCGCCGCGTTGGTTTCTGCTTGTCCGGTCGCCGTAACGAGTTCCATGACGAAGCGGTCGTAGGGGACGTTGGCGTTGAGCTGGTCGCGGATCCATTCGCGGTAGCTGCCGCGGACGGTGCCTTCCTGCGGCCGCGAGTTGGAATGCTCGCGCAGCAGGTCGCCCCACAGGACCGCCCAGTGATTCCCGAACCTCTCGTCCTGCAAGAGGTTATCGATGAGCTTCGCGCGTTTGTCGCCGCTGGTGTCCTTCAAGAATCGCTTCGTCTCGGCGCCAGTCGGGATCATGCCGACGGTGTCGAGGTACACGCGGCGAATGAACTCCTCGTCGGAACTGGCTGCGGAAGGCTCCACCTTTTCGGCCACTAGGCGGGCCAGGACGTGCTTGTCTATATCATTGGAAATAAAGAAGTTAGAAGCATCGCCGGGCCCTGCATGGGCAGTCGCGGAGCCCTGCGGCGTCTGCGAAAACCACACCGCGAACGCCACGAGCAGACCGGCGCCCAGCAGCGGCGCGGCGCAGGGAACATACCGGCGCATGGCGGATAACCTCTTGATTTGTATTGGGTTGCGAGATCGATTGGCTGGCTTCATGAGGATTGCTCCCGGTCGGTCCGGCGCGTGGACTGTGGCGAACTCCTACGGTCGGCCGCGGTGCCCCCAAGGCTGGGACGCAAAGTTGTGGGACTTTCCTGCATTTGGGCGCCTCCCGTTCGACTTTTGGAAGGGTACGCACCTATCGTGCCAGAACCCTCGTAGCCCCTTGAAGTCACGCGAGTTAGGGGATCGGCGCGCCTTTCCCGTCCGCACAATGGACGCCGCGCCCAAGGCAAAAGTTACGCGACCGCAGCGCGTTGGGCGGCCTCGCCATCCCAGCCGTTTCGCATTGCGGGGTGCAAAAAGACGCGGTCCGGACAAGTCGCGAGAATTCGCGATCTGCGATTTCTGTACTCACGAAAATTCGCGAGTTGCTCGCGAGATTTCGCGAATCACGAGGTGCTGCGCGAGGTGCTGGAGTGCACTAGGCGATTTGTATCGATCTTTGCTCAATTCCAACAAGGTGCAGCCGCATTTCCTTCTCGAAATCGTTGGACTTACGACGCTTTTGTGCGAGGTGCTGCGCGGCGTGCAAATAGGGTTTACGTGAACAAGGGGTGTTACGTTGCACGATGTGGATGTGTTACGTTGCGCGATGTGCAATATACGCAAAGCGTATATTCGACGCACCTCGCGCAATCCTCGAGCGATTCCGTGGGCGAAAGACGGGCATGGATCAGAGCGCGGATCAGATGTGATCACTGCGCGAATCAGATGCGGATCAGAGCCTCGAATTTTTCTGCAAATCCGCCAGATTTGTTCCGGAAACGCTCCGGAGGATTGCACTTGGTGCGGGAAAGGCGATCTCACGCAAAGTCGCAAAGGCGCGAAGAACGGGAAACGGCATGAAGCTATCGGCGATCCGCAATCAGCGTTCAGCTAACGGCATACTACGGTAACCATCGCAAAACGCGTGAGCGCGTGGCGCGGGTTGCCAACCCGCGCATTTCTGCAAAGCGCAACCGCGCGTCAGTGCCCTGTCGCAGGGCGGGGCGCGCTTGTGCATACAATATTTCAAGAATTTACATGTTGCGGAATTCCAATTACAGCATTCGGATAACCAGACCGCTTTGGGGCGGGCCAAAACCTGTTAGGTGGGTTCGCGTTCGTGAAGAAAGCACGCATCATCATAGCTCTTGTCGGGATTTTTCTTCCCTATCTCGTTCGTGTGCCGCGTGGGGTAGCTTGGGTCGAGCAGTACACCGACTCGAGCGTGGGCGGTTTTCTGTTTATCGGCGCTTTCAACGCTATTGCTTGGGGTACCATCGTCGCTCTCAGCTTCTTGTTTAGCCGCCCTGCACCTTTGTTGATTCCATGTGCATTGGGTTTTGGGTTCCTTACATGGGCGCATTACACGCTCGATTTGGCATCCGATGCTCAGGCGGCTATTGCGCTCATACTCATTCCAATATACGCGCTTCTGCCGATTGCACTCGGCGGGGCATTCGGCTACGTATTGGATCGTCGTCTGCGACGCCATAACCACGCCGCCTAACCAGCAAGCCGCAGCGCACCTGGCGAAGGCGCCGCGGTTGCAATCGTGGCGTTCCGCGCCCTGGGTCGCCGAGCTTGAATCGATAGAGGGCACCGCACCGGTTATGCAACTTCGACGCGGCGGCTTACATTGGTATGAGCTCATCTTTCTCGGGCTTGCCGCCGCGATGGTCTATCCTGATAAGATTCTGGAGTGGATGAGTGCGCGCACGGGGCGAGCCTTGGGTTGGGGGCATTTGATTTTGATCGAGGTCGTAGCCGTCGTCCTGGCGGTTGTTGCGGTGGTGTTGCTGATGCCGATGTATCCCAGGTTGGAGTGGTGGCATCCCCTGTTGTGTGTGGGGTTGCTTGCTATGATCAGAGCCATCACGGCTTTGGTGACCTCTTTCTTTGGATTTGGTGACGGATGATGCTACCGCTTAACCATGTACGGCCGCGAAACCGGACGGATGCCACGGGATCGCGCCTTAGGACATACGTTATTTCAAGATTGACCTGTCACGGCAATTCAATTACAGCAATCGGATAACCGGATCGCTTGGGAGCGGTCCAATTCCGGTTAGACCACTACGCACGCCATGGGCAGCATCACGCTCCAGCACCTCAAAGACATGTTCTCTAACATGCGAGCGCAGACGAAGTGGGACGTAGATGGAAGCATGTTGTGGGGTTACTTTTTCACAGATCCCGACCCTAGGAGAAGGGGGAGTCATGCGCAAAGCCTGGATCCTTTCGCTGGCCGCAGTCCTTCTGTGCGCGTGTGGCGCGCGCGGCGAGGATGTTCAGCCCAAGGATGTTTTCGATGCGTACCGGAAGGCGATTCTCGAAGCCAAGGGCCCCGAAGCCCTTGAACTCCTCGCGAAACAGACGATCGACTACTACCAGCGGGCGCTTGACCATGCTCTCAAGTCGGACGAGGCCACCGTGAAGGGCCTGATGCTGCTGGACCGGCTGCTGATCTTCCAGGTGCGCGCGCGCATCGGCCACGAGGAACTCAAGAAGATGGACGGTAAGGCCCTGCTGAGCTATTCGATCAAGAACGGCTGGATCGGCCGCGATTCGGTGGAGCGGCTGACCGACTGTACCGTGCGCGACGGCGCGAACGAGAACGAGAAGGACCTGGTCGTGGATGCGAACGGCCGGAAGGTCATGATGTTCAAGTTCTACAAGGAAGACGGGAAGTGGAAACTCGACCTGATGGCCAACGCGGCCATGGTCAACCTGCTCTTCAAGCACATGGCGAAGGAAGCCGAGATGGAGGAGGACGATTTCGCCCTGTCGGTCCTGGAAGGTCTGGCGGGCCGCAAGGTGACGGCGAAGGAGGTCTACACGCCGGTGGTGGGCGGCGCCGCGGCCGGAGCGGAAGGCGACACGCCCGCGAAACTGGGCAAGCGCTACCTGGACGCATTGTTGGCCGGCGACTTGGCCCGCTACAAGGCCTGCTGGCTGGATGCGCAGCGCGCGTTGAAGATGGCCGCGGCCATGGAGTCCGCTGGCAAGGCCAAGCCTTCTGCCGAGGACCTCAAGAAGATGGAGGAGTATCTGCAGAAACGCGAGGCGGCGGTGGAGGCCGCGTTCCCCGCGCTGCGCAAGGTACTCACCGACAACATCAAGGACCTCGACAAGGTGACCTTTACCGGCGTCGACGCGGCCGTCCACACGAAGATGGGTATGGAAGGCTTCAATGAGATCGATATCCAATTCCTCTCCGCGGACGGCAAGACCGGCTACCGGCTTCGCGTGGACGATGGGCGCAAGGTCGACGGCGTTTGGTACATGACCGACAAGCCGTTCCTCGAACTGGACGTCCTGTCCGATCCTTCCAAGCCGGACACCGGCGTGCGGACGATCACGCCCAAGCCGGGCGCCGCGCCGGCGGAATAGGCGTGCTACCGCTGCTGATGCGGTGAACCGATGATCGATCAATCCGAATTGCGCCGCGCTGTCGATATGCAGAACCGCAGCTATCTGCTGCTGAAGTGGGTGGCCTCCGCGGTAAAGGAAGGGTTCATAAGCTTCCAGACCGCGCACAAATATTCCACCCTCCCTGAAGCCGCGGAAGGTTGGATACTGGGCCACTATCTGAACATTCCTGCCGACGCGCGTCCTGCGCGTGAGGATCTTCCCGTTTTTGCCGCATTCTTCTCGACCTATTTGACCAATTCCTTTGACCTCATCGAAAAGCCGAGAAAGCACCTCTATTCGCCTTATGGGCACTGCTTTTGCCCCATGTGCAGTTGGATGGTTGCTCCGAACCTGAAGGCAAAGAAGATTTCGTCCGCCGACAAGAGCCGTGCCGAAAAGATAAAAGCTCGCACGCTGTTGCGAATCGCAGAGGAAAATCGAATTTCTGTATCCGAATCCCAGGTCGCGAAGGTGCTCGAGGACGATGTGAACAGGGAATACGCGGCGTTGATTGCGTACGGCTACGATCTGTTGCAACGAATGAAGGGTTATGCCGCCGGTCCTGCCGTTCTCGCGCTGTGGCGGGGCTTTGCGTGGTCGAAGGCGGGCTCGCCCAAGAAGAATTTTCGCCTGAGTGAAGATATGATCGTCAAGGCCGAGCAACGGTTGGTCGAAGTGCTGCGATGCAATCGGAGCGGCGGACCTTGACCCACATAACCGAATAGTTAATAGGCAAGGAGACTCGATGACCGTCAAGCGCATGGACAACGTCCTCATCGTGGTCGAGGACCTCGAGGCCGCCAAGGCGTTCTTCCTCGAACTGGGCCTCACGCTCGAAGGCGAGACGACCGTCGAAGGGCCGGCGGTCGGGCAGTTGATCGGGCTCAAGAATGTCCGGTCCACCATCGCGATGCTGCGGACGCCCGACGGGCAGGGCATCGAGCTGGACAAGTTCCACACGCCGGCCGCGGTCCGGCTTGGGCCCGTGAACGCGCCGGTGAACGCGCTGGGTTACCGCCGCGTCATGTTCGCCGTCGAGGACATCGACGCGGTCGTCGCGCGCATGCGTGCTCACGGCGCCGAAGTCATCGGCGAGATGCAGTACGGGACCGCGTACAAGCTGGCCTACATCCGCGGGCCCGAGGGCATCCTGGTCGCACTGGCCGAGAAACTCGGCTGAAGCGCGCCGCTTCCCTCTTGCTTTTCGCCCTGCCGTGCGGTTAAGTTCTCCGCATCGCCCGCCGGTGCCGGCGGGGAACGCAAGGTCGAAGCATTGCAACACCGCCCGAGCGCGCAATCAAAAGGGCTTCGTAGAGCGCGCAGAAAGGATGGCCAATGAACGGATCCGCAAGCACATCGCACGCATCGCCGCGCAGTTGATGTACGAACGCACCGAGACCGAATACTTCACCGCGAAACGCAAGGCCGCCCGCCAGCTTGGGATCGACTCCCGCTTCCACCCTAAAGACCTGCCGTCCAACGCCGAGATCCGCGACGAAGTCCAGATTCTTGCCTGGATGCACGAAGGCGAAGCCCGCCACGAGAACCTCAAGGCCATGCGCTTGCTGGCGCTCAAGTACCTGCGCGCGCTGCGGCGCTTTCATCCCGCACTGATCGGCAGCGTGCTGACCGGGTACATCCGTAAGGGCTCGGACATCGACATCCATGTCTTCTCCGACCAGATCGCCGCCGTTACGATGGTGCTCGACGACCTCGGCGTGCGCTACGAGACCGAGCGCAAGCGCATCGTGAAGCACGACGAGGAACGCGTATTCAACCACGTCCACGCCGCCGACCGCCACGAGGTCGAACTGACCGTGTATCCCGAGGACAAGATCGGCTACGCGTTCAAGAGTTCGATCACCGGGAAGGCCATCGAACGCGCCACGCTGCCGCAGTTCGAGGCGTTCCTCGCCGCCGAGTACCCCGGCATCGACCTGGAGGATGCCTGCGCGGAGGACGAGGGCATTGACGCGTACGACCTCTACCGGCTGCTCCTGCTGCCGCTCGAGAACGTCAAGCAGCATCCGCGTTACCACCCGGAAGGCGACGCGCTGTACCACTCGCTGCAGGTCTTTGAACGCGCGCGCGAGGCGCGACCGTGGGACGAGGAACTTCTGCTTGCCGCGTTGCTGCACGATGTCGGCAAGGCCATCGACCCCTCGGACCACGCCGGCGCGGCGGTGCTGGCGCTGGAGGACGCGGTACTGCCGCGCACCGCCTTCCTGATAGCGCACCACATGGACGCGCAGGCGATCCGCAATGGGACGCTGGGCCAGCGCGCTCGGCGCAGGCTGGCCGCGTCGGAGTACTACGACGACCTGATGCTGCTTCGGGACCTCGACGATGCCGGACGTGTGCCCGGCGCGGTGGTGGGAACCATCGAAGAGGCCTTCGAGTACCTCCGTTCGCTCGGCGACGATACGGCCTTCGCGTAACTCCTTTCATTCCAGCCTGTTGCGAAAGCGAAAAATTCCCGCTACTTTGGCGATAAGTGTACGCCTGCCGCGGTCGGAACCCGTGGGAGGCGCACGCAGAATGTACGCTCGGAACGTCGCACCCGATGCTACGGTCTCGCCTTTGGCCCGTTCGAGGTCCCACCGCATGACGCTACCGGCAGCGCTGAAAGACGCCACCGACGAGGCGCTGATCGCCCGGATCGCGGACGCGCGCGACGAGGCCGCCTTCCGAGAACTCTACGCGCGCTACGAACCCAAGGCCTACAACCTGGCGCGCTACCTGACCGGCGGCAGCGGCGGCACCGACGCCGCCGAGGACGCCGTGCAGGAATCGATGCTGCGCGTCTGGACCGCGGCCGCGACCTTCAAGCGCGGCGGCAGCGTGCGCGGCTGGCTCCTGCGCATCGTCGCGCGCGAGAGCCTGCGCCGCCGCGCCAGGGTCAAGCGCGACCGCACCCGGGAAGCGAGGGAGCTGATGGAATCCGATGCGACGGTCGCCGGCGCCGCCGGCGCGGAGCTGGAGCAGGACGAGGCCCTGGCCGCCGTCCGCGAGCACCTCTGGCGCCTGACGCATCAGGAACGCCACATCCTGGCGATGTACTACGGCTGCGGCTGCACGCAGCAGGAGATCGGCGAGGCGCTCGAGCTGCGCCAGGGCCTGGTCTCGCAGCGCATCAGCGAGGCGCTCGCGACGCTGCGCAAGGCGCTCACGAGCGCCGGCTGCGCCGCCGCGCTGCCGCTCCTGACCGACGACGGATTGGCCGCGGCGCTTTCCGGGGGCGCGCGCGTTCCGGCGGGCCTGGGGCAGCGCGTCTTCGCCAACCTCGCGCAGGCCGGCGCCGAGGCGGCTCAGCAGAGCGCCCGCGTCGCGGCGGCGAAGTTCTCGTGGTTCGGCCCGGGCCTTTTCGCGGCGCTGTGCCTGGCGGCCGGCGCGGCGTGGTGGACGGTGCGCACGGACAAAGTTCCGCAGGAACAGCCGGAGGCCGCGCTCGCCCCGGCAACGCCCGTAGCGGCGCCGGCGAAACCCGCGGCGGCCGCGCCGCTGGACCTGCGCTTCGACTTCACGCAGGCCGACGACGAACGCTTCCGTTCGCTGCCGCAGGGGTACCGGGAGGACGCGGGCTTCGTGGCGGAGCGCACCGGCAAGCTCTTCTGGTCCCGCCCGCGGGAAGGTTCGGACGGCTGCATGGTGGCCGAAGGCGTCGCGACCGTCGACCTGGCGCCGCGTCCGGCCGGGGTCGAGGTCATCGAGGTCAGCGCCGAGGTCTGGTGGCTGAAGAACGCGAACGGCGGCTACGACGTGATGCAATTCGTCCCGGGCGCGGACGGCGGGACTCCGGAGCTCGTCCGGCGCTTGACGACCCTGGACATCCAGCGCTCCAAGTCGGCGTTCAAGGTGAACACCGTCTCGAACATCACCAATTGCATTCGCGGCGCCTACAACTTCGTCTACGTGAACGGCGAACTGACGCACGTCTTTCTCGCTCCGGAGCCCGCGCCGGGCGAACGCGTCTGTATCGTGACGATGAACGTGGGCCTCAAGAAGGTGCGCGTGCGGAGCCTGCCCGAGGCCGAATGGCCGGACGAACTCCGCGATCCCGAAACCTTCTGGAAGAGCCGCAAGCCGCTGCCCGTGCCGTCGCACTGAAGTCCCGCCGCAATCGGCAACCGAACTGGAAGCCCGCGCGCAAACGCGAGCCGGGGAGCCTTGTGCCATGAACGAATCGTCTGCGCGCGCCGCCGGATTCGAGTATGCCGAAGAGATCCGGCGCATGCACGCGAAGGTGAAGGACCTGTACGGCGTGCGCTCCTGGATCTACTGGATGGACCTCGCGCTGTCGGCGGGCGCGGGGTGGGGCGCGCTGTATTGGGCGATGTCCTTCGACGCGTTCGCTACGGGGCAGGTGCTGCTGGTGGCGTTCGCCGGCGCGGCGCTGTACCGCGCGCTCTCGTTCACTCACGAACTGGCGCACCTGCGGCGCGGCGCGCTGCCGGGTTTTCGCGCGGGTTGGAACCTGCTGGCCGGCATCCCGCTGCTGGCGCCGCACTTCACCTATCGCGGGATTCACAACCTGCATCACCAGCACCACGCATACGCGACGGACCTCGACGCCGAATACCTTCCGCTGGCCGAAGGCCCGCCGGCGCGCATCGCGAGCCTGTTCGCGGTCGTGCCGCTGATTGCCGTGATCCTGGCCCTGCGCTTCGGCGTGCTCGCGCCGCTGGGCGCTCTGCATCCGGCGCTGCGTGCGTGGATCCTGCGGCGCTGTTCGACGCTGGGCATGCGCATCGGCTATGCGCGCGCGCTTCCGCAAGGCGCCGAACGCGCGGCGGCGGCGGCGGAAGAGGCCGGGTGCTGCCTGTTCGTGTGGTGCACGGCGGCGCTGCTGGCCGCGGGCGTGCTGCCGTGGCGCGGCATGTGCCTGTGGTGGGCGGCCTGGACGGCGATCGGTGCGCTGAACGCCTTGAGAGGCATCGGCGCGACGCACCGCTACCGCGGGACGGGCGGGCGCATGACCCTGCCCGAGCAACTCGACGACTCCGTCAACGTAGACAGCAACGCGCTGCTGACCGTGGTGCTCTGTCCCGTGGGCCTGCGCTGGCACGCGCTGCACCACCTCTTTCCCGCGCTGCCGTACCATGCGCTGGGAACGGCGCACCGCCGCATCATGGCGGACCTTCCGGACGGCGGCTTCTACCGCGAGACGCTGGTGCCAAGCGTGTGGGCCGGCTTCGCGGGGGTCTGGCGCGAAGCGCGCGCGAACGCGCAGGCGAAGCGCGCCGCGGCGAGCGCCTCCCTATATAAGGAGGCGCGGGATGTACCGGCGCCAGAATCATCTGTGTAAGTCCTTGGCATTTTATGCTTTAAAGAGATGCATATTTCCCGTGGATAAGCCCCTCGCGCATTCGGGTAGTAATGCATAGGAGGCGCGGAGTAGCATGGCTCAATCCAAGGCGCAGACGGCTACCGGCGCGAACGCGCTTGAACGGAATCGCTCGAGGCACCGCGGCATGGCGCGCGACCGGTCCAGAAAGACCCGAAGCGACGAAGCGCTGCTGGCGGCGGTCGCCAACGAGCGCGATCGCGACGCCTTCGCGGAACTCTACGACCGTTACGGCTCGCGCGCGTACAGCTTGGCGCGGTACCTCTGCGGGCGAGCCGAGGCCGCAGAAGACGCCGTGCAGAGCGCCATGCTGCGGGTCTGGACGAGCGCGGGCACGTTCAGGCCCGGCGGCAATCCGCAGGGTTGGATCCTCCGTGTCGTCGCGCGCGAAGCCCTGCGCCAGCGCGCGCTCACGAAACGGCATCGCGCCAAGGAGGCCAGGGAACTCGTGCCAACGGATGCGATCGATCCTGACACACCGGAAACGGACGCCGAGCAGTCCGACGATCTGAAGACCTTGCGCGCGCAGATCTGGAGGCTCCCCGACGAGGAACGCCGCATCGTAGCGCTTTATTACGGCTGCGGGCTGACGCAGCAGGAGATCGGCGAGGCGCTCGATGTCGGCCAGAACACGGTTTCGCGGCGCCTGACTGACGCGATCGCCGCCTTGCGCAAGGCGCTCACGAGCGCGGGCTGCGCCGCTGCGCTGCCGTTGCTCGCAGACGACGGCCTGGCGCGGGCGGTCACCAGCGGCGACCGCGTCCCGCCGGCCCTGGGCGCGCGGATCTTCGCAGGCCTTGCGAAGGCCGGCGCCGAAGCGGCGGAGCAGAGCGCTCGCGTCGCGGCGGCGAAGTTCTCATGGACCGGCCCGGGCGCCGTCGTGGCGCTGTGCCTGGCGGCGGGCGGTGCGTGGCTTGCGTGGCCCAAGAGCGATACGGAAAGAGCAGGGCCTTCCGAATTCACGGCGCCGCAGGCGGCGCCCGTTGCTTCCGCGGGCGCCAGGGACGCTGTAAAGCCGTCGGCGCGCGTCGCGCCGTTCGATTACCGCTACGACTTCACGAATAGCGCCGGCGAGGGCCTGCGGGTGATGCCGTACCAAATCCGGTTGAGCGACGGATTTCTGGTGCCATCGGCGCTCGGGGCGCTGCGCTGGGACCAGGTCAAGGGCCTTCCGCCGGGCTGCCTGCTCGCGGACGATGAACTGCTGATCGACCTGATGCCGCATGGGATAGGGACCGATCCGGTCGAGGTCGTTGCGGAGATCTACTTCCAGCCGGGTGGGAAGGCCTTCTTCGGCCTCACTCTGTACCAACTCGGCGCGGAAGGAATGGCGCCGCGCCTGCTGGAACTTGACCCGACGGGGAATCTGCACCCGAAAGTCAGGAAGCACACCCAGGGCTCGGTGGTCACGACCACTTCGTACTTCCTCGATTCCTACACGTTCGACTTTACTGCGGGCGGGGTCATGCAGGCGGACCGACTGAGGGGTATGGGCCCGGACACCCGCATTCTGCTGAAGCTGCGTTATGCCGGGATCCTGCGTCTCCGCGCGCGCAGCCTGAAGCGCGACGAACTGCCCGAGGAACTGCGCGACGTCGAAGGCCTGGTCAAGCGCCTGACCGCAGAGCAGGAGCGCGAGAAGGCCGCCAAGACGCCCTAACGTTTCGCGGCGAGCGCCTCCTTTTAAGAGGAGGCACGGTCCTGACGGCGCGGGCCGCATTGATGTAACTCGTTTATTTTGAACAGATTGCAGGCCCTGAGAAAATCCACGGCTTTTGTGTCTACGGCGCGGCGCTCGCGGGTAGTACCGGACGGAGGCGCGGAGTATACCTGTGCCTGAACGCGACATAGTCCTCAGCACCGGCACGAGAAGCCGACGCATGCCCACGCCCACTTCCAAAGCGGAACGCAGCGACGACGCGCTGCTGCTCGCGATCGCGAAAAAGCGCGACCGCGAGGCCTTCGCGGAACTCTACGCGCGCTTCGAACGCCCGGCGTTCAACCTCGCGCGCTGCCTGACCGGCGACGCCGGCCTGGCCGAGGAGGCCGTGCAGGAAGGGATGCTGCGGGTGTGGCAGAGCGCCGGGAACTTCCAGGCGGGCGGCAACGCACGCGGCTGGGTGTTGAAGATCGTGGCGCGCGAGGCCCTTCGCGCACGGGGCAAAGCCAAGAGGCGCGATTCCATGGAAATCAAGGACCCGCTCACCGAGGAAGCCGCCGGCGCGGCAGCCACCCGCCAAAGCCGCGACACGACCGCCGACGGCGAGGTGCTCGACGCGCTGCGCCGCCACGTCGCGAAGCTGCCGGACGTGCAGCGCCAGATCGTGGCGCTGTACTACGGCGGCGGGCTTACGCAGGAGGAGATCGCGCAGGAGATGGACCTGCAGCAGCGCGCGGTCTCGCGGCGCCTGCACGAGGCGCTCGAGGCGCTGCGCGGGCAGCTGTCGAAAGCCGGGCTGACCGCGGCGGTGCCGATGCTTGCCGTCGAAGGCCAGGGCGGGGGCCTGTTCGCGGCGCTGACGCAAGGCGAGGCGGTTCCGGCGGGCCTGCGCGAACGCGTGCTGGAACGCGTGCGCGACGCCGGCGCAAGCGCCGCGCGCGAGACGGCGCGTGCTGCTGCGGCCAAGAGCGGCGCCGGCGCGATGCCGCTGGTGCTCGCGGCGGTGGTTCTGCTCGCTGCGGGGGGGCTGTACGTCGCGATGCAGGGCGGCGGGACGAAGAAGCCGCCGCCCGCGGAAGCCGCCACGACCGCCGAAGCGCTCAAGCCGGGCGGGCTGGACGTGGCTTGGGACTTCTCCGAGAAATCCGAAGGCGCATTTGCGGCGCTGCCCTGCGTCTTCGACTGGCGCAGCGCTCGGCTGGTGCCCGGCAAGGCACCCGAACTGCCGTGGGTCGCGCCGGCGCCCGGCGTGCCGGGCCATCTGCTCGCGACGGGCGACGTGACGATGGAACTGCCGGTGGCGATCAAGGCGCCGAATGCCGAGGTGTTCCTGTACATCCACACCCCGGGCGAGACGGCGCTGATCGACCTGGCCTGCCTGAAGCCGGGCGAAGCACCGCAGCTTTTCCCGCGCGAGAGCCTCTGGACGGGCAAGGTGGCGCGGACCGAGGACTTCAAGACGTTCGAGGGCGGCGGCGAGAAGGTGCCGGGCTTTGCGGAGATGCGCTTCGTGCTGCTGGGCGAGTACCAGGCGCTCTACATCGGCGCGAAACTCTCCGAAATCCTGCGCATGCCGGTGCCCGCTTCGCCGGTGGCGCCCAAACGCCTGGCGCTGACGCTGCGGGGCGTGGGCCTGGTCAAGGGGCACGTGCGCGAACTGAAGCCCGATGAGATCCCCGAAGACCTGCGCGACGTCTCAGCGTTCATCGAGCGCCTGAAGAAGGAAGGCAAGGGCGCGGCGAAGAAGTAGGCGAGCCGCGCTAGCGGCCTGTCTTGACGGAACGTACCAGGTCCGCCATTCGGCGCTTGGACTTCGCGAGCGCTTCCTTTTCCAGCTTCGATAATCCCTTGATGGCCAGTTCGACGCGCAGCGCGAGCGGCTTTTCTCCGATGCGGCGCTTCAAGACCAGTTGCAGCGGGCCTTTGCCGCGCAGGGCCTTCGCGCCGCGCTTTCCGGTTTCGTGCTCGGCCTGGCGGCGCGCGACATCGGTCGCGATGCCCGTATAGAGCGCGCCTACCTTTGTGCGAAGCATGTAGACGTACCACGTTGCCATGAAAGCCGGTATCGTCCGGAGCGTGGCGCAGCCTGTGCTATACTTTGGGCATGGCCGAACCGCCCAAGCGCCGCGCGTGGTTCCAGTTGCACCTCAGCACCTGC
Organism: Planctomycetota bacterium; assembly: GCA_023150555.1. Lineage (GTDB taxonomy): Bacteria > Planctomycetota > SZUA-567 > H5-PLA8 > H5-PLA8 > JAKLKQ01. Next base: position 40,179 of record JAKLKQ010000052.1, read on the forward strand.
GTGGTGCTGATGGTGGTGGCGGGGGCTTTGGGTTGCGTCAACTTCATCCCATTTTCGCGAGGTGCGCCGGAAATCACGCACTACTGTGCGTATGGCTGGCCATTGCTGTGGGCATTTGAATATCGAATAGGGACCGGCGATTTTGGCGTAATGAAGACTTTCAATCATCAATCGAACTCCGCAGTAATCAGATTTTCGATCAACCTAGGCGATGTTGAACTGTCCTGGGGTGTCAGGGATCTAGGCATAAACGACTATTCTGTTGAGAAGGGACATGGAACGTTCAAGTCTGACCACAGGCTTTGGATGGTCGCGGATATTGTCATTTCGCTCGCAATCGTGGCTCTAATTGGCACGCTGCTTGAGTGGCGCATCCGTCGCAGGCTTCGGCGCGGGGCGTCGAAGTTGTGAGGCCGGCTGCGCTGGCCGGCGGGCACGGAGTCTCGCCCCACAGGCCATTCGGTTTCGCCTTTTTGTTTTCCGGATACACGGCCCCTGGAGCCCGCAAGATTCCACTCCAAAAATAAGAAGGCCCCGGCGCAGGCCATTCGCCGGGGCCTTCTCGCGGACGCGGGGTGTCCCACCTTTGCTTCTTGACGCGGCCGGTGAAGGCGAGCGTCTGGGGAGAAGAGCGGCGGGCCCTTCGCGCCTTTTTTCAATTGTGATGCCTCGTACGACCCTCCCGAATGCGATTTACGTCGCCGGAATCTCCTGCGCGTCGGCGTTGTAGATGGGCTCCATCGCCTTCGCGAACTTGGGGCTCGCGGCGAGGAACTTGTAGGGGTTCTCCCAGACGACGCCCATCGTCTGAGCGCGCGTGAAGCCGGTGCGCAGCATCAGGCGCGCGGCCTTGGGCACGGACAGCGGGTCGCTGGTCTCCCAGTCGCAGGCGCTGTTGAGCAGGATGCGTTCGCTGCCGAAGCGTTCGACCATGTCGCGGGCGCGCTGCGGCGTGCACTTGGTCCGCGGGTACATGGTGATGCCGGCCCAGAAGCCCGCGTCGAGCGTATGGCGCAGCGTCTCTTCGGTGTTGTGGTCAATGTTCACGCGCAGCGGGTTGACCTTGCACTCCTTGGCGATGGCCAGGATGCGCAGGGTGCCCTCGAGCTTGTTGTTGTGCGGCGTGTGCACGATCACCGGCACGTCGCGGTCGCGCGCGATCACGAACTGCTCGGCCAGGATCGCTTCCTCGTTCTTGGTGATGTTGTTCAAGCCGATCTCGCCGATGCCGACGCTGGTCTCGCGGTCGAGGAACGGCAGCATGCCCTTCACGACCTCGCGCGCCAGCGTGATGTTCTCGGCTTCCTTCGGGTTCATCGCGATGGTGCAGAAGTGCTTGATGCCGCGCTTGGCCGCGCGGTTCTTCGGCTCCCATTCGCTGATGTGGTTGAAGTAGTCGTAGAAGGTGCCGGCGTAGGTGCGGTCGTTGCCGAGCCAGAAGCTGGGCTCGACAATGGCCTCGATTCCGCACAGCGACATCATCTCATAGTCGTCCACCGTGCGGCTGTACATGTGGCAGTGGGGGTCGATGATGCGCATGGTGGGCTCCGTGACTGCTAGAGGACATGGCAAGAATCGCGCCAGTTTCCGGCCTAGCTGAAACAAATTTTCGAGCACAACTCATTATGGGGATTGCTGTTATAAGGACATCTTGCCTATTGAGGTGCATCTATCCAGGCGTCTGTCTAGGAATTAGACAGGGCCTGTATCGAATCTACTCAGGCGGTCTGCTGCTACACCATGCCGGTGGAGAGCCCCAGGTAGACGAGCGCGCGCTCCATTTCGTTCTGCGTGAGCGAGAAGAGGTCGTCGACGAGGTCGCTGGCGTTGGCCTGCGCGAGCGCGCGGGCCATGTACTCCAGGCAGGCCTCGCGGTCCTCCTTCGAACGCATCGTTCGCAGCCCGCCGAGCGCGCGGCGCAGCGCGTCCTGGACGATGGGCGGGGCGGTGGGCGTGGGCCCGGCCGCGCCGGTGTGTTCGGCGCGGGCTTTGGTGCGGTGTTGGATCTCGGCCAGGCGCAGCAGGCTGCGGACGCGTTCGACGGGCGCGTCGGTCTTGTCGATCAGGCGCTGCGCGGCGGTCAACAGCGGGTTGAGCAGCGGCAGGTGCCCGGTGTTCAGCAGCGGTTCGATGGCGTTCAGCAGGGCCTCGAAGCGCGCGGTGGTGCCGGGGACTTCTAGGCTGGTGGCCAGCGCTTCGCCGGCGCAGCTCTGCGCCTTGGCGTTCTCGTTGCGGCGGGCGTAGGCGGCGGCAAGGTAGCCGAAGACGGGCGCGCGCTGCTCGGGGCTGGCGATCTCGCGGAGGGATTCCTCGGCGGCCTCGATCTCGCCGCGGTAGATGCGCGAGACGGCGACGGCGCGCATGGCCTGCGCCTTTGGTAGCCGGAAGGTGATCTGTTCGGCGATGCGTTCGGCCTCGACGGAGCGGCCGATGCGGGCGAGCGTCTGGGCGACGTGGGCCATCGTCTGGCTGCGGGTCCACGGATCGTCGAGCAGTTCGGCGGTGGCGATGCCTTCGTCGGCGAGCCCGGCTTCGGCCTGCGCGCACGAGACGGCGGCGACGGCGTGCTGCATCAGCGCTTCGGGACGGGGCGAGTTCACGTTGGTGCTGCGACGCCCGGCGCCGAAGAACGTGGTGGATGTACGGCGCAGGTTGGCGAGCGTGGTGTTGGTCTCGTCGTCGGTGCCGTCCAGCGCGGGGCTGTGCACGTCCAGGTACGCGGCGACGGCGGCCTTGAAGACGTTGGCGGCGGCTTCGAGGTCGCCGTAGGCGGTCAGCGCGCGCCCGAGTTCCAAACAGGCGTTGCCGCGCGCGGCGGGGCGGGTGAGCTTTCGCGCGGCGACGACGGCGCGGTCGAGGTACGGGCGCAGGCCCTCGCGCGTGCCCGACTGGATGTTCGCGACGATGGCGTGGGCCAGGCTGATGATGCGCTGCTCGGGCTCGCGGCATTCGTCCTGCAGCAGGCGCATGGCGCCCTGGAGGTTGCCGACGCGCGCGGAGGATACGGCCAGCTTGCGCATCAGCTCGCTGCGCACGTTGCCTTCGGGCAGCCCGGCGAGGCGCGTCTTGGCGGCATCCATCCACGCGTCGATCAGGCGGTAGGGCATGCGCGCGCGCACCTGGTCGATGCGCGGGTCGGCGGGGCGAAGCACGGCGGCGTTGCTCAGCGCAAGTTCCGCGCGCACCCAGTCGCCGGAGGTGGCGTAGGTGCTGACGGTGGCGAGCATCTGCTCGAAGGCCATCTCGCGGCGCAGGCTGTCGATCTGCGCGTGCACGGTGACGGGATCGTCGGCGTGCTTGAGCGCCTGCATGTACAGGTCCATCGCCTCGGCCCACTTGCGCTGGACCTCAGCTTCCTCGGCGGCGCGCGAGAGTTCCAGAAAACGCTCGCGGCGCAGCTTGACCGGATCGAGGTTGGGTTCGGGCGGCAGCTTGTCGGCGAGCAGGTCGGGCTGGGGGAAAAGCGCCTCGGGCGGGACGCGCGGGCCGGTGGAGTGCGTGCCGGTGACGCCGGTCTCGGTCTCCTTCGGCAGCGTGTGCAGCGTAGAGGTCCGGCGGTCCTCGTTCTTCGGCGCGGTGGCGTCGTCGTCCTGGGACTTCAGCAGCGCCTCGCGCAGCTCGCGCGCGGACTCGGGCCGGTCCTCGGGGCGCTTGGCCAGCAGCCACTTTACGATCTGTTCGAGCTTCGGGTAGTGAACGAGCTCGGGCCGGATCAGGCTCATGCTGGGCGGGCGCGCGTGCATGTGCTGGTAGAGCCAGCCTTCCAGCGTGTCGGACTCGAAGGGCAGGCGCCCGGTGAGCATCTCGAAGAGCACCACGCCGATGGAGTACAGATCGCTGCGCGGGCCGACGGTGTCGCCGACGACCTGCTCGGGGCTCATGTACGCCGGCGTGCCGACGAGCATGCCGGCGGTGTCGACGGTGATGGTGCGCAGGTCGGTGCTGCCGCCGATGATCTTGGCCAGGCCCAGGTCCAGGACCTTCACCAGCTCGTGGCCGCGGTGGTCGCGCGTGATCATCAGGTTGCTGGGCTTGATGTCGCGGTGGATGACGCCTTGCGCGTGGGCTTCTTCCAGCGCCGAGCAGGCCTGGCTGAGCAGTTCGGCGGATTTCGCAGGATCCAGGCCGCCGGGGCGCTCCTTGATCATTTTGCGCAGGTCCTGGCCCTCGATGTACTCCATGACCAGGTACGGGCGGCCGGTGGAGGAGATACCGGCGCTGAGCACTCGGGCGACGTTCTCGTGGTTGAGAATCGCCTGCGCCCGCGCCTCGCGCAGGAAGCGGCGCTCGGCGTTCTGGTCCGACATGTAGCGTTCGGACATCAGCTTGATCGCGACGTTGCGGTCCAGGCTGCTGTCGCGGCACTGGAATACGACGCCCATGCCGCCCTTGCCGACCATCTGCACCACGCGGTAGCGCGCGGGCAGTTCGGCGGTGGCCATCTCCGTCGGCGTCTGCTTCTCTTCCTTTTGCGTGGGTGCGGAGCTGGGCAGGGGGCCGTCGGTGCGCGGGCCGGTGGCGGTGTCGTAGCCCTTCACCGGCACCACGCGGCGACCGCAGCCGGGGCAGAACTGCGCGTTCAGCGGCAGGCCCGCTCCGCACGACGCGCAGGCCGCCGGCATCATCGGTTGGGATACGGTCGACTCGGGCATGCCTTATGCGTCCTTCGCCAACGTGCGCAGTTCGGCCAGCGCGCCGTCGCGCATCGCGCGGGCCTGTTCCGCGTTCGCCGCCGCGCCGATGCGCGGGATCCACTTCGCAAGGGCCGCGTTCACGGGTGCCGCACCGCCGTGTTCGGCGGTTATGCGCGCGACGGCGCCGTTGAGATAATCGATCTCGGTGCGCTTGCCGCGCTGCACGTCCTGCCACATCGAGTTGACGTTGTTGCTGGCGCGCGCGCGGCCTTCGAACTCATCGAGCAGTTCCTCCACCGGCGGCAGCGCCACGCCTTCCGCGGCGGCCGCGGCGCGGGCTTCGCTCAGCACCGCGCGGCGGAAGGGCCGCCATTCGGGCGTGATGGTTTCCTTGTTGCGAACTTCCAGAAGGGCGCTCAGCGCGTTCAGCGCGCAGTTGAAGGCGATCTTCTTCCAGCGCCAGACCTCCAGATCGGGCAGGCAGCGCGCCTTGAAGTCCGCGGCGCGCAGCAGTTCGGCCACACGCGGGCAGGGCGGGGCCTCCGGCAGCAGCAGCTCGCCGCCCCAGTCCTCGACGCGGCCGGGCTCGACGAACGTCGCGCCGGCGTGCGATACGCAATGCAGCACGTCGAAGCGCCCGCCCGCGGCGTGCTCGATGTCGCGTTCGAAGCCCGTGCCGTTCTGGAAGGTCAGCAGCGGCAGGCGCCCGCCTTCCGGCGCGTTATCCGAGAGTTCGCCGCCGAGTTCCGCGACCTGCATCGCTTTCACGGTCAGGAAGACGGCGTCCCCGCTGCGAAGCGGGGCGACTTCCGGATCGAGATGCGTGACGGCCCGCAGGCGATCGCCCAGCGGCACGGTGCGATTGCTGAGGCCCTCCAGCTTCAGGCCGCCGGAGCGGATGGCCTCGACGTGGGTCTCGCGCCCGACCAGCAGCACGGGTACCTCCCGCGCGAGCCGCCCGCCCAGCACGCTGCCCAGCGCTCCGGCGCCGAAGACGACGATGCGGTCCACGCGCGGCGTCGCGTTCTTCATCGGTCCGCGCGCTCCAGGATCACCTGCGCGACGGCGGAGTCGCGGCTGTGCGTGATGGTGACATGCGAGGCGCCGGCGCCGAGTTGCTTCGCGCGGCCGGCGGCTTTTCCGTGCAGGTGCAGGCAGGGGCGCCCGAGGTCGTCGGGCAGGATCTCGACGTCGCGCCAGCCGATGCCTTCGGCCAGGCCGGTGCCGAGCGCCTTCAGCGCGGCTTCCTTGGCGGCCCAGCGCCCCGCGAGGCGCTCGGTGGGATCGGCGTGGCGAAGGACGTAGGCGCGTTCGTTCTCGGTGAGGATACGGCGCACGAAGCGTTCGGGGTGGCGCAGGTAGATGGCGCGAATGCGCTCCACCTCCACGATGTCCATCCCGATGCCGACGATCATCGCTTCGCCCCTGCCGGGTTCTGCCGCCAGCGCCGGGGGACCTTAACTATAAGGAGGCACAGGCCTTCCCCGAGACACTGCACATAGAGCATAACTCTAAAAAAGGGGCCTGCCAAGGAATACGGCGACAAAAGAGGGCTCAGGCGTGACTTTGTTTCAGGACTTACGGCTCTCGAGGTAGGTCTGGACGTCCTTCTCGTTGACCGGCCCGGTGAGGTTCAGGGCCGCGGCGATGGCTTCCAGTTCCACGCCGGCTTCCTTGGCGGCGCGGCGCGCGGCGGGGGTGGCGCGGACGCGTCCGGCGGCGGCGCCTTGCACGGCGTCGGATCCGGCGTTGCCCGGTTTCACGGCGGTGACGGCGCCGCGGTGCGTCTCGAGGGTGCGGGCGTTGCGCTCGGCGTACTCGGCGGGCACGGCTTCCCCGGGATTTCCGAGCGCGCAGAGGATGTAGCCGACGGGCAGCACGCTGCGTTGTTCGCCGAAGACCTTGCGCACGGTGCCGGCTTCAGGCGCGGGCAGTTCGAAAGTTGCCTTGTCGGTGATGATGGTGCACAGCGGCTGGTCCTTCGCGACCGCGTCGCCTTCCTTCACCAGCCAGTTTTCGAGGGTGGCCTCGGTGAGGTTCTCGTTGGCCTTGGGCATCTCGACGGGCGTCACGCGGTTCCTCTGGAGCAGCTTGGCCTAAAGCGTCTCGGGTTTGCCGCTGGCGATGGAGCGGTTGGCGGCCAGCACGACGGCCAGGCTCTTGACGCCGTCGGCGTAGGTGCTGCGCAGCGCGGCGCCGTCGCCGGAGCGCGCGGCCTGGACGAAGCGGCGGATCTCGGTGACGTAGCAGTCGTCGCCGGGCTTCTCGTCGTACTCGCCCTTGTTGAGTTTTCCGGTGAGGCGGTACTCGCGCAGGTCCAGCAGCAGGTGGCCTTCGCGGAAGAGCAACTCGATGTGGACGCGCGCGGGCTCGCTGGCCCAGGTGTGGTTGTGGGTGACGCCGACGCCGCTGGCCAGTTCAAGCACCACATTCTGGGTGTCGGTGATGGTCACGTCCGGGCCGCGGGTGGTGGCGCGGTTGGCGCCCAGCGCGAAGACGCGCTTCACGTCGCCGCACAGGTAGCGGATCAGGTCCAGCGCGTGGATGGCCTGGTCCAGCAGCGGGCCGCCGGACTTCTCCTCGAGCTTGAACCACGCGGGGAAGGTGGGGCTGAAGAGCGGGCCGTTCAGGAACGTGCTGCGCACCGCCAGCAGCGTGCGGCCCTTCATCAGGTCGCGGGCGCGGTCCACCAGTTCGAGGTGGCGGTACATGAAGCCGACGGTGTGAACGACGCCGGCCTTCGCGACGACGGCTTCGACCTTGCGCGCGTCCTCCACAGACGCGGCCGGGGGCTTCTCGCAGAAGAACGGGATGCCGCGGTCGCAGGCGGCCTGGATGGGCGCCAGCCGCGCGAAGGGCGGGGTGCAGACCAGGACGCCGCTGGGCTTCTCGGCGTCGAGCATCTGGGCGGCGTCGGTGTAGGCGCGCCCGCCGTGCTCCTTGGCCTTGGCCTCGGCGCGGCTGCGCTCGATGTCGCAAAGCCCCACGACTTCGACGTCGTCCATTTTGCGGATGTTGGCGAGGTGGTATTCGGCGATGCCGCCGGTGCCGACGATGGCCAGGCGGAACTTGCCCTGCGCTGCGGACATGGATGTGGATCCTCGGACGGGGTTCTGGCGTTCAAGCAACGACCCTACTTTAAGACGGCTTGCCGCCGCCGCCAGATCATTTCCCCGCCGCGTCCGGCACGTCCTTGAGGGAAACCCGGGCTTCGCGGTGGTAGCGCAGCTTCACGCTGACGATTCGCGCGTTGCCGGCGTCGGCGATGAACAAACGCCGGTCGGTGTGCGAGGCCACGAAGTTCGGGTGCATCAGGCCGACCTCGTCGCCGCCCAGTGGCACGCGGCTCTTGGGGCCTGCGCTGTCGAGGTTGCCGTAGCGGCCCACGCGCGTGACCAGGTTGCCGGCGCTGTCCAGGATCGCGACGCTGTAGTGGTCGGTCTCCGGGCCGATGCTGCGCGCGAAGTAGTCCAGCGCGAACTTGCTGTTCCAGCAGTCGCAGCCGCCGCCGGCTTTGCTGGTGTTGAAGCCACCGTAGCCGATGCCGCCGTAGAGCCACTCGGCGCCCTCGCACCAGGCCGGGCCGCCCTTGCCGTCGACGACGTCAATTGCGCGCTTGGGCTGGCTCTCCTCCGGCAGCTTGACCGCGCCGTGGGTCTTGCTGAGGACCTTCAGGCCTTTGGGGCGGCACTTGAGGATCGTGCCGGCCATCTCGTTCCAGTAGGGCTTGCCGTCCAGCACGCGGTTGGGCGCGCTGAGCAGGTAGATGTTGTCCTCCGCGTCGATCTCGACGCCGTGGATGATCGGCGTGCCGGCGGCGGCGTCCTCGTAGACCAGCTGGCCGTGGCGGTCCCAGACGTGGACCTCCTGCCAGCGCGCGCGCCCCGGGTAGATGGTGGGCTCGTACTTCTTGCCTTCTTTGACCTCCCCGCGGGCGCCGGCCCACGGCCCCTGGTTGTTTTCCCTGCGGCGGTCTTCGGACTGCTCGCGGTTGGGACAAGACACGATCAGCTTGCCCTTCACGCTGATGCCCATGCCGCCCATGTTCCAGCAGACGGGCCGGTGGCCGGGAATTCCCAGGCCGGAGATCAGGTCCGTGCGGCGGCTGCCGCCGAGCGTGGTGAAGCCCACGGCCTGGTGCTCCTCGCCGTAGTCCCAGGGGACTTCGCGCCAGGTGCGGAAGTTGTAGCGCGCGACCAGCGTGTCGGTGCGCAGGTAAATCTGGCCCTCGGTGTCGAAGCAGATGTCCTCGGCGTCGAAGGGCATCTCCACGGGCTTGATCTTGCCGCTCTCGGGATCGACCTCGATCATCTGGTAGAAGGACTTGCTGAAGCCGCTGTCCTCGCAGACGTACAGCTTCTCGTTGACGGGGTTGACCTGCAGGCGCTGGCGGCCGAAGTCCGGCGGCTTCAGGCGCACGACTTCCTCGGTGGCGAGCACCGAGTGGTTCAGCTTCTCGGCCCACTTGCCCTTTTCCTCGACCAGCAGCTTGATGCCGGTGTCCTTCCAGGCGTCCTTGTCGCGCCCGGCGTAGGCGCCTGCGCCGCCCCACTGGACGTCGATGCGCGAGACGTTGTATTTGCGGTTGGCGATCCACAGCACCGGCTGCGGGGCCCACCAGTCGACGGCGAAGTCGATCATGGGCCCGCTGAGGAAGAAGCCGCGGAAGTTGATGCCGATGCCCAGGTCCTGCGCGGACTTCTTCTGCGGGTTGTCGAAAGGCCCGAAGCGGACGACCTGCGTCTTCTGCTGGTCCCACTTGAAGTCCTTGGCCTTGGCGATCTCGTTGTGAATGCCGTAGACCCCGTGGGAGAAGACCCAGATCTCGCCGTTGCGCGGGTCGATCAGGACCTTGGCGGGTTTCTCGACGGGGATCGTCTTCAGGTACTTGGCGTCGGGCGCGAAGACCTGCACGCGGTCGTTGAGGTAATCGGCGACGTAGATGCGCCCCTGCGCGTCGACGTCCACGCCGGCCGGCACCATGAAGTGCGCGTTGTCGCTGCCGGGGTCCTTGTCCCAGCCGGCGGCGCCGACCATAAGTTCGGGCTTGGCCTTGTCGTCCTCGTAGTTGAGCTTGAAGAGGCCGTGGCAGGCGTGCCCGCCGCCGCCGTAGAACTCGCGCCACATGTAGCCGGTCAGGTACAGGGTCTTGCCGTCGGGCGAAAAGGCCATGCCCACCGGCCCGACTTCCTCCTCGCCGCCGCCTTCGCCGCCGTAGCCGCCCCACTTGCAGTGCATGCCGATCTCGGGTCCGGTCAGATTCAGGCCTCCGGTACTGCCGTCGGTGGCGAGGCGGTTGATGAACTGGTAGCCCAGCGCCATCCGGTCCTTGCGCAGCGCCATCGCCTGAGCGCCGTAGCCGTCGCCGAACTTGCGCTTGCCGTCGAAGAGCCGGCTGGTGCCGCTGGTCAGCATCGAGGCCTGCACGAAGCCGTGCTTGACCGGCAGTTCCTTGCCGTCCTGCGGGAAGGCGAGTTTCTCGAGGCCCTTCACCGCGTCGAGTTTGTCGGCGGGGAAGGGGTAGACGGTCTTCACGTACTTGCCGTCGTGCCCGAAGAGGCGCACGAAGTCGGCGCCGCGGCCTTCGAAGACGTAGACGCCGTCGGGCGAGGCCTGCATCACCGGACAGGCGTTGGCGACGCGCTTGTAGGGGCTCGCGAAGAGGTCCTTCTCGTACTCGGGCTTCAGGCCCAGGCTGACGCGGATGCTGTGGCTGTCCTTGTCGTCGACGTACTTGCCCGCATCGTCCTTGCCGTCCCAGACCAGGCGCTGCTTGAGGCTGTCCTTCGCCAGGGGCGGCGGGGCCTTGGGGCCCAGCACGCCGCTAACCAGGTGGCGCACGATCTTGCCGTCGGAGTTCTCGACCGCGACAGTGACGTCGCAGGCACCCTTCGACTCGAAGGCGATCTCGATGCGGTCGCCGTCGCGGGTGACCTTGGGCTCCTGTGCGAACTCGTAGACGTCCTGGCGCTTGACCTTGAACTCGTCGAGGTCGCTGGCGCCGGCGGCGCCGGCCAGGACGAGGGCCAGGAAAAGGAGGAGCAAACGATGGCGGCTCATTCGGGCACTCCCGTTAGGGTAGCGGCGCGACCGGCTCTTAGGTTCCGGTCTCATACCGGATACGTACACCGTCCTACCGGGTGCCGGTTGTACGAACCAGTCCCGGCTTTGGACTTTTCGATCTTCAGCGTGCCGGAAAACCGTATCCAGATCAATAGGTAGCAGTCCGTTCAAAAAGGGTCGGGGCCGCGTTGTGAGGGATTTTCGACCAGAACGAGGCAGCGCGAAGCGGAACGAAGTTCAGGAAGAAAAGACCCGCAACCCTTCGGGCAGCCTTGTCTTGCGATCCGGACCTCCGCTGCGCTTCGCTCTTGGCGTACCTTCTCGGTACGCCTCGACTTCGCGCGCCTTGGTCCGAATCACAATCCACGGCTTTGCGGCCGGCCCTTTTTCAACCGGCTGCTTGGCCTACTCGCCGTCCTTGACGCTCTTCAGCGCGACTTTGCGCTCGTCGTGGTAGTTCAGCGCGACGCCGAGGACGCGGAAGTTGCCCGGATCGGCGATGAAGAGGCGCCGGTCGGAGTGGGTGGCCAGGTAGGCGCCGTGGAAGAGGCCGACCTCGTCGCCGCCCAGGCTGCGCACCTGCGGCGGCCCGCCGTCAGCGACCATGGGCTTGCCGTCGTCGACGTTTCCGTACTTTCCGATGCGCAGGATCACGTTGCCGGCGCTGTCGAGCACGGCGACGGTGTAGCGGTCGGTCTCGGGCGCGAAGCTGCGCGCGTAGTAGTCCAGCGCGAACTTGCCGCTCCAGCAGGCGCAGCCGACGCCGCGGTTCTTGCCGCCGAAGCCGGCGCCGCCGAACATCCATTCGGCGCCTTCGACCCACGCGCCGCCCTGCATGGAGCTGGTCACGTCGATGGGGCGCTTGGGCTTCGAGGCGTCGGGCAGCTTGATCTCATGGGCGCTGTCGCTGAGAACCTTGCCGTTCTTCGGGCGGAACTTCATCAGCGTGCCGGCCATGTCGTTGTAGTAGCGCTTCCCGTCGAAGACGCGCGTCGCGGCGGAGAGCAGGTACAGGTCGTCGTGCTCGTCGATCTCCAGGCCGTAGAGGTCCGGCAGGCCGGGCACGGCGTCCTCGTACTTCACCTGGCCGTGCTTGTCCCAGACGTGGATCAGCGCGCGCTTGTGCCCGAAGACGCGCCCGGGGTAGATGCGCGGCACGTAGGGCGTGCCGGCGGCGACGTCGACGCTGCGCTCGTCGGTGCGCTGCTTGACCGCGTCTTTGGTGTAGCAGCTGACGGCAATCAGGCCCTTTTTGCTGACGCTCAGGCCGCCCATGTGCCAGTTGATGCCCTTGAAGACCGGCAGGCCGGCCACGAGCTGTCCGCGCTTGCCGCCGCGTCCGGAGGAGAACCCGACCGACTCCTGCTCTTCGCCGTAGTCCCACGGCACCTCGCGCCAGGAACGGAAGTCGAAGCGCCCGACGTGGGAGCTTTCGCGCAGGTAGATCAGGCCGTCCTGGTCGAAGCAGATGTCCTCGGCGTCGTAGGGCATCGGGATCATCTTGACCTTGCCGGTCTCGGGGTTGACCTCGACCAGCTCGAAGAAGGCCTTCTCGTTGCCGGTGCCGTCGGGCGGGGAGCCCTCGCCGATGTACAGGTTTCCGGTCTTGGGGTTCACGTACAGGCGCTGGCGTCCGTAGACCGGCGGGCGCAGCTGTTCGACCGCTTTGTTGGCCTCGTTGCCAAAGTCGCGCTTGAGCTCCAGCTTGTTGCCCTTCAGTTCGTACAGGCGCAGGCTCGTCTTGGTCCAGGCCTCGTCCTTGCGTTCGCCGCCGTACCCCGTGCTGTAGGGCGCGCCGGGCACCATCCAGATCGCGGGCGGGTCGGAATAGCCGTCCAGCTCGAAGCGGAACTGCAGGCCCGACCGGATCACGCCCATGTACGAACCCACCTTGTCGCCGTAGCCTTCCAGCGGCAGCGGGCACGAGGCGATGCGTTTGGGGTCGTCGAAGCCGCCCAGCCGGTTCAGCACGGCCTTGATGAAGAGGGATTTCTGCTGCTTGGCGGCCTGGGCCTCGGCATCGACGAGCTGGTAATTGCCCAGCAGCCACGAGAAGACGTACAGTTCGCCGGTCTTCTGGTGCAGGCATACCTCGACGGGCTTCTCGACGGGGATGTTCTTCAGGTGCTTGCCTTCCGCGTCGAAGACCTGCACGCGGTCGTTCATGTAGTCGCCGACGTAGACGCGGCCCTGGGCGTCGACGTCGATGCCCGTGGCGTAGCGGAACTTCCCGTTCTCGGAGCCCGATTCGTTCTGCTTCATGCTGCCGGCGAAGATCACCGGCTCGGCGTCGGACTGCATGTCCACCTTCACGACACCGTGGTGCCCGTCGTGGTTCCAGGCTTGGTTCCAGAAGTAGCAGCTGAGGTACGC
>JAKLKQ010000053.1 GCA_023150555.1 Planctomycetota bacterium
TTCGACCTGCTGGTACGCATCGAGATCCCCACCGCGGGCGATCCGATTGTCCTCGAGACCACCGTCGAGATCCTGCGGTCGTCGCCGACATCGAAGACGTGGAAACGCTAAGAGATTTGCGCCTCCTGACCCCTATCCAAGGGGGCTCTAGAACGGCGTTGGGCATAGCGCCCATTCTTTGGGGATGGGGTGGGCCAGCGAATTAGGCCCCATAAAGTCCCTAATCGGACCCACTATAATCAGGCTTATAGGAGGTTCCTAGAGCTGTTGCGATCGCCGATAACGTCCGTATTCTTTCGCACATCTTGCGGGCGAGTCCCGAAAGATCGACGTGTTCTCCGTACACCATCCCTGGACCGTACGCAGAGGGCGGTGCAAGGCCCTTTGCAACGGGATCTAGGGTCCGATTTCAAGCACTCTTTGACTCCGTCGCGCATTCGCGCTCCTGTTCGTACAGCCGTTCCATGGACAGATAGCGATTCGCGGACCACTGCGTGCCTTCGATGTGCCGTAACCTGGCGGCGCAGAGCATAAACGCCAACAGGCCGTCGGAAAAGGCGCCGACCACCCGCGTGCGGCGGCGGATTTCGCGCAGCCTTCCGTTGAACGAATCGACGCAGCTGTTCTCCCATGGACAGCCCGGCTCGATGCACAGCGTCTTGACCCGCACGCGGCCCAGCCAGTCCCTCACGGCCTTGGCCGTAAAATCGGAGTCATTGTCCGATCGTATATGGTCCGGCGCGCCGCGCCGGACAAACAGGTCCGTCAGCCGCTAGAGTGCATCGTCGGCCGTCAGATTTCTGGCCACGTCGATGGCCAGGCACTCCCGCGTGTATTCGTCGATCATCGTCAGCATGCGATACGAACGGCCGTCCTGGGTCCGATCCTGTACGAAATCGTAACACCACACGTGGCTTGGCCGCTGCGGGCGCAGACGCACGCAGGAGCTGTCGTTCAACCACAGCTTGCGGCGTTTTGGTTGCCGCTTGGGTACTTTTAGACCCTCACGCCGCCAGAGTCGCTCCACTCGTTTTATGGTTCACGCGCCAGCCGTCCTTGCCGAGTAGGGCATGGACTCTTCGGTAACCGTACCGGCCATACTGCGTTGCCAATCGAACAATCGCTTCCACCAGCCTCGGTTCATCGTACCGTCGCTTCGCCATGCAGCGCTGCCCAAAACGCGATTGTCCCAGCGCTCGACGAGCACGCCGCTCCGACAGGCCCAATTTCTCGCGAGCGCGGCGCACCGCCTCTCGGCGCTTCGACGGGGTTATAAGTTTGGGCCGGCAGCCTCCTTGAGAATAGCAATATCCAACGCTTGGTCGGCCGCCAACTTCTTTAGCCGGGCGTTTTCACGCTCAAGATCCTTGAAGCGCTTGGCCTGTTCGATCTTCAGACCGCCGTATTCCTTCCGCCACCGGTAGTAGGTCTGCTTGGATACCTCAATTTTCTTGCACACTGCGGGAACCGTCTGGCCCTTGGCCAACTCGACCTCCGCTTCACGAAGTTTGGAGATAATCTCTCTTCCGGCTTGAATCGCTTCCGCTTCATGGCCGCCACTTTCCAGGTTCAACATAGGGCTAACTCAAGCCCTACGCCTGGACCATATTTCGGGGGCTGGCCACCTAAAGGTGCCCAAGACTTGGCTCGCCATTCGGACATAAACTTGACAGTCTCTAGGTACAGCCATACCATCCTGGAGCAGCGGTCGGAGGCGGTGGCGAAGTTGCCCGATTTCGAAGCTCAAGCCAAGCGGCGCTCCAGTGCATCTAGGTAGAAATCCACTGGGCGTTGCCTGGGCGTATTGCTGGGCATTTTTCCACGGGTTTTGGCGGATTAATACGGACCGTGACGGACTCTCCTAGAGGGAAAACTGGCGCCGGAGTGGCGGAATGGGCAGGCGCAGTGGATTCAAAATCCCGTTCGCTCTTGTAAGTCCTTATTTATCAATGCCATAAATTTGTCGGTTTACAGGATCGTTGACAGGTTTTTGACCCGGTGGATATGGAATCCACTGTTCCTACGGTGCTTCATGGGGCGTTCCTGTTGACCTTCAGGTTATCCAGGACCCTACGTAACCGTAAACTCCGCACTGTCAGTTCGGGGCGCGAAATTTTTCCCATTCAATTTTTAGCTTCCGCATGCGTGCCCTGAGAGTATGTGGGTTTATGTCGAGTAACTTTGCAGCTCCATGTTCTCCTTCAACGCGTCCACGTGTCAGCCGCAATACAGCTTCAATATGCGTGCGCATGGCTTCGTTCAGCGTTGATGTTCCTGAACTCCGATTCGCGGGAGCTATCGAAATTCCGGGTGAACCTCGGTCTATGGCCTGAGCGCCGCCCAAGGCCTTGGCGACCTCCAACTGCATCCCATCGCCCAGAAGAGCTGCTCTGTCCATAACGGCCGAGAGTTCCCGGATATTGCCCGGCCAATCATAGGAGGCCAGCATTTGGAGGTCCTGCCGGGTTGGAGTTTGGGCTCGAATTCCGAACCTGCGCGCTGCGCGCTGCGCAAAGTGAGCTGCCAATGCCGGGATGTCCTGTTTGCGCTCGCGAAGCGGCGGCAGCACGACGGGGAATCCAGCCACGCGGTACCAGAGATCTTCGCGAAACCGGCCATCCTGTACCATGGCCGGAAGATCGCGGTGCGTGGCGGCCACGATACGGACATTGACTCTAACGGGCCGCTCGCCACCTACGCGCTCAAATGCGCCTTCCTGCAGGACCCGCAGGAGCCGAACCTGTGCCGGTGGCGGCAGGTCGCCGATCTCGTCTAGGAGAAGCGTTCCGCCGTCCGCACGCTCAAACCAACCTTTCCGAGATGCGGTCGCGCCGGTGAATGCGCCTTTCTCGTGCCCAAAGAGTTCCGAGTCGATCAACTCGGGCGGTATCGCACCGCAATTGACGCGAATGAATGGCCCCTTTGCATGCGGCGATTGCTCGTGGATCGCCCGAGCGATTACTTCCTTTCCGGAGCCCGTCTCGCCTAGGATGAGGACCGCTATATCGGACTTGGCGACCAGCGCGACTCGCTGCATCACCGGAAGCAATCCGCTGTCGCCGCCAATGATCGTATCAACCAGTTCGTCCCGGCCTAGCCGGGTAAGTGCAGATCGCTTGTCGGCCTCCGCGGCCTCGCGTAGTGCATTCAACTCGTGGAGTCGGCGATCGTTCTCCAGCGCAACCGAAAAGGGCTCGATAAGGGAATCGGCCATCTTCACGTGCTGGGCCTCAAATTGCGCCGGCGGGTGGGCGCGCAACAACAGCGCACCCGCCAGGCCGTGTTCGCTCGACAACGGTCCAGCCATCCATGAGTTGTCCAGATCATGGACAGCCAAGATGCGCATCACTTCCGGGACCCCATCCCCTTTGCGATAGCAGAGGGTCGCCTGGCTTGACAGCCAGTCCTGCAGGATCTGGCGCTCTGTCTTTCGAAGGGGTTTAGGAGGCGGCATTCCAGCGCTGGCGTCGGTCTTCAACCCAATCGCGCTTGGAACCGCCAAACCGTGGTCGAACTCGAAGGCCCAGACCCACAGTTGGTCGATCGGCATTCGATGCGTGAGGATGCGTGCGATGATCTCCGCCGACTGCTCAATCTCGATGTGGCGGCAGGCCTCTCGCCAGACATCAAGTAGGATTCCTTGAAAGTGCTCCATCAACAAAGGCTACCAGCAAATAATATAGAAATCCATCGTATATAATAGTAAATCCCGTTATATTTGATAGTAAGTCCTATCGCTAGTCTGGAGGTCATTCTCGTAACATGTTACTAAATAGCATCTTACGATAAAATCCTTATTTGGCACTCGTGTTGATATAGGAGGCTCCAACTACTGGACTAGGAGCCTGTGCCGTGCTGCAGCACACAACCTTTCCTAACATCACCAGCACCATTGGGCGAACTCCCATGGTTCACCTCAGTCGCTTGCTTCCTGCCGACCATGCCAAGGTGTTGCTGAAGCTTGAGTTCTTTAATCCGCTTTCCAGTGTTAAGGACCGCATTGGTCGCGCCATGATCGAAGATGCCGAGCGCGCGGGAAAGATTGCGCCTGGCAAGACCCACATCATCGAACCGACCAGCGGGAATACCGGGATTGCTTTGGCGTTCGTAGCGGCTGCCAAAGGCTACCGCCTCACCCTGACCATGCCCGAGTCTATGAGCTATGAGCGCCGCGCGCTGCTCCTGGCCCTCGGCGCAAATCTCGAACTGACACCGGCCCCGCTGGCGATGAAAGGAGCCATCCAACGCGCCCAGGAACTGGTGGAAAGGACCCCAGGCGGATGGACGCCTCAACAGTTTGACAATCCGGCAAACCCGAAAATCCACGAGGAGACCACCGGTCCCGAGATCTGGGCAGATACCGGTGGCAAGGTTGACCTCCTGGTTGCCGGTGTTGGCACGGGCGGCACCATCACCGGTACGACACGATACCTTCGCACCAAGAACCCGGATCTAGAGGCCATCGCAGTCGAGCCTGCCGAATCGCCAGTGATCTCGGGCGGCAAGCCTGGTCCGCACCGCGTTCAGGGCATAGGCGCAGGGTTCATCCCCGAAAACCTGGACCGAGACCTGCTGGATAGTGTCGAACTCGTCTCGGCCGAGGAATCGTTCCAGTGGGCCAGAAGGCTGGCGCGCGAGGAAGGCATCCTGGGCGGCATCAGCACAGGTGCCAACCTGGCCGCAGCCGCTCGGCTCGCAGCCAACCCAGCCCGCCGCGGGGCAACCATCGTCACCTTCGCCCCCAGCTTCGGCGAGCGGTATCTGACAACGCCTCTGTTCGATTTCGCCGGCGCCAAGCCCAGCGAACCAGAGTTTGGCGATCCTGTGTGCCTGCGAATCTAAGGGGAAAGCAATGGGTGGGTTCAAGTTGCCTTCGAGAGGACCTAAGGACGGCATGGAATCCATTTGGACTCAGATTGAACGAGCGTTGGATGGCCTGAAGTTCGGGTCCGTCGAGCTAACCGTACACGAAGGAGAAGTAGTCCAGATCGAGCGCAAGGAAAAGGTGCGGCTACCGCGTGGATCAAATCGAGGACAAAGGGAAAGCGAGTGAAGGTTCAAAGAGCAGAACGACCGGGCCACCGGAGGAACCATTACGGTTGCGGCAGCCCACCAGAAACCTGGAGTTTGCCGAGTAGATCGAAGGAGTTTCCCATGGGCAGGCGTTGGATGTGGATCAATTGGATAGCAGCGGTGGCTCTGCTGCACACCTTTTCGGCGAACGCCGAAGAGGACTTGAGGGCGGAAGTTGCGGCGATGAAGCAGCAGCTCCAGAAAATGGAAGCGCTGCAAAAGGAAGTATCTGCTTTACGGCAAGAGCGTATCGCGGCGAGGCCTATTGCAGAGTCGAAAGCCGATCAGGCCATTGATGCGAAGTATGGTCCCGGGGCATCCGCTGTCAGCAAGAAAGGGAAGCTGACCTTGGGAGGCCTGATCCAGATCTGGTACTATGGCATCCAGAATGACAATCTAGGTTTCTTCGGAGACCTGACGCCAGACGCACCGTTGGGCGGCGATACGAACGAGACGAAGGATAACGATTCGTTCCGCGTTCGACGGACCCAGCTCAAGTTTACACTCGACTTAAACGACTACGTGCGAGGCTACGTGATGCTGGACGCCTCGCGTGACGCACTTTCCTTTCCAAGCCTCAATTCGAACCTGGGGACGGCCCTGCGCGGCCGGACGAACGAAGGCTCTTCGGCCGTAACCCGCGTACGTTCTGGCGAGAATGGGGCAGGCCGATTCTTCCAGGATGGATGGATCCGATTCCGCAAGATCCTGCCGCACCACGAAGTCCAGATTGGCCAATACAAGCCCTTCCTTGGAGAGGAAGGCATCCGCTCGGCAGCAGAACTCGACTTCGCGGAGCGCTCCCTGATCGGCCAAACCTATGCCAAGCGTGACTTGGGCCTCACGCTCCTGGGCACCTGGTGGGACGACCGGCTGCAATACCAGGCGGGCGTTTTCAACTCGGCAGGCAATCACCACGGCTCCTCCGGCGACTACCAGAACCGAAGCGACGACAACGACGAGAAGGACATCGCCTTGCGCCTGCAGGTCCGACCGGTATGGAAGGACCGCTCTTGGGGCTCGCTGGAGCTGGGCGCTTCCACCCAGTTCGGCCTACATGGCGAAGCCGGAAATCCGTCGCCGGATGGAGCAGACACCGGTTCCGATCCGGACAACCCTGTCGACGGGCTCAACTTGCGAAGAACCTGGGCCTCGCGCCACTACGCTTGGCTATATTATGCGCCTGGCGGTCCGGTGCGGGGCTGGTGGCTGCGCGGCGAATGGGGCTGGATGAAGGATCGCAACGCCCCAGCATCGGTTCGTGGCTTTCCCCAGTCGTCAGGAACCTTGGTCCAGGACGCTCCCAACCCTTTCTCCACTCAGGGGTGGTACTTCGCCACCGGGTACAAGGTCGGTGACAGCATCTGGGCCGGCGACGTTCCCAAGGCATTCAAAAACTTCGAGTTCGTTTATCGGTACGAGACTTTCCAGAACGTCACCGTCGGCGACCTTGTTCGACCGGAAACTCGCACGGACGTATTTGCGACCAGCATCCACACGGCAGGAATCAATTACTACATCAGCGGGCACAACGCCAAGGTCCAGGCGAACTACAACTGGGTCAACGACCCGGACGAAGGAAACAACGCGGAGGCCCGTGGCTTCCGGGAAGTGCGCAACGACAGTTTCATAGTCAACTTCCAGGTCGCCTGGTAGCGGCTTGGTTTGGAAACATCCAAAGGAGAGACCCATGACCGGGCTTAGCTTTAGAGTAATCGCTGTTGCAGTAATCTTCGCAGTACTGGGAGCATTCACAGCAGTCGCGGCGGAGTTCGAACTGCTGAATGTCAGTTACGATCCGACGCGCGAGCTGTATACGGAGTTCAATGCAGCGTTCGCAAAGCACTGGAAGGGTAAGACAGGCGACAGCGTAACGATAAAGCAGTCCCACGGGGGATCAGGAAAACAGGCACGTTCGGTAATCGACGGACTGGAAGCCGACGTGGTGACGCTGGCTTTGGCTGGGGACATCGACGCGATCGCGCAGAAAAGCGATGTCCTCCCCAAGGACTGGCTAAAAAAATTGCCCAACAACAGCGCACCCTATACCTCGACGATCAACTTTCTCGTACGCAAAGGAAATCCAAAGGGAATTAAGGACTGGGACGACCTGGTCAAAGATGGCGTATCGGTCATTACGCCCAATCCGAAGACCAGCGGCGGCGCGCGATGGAACTACCTCGCAGCTTGGGCGTTCGCACTGAAGAAATACGGTAACAGCGAGGAGAAAGCCCAGGAGTTCGTCGGCAAACTCTTCAAGAACGTCGAAGTGCTCGACAGCGGCGCCCGCGGATCGACAACCACCTTCACCGAGCGCGGCATCGGCGATGTGCTCATCTCCTGGGAAAACGAAGCTTTCCTGGCGATCAAGGAGCTGGGCGCCGACAAATTCGAAGCCGTATATCCATCCCTCAGCATCCTTGCCGAGCCGTCGGTGGCTTTGGTGGATCGAAATGCCCAGAAGAAGGGAAACCTCGACGTCGCCAAGGCCTACCTGGAATACCTCTATACGCCTGAAGGCCAGGAGATTGCGGCGAAGAATTTTTATCGCCCGAGAGATCCCAAAGTCGCCGAGAAGTTCAAGGAAAAATTCCCTGCCGTTGAACTGGTCACCATCGACCAATCGTTTGGAGGTTGGGCGAAGGCGCAAAAGGTCCACTTTGCCAACGGCGGGATCTTTGACCAGATCTACCAGCCATCAAAATGAGGGTTCGGGTGCGCACCTAAGCTAGGGTATTGGGATCCCTCGGAGCCTTGGCCGGGATTTCGAGGCGTCTTGACCGTCCGCACCCTGTGCGACAGCACGAGGACATAGAGCAATGGCTTTTCTCTTGAAGCGGCGCACGGTTGTCCCCGGATTTGGCCTGTCCCTAGGCCTCACGGTACTCTACACGTGCCTCGTTGTTCTGATTCCGTTGGCAGGCCTGTTCGTGAAGAGCTGGGCGCTGCCCTGGGCTGAGATCGGCGAGATCCTTTCCGCTCCGCGGGTTGTCGCATCCTTTAAGCTGACGTTCCTGACATCCCTGATAGCCGCCTCGCTCAATCTGGTCTTTGGTCTACTGGTTGCATGGGTGCTGGTACGGTATCGGTTTCCCGGCAAGAGTTTGCTGGATGCCCTGGTCGATCTCCCGTTTGCCCTGCCTACAGCGGTGGCGGGTATTACGCTCACGACTCTATACGCAAGGAACGGTTGGATAGGCCAGTATCTGGAGCCCTATGGGATTAAGGCTGCCTATTCCCAACTTGGGATCGTAATCGCGCTCACGTTCATCGGCCTTCCCTTCGTAGTACGCACGGTCCAGCCGGTCCTGGAGGACCTCGATCCTGAATCCGAGGACGCCGCGTACAGCTTGGGTGCCGGCCGGCTCCAGGTATTTACGAAGGTAGTCCTGCCTTTGCTTTGGCCGGCGCTTTTGACCGGATTCGCACTTTCCTTCGCGCGCGCACTCGGCGAGTACGGATCGGTCGTATTCATTGCCGGCAACATGCCGATGAAGACCGAGGTGGTGTCCCTGTTGATCGTTACGCGACTGGAAGAGTACGACTACGCCGGTGCAACGACCATTGCCGCCGCGATGCTTCTGATGTCCTTCGTG
Source organism: Planctomycetota bacterium (assembly GCA_023150555.1). Classification (GTDB taxonomy): domain Bacteria; phylum Planctomycetota; class SZUA-567; order H5-PLA8; family H5-PLA8; genus JAKLKQ01. The sequence goes on from JAKLKQ010000053.1 coordinate 8,670, forward strand.
GTGCTGTTGATTGTGAATCTCCTGCAATGGTGGAGCCGCCGCTGGCAAGCGGCCTGAGGAGTAAATCATGAACGGCATTGGCACGAATACCGCCCTTGTAAAGAGCCAACCCTTAGTCAGGACCCACGAGTCGAAATGGGCGAAATGGGGACTCACTCTCCTTGCGTTCGGGTTTCTTGGACTCTTTCTGCTCCTCCCGCTGGCGGCGATCTTCTCCGAGGGGCTTAAGAAGGGATGGAGCGCCTATTGGACGGCCCTCAAGGAGCCGGAGGCCATTTCGGCGATAAAGCTAACGCTTTTGGTTGCAGCCATCGCCGTACCTGCAAACCTCGTCTTCGGCATAGTTGCGTCCTGGGCCATAGCCAAGTTCGAGTTCCGAGGTAAGCAGATCCTGATTACGCTCATTGACCTGCCCTTTTCTGTCTCTCCCGTCATCAGCGGACTGATTTTCGTGTTGATCTTTGGGTTGCAGGGATACCTGGGGCCCTGGTTGCGCGAGCACGACATAAAGATCATCTTCGCGGTGCCCGGCATCGTGCTGGCGACGGTATTCATCACGTTTCCATTCATTGCACGCGAACTGATCCCACTGATGGAATCCCAAGGCCGGGATGAAGAAGAGGCGGCTTTGTCCCTTGGCGCGAACGGATGGCAGACGTTTTTCCTGGTGACGCTCCCCAATATCAAATGGGGGCTTCTTTACGGCGTGATCCTGTGCAATGCGCGCGCCATGGGAGAATTCGGCGCCGTATCGGTGGTGAGCGGGCATATCAGGGGCATGACCAACACCCTGCCGCTTCACGTGGAAATCCTTTACAACGAGTACCAATTCGTTGCAGCGTTCGCCGTTGCTTCGCTTCTAGCGCTTCTGGCCCTTGCGACGCTGGCGCTCAAGAAAATCCTGGAGTGGAAAGTCCGATCCGAAAGCGAGGCAAGGCCATGAGCATTGCGGTAAATGGAATCGTAAAGTGCTTTGGGGCCTTCACGGCACTTGACCGGATCGACCTGGAAGTGAAGACGGGCGAACTCGTGGCGCTCCTCGGTCCATCGGGTTCGGGCAAGACCACGCTGCTGCGCATAATTGCTGGCCTGGAATTCGCCGACGCGGGGCGGGTGCTTTTCGATGGAGTAGATACGACAAGCCGCCCGGTCCGCGACCGTAACATCGGTTTTGTCTTCCAACATTACGCACTGTTCAAGCACATGACCGTCTTCGAGAACGTCGCCTTCGGCCTACGCGTGCGGCCTCGAAAAACCAGACCAACCAAGAGCGAGATCCGAGATCGCGTGGAACGGCTTCTCGCGCTGGTGCAGTTGGAAGCCCTGCGGAATCGGTATCCTTCCCAACTGTCCGGCGGGCAACGGCAAAGGATAGCCCTGGCTCGAGCCTTGGCGGTTGAGCCCAAGGTTCTCTTGCTTGACGAGCCCTTCGGCGCGCTCGACGCAAAAGTACGCGCGGAATTGCGTGCTTGGCTACGGAGGCTCCACGACGAAATCCATGTAACCAGCGTTTTCGTCACACACGACCAGGAGGAAGCCTTGGAAGTCGCCGACCGGGTGGTTGTCATGAACCAGGGCAAGATTGAGCAGGTAGGATCTCCCGAAGAAGTCTACCATCGCCCCGCCTCACCTTTTGTCTATGACTTCCTGGGCCACGTGAACATCTTCCATGGCAGAATAGAGGATGGAAAAGTTCAGATAGACGCGAGCACTGAGGGAAGCCCATCGGACAAGACAGAAGCGAATGCTTCACCTCGCAGGATCTACGTGCGGCCCCACCTCCTTGATATCGACCATGTGCCCGGTGGCAATGGGACCTTCCGCGCCAAGGTCAGGGACATTCGTGCTGCAGGACCGGTGGTTCGGGTGGAACTGGTTTCAGATTGGAATCAGGTTGTGACCGTCGAGATCTCGCACGAGCGTCACCTCGCGTTAAGCCTTAAGGAAGGCGCCGATGTCTTCATCCGGCCACGGGAAGGAAAGGTATTCCACGAAGACTATGCTATTTGATTTGGAGCAGGCTCTGTAGTGTCCCTCCACACGTCCACTTGCCAGAAGTCTTTATCGAAAGTCAATCTTGCGCTCATTCAAATGCGCCATTCACCTTCCCATCACGTACCATCTCCTGGCAGTAGGCGTACAGCGCATCGTACACGATCCACTCCGCCTCGTTCTGGGATAGGTCGTCCTTGAACCCCAGATGACGAAACCCTTCCGCGATGGCCTTTAGTCCGGCCGATTCCGGTTGGTTCCAAAGGCTATTGTCCGTGTCGGCTCCGTTGACGATCTTCGCAAGCAGGACCAGCGCCGGATCCTTGCCAAGCCCATACTTCTTGACGATGGCGTCGAAGGAGCATTCCTTTCCATGGTGGCCAAGCTCAACATTGGGGACGTCGTAAGGAATCGCGCCAAGGCGTTGTGCTTCGACCATGACCTTGTCCGCAGGCACAAAGAAGAACTCCGCCTGCGGGTCCACGAACTTCCGGATGAGCCATGGGCAGGCGACGCGGTCCACCTTAACGCGTTCCCGGGTGATCCATTTCATATACTCACTCCTTCCGTTCGGTCCATAGCCAAGCGTGCGTAGAGGGCATCGTAAACCAGCGCGCCACGAGCCAGGGCAGTTTCATCATTAGGACTGATGAGCCGGAGGCCATCGCAGACCAGATCAAGACCTGCCGCTGCGGGCTCTACATTTACTTCCTGAATCGTATCTGCCTCATCGATGATGCGTGCGATCCGGTTTAGAACTGGATCCTTAAGCTCGTATTCCTTCAAGATGGTGAAAAAGGAGCAATGTCCGCGCTGATGAGAAAGGCGCACACCGGGAATGTCGAATGCCTTGGCATCCTTGGGAAGATTCTTTGTTTGACCGGCCGGTACGAACAGAAACCTTGCCTTCGGGTCGATGCACTTTCGGATCAGCCATGCGCACGCCATGCGATCAACGCCGACCTTCTCCCAAGTGACCCATTTCATTATCATGCGCCTCCCCGTGCGGCTATGAGCTCTGCTCTTACCTCTGCACCAATGGCGAGCATAAAGTGATCCTGCGCCTGGACCCTCTGAAATCGTTTGGAGAGCGATGCCAAGTTCCGCTTCTTTCGGTTAAGTGCAACTTGGATTTCACGATAGGCTCGGCGCACCGGCTCCTTAAATTGTTCTGACAATCCATCTGTGTTGCTTGCAAACAAAACCTCAGATGAAAACAGGGTTGCCTCGCCATGCAATTCGACGATTTCGGCTGCTAGCCATTGAAACTGCTCCTGAGTGCGCGGAGTAGCTGGCAAGACCCAGGTAGCGTCCTGCAATGCGATGGCGCCAAGCTGCTTGAGCTTCCGCCAAACGTACACTCGCGATGCGCTTGGCTCGCGAGGTACCCGAATTATCAGCAATAGCCAACGCACCACATGTCCTCCCAGCATCCATCCTCAGTCAATGAATCAGCGGATAGGCAATCAATCCGGCCAACGCGGCGCAAAGGACAAGGATTGGCTCGGGGAGCCTCTTGAACTTGAACAGGATGGCAACTGTTGCCAGTAACACGACTACTTTGAATAGATCCGGTGTACATCCATCTAAAATCGTCCTTTGCCCCAGGACGACAACGGCACCGGCAAGGGCTCCAACAGCCGCGGCGGTCACCCCGTCCACAAACGCCACTAGGCCCGGACGCTTGCCATGCTTCTTGAAGTACGGAGCCGGGATTACAGTCAAAATATAGCACGGCAGAAATGTTCCGATCGCTGCGACTACTGCGCCGGCGAGGCCATCCACAAGATACCCAATGAACCCCACGGTTATTACGACTGGGCCCGGCGTGACCATAGCAACGGCAACGGCATCCAGAAATTCCTGATCGTTAAGCCATCCGTACTCCTTGACCACCCCGCTATAAAGAAAGGGAACGATGGCCAGTCCGCTGCCGAACACAAATGCTCCCGCTTTGGCAAAAAACAAGAGGATTTGCTCAAGGCTCCTGTTATCTGCCACTGGTGTGCCCTCCAACGCAACCCCAATCGGCAGGAACGCAGAGGCCGTAGAGTCAGAGTTCCTCCCTAATCCTCTGGGCGGCGTCCTCACGACCCAGACTAGCACACCTGCGCCCAAGAACAGCCAGACCGACTCTGACTCGGTAACAATCGTTGTGACAGCACTCCCGACATAGATTCCCCAAAGCAGCATGCTCTTGGCGATGGTCTTCTGGGTAAGCTTAACTGCACTTAGGAAAATAATCCCGATTACGCAACCGCTTACTCCATAGAACACCGCTTGCATCCAGGGCAATCCGCCATAGGCCAAATATGCCCAACCCAATCCAACCACCATCAGGAAGGATGGCAGCACAAACGCAGTACCGACCAAGGTTGCGCCAAGCAGGCTGTAATGCACATACCCCAGGTAGATCGCCAACTGCGCGGCCAATGGGCCGGGCATGATCTGGGAGAGTGTGAGCCCTTCCTTATAATCGGCCTCGGAAATCCATTTCCGCTGCTCAACCAGATCCCGGTGCATATATCCGACAAGCGCAATAGGGCCGCCAAATCCGAACGTGCCCAGATAGAGGGCATACTTCACCATCTGCCCAAGCGAATACGTCGGCTTGTCAGATGCCAGTACTTCATCAGGTAGTTTGCCGCATTGTTGAGTTTCAGGATCTGTACCCGCCATTCCCGCGTCCCCGCACGCCCTACCCTTGGCATTGGCGCATTCAAACTAATGTAATAGTGGTTACAATATATTTGCCGACGATGGCGTTGTCAACCTTTCGACCTCCACGCGAGAGCATTTAACAGATGGAGGGCCTTGCGTGGTGAAGAAGGCGAAGGTACCGGCGATCGAGTTGGGCGAGGAGGTCGAGCCGCGCAGCGGTCACGTCGCCGTCAGTACCATGCACTTTGCGAAGGGGCTGAAGTTCCGCGCGGTGGCGGCGAGGGCCTGCGACGATGAGGTCATTCTCCTACAAGAGCGCGTCGAGTCGGTCTCGGGCGAGTCCGACCTTGAAGAGGTCTACAATACTGAGCGGCATCTCTTCTACGTCGCCCGCACCCGCGCGTGCGACCACCTTTGGGTGACCGGCGTAGATCCGGCGCCGGAGTTTCTCGGCGACCTGTTGGAAACCGCCAAAAATTTTTTCGGACGCTGACTCAGGTCAGAATCGCTCTCCTTATTATGCTGCAAACCCGCTGGCGCCAGAGAACCCAACGACGCCCAAGCCGTTGCCGCTTGGAACCGGCGCCGACGTCCCGGCGCTGAACCCGGAGAAGCCGGAGACGCCGCGGACCTCGGCCGCAGCCGCCAGTACGGGTTGCGGTATGCAGAAGACCGAGGAGTAGATGCTGATCGCGATCAGGCGCCGTTGTACTTCTGTTGGACTTGGAGACCGTCCGGAAGCGTCCGAGCCTAGGCCGGAGCCGGTCCGGTCTAGGGTGATGAAAGCCGGGGTAACCTCTTGATGGGGTCCGGTTTGCGCCTGATCCTGTCCGGCCGGCGTCCGGTCTTGGGCCAAGGGTTCGCTGTACTCCGGGTACTCCGGCGCATTCGGGGTCAACCCCGCAGAACCCTTGTCAGCATCATGACTTACCTGAACGCCGAAGTGCGCTGCGTCTGCCCGTTGTACATCCGTTGGACAACCCCCATGGCCGTTGCCGGCGCTGCCCATGATACGGTCGCCAACCGCTACCGAGATAACGTTGATCCGCTCGGCGCGTACCTTCGCATAAATATTCATGGTCAGCGTAGGATCCGAATGGCGCATCAGCGTTTGTACTTCCTTAACCGTTGCGCCGCTTTCAATGAGCAAGGTTGCGTAGGTAACCCGAAGGCCATGGAAATTTGCTCTTCCGGTGCGGGAAATCTGCGGAATGCCGGCCCGTTCAAGGTCGCGCCTGAACGACTTGTTGTTGCTGACTGGTACGCGGAGCAGACGGTCTTCGGGGTCGAGCAGCGCAGCCCGTTCCGCCAGCTTTGCATTCAAGACCGGATGCAGATGAAAGACGGCTTCTTTACGTTCCTTCGTAATCGCGGCCTGGAGCCGCAAATCCCCGTTGGCCTCAAGATTTTTTGCTTTGAGACGTCGCAGTTCGCCCCCTCGCAGCCCCGTCGAAAGCGCCAACTCGTAGACCAGCCGGCGCTCGGGTGCGCTCGCCGCCAAGAGTTTCTCTATCTCTTCCTGAGTCAGCGGGCGGCGGACGAGTCTAGGAATTGACCTGGGTTTCTTGAGACGCTTGAGCGGATGTTTGGGGAGGTAATCTCGCTCAACCAACCAAGTACAGAACGCTGCCAAGACCGAGACCGTCCGCCAGGCGGAAATGGGCAGCCTGCCCGCCCTGATGAGTTCCCGCATTACCTTCTCGGTCTCGGCCAGAATGCCGTCCATGTCTGAAACGAACTCAAGGTCGAGGCGCTCCTGCATGAATTTCAACTTTCGCTTCCGGTCCTTGGCGTAGCCCTTGGCCCAGGGAAGCCCGAACCGCCCGCCCTGACATTCGCCCCAAGCGAGGTATTCCTGTACGGCGTCCGAAAAGAGCCGCGGCTGGTCGGACGGCGTTGGCGGCTGGCGAATGCCCTTGCGGATCTCCTCCTCCTTGTTCTCAAGGCGCCAGGCAAGTTTTACCGTCTCCTCCTTTGAAGTAAGGCCGGTAACGGTCTTGCGCTTGCCGTCGAAGGTGCGGTACTTGATCCTCCACCGCGGGTGCGGTTTGCCGCCCTTATCGTAGGTCCTGAACACGGTAGGCATAGAGTTCCCTCCTTTATATGGGTTGCCTACCTATGCCTTCTTCGAGTCCGGCAGTCGTTCCTGCACGCCGGAACTGGACTTCACGGCTTGCGCGGCGGCGATCTCGATGGCGCGTATCCTGCGCGCCTCACGATCAGCCTCACGCGCGGCGCACTCGGCGCGGGCATCCAGGTGAGCCAGGATGCGTTCCGCAATCCAGGTGGATTTACCGGTGAGGCGGATGGGCGGCGGCAGTTCACCGCGCGCGACCATGCGGCGCACCGTCCTGGTAGTCACGCCAAAGGCTTTCGCCAGCCCCGCTTCCGTCACCAGGGCCTTGGGCGGCAGCGCCACCAGGCTGGAAATGACGTCCTGACCGACAGGGACTTCAGGCGCCAGGCCCGCTGGTTCTTCATTAGAGTTCATCACCTACGTCCTCCTGGTCCGCGTTCGCACGATCGGACCTGTTGTCGGGCGCGTCGGGCCGGTCCGAGACTGGAATGGCGGCAATCTCGGCCATGATCTCGGCCGCATCTACCGGAGAGATCGGTTGCAAGAAGAGCAAGAGCAGGTCGCTTGACGGCAGGAGCCTTTCGTTGTTGATCTCAAGCAGTCTCGCGGCGCCCTTCTGCCCGTTCAAAAATCGGATAAGGCGTCCGAGGCGCCGAGGATCAAACCCGACGGCCAGGAGACCGGCATCCCGAATATCGCGAATACGAAACGCGCCCCAGAACGACGCCAAGGCGCACAAGACCAACACCACGAGTTCCGGCGTCATCCTCATACGCCTGCGAAGGTGCGCCAGCGCGATCCACGATGGCGACCTACGCAAGCGGGAGTAATAGGCTTGGATTGCGGCTTCCGCGTCCCTATTGCGCGGTTCACAGCGTATGGCAAGGCCGCGAAGCCGGTAGAGTTGCTGGAGGAGCTGCAAGCCATCGCTCCAGCACTCTCCGTCCGACTTGTACGGTCGAGCTTCGGTTCCGCGTTCGCCATCAGGCATGGCCGGAGCGCCCCTCCTCTATCATTGCATCGTGAATGACGGCGTTAGATGACGGCGAGCTGACGCGCCCTGATGAAATACGCGTGCCAGCGCGCCGGGTACAGCACGCAGTGCGGCCGGCCGGCGTGCTCGATCACATCGAAGCAGCAGCCGATGCGCGCCAGGATGTTCACGTTCTCGCAGTAGCGAGTCCTGCGGGGAGTATTGCCTACGCGTAGGGTGCCGACGACTTCCTCGAAGTTCCCGACCCAACGGCCGCGCTGAAAGCGGTCGGAGTTATTGACGACGCGGCGGGCGCGACGATTGCCTCGGGCAGCCCGGTTGCGCCATTCGCGCGTGCGGCGCCGGCAGTGTTCTCGGTATGAGTCTTCCTGCTTCACCACCGCGATCAACTCGTCCACAGGTATAAGCATGGACTGTAGGAGTTCTTTAGCCTGGGCAGCGTCGGGGCTGGCCGCGAAGGTGCGGAACCGGGCGTCCTGCGTCGCGAGCCCGGTCAGTACCGCCATGACCTTGAGCGTGGTCGTGTAGAGCGAGTTTTGCCAGCCGTAGCCGACGTACCCGGGGGCGAGATTGATGTTCGCCAACGTCTTGTCGTCGTCGTCGGTCGCGTCGCTCAGGACCTGCACGGTCGGCTCAGCCTGCGCCGGCAGCTCCGGTGCGTCCGCCTGTCCTTTGGCAGCGAGTTCATGCCGGAGGCGAACAATCTCGCGCTCCAGCTCCTGCATGCGGCAGCTATGATCGATGCTCACGGCAGCACCCCTCTCCCGGCCTTGAACCGGGTAATGGCGGCGCAGAGGTGACTGGGGGTGCGCGATCCAGCATGGCGAGGCCATGCCCCCTGGACGGACAGTTCCGTCAGGGTAAAAGGACTTCAGATCGTCGCGCGCCAGCCTGCTGGCCGCACGGTTTAGCGGCGGGCGGGTGTTACAGCACTCGCTCGCCGCGCTTTACGGTAATATATAACGAACGTAATCTATTGCAAGTGGAATTCCGTGGAATCTTGTGGCTTCACCGCACTATTGTTTTCGGCGCCCGCCCTTCTGCGGCGGACGGCCGGGCGGGCTGCTAGTCTCTACATAGTCTTTCACGTTTTCAGGAAGAGTGACCCACATATTTCCGATACGCCATGCTTTAAGCTTTCCTTTCGCGGCAAGCAGGCAGAGGTACTTGGGGTGGAAGCCAAACTTTTTCGCAACTTGTGATAGCGAGACAAGTTTTTCCGGATCCACCAACTCCGCCATACCCATCTCCTTGGATATGGCCGGTATCGTCATGTTCTGGCGGCAACTTCATGCCGGTGTTGTTGGCGGGGTGCAGCCTTATCCCCGGCGTCGTGACTTGGCTGTTTTGGGCATGCCCTTTCGGGCGGCCTGCCGGACAAGCTCCCGCGATTCGGTGTAGAACAGGCGGCCTACTTGGGCGGAATGGCCGCCCGTCGAATCTATGAGGTCGCCAAGGCCGGCTTTCCTCATTTCGGTCTCCCACCAGTGCCGCAGGGCGTATGCCCTGTGCTTTTCCGGAATCTCATGCCCGACGGCACCCACGAACGCGGTTGAGAACTCGTCAGATTCCATTTTCTCCCGCCAGCAATTTCCCAGCGGATTCGGGAAAACCCACTCGGAATGCTTGGCCTGTTTCTTGAATTTTCGCAGTACCGGCCAGATTTCAGGGAAGGGGGGAATGCTGCGCCGGCCCTTGTGGGTCTTCGAGTTCGGGCGGAAGGCAGGGTCGGGGTGCAGCTCGATGATGCGGGCCTTCTCGTCCACGTCCGACCATTTGAGCGTGGCGGCCTCGCTTAGCCTTGCGCCTGCATAGCCCATCACCGCAATAAGCGCACGCCAGTAGAGCGGGATGGCATTATTGCCTACGTAATCGTTTGGATCGAGGAGGGCGACGCCTTTCCGGTCGATGCGCTTCTTGGCGAGCGTTGTGGTCGAGGGAACCGGCAGAACCTCGCACGGGTTCGTGGCCAGCCCAAGCCCGTCATGCTGTTTCGGCAGGCAAATGAACTTGCAGAAGCGCTTGAACTCCCTTGTCGTGTACGCGCGCTCCGTGTCGCCGATGCGCGGCAATGCGTCGATCACCGAGGTGACTTTGCCCGAAGTCAGGTCCGCCCACGTCCTCTTGGGTCCGATGGCCTGGATTACCTTGTTCACCCTATGAAGAATTCTATCCCGCGTGTTTGACTTGAGGTGCCTCGAAAAGTGCTCGTAGGCAACCTCCAAAGTTATGGCCCGCTCCGCGTCGGTCCTGTTGCCGAGCGCGCGCTGCAGCTCCTCCACTTGGCGCTGGAGGGCGGCCTTTCCCTTTCGCTCGCGGGCCAAAGTTGTCCGGAGGTCGTGTACATTCTTGAGAAGCGCAGCAACGGCCTGCTGCTTTGGCGAATAGTTTACGACCTGCTTGCCATTTGCACCGGTCAGGGTCAGGCGGCGCTTGTCGTCGTAGAAGTCGAAGGATTTGGCGATCTTCTCAAAATCCGTCATCTTGCCGTCTGGCGTCACGAGAAACTTCTGCGTGACTTTGGCTGACGACAGCGGACCGGGGAGGGCTTCGTCCGTGACGTCATCAGGTTCTTTCACTACCTCCGCAATCTTGTTGAAGTAGACTGTTAGCAGTTGGGGATCGACGTCAGGCGCTTCCTCTCGGGTAAATGGCGCGGCAGCCATGAGCTTTCGAGCATCTTCGAGGAGTTTGCCTTGCGCCGTGGGGGACAACCTGATCATGCCGAGGCGACAGATGGCACCCCTGCCATTCTCATCCATCACAACAGGGTGGCAAAACCAAAGGACCTTGGAGTCTGCGTGGATCTTGTATCTTTTGGGTTCCGATCGTAGTGATCTCAGCATGGTTGCTCTATTCTGGTTGTGCCGGCAATTACGGGTTCAGTTTACAGGTTGGTTAACAAGGAATCAAGTTTTTGATACCTTACAGGAGACGAAATTAATGTAAGTCGTTGTGCCATAAGGCGCCGGAGTGGCGGAATTGGCAGACGCAGTGGATTCAAAATCCACCGAGGCTCACCCCTCATGAGGGTTCAAGTCCCTCCTCCGGCACCAAGCTTTTTCGCACGCATTCCGAGCCAACCCTGTACGCCGCTAGGATCCTCAAGGCGCGGTTGGTTATTAGGTTGATGATTGGGTGTTGCGCAAACTCCATATGTAAAGGAGGCGGCGAAAAGGGTTTCAGGGCAGGGTTTGAGGCGGGCGGCGAGTCTGGTCCTTTTTCGAGCCTCAAGGTGCGCGAGATTGAAAATGACGTTGACGCCGCACATGTGCTCGGTACATTTACGAACCCTGTGGGGGTTTTGGGTCGCAAGCCTCTAGAGCTCGAAAGCGGGCGAAACCCGTAACGTCAGAGCTCAAGGCAGCTCGTAACTCCAGGGAGTCGAAGGCCAAAGAGGCTTTGTCCGGCGCAGAAGTGGACTCGGTGCCCGGACTGGGGGAGCCTCCTTCGCCTTCGACTCCTTTGTTATGCCCGCGTTTTTGCGCGCGCGTGAATTGATTTCCGCGGACAGCCACGGAAGAGCGCAACGGATCGAAGCACCAGAGACGGAAAAGAGCGAGCGATGGAACTGGACGTCTACAACGAGCAGGGCAAGAAGGTCGGCAGCGTCTCGATCGACGAGAAGGTGCTGGGCGAGAAGGTGCGCCGCAAGCTCCTTCACCAGGCGATCGTGAACTACCAGGCCAACCGCCGGCTCGGCACGCATCAGACCAAGACCAAGGGCGACCGTGCCGGAGCGCGCAAGAAGCCCTGGGCGCAGAAGCACACCGGCCGCGCCCGCGCCGGCGACAGGCGTTCGCCGCTGTGGCGCAAGGGCGGCATTACCTTCGGCCCGCATCCCCGCGACTACCGCCAGAACATGCCCGTCCGGATGCGCCGCGAAGCCCTGAAGTCCGCGCTGCTCAGCAAGATCCTCGACAAGCAAGTGAAGGTCCTCGACACCCTCGACTACGAAACGCCCAAGACCAAACGCTTCGCCGATACGATGAAGGCCCTGGGCCTGAAGGGCACGTCCTGTCTGGTCGCCCTCGCCGAGCCCAAGGAACAGACGGTAAAATCGATTCGCAACATTGACCGCTGCTTCGTAGTCCCCGCCCGAAACCTCAACGCGTACGACGTCCTCCGGCACAAGAACCTCGTCATTACCCAGTCGACCGCCGAGAACATCAAGGAAGTGGTGCACGCATGAGCCGCAATCGCGCGACGAAGATCCTCAAGGATCCCTACGACGTCCTGATCCGCCCGGTGCTGACCGAGAAGAGCCACCTCATGCTCGCGGCCGACGCCGAAGGCGCGAAGACCGAGCAGGCGCGGTACACCTTCGAGGTCCACATGAAGGCCACGAAGGTCCAGATTCGCAACGCCATCGAAGGCGTCTTCGGCGTGAAGGTCGAGTCCGTGAACACGGTCATCGTCAAGCCGCGCAAGAAGACCTTCCGCATGGCCACCGGCGTGGGAGGCACGGGCTTCACCCGCCAGCGCAAGAAGGCGATCATCCGCCTGGCGAAGGGGAGCAAGACGATCGAGCTGGTCTAAGGCCGCACGCGGAGGACGCCCATGGAGGGCGCTAGCGACGAACCGGGGGCCGGACTGGAAGGCCGCACGATCGTCGAGCAGGTAAAGCAGGAAGGCGCCGCCGCGCAGGCTGCGGAAGGCAAAGGAAAGGACAAGGAACCGTCGGAGCCGGTGATCAAGGAGTGGATCGGCCTGCTGGTGCGCGCCGGACTCTGGGCCCTGGTGATTTATCTGTTCATCTTCCAGGTCTCGGTGGTCAAGGGCGACTCGATGCAGCCGAACTTCGAGACCGGCGACCGGCTGTTGATCGACAAGGTCGTGTACCGCTTCCGGGATCCGCAGCCGGGCGACGTGGTGGTCTTCGAAGCGATGGTCGAGGAGAACGGCAAACACCTTTTCCGCGATTACGTGAAGCGCATCATCGCGGGACCGGAATCGGTGGTGGCCATTCACGACAACGCCGTATTCGTGAACGGCGAGAAACTGCAGGAGACGTGGACGCACGAGGACTTCGGGAGGTCGTTCGAGACGGGTCCCGAATCTGCGATGCGCAGGACGTACAAGGTTCCGCCGGGACGCTACTTCGTACTGGGCGACCAGCGCGGGAACTCGCAGGACAGCCGGGAAAGCGATCAGAGGCCCGGAACGGGCAAGATCGGATACGTGCCGTCGGGACAGATCAAGGGGAAGGTGCGGTGGCGCTTTTGGCCGCCGGAACGCTGGACCTGGTACTGATCGACGGATGACGGGACGTTCGCGATGTGCGCGGGCGCCCAAGGAAGCAAGAGCCGCAAGAACGGAAGAGAGCGACACGATGCCGCTGCGATTCTACAAACCGACCACCGCTGGGCGCCGCGGCGCCTCGGTGATCGACTACAAGGCGGTCCTGACCACCGACCGCCCCGAGAGAAGCCTGATCGAGGCCTTGCCTTGCACCGGCGGGCGCAACAGCCACGGCCGCCTGACCAACCGCGCCATGGCCGGCAGCGGTGTGCGCCAGTACCGCAAGATCGACTTCAAGCGCAACAAGGACGGCGTTCCGGCCAAGGTCGCCACTATCGAGTACGACCCGATCCGCACCGCCTTCATCGCTCTGCTGCACTACGCCGACGGCGAGAAGCGCTACATCCTCGCGCCCAAGGACCTGAAGGTCGGCATGACCGTCCAGAGTGGAGAGCAGGTCGAGCCGGACCTCGGCAACGCCATGCCCCTGGCCCACATGCCCCTGGGCGTGGTGATCCACAACATCGAGTTGCAGCCCGGCGCCGGCGCCAAGCTGGTGCGCGCGGCCGGCGGCGAAGCTCGCCTGCTGGCGAAGGAAGGCAACGAGGCCCACATCGTGCTGCCCTCCGGCGAGATGCGCAAGGTGCCCATCCAGTGCCGCGCTACCGTCGGGCAGGTCGGCAACCTCGACAACCAGAACGTGGTGCTCGGCAAGGCCGGCCGCACCTGGCACATGCTCAAGCGCCGGCCCACCGGCCGCGGCATGGCCAAGAACCCGGTCGACCATCCCATGGGCGGCGGCGCGGCGCGGCGCAAGGGCCACATTCCGCAGTCGCCGACGGGCGTGCTGGCCAAGGGCGGCAAGACTCGCAAGCCTAAGGCCCGCACCAATAACCAGATCATCCGCCGCCGCAAGACCCGGAACGACGCCGGCTAGCGGCTAGCGAAAGCGAAAAGGAACGAGGTTCGAACCGATGTCGCGCTCAAGAAAGAAAGGCCCGTTCGTGGACCCCAAGCTTCTCAAGAAGGTCGAGAAGCAGAAGGAAGCCGGCGGCCGCGAGCCCCTCAAGACGTGGGCCCGCGCCTGTACGATCGTCCCAGAGTTCGTGGGACACACCTTCATGGTGCACAACGGCAAGGCGTTCGTGAAGGTCCTCGTCACCGAGGACTACGTCGGGCACAAGCTCGGGGAGTTCGCGCCGACCCGCATCTTCCGCGCACACTCCGGGCCGACCAAGGCCGCTGGCGAGACCAAGACGTAAGGCAACCGCGCCCCTGAACGGGCGCAGGCGAATCGGAAAGCGACGAACGATGGCACAGATCGTACGCAGCAAAGTGATCAGCCCCTCGCGCAAGGAGCAGGGGCACGAGGATGCGCGCAAACGCGTGTATCCGCAGGGCCGCTACGGCGCCACCCTGAAGAACATCCGCATCGCGCCCAACAAGGTGCGGCTGGTGATCGACCAGATCCGCGGCGAGCGCGTCGAGCGCGCGCGGGAGATCCTGCGCTTCTCGTCCAAGCGCGCCGCGTACATGATCGACCGCGTTCTGCTCAGCGCGCTCGGCAACGCCGACGTCAAGAGCCAGGGCCGCGTTGGCGCCGACGAACTGGTCGTCAGCGAATGCTACTGCGACGAAGGCACGCGCCTGCGCCGCTGGAAGGCCGGCCCCATGGGCCGCGTCCGCCCCATCATCCGACGCCTGAGCCACATCACGGTGGTTCTGGGCGAGCCGAAGAACACCGAGGACGGTCAGGCCGCCGAGATGGAAGTCGCGGCCGAGGGCGGCAAGAAGGAATCGAAGAAGGGCGCCAAGGGCGCCAAGAAGAAGGCCGACAAGAAGCCGGCCAAGAAGAAGTAACGGACTTTTAGGCACCGCGAGGAGCGATACCGTGGGTCAGAAGTGTCATCCATTCGGGTTCCGCGTAGGGATCACCCGTCCCTGGATCTCGCGCTGGTACGCGCGCAAGGCCGAGTTCGGCCGCTACCTGGTCGAAGACCAGCGGATCAAGAACTTTATCCGCAAGCGCCTGCCGCAGGCCGGCATCTCGAAGATCGAAATCGAACGCGGCGGCGAGGAGACCAGCGTTTTCCTGTTCACCTCGCGCCCCGGAGTCGTCATCGGCAAGAAGGGCTCGGAGATCGATAAGCTTCGCGAGGAGCTTCAGCGCTTCAGCGCGGAAGGCACGGGCAAGAAGGTCCAGGTCAACATCCGCGAAGTCGCGCGTCCCGAACTGGACGCGCAACTGGTGGCGCAGGGCGTCGTCGAGCAGCTGCTCAAGCGCGCCAGCTTCCGCCGCGCGATGAAGAAAGCGGTCGAGACCACCATGGGCCAGGGCGCTCTGGGCGTGAAGATCGTCAGCGCCGGACGCCTGGGCGGCGCTGAAATCGCGCGCACCGAGAAGTACATGGTCGGGTCCATCCCGCTGCACACCCTGACCGCCGACGTGGACTACGGCTTCGCCGAAGCCTCCACCACCTACGGCGTGATTGGCGTGAAGGTCTGGGTCTACAAAGGCAAGATCGAGAAGGAGAAGCCCAATGTCGCTGATGCCTAAGCGGGTTCTCTACCGCAAGTCGCAGCGCGGGCGCATCCACGGCGCCGCCACGCGCGGCAACTACGTCGCCTACGGTGACTACGGCTGCATGGCCCTGGAGCCGGGCTGGCTGGACGCGCGGCAGATCGAAGCCGCCCGCGTCGTCATCTCGCGCAGCCTCGGTACCGAAGGCCGTTACTGGTGCCGCATCTTCCCGCACAAGTCCGTCACGGCCACCGCCGCCGAGACGCGCATGGGCAAGGGCAAGGGCGAAGTCGAATACTGGGCCGCCGTCATCAAGCCGGGCACGATCCTCTTCGAGATCGGCGGCGTGCCGGAACACATCGCACGGGAATGCTTCCGCCTGCAGGCCGGCAAGCTGCCCCTTGCGATGAAGTTCGTGAAGCGGCGTCCGAAGGTGTAAGAAAGGGAGCGTCTGGGCAATGGCCAACGTGAACGCCAAAGATCTGCGCGAGAAGACGGACCAGGAACTCCTGGACCAGCTCGCGCTTGAGAAGAAGAACCTCTTCGATGCGACCCTGCGCGGGTCCAGCGGCGAAGCCGTCAAGCCGCACGAGAAGAAGGCCAGCCGCCGACTGATCGCGCGCATCGAGACCGTGCTCCGCGAGCGCGGCCTGCGCAAGCAGCTCGACGCCAAGATCCAGACCTTGGCCCCCAAGGCCGAGGGCGCCACCGGCCTCGCCGCCAAGATGGCCCAGCGCGAACCGCGCCCGCACCTGGGCCGCGTCCGCGTGCGGGTGCGCGCCGCCGACCGCTCCGCGCCCAACCGCGCCGCCGTGCGGCTGGCCGAGGCCAAGCGCCTGAAGGCGTGCCTGGACCGGGAAGATCCCGGCGAGACCAAGTGACCGGATTGAAGGCCGGGCACGCGCCCGCCAGGAGAGGATGCAAGGCACATGACGACGAGTGAAGCCACCCAGGAACGCAGCGCCCCGGTCACGCGCATCGGCGTCGTGACCAGCGACAAGCGCAACAAGACGATCACGGTGGAGGTGCGCAACCTGTTCAAGCACCCCCAGTACGGCAAATACATCTATCGCTCGACGATGTACCACGCCCACGACGAGAAGAACGAAGCCAAGCAGGGCGACCGCGTCGAGATCATCTACTCGCGCCCGATCTCGAAGCAGAAGCGCTGGCGCCTGACGAAGATCCTCACCCGCGCGGCCGTCGTCGACGAGATGGTCGCCGGCGCCCCGGAGCAGAAGGCGAAGAAGGAGCCGAAGGCCAAGCCGGCGAAGGCCAAGGGCAAGTTGAAGGACGCAAAGGACAGCGCGGCCCAGGCCTGAGCCCGGCCCGCGCCTAAGGAACCGAAGCCATGATTCAGCCCGAAACGATGGTCGAAGTCGCCGACAACACCGGCGCTCGCACCGCGCAGTGCATCAAGGTGCTTGGCGGTACGCACCGCCGCTACGCCAGCATCGGCGACATCGTCGTCTGCGCCGTGAAAAAGGTGCAGCCCGGCAGCGAGTTCATGACCACGAGCAAGAAGGACAAGAAGAAGCTCGTCGTCCGCGCCGTCGTCGTGCGCACCAAGAAGGCCGTCCGCCGACCCGACGGCTCCACGGTGCGCTTCGACAACAATGCCGTGGTCCTGCTGAACGCGGAAAAGGAACCCCGCGGCACCCGCATCTTCGGGCCGGTGGCCCGCGAACTGCGCGCCAAGGGCTTCATGAAGATCGTGTCCCTGGCTGCCGAGGTGGTGTGAGATGATCAAGACGAAGATTTGCAAGGGTGACAAGGTCGTCGTCATCAGCGGCTCCGCCCGCGGCATGACCGACGACAAGGGCAAGCCGATGGCCTGCGCGGTCCTTCAGGTCGATCGCGTCAAGGGCCTGGCCTGGGTCGACATGCCGCGCCCCCGCGCCAAGCGCGGCGAGCGCGAGACCCCGCGCCGCGGCATCGAGCAGTGGAAGACCGTGCGCTACAACCCGCAGAGCGGCGAGGCCGGCGGCCTGAAGATCATCCGCAGGCCCATCCACGTCTCGAACCTGAAGGTCGTCGAGCAGGGCCCGCGTCGCCACGGCGAAGCCACCGCGGCCAAGCCCGCAAAGGCCGAGAAGGCGCCCAAGGCCGAGAAGGCTCCGAAGGCGGAAAAGGCCGCGCCGAAGGCGAAGGCCAAGAAGAAGTAAGGGATGCATAGGACACCAGGGGCCCGGAATTGACCGGATCCGAACGAAGAGAAGATGCCATGAGCGAAGAAAAGAAGAGCGCCGGAACCGCCACCGCCGAGAAGCCGATCGTACGGCTCCGCACGAAGTACCGCGATCAGGTGGTGCCGGCTCTGATGAAGCAGTTCGACATCTCCAACCGCAACGCCGTGCCGCGGGTGAACAAGATCTGCCTCAACATCGGCTTCGGCAAGGCCGCGGTCGACGGCAACACGAAGTTCATCGAGCAGTGCGTGGCGGACCTGACCACCATCGCCGGGCAAAAGGCCGTGATCACCCGCTCGAAGAAGGCGATCTCGAACTTCAAGCTGCGCGAGAACATGCAGATCGGCTGCCGTGTCACGTTGCGCGGGGCGCGCATGTACGAGTTCCTGGACCGCCTGGTCAGTGTGGCGATCCCCCGCATCCGCGACTTCCGCGGGCTGCCGCCGAAGTCATTCGACGGCCGCGGGAACTACTCGATGGGCCTGGCCGAGCAGAACGTCTTCCCCGAGATCGACTCGGACAAGATCGATTCGCAGCACGGCATGGACATCACCATCTGCACGAACGCGAAGGACGACGATCTGGCACGCGCGCTGCTCAAGGAAATGGGCATGCCGTTCCGGGATCGCTGAGAACGGACGAACGGAAATAGAGGACAGGAACGAGGAGTCGCAAGGCCATGGCCAGCATCCGATGGAAAGTGAAGTGCAAGCGGAAGCCCAAGTTCTCGACGCGTGCGTACAACCGCTGCGAGCTGTGCGGGCGCTCGCGCGCGTTCCTGCGCAAGTTCCGCATCTGCCGCCTGTGCTTCCGCAAGCTAGCCCATACCGGAGAGATCCCGGGCGTTCGCAAGGCCAGCTGGTAGGCCGCGGCCCGTAGAGACCAAGGAGCAGAACGAAGCCATGCCCGTCACCGACCCGATCGCCGACGTCCTCACGCGCGTCCGCAACGCCGTGGCCATCCGCCGCGAGCGCGTGCGCGTGCGAAGCTCGAAGATCGCCATCGCCATCGCTGAGACCCTGAAGTCCGAAGGGTTCATCACCGGCTTCGAGGTGCTGCCCAGCGAGCGCACCAAGGTGCAGAACGACCTCGAACTGAGCCTGAAGTACGGCCCCGGCGGCGAGACCGTGATCAGCCGCATCGACCGGGTCAGCAAGCCCGGACGCCGGATCTACGCCCGCAAGACCGACCTTAAGCCGGTCCTGCGCGGACTCGGCATCCTGATCCTGAGCACGCCCAAGGGCGTGATGTCCGACCGGCAGGCCCGCTCCGCGAACGTGGGCGGCGAGGTGCTCTGTCGCGTCGAGTAAGGCGCGCAGGAACGTTAGAAGAGATAGGGAAAGAGACCCATGTCGCGCATAGGAAAGAAGCCGGTGCCCATCCCCAGCGGCGTCGAAGTCGCCGTCAGCGGGCGTGTCGTCACCGTCAAGGGGCCCAAGGGCTCGCTCACCCAGGAGATTACGGGGAGCATCAAGGCCGAGGTCGACAGCGGCGCGAAGGAAGTCCGCGTCCTGCGCGGCAGCGACCAGCGCGTCGAGCGCGCCAAGCACGGCCTCTACCGCGCCCTGATCCAGAACATGGTCGTGGGTGTGACGAAGGGCTACGAGCGCCGCCTCGAGATCCAGGGCGTCGGTTACCGCGCGCAGGTATCGGGCAAGCGCCTGCAGCTGTTCGTGGGCTACAACACCAAGGTCCCCGAGATCTACGACATTCCCGACGGCGTCAAGATCGAGCTGCCGTCGCAGACCGAGATCGTGATCAACGGCGTCAACAAGCAGCTGGTCGGTCAGGTGGCCGCCTCCATCCGCGCCATCCGGCCGCCGGACGTCTACAAGGGCAAGGGCATCCGCTACAAGGACGAGCAGGTCCGCAAGCTCCCCGGCAAGACCGTGGGTGCGACCGGCGCCTAAGCGAGTAGCGAGAACAAGGAAACGTACCGATGAGCATCATCACCAAGGACGAACGGCGCAAGGCCAAGCACCGCCGGGTGCGCCGCAAGGTCGCCGGTTCGCCCGAGCGCCCGCGGCTGAGCGTGTACCGCAGCAACAAGCACATCCGCGTACAGATCGTTGACGACATCGCCGGCAAGGTCCTGATCGCCGCCTCCTCGCAGTCCAAGGAGATCCGCGAGCAGAACAAGTACGGCGGCAACAAGAAGGCGGCCCGCGCCGTGGGCGCGCTGATCGCCGAGAAGGCCAAGGCCCAGGGCATCTCCGCCGTCGTCTTCGACCGCGGCGGTTATCTCTATCACGGACGCATCCGCGAAGTCGCCGAGGGCGCGCGGCAGGGCGGCCTGAAGTTCTGAGCAAGGGGAGGTGACGTTTGGTTGCGCAACACATCGATCCGGCCGGTTTGAACCTCGAGGAGCGCGTCGTCCAGATCTGGCGCTGCGCGGTGGTGGTCAAGGGCGGCCGGCGCTTCTCGTTCGCGGCGATGGTGGTCGTCGGCAACGGCGACGGCGTCGTCGGCGTGGGCTTCGGCAAGGCGCGCGAAGTCCCCACGTCCATCGAGAAGGCCGTCAAGGACGCCCGCAAGAACCTCGTGCGTGTTTCCACCTACGGCACCACGATTCCGCACGAGGTCATCGGCAAGTACGGCACGGCCAAGGTCATTCTCATCCCGGCCCTGCCCGGCACCGGCATCATCGCCGGCACGGCCGTCCGCGCTGTCCTGGAGAGCATCGGCGTCCACGACGTGCTCACCAAGTCCATCGGCAAGAGCAACAACGCCAAGAACCTCGTCAAGGCCGCCATGGAAGGCCTGCTCCGCCTGCGCCAGCGCGACGTCGTCGCCCGCCTGCGCGGCATCGAGATCCCCGAGGACGCCGCGCTGGTCGCCAGCGTCAGCGCCCGCACCGCCGTGCAGGCCAGTGCCGAGCGCTTGGCCCGCATGCAGCCGGCGCGTGGCGGCGGCGGACGCCGCCGCGGTCCGCGCGGTCCGGGCGAGGCCGGCGAGAGTGGCATGTCGCCCGCGGTCGCTTCGGCCGGCACCGGCAAGGCGCCCGAAGTCGATCCGAAGGACGCCTCGGCTTCGCCCGATGCGTCCACCGAGTCAAAAGAGTAAGTAGTCCGCGCCCCGCCGGCGCGGCCGATAACGGAGGTTGGGTACCATGCAGCTTCATGATGTGACCTCGGCGTCGCTCTCCAACAGGGGCCCCAAGCGGGTCGGCCGCGGCCCGGGCAGCGGGCACGGCAAGACCTCGACCCGCGGCCGCGAAGGCGCGACC
The DNA here is from genome assembly GCA_023150555.1 of Planctomycetota bacterium. Lineage (GTDB taxonomy): Bacteria > Planctomycetota > SZUA-567 > H5-PLA8 > H5-PLA8 > JAKLKQ01. The sequence continues at coordinate 29,571 of JAKLKQ010000053.1, forward strand.
TCGCGCAGCGGCTACGCCATGAAGGTGACCTACGAAGGCGGCCAGATGCCGCTCTTCCGCCGCCTGCCCAAGCGCGGCTTCACCAACGGCCCCTTCAAGGTTGTCTATGCGGTCGTCAACGTCGGCGAACTGGGCGTCTTCAAGGCCGGCACGAAGGTCACCCGCGAGGAACTCTTCGCCAAGGGCATCCTGAAGGGCAACAAGCACCTGCCCGTCAAGGTCCTGGGCGACGGCGAACTGTCCGTCTCGCTGACCGTCGCCGCCGACCGCTTCAGCAAGTCCGCCGAAGGGAAGATCGCCAAGGCCGGCGGCAGCGCCGAATGGACCGCCGCCAAGCCCAAGAAGGCCGCGCCGAACTTCACCGCCATCGCCAAGGCCAAGCGCCTCGCCGACGCCCTGCAGAAGAGCAAGGCCGAGCCCAAGGCCCAGGCGCCTAAGGGCGAGAAGGGCGCCAAGGCGCCCAAGGCCGAGAAGGCGCCCAAGCCTCCCAAGGAAAAGAAGGAAGGCGACAAGGGCGCGCAGGGCGAGAAGAAGGAATAACGCCGGATACCTGATTTCCTGGCCGGCAGCGGAACCACAGCCCGGCCGGCGGCGTCTTATCCGTGAGCGGCCCGGTTGTTCAGGTCCGCGCGAGCTGTACCGGGGGCCATGCGCCGCAATTGGGGAGAATGAGTCCGGATGTTTGAGGCCTTCGGCAATATCGCCAAAATTCCCGAGTTGCGGAAGAAGACGGTCGCTACGCTTCTGCTGCTGATCCTCTGCCGACTCGGCGTCTTCATCCCGCTGCCGGGCGTGAACCTGGCGGCCATCCGCAACTTCATGACCGGTTCGGACGAGTCCGGGGTCGGGCAGTTCCTGAGCATCCTGGACATGTTTGCCGGCGGCGGCTTGAGCAACGCGTCGATCTTCGCGCTGGGCATCATGCCGTACATCTCGGCATCGATTATCTTCCAGCTCCTGACGGCCATCGTACCCTCGCTGCAGAAGGTGGCGAAGGAAGGCGAGAGCGGCCGCCGCAAGATCACCCAGTGGACCCGCTACGCGACCATCCTGCTCTGCGTCATCCAGTCCGTGATCATCTGCGCTACGCTCCAGCAGACGACCGGCCAGCACGGCGAGTCCTTCGTGATCAATCCGGGCTTCGGCTTCCTGTTGAATTCTGCAATCATTCTTAGCGCCGGCACGGCCTTCCTGATGTGGCTGGGCGAGCAGATCGACGAGTTCGGCCTGGGCAACGGCATGTCGCTGATCATCATGATCGGCATCACGTCGCGCCTGCCCCTGGCGCTCGAGCAGGTGGTAGGCAACTTCGACCCGTCGCTGGAGGGCAACCCCAGCGCGATCGGCCCCAGCCAGCTGGTGATCCTGGCCTTCCTCTTCCTGGTGATGGTGACGGCGATCGTCTTCGTCACCGAGGCGACGCGGCGCATCCCGATGCAGACGCCCAAGCGCTCGCGCATGGGCTTCCGCCAGCAGCACTACCTGCCGCTGAAGCTGAACGCCTCGGGCGTCATCGCGATCATCTTCGCACAGGCGCTGATGATGATTCCCGGCTTCCTGGCCAACCCGCAGCTGTTCGGCTCCGTCGGCGGGTTCTTCCAGGTCTTCTTCTCGCACGACAGCTTCCTGTACGTGACGATCTACCTGCTGCTGATCGTCTTCTTCTCGTACTTCTACACCGCCGTGCTGTTCGACCCGAAGGAGCACGCCGAGAACTTCAAGCAGTACGGCATGTTCATTCCTGGTATCCGGCCCGGCATCGATACCCGCAACTACCTCGAGTCGGTGATGAACCGCATCACCTTTGCGGGCGCGGTCTTTATCGCCATCATCGCCATCGTGCCCATGCTCATCAACACGGGCATGAACGTGAGCTACATCATCTCGGGCTTCTTCGGTGGTACCGGCCTGCTGATCATCGTCGGCGTGGCCCTGGACATGATCAACCGGATCGAGTCGCACATGCTGATGGAACGCTACGACGGGTTCCTGAAGGGCGGCGGCCGGATCCGGGGCCGCCGTGGCTGACCGTTTCATGGCCGGGCCTCGGGCCCGGCGCAGGACGACGGGGAGCACGTATTCCAAGGCCGGGATGGAGCCGGACCAACGGCCGGCCGTCCCGTCCGGCGCGCCGCAGTTTGACCTTCCGCGTCTCCCCCCGATTCGTCCGCCGCTCAACGCCGGTGCGGTGCCTGCCGACCGTTCGAGGAGGTGCGTTCATGGCGCGTGCCCAGATCGTCGTGTTGCTCGGTCCGCCGGGCGCAGGCAAGGGCACGCAGGCCAAGCGGCTGGCCAAGCAGGGTAAATTCCTGCACCTGGCTACCGGGGACCTTCTGCGCAGCGCCGTCGCGCGCGGCACCGAGTTGGGCAAGGTCGTCCGCCCGATCATGGAAGCCGGCGGCCTGGTCTCCGACGAGCTGGTCATGGGGCTGCTGAAGGAAGCCATGGCCGAAGTCGGCGGCGCCAAGGACGCGCAGCGCGTGATCTTCGACGGCATGCCGCGGACGCTGCCGCAGGCCGCAATGCTGGACGAGTTGCTGGCGGAATCCGGCCGCACCATCGACCGGGTCGTCCTGATCAACACCGCCGACAATGTCCTGGTCGACCGCGTCGCGCAGCGGCGCAGCTGCGTCGTCTGCGGGGCCGTCTACAACCTGAAGGCGAAGCCGCCCCAGGTGCCCGGACACTGCGACGCCTGCAACGGCGAGCTGATCCAGCGCCCAGACGACCGCCGCGAGACGGTCCTCGCGCGCCTGCGCAAGTACTGGCAGGACACCGCCCCGCTGATCGACCTGTTCCGCGGGCGCGGGCTGCTGGTGGAAGTCCCCGGCAACGGCTCGATGGACGAGGTCGCCGCCGGCGTGATGGCGGCCGTCGACGGAAAACCGGCGCCCAAGGCCGCGAAGGCCGCGAAGGCCGCGCCTTCCGCCCAACCGGCGGGCCGCAAGGGCCAGGCCCGCGCGAAGGCCAAGCGGAGCCCGTCGCGGAAGAAGCCCGCGCGCCGCGCGCCCGCGAAGAAGGGGCGCAAGGCGGCCCGCATGCGCAAGAAGAAGGCCGCGCCGTGCGGCGGCAACCGCGCCAAGGCCGGCCGCAAGAAGCGCCGATCCTGAACCCGCGTTGACGAGAGGCACGGACTTTTGGCCATCATCTTCTACTCCGAACGGCAGATCGCCCTGATCCGGGAAGCCTCCCGCATCGTCGCCGAGGCGCGCGAAATCGTCCGCGAGATGGCCAAGCCCGGCACGACCACCCGCGAGATGGACCAGGCCGTCGCCAAGCATTTGAAGAAGCGCGGCGGCGAGTCGCCCTTCCTACACTATCGCCTGCCGGGCAAGGAACCCTTCCCGGCCACCGTCTGCGCCAGCGTCAACGACGTGGTCGTGCACGGCACGCCCGACGATGTGCCGCTGAAGGAAGGCGATCTGGTCGCCATCGACATCGGCGTGCGCAAGAACGGCTACATCGGCGATTCGGCCTGGACCTACCCGATCGGCAAGGTCGACGAGAAGGCCCAGGCGCTTCTGAAGGCCGGCGAGGAATCGCTGTACGCCGGCATCAACGCCATGAAGCCGCGCGGGAAGCTGGTCGAATGCAGCCGCGCAATCCAGGAACTGGTCGAAGGCCGAGGCTTCTCGGTGGTGCGCGACTACGTCGGCCACGGTGTCGGGCAGTCGCTGCACGAAGAGCCGCAGGTCTACAACTACGTGCAACTGGGACAGAACCTGCCCTTCTGGCGCACGATCCTGAAGCCCGGCATGGTGCTGGCCGTTGAGCCCATGGTCAACGAGGGCACCGCCAAGGTGATCAGCGACGACGGCAAGTGGCCCGTGCGCACCGCCGACGGCGGCCGCTCGGTGCACTTCGAACACACCATCGCGATCCTGGAAGACAGGGTCGAGATCCTCACTACGCTGGGCGAGTGACCTGCTTCACAACTTCGCGGGCATGAAAAAAGCGCGCCTTGTCGGCGCGCCTTTTTTTGTGGCTGCGGTTGCGTGCTTAGTACTTGAAGGTGCCGAAGGCGGTGCTGACGCCCGAGCTGCCCATGGCCAGCAGCACCTGCATGCCGCGCTGGAGGCGGCCTTCCTCGGCGGCGACGGACATGCCCAGCGGCAGCGTCGCGGAGACGGTGTTGCCGAAGCGGCTGTGCGTCTCGTAGACGGCCTCGGGGGCCAGATCCAGGATGCGGCTGACGGCGCGCGTCACCGACTTGCTGACGCTGTGCCCGAAGACGATGTCGAACTTGCGGAAGGTGTCGGGCAGCTTTGGGAAGTGCTCGAACATGCGCGCCTTGGTGAACGAGAGCAGTTCGGCGGGCCATGTCACGAAGCTCATCGGCCGCAGGCGGTGGCTGGCGTCCTGCGGCGCGAAGTCCCGCGCGCTGGGCAGCGAGATCTTGCACAGGTCGTGCATCTCGCCGTAGGTGCGGAAGCTGAACAGGCCGTTGGTGGGGTCGCCGTCGTCGGTCAGCAGCGTGGCCGTGGCGGCCTCGCCGATGGTGTAGCCCGAGAAGTAGTGCTCCAGGTCGTTGGGGCTCTTCAGCTCGAACGGCGTGTATTCCCGCGTGTTGAACTCGCAGTTGAGGATCATCACGGTTTTGTGGCTGCCCTGATCGATCAGGCTCTTGGCGACCGAGACGCTGCGCATCCAGCTCGCGCAGGCGTCCATGATGTCGAAGCAGGTGGCGTTGCGCAGGCCCAGCTGGCTCTGGAAGAGGTTCGCCGTGGCGGGCTCGATCCAGGCCTTGCCTACGCCGGTGTAGATCAGCAGGTCGACGTCCTCGGGGCGCATGCCGCTGCGCTTCAGTACCTCGCGCCCGGCCTTCAGGCCGAAGTCGACGGCCTTCTCGTCGGGCTTGCGGTGGTAGCGCACCTGGGTGCCGGAGATGCGGAAGAACCGAAGCATCTTCTCTTCCAGGCACTTCAGGATCGGCTCGGGCAGATGCTTGCGGCTGCAGTCCACCACCTTGCTGATCAGGTCTTCGTTGCTCACCCTTTGACTGGGCAGAGCATACGCAATATCCACGATCTTCATGGCTGGCTTCGGCTTCCCTGGTTGTCGAGGTTGGGCGGCCGTCTCAGGGCTCGCCAAGCCCAATAGAATCGCCGCAAGGAGGCACTTCCGCAAGCCTGAATTCGTCGGTTGGCGACCCTTCTTTAGCCCTATTGCTGAGCCCGCCCGGGGGCTCCGCCTTTGCTGGGAGTTTGAACTCATAACTCATTTCAGTAAAATGAGTTGTGAAATCTTTGCGCTAGCTGCCCAGAGCGGGCATTCGCGGCCGTTTTCAGCCACGTGCCCGGATGACCGCGCCGTGTTTGACAAGAGGCGGTATTCTTGGGGATGATCGAAGGCTGGCCACGTACCCGCATGAATTGAGTTCCTCGGCAGGGAGAGGCGATGCCGTTGTCCGAGTCCACCGTCCAGACCGACCTCCGCGCGCGGCTGCAGCGCCTGGATCCGGCGCTGTACCCGTACCAGGGCAAGTACCTGGACCGTGGCGGCCTGCGCTACCACTATCTCGACGAAGGCTCCGGCGCACCGGTGGTGATGATTCACGGCAATCCGACCTGGTCGCTGTACTACCGTTCGCTGGTGGAAGGCCTGCGCGGCACGCACCGCTGCATCGTGCCCGACCACATGGGCTGCGGCTTCAGCGACAAGCCCGGCGACGACGGCTACGCGTATACGCTCGCCAAGCGCATCGACGACCTGGAAGCCCTGCTCGAACACCTGGGCTTGCGCGAGAACATCACGCTGGTCGTGCACGACTGGGGCGGGCTGGTGGGGATGGGCTATGCCGCGCGGCATCCCGAGCGCATTGCGCGCATCGCCGCGCTGAACACGATGGCCTTCCACATTCCGCCGAACAAGCCGCTGCCGTGGAGCCTCTGGCTGGTGCGCACGCCGCTGGGCGTGCTGCTGGTGCGCGGGCTGAACATGTTCGTGCGCGTGACGGGCCGCATCGGCGCCAAGCGCCGGCCCTTGTCGCCTGCGCTGCGCGCGGCCTTCGCAGCGCCGTACGACAGCTGGGCGCACCGCATCGGCGTGCAGCGCTTCGTCGAGGACATCCCGGTCAAGCACGGCGACGCCAGCTACGACGAATTCACGAAGATCGAAGCTGCGCTGCCGAAGTTCGCCAAGACGCCGATCCTGATCTGCTGGGGCGAGCAGGACTTCGTCTTCGACCTGCGCATCCTTGAAGAGTGGAAGAAGCGGTGTTCCCACGCGCAGGTGCTGAGTTTTCCCGACGGCGGGCACCTGATTCTCGAGGATGCCGCGCCGGAAATCCTCGAACGCCTCCGCGCATTCCTCGACGCGCCCGCCCGCCAGTCCGCCCCGCAGACGGCCGACCGCTCCGCATGAGCGCTCCCGCGAACGTCGCCGAGCGCCTCGCCCGGCAGGCGCGCGAACGCCCCAACGAGGAGGCCGTCGTCAAGCAGTCGGGCCTCGAAGAGTTCCGCGCCGTCACCTACCGCGAGTTGGAGGACGAGACCGAGCGCCTCGCGCGGGGCCTGCGCCGCGCCGGCGTTGGGCCGGGCGCGCGGACGGTGCTGATGGTTCCGCCGGGGCCGGAGATGGTTGCGCTGGCCTTCGCGCTGCTGCGGTCGGGCGCGGTGCCCGTGCTGATCGATCCCGGCATGGGCGTGCGCAACCTGAAGGGCTGCATCGCGCAGGTCGCGCCGGAGGCCTTTGTCGGCGTGCCGAAGGCCCAGGCGGCGCGCGCGCTGCTGGGCTGGGGCAAAGCCACGATCCGCACGCTCGTCACGGTCGGCACGCGGCTGGGGTGGGGCGGCTTGACGCTCGACGCCCTGCGCGCCGAGGGAGAAAAGGACGGGAAGGAGAAAGCGGCCGCCGCATGGCCCGCGCCGGACGAAAGCAACGGCGAGCCGTCGGCGATCTTCTTCACCAGCGGCAGCACCGGGCCGCCGAAGGGCACCGTCTACACGCACGCGATCCTGAATGCGCAGATCGACTCGATGGCCGCAACCTTCGCCATGGAACCCGGCCAGCGCGATCTGGCGACCTTTCCGCTCTTCGGGCTCTTCGGTCCCGCGCTGGGCATGACGACGATCGTGCCGGACATGGACGCCACGCGCCCCGCCAGCGCCGACCCGCGCCGCTTGGTGGCCGCCGTCGAACGCCAGCGCGCGACCAGCATGTTCGGTTCGCCCGCGCTGGTGAACACCATGTCCCGCCACATCGCCGAGCACGGCGTGAAGCTGCCGTCGCTCACGCGCGTGGTCTCGGCCGGCGCCCCGGCAAATCCGAAAGTTCTGGAACGCTTCGTCGCGGCGCTGGCGCCGGAGGCCGACTTCTTTACGCCCTACGGCGCGACGGAGGCCCTGCCGGTCTGCACCATCGGCCACCGCGAGATCCTGGGCGAGACGCGCCGCGCCACCGGCGAGGGCAAGGGCGTCTGCGTCGGCCGCCCCGTTGCGGGGATCACCGTGAAGGCGATCCGCATCACCGACGAGTCCATCGCTGAATGGTCCGAGAGCCTTTGCGTGGGCCCGGGCGAGACCGGCGAGCTGGCCGTGAAGGGCCCCGTCGTCACGCCGGCCTACTACCGCCGCGACGACGCGACCGCGCTGGCCAAGATGCGCGACCCCGCCGACGGGAAACTCTGGCACCGCATGGGCGATGTCGGGTACCTCGACGCCCAGGGCCGCGTCTGGATGTGCGGGCGCAAGTCGCACCGCGTCGCCACGCGCGACGGGACGCTTTTTACCGTCGCCTGCGAGGGCGTCTTCAACGCGCATCCGCAGGTCTACCGCAGCGCGCTGGTGGGCGTTGGCGAGGCCGGCGCGCAGGCCCCGGTGCTGTGCGTTGAGCTGGAAAAGAGCGCCGGCAATCGCGAACGCATTCGCAAGGAACTGCTCGAACTGGGTGCCGCCCACGCGCACACGGCGGGCTTGCGCGAGATCCACTTCCATCCGGGCTTTCCGGTGGACATCCGGCACAACTCGAAGATCTTCCGCGAGAAGCTGCGGCCCTGGGCGGCGGCGCGCATCGGAGTGCGGCCATGAAGGCCCTGGTCACCGGCGGCGGCGGATTTCTGGGCGGCGCGATCGCCCGGCGCCTGGCCGAACGCGGCGACGCGGTGCGCACCTTCTCACGCTCGGCCTATCCGCAGCTGGACGCGCTGAAGATCGAGCAGGCGCGCGGGGACCTGGCGGAACTTTCCGCCGTGCGCCGCGCGGTGGCGGGCCGGGATGTCGTCTTTCATACCGCCGCGAAGGTTGGCATCTGGGGCAAGGCGGCGGACTTCGAACGCGCCAACATCCTGGGCACGCAGAACCTGATCGAGGCCTGCCGCCTGGAGAAGGTGCGCAAGCTCGTCTTCACCTCCTCGCCCAGCGTCACCTTCGCCGGGCGCGACCAGGAGGGCGTCGACGAGTCGGCGCCGTATCCCTCGCGCTTTCTGGCGCATTACCCGCGCACGAAGGCCGAGGCCGAACGCCGCGTGCTTGCTGCCAGCGGCGCCGAGCTGGCCACCGTGAGCCTGCGCCCGCACTTGATCTGGGGCCCCGGCGACACGCACCTGGTGCCCAGCATCCTGGCGCGCGCGAAGGCCGGTTCGCTGCGCCTGGTCGGAAGACGCGGCGCGCGCGTGGACACCATCTATATCGACAACGCCGTCGACGCGCATTTGCTGGCCGCCGAACGCCTCGCGCCGGGCGCGCCGCCTGCGAGCAAGGCGTACTTCGTCTCCAACGGCGAACCCATCCCGATGGCCGACTTCATCAACGGCATCGTGAAGGCGGGCGGATTGCCGCCGGTCACGCGCTACCTGCCGGCGTCCGTGGCTTACATGGCGGGGGCGATTTTTGAACTAATTTATATTCTTTTAGGTCATGAAGATGAGCCGCGCATGACGCGTTTCCTCGCCCGGCAGCTCGACACGGCGCACTGGTTCAACATCGGCGCGGCGCGGCGGGATCTGGGCTACGAACCCAAAGTGGCGCTTTCGGAGGGCTTTCTCCGATTGACCGAGCACTTGCAGAAAGGTGGCAGGTAAGGGCTTGCAGCTATTGTAAAGACCGTTAAATTTGTAGGGCCTTCAAGAAGGCAATTGACACGCGAAGGCATACGGGATCGGCAGTCACCTACTCGACAACCACCTTGGAGAATTGTCCCGTGGTCAAGAAGTTCTCAGGTCGTAAGCAGTCCAGCAAGGCAAAGAAGGAACGCAAGCCGCGCAAGCGCGGCGACGCGGGTTCCGTCTCCCCCAACGAGGCCGCCAAGATGCTCGCCGTTACCGGCGAGGCCGTGAAGCAGTGGATCTACAAGGGCGACCTGAAGGCGACCAAGCTCGAGAACGGCTACTGGCGCATACAGCACGAGGACCTGGCGCAGTACCTCAACATGCGCCAGAACGTGACGAAGTTCATTCACGCGGCGGTCGGGGATGCCGGCGTGGCAGGGCGCGTCGCGAGCGTGGCCGAGGCGCTGGGCTGCCGCGCCGAACCCGTGGGCGACGTGTCCGCCGCGTTGGCGAAGTTCCGCGAATCGGCCCCCGTGCTGGTGGTGGTGGACCTGCAGAGCTACCCGCAGGCGTGGAACCTGATCCGCCGCGTCCGCGGCACTTCGCGCTTCGGTTCGCCCAAAATCCTGCTGCTGGCCAGCGAGCAACTCAGCGAGATCGACGGCCGCCAGGCCGCGCGCTTCGGCCTGCAAGGCTGCCTCTTCCATCCGGTGGCCGAGGACGTGCTGACGACAGAGGTCAAGCGGCTGATTTCCTAGCAGGTTCTTTTTCGACGCACGGCTAGCCGCTCGAAGCCTTCAGCGCCGTTCGGGGTCCAGCCAGGCCGTCTTGCCGCATCCCTTGCATTTGGCCAGGCCGCTGAGCGGAGAGGCGTTGCGGCGCCGCGCGGTTCCGGGCGAGATCGCCAGATTATGCGCGTGGCAATCGACGCAGGTCCACTGGGCGTACAGGTACCCGGTGTCGCTGGCCTGCCGCACGCGGGCTGAGACGATGCCGAACCGCGCTTTGCGCGTCCGGAGCAGGCGGTTGTTCAGCACCGTGCGGTGTTCGCCGCCCGCCACCACCACGTGATCGAAGAGCGGGTAGCCCAGGATCAGGCCGGCTTCCGCGACGTCCAGCGTCAGGTCCACGTCCTCGCGGCTGATCTTCACCGAACCCGACGGGTGGTTGTGGACCAGGAACAGGGCGTGGGCGTGGTGCCGCACCGCCACGCCGAAGACGTCGCCGACGCGCACGAACATTCGGCTGTCGGACCCGATCGCCACCACCGACCAGGCCACCAGGCGGCACTTGCAGTCCAGCGCGCCCGCCACCATCACCTCGCGGTCCAGTTCGGCGAGGTGCTGGAAGCTGCGCGCGATGTCGGCGCTGCAGCGGATCGAAGGGCACTTGCCCGCGCCGACCCTGGCCTTGAGGTCGACGCCGTCCACCCATTCGAATTTCTGCTGGGCCGTCCTGGGCCGTCCGGCTCTTCGCGTCTTCATCCGTTCGGTACGTCTCCTTGGCCTGCGATGGACCTACGCTGATGTATTACGCAGGGTTCAGGCCAATCTCTTTTGAAAAATCCCAATCTTCTAAACACCTTTTACGTATGAATTACGCAGCGGGCGCCTGTTTCTGGACAGGAAAGTTCGCGGATTCGGGTGCACCGCGCATGTGCAGGTGTGCACCATGCCCGAGTTTGGTGGCGGGCTGGCCGGCCAGGAAAAGCGCGCTGTACCGAAAGACAGGATGCAGGTTCTCATAAGAGCCCAGGCGCCGGATCGTATCGGGAAGGGCGGGGCGGGCAACGGGAGGCCCTGGTCCGAGAGGAGCCGCGAAGTTTTCGGATTTCGGGGCTCAAAGTCTCTTGAAGAAAGCCTGCACGGGCGTAGGTTTTCACCCGTACCCAACTTTTTCGAGCGGCCGGAGTCACGGAGGCGTCCATGCAATTTGACGGCAAGATCCTGGTCATCGGTCTGGGCGGCGTCTCGCGCTGCACCCTGCCGCTGCTGTTCAAGCACCTCAGGGTCCCGCCCAAGAACTACACGGTGATGGACTTCGACGGGGTCGAGGCCGAGGTCCGCAAGGTCACGGGCGCCGGCGCCAAGTTCGTGAAGAACAAGGTCACGCGGGAGAACATGGGCGAGTTGCTGGGCCAGTACGTCGGCAAGGGCGACCTCATCATCGACCTGGCCTGGAACATCGGCTGCAACGACATCGTGCAGTGGTGCCACGACCACGGCGTGCTGTACATCAACACCTCCGTCGAGCTCTGGGACCCCTACGAAGGCGCCGCCGACAAGCTGCCGCCCGACCGCACGCTCTACGTCCGCCACATGGCCATGCGCCGCATGATCGCAGGATGGAAGAACCCCAAGGGCGCCACTGCGGTGCTCGACCACGGCGCGAACCCCGGCTTGGTGCAGCATTTCACCAAGCAGGCGCTGAAGGAGATCGGAGAGAAGTGGGTCAGCGAGCATCCCCACGGCGAGCGCCGCGAGAAGATCGAGCAGGCCCTGAAGTCCTCCGCCTGGAACCACCTCGCGCACCAGCTGGGCGTGAAGGTGATCCACATCAGCGAACGCGACACGCAACTCACCCGCGAGCCCAAGAAGCTCAACGAGTTCGTCAACACGTGGTCGATCGAGGGCTTCTACGAGGAAGGCACCGCGCCCGCCGAGATGGGCTGGGGCACCCACGAACGCACGCTCCCGCCCGGCGCGCACGTCCACAAGAGCGGCCCGGGCAACCAGATCTGCCTCGAGGCCTTCGGCATCAACACCTGGGTGCGCAGCTGGGTGCCCTGCGGCGAGATCACCGGCATGGTGGTGCGCCACGGCGAGTCGTTCAGCATCAGCGAGTTCCTGACGGTGCTCGAGAACGGCCACCCGGTCTACCGACCCACCGTCCACTACGCCTACTGCCCCTGCGACGCGGCGATCAACAGCCTCCACGAGCTGCGCATGCGCAACTACGAGATGCAGCCCGCGCTGCGCCTGATGAACGACGACATCACCGAAGGCCGCGACGAACTCGGCTGCCTGCTGATGGGCCACGACTACAAGAGCTGGTGGATCGGCTCGCTGCTGGACATCGAGGAGACCCGCAGGCTGGTCCCCAACCAGAACGCCACGACGCTGCAGGTCGCCGCCTCGGTCCTGGCCGCCGTGCAGTGGATGATCCGCAATCCGAAGGAAGGCGTGCTGCTGCCCGACTACCTGCCGCACGAGGAGATCCTGCGCGACGCCAAGCCCTACCTCGGGCCCTTCTACAGCAAGCCCGTCGACTGGACGCCGCTCGACAACTGGACCGGCCTCGCCGCGCACGGCCGCAAGCCGGACGAGAAGGACGTCTGGCAGTTCGGCACCTTCCTGGCCCGCAGTCTGTAGCGTTGCGGCTCTTTTCAAGCTGCACTTCGTTGCGCTGCGCTTGCCGTAGCCTTTGCCAGCGCCCGCGTTGAAGAGCGCTAAACCGGAATCCCCGCCTTCTCGAAGGCCAAGCGTGCGGCGCCGATCAGCCCCGCGTCGTCGCCGAGCTTGGCCTCGACGAGCTTGCTCGCCTTCCAGATCGGCTGGTAGGCGCGGTTCTTGCCCAGCCGCGCGCGCACGCGGTCGAAGAGGATCGGGCCGGCCAGCGCCAGCCCGCCGCCGTAGATCACGCAACTGGGATTGAGCGCGTTGATCAGCGAGCCCGTGCCCGCGGCCAGATAGTCGCAGGTGCGGTCCAGGCACAAGTTGGCGAGCGTGTCGCCTTCGCGCGCGGCGTCGCAAAGCGCCTGCGCGGTGAGTTTCTCGAGGTCCCCGCCGCACTTCTTATAAAGGAGGCTCTCCTTGCCCTTCTTGCCGGCGGCCTGCACGGCCTCGCGGGCGTCGCGCGCCGCGGCGTTGGCCGACGCGTGGGCCTCGAAGCAGCCGATGCACCCGCAGGCGCAGGGGCGCCCGTTGAGGTCCACGCAGATGTGCCCGATCTCGGTGCTGTTGCTGACGCCGTGGTAGACCTGCCCCCCGATGACGAGCCCGCCGCCGATGCCGGTGCCCAGGGTCAGCATCAGGACCACGGCCTCGCCGCGCCCGGCGCCCTGCCAGGACTCGCCCAGCGCGTGCAGGTTGGCGTCGTTGTCGGCGGCGGCCGGCAGGCCGGTGCGTTCGGACAGGCGCGGGCAGAGCGGGAAGCCGGCGCTGTCGGGGATGTTCACGGCGGCGCTGTGCATCACGCCGGTGACGGGGTCGGGCGTGCCGGGGGTGCCCAGGCCGATGCCGCAGGTCTGGGGCCCGCGCACCTTGCCGACCAGTTCGGCCATGCGCGCGACGACCTTCTCGAAGCCTTCGGCCGCGCGGGTCTCGATCTTGTCGCGCGCCTGGATCTTCCCGTCCTGGCCCACGCGGGCGGCGCGGATGTTGGTGCCTCCCAGGTCGATGGCGACGACGTCTTTCATGCAACGTCCTTTCGTGCGTTCAGGAAAGAAATGCGTCCAGTGCGGCGACGTCGGGCACGATCACGTCGGCCCCGGCTTCGCGCAGCTTTTCTTCGGGCTGGGTGGTCAGGATGCCGATGGCGACGAGGCCGGCGGCCTTGGCCGAGTGGACACCGGCGGCGCTGTCTTCGACGGCGGCGACGTCGCTTGGCACGGCGGCCATTTTCACGCGCGGGAGCCGGTTCAGTTTCTCGACGCCCTTCGCGTACGGTTCGGGGTGCGGCTTGGGGTGGGTGACGTCGTCGACGGCCACGATCAGGTCGAAGTGCGCGCGCGCGCCGCCCTGTTCGAGCACCTTGGTCAGGAGCACGCGGGTGGACATCGAGACGACGCCCAGCGGAATGCAGGGGCTCAGGCGCGCGGTCAGGGCGCGGATGCCGGGAAAGAGCAAGTCGGTGCCTTCGACCATCCGCAGAAAGGCTTCGATCTTTTGGACCTGCATCGCGTCGACCTGGGCCTGGGTCCAGCCCAGACCGCGTTCCTGCGAGAGGCCGTGGAAGATGGCCTGGTCGGTGGCGTGGATCCAGTGTTTCACGAAGTCGTCGCGGGTCAGGTGCTGGCCGTGGTCCTGCAGCACAGCGTTGTAGCTGGCCAGCTGCAGGGTGCTGGAGCTGGCCAGTACGCCGTCGAAGTCGAAGAGCACGCCGCGGAAATCCATGGTCCGTCCCAAGAAGGTGGCTGCAAACCGCCCATCTTGCCCGAAAATCGCCGCGCGTCATGCGCAATTGCGCTGGCCCCGCCAACCGGTACACTCCTTTTTTCTATTCCGAAAGCGAGGAGCCGCCCTTGAAGAACGCACAGCCCGAGCCGCTGCTGAAGGCCGGCGACGTACGCCACGGCTTCGCCGTCACGCGCGTTACGCCCCTGCGAAACCTGCGCGCGGTCGCGTACGAACTCGAACACCAGGCCACCGGCGCGAAGGTCCTGCACCTGCACAGCGGCGACGCCGAGAACCTCTTCTCGGTCGCCTTCCGCACGCCGCCGCCGGACGACACGGGCGTGCCGCACATCCTCGAGCACAGCGTGCTGGGCGGCAGCCGAAAGTTCCCGGTGAAGGACCCCTTCGTCGAGATGATCAAGATGAGCATGGCGACGTTCATCAACGCCATGACGTACTCGGACAAGACCGTCTACCCGGTGGCCAGCAACGTGCGGCAGGACTTCTACAACCTCGCCGAAGTCTACATGGACGCCGTCTTCGACCCGCTGATCAAGGAGACGACGCTGAAGCAGGAAGGCCACCACCTCGAGTTCGCCGAGAAGAACAACCCCGAGAGCCCCCTCGTCGTGAAGGGCATCGTCTTCAACGAGATGAAGGGCGCCTACAGCAGCGCCGACCAGTTGGTCGGGCGCGAGTCCTTCCGCGGCCTGTTTCCCGACACCGCCTACGGCAAGGACAGCGGCGGCGACCCCGAGCACATCCCCGAACTGACGTACCCGCGCTTCAAGGGCTTCTACGACACGCTGTACCACCCCAGCAACGGCTACTTCTTCCTCTACGGCGACATCCCGACCGTGGACCACCTCGCGTTCCTGGAGCCGCGCCTGGCGCGCTTCAAGAAGGCCGAGATCGACACGAAGATCGGGCGCCAGCCGCGCTGGAAGCAGCCGCGCATCCGCAAGGAGCGCTTCTCCATCGGCAAGAACGAGAGCGCCAAGGGCAAGGCCTACCTGACCGTCAACTGGCTGGCCGGCGACGGCACCGACGCCGAGGAGGTGATGGCCTTCCACGTGCTCGACTACGTGCTGCTGGGCAACGCCGCCGCGCCCCTGCGCAAGGCGCTGATCGACAGCAAGCTGGGCGAGGACCTTACGCATTGCGGCTACAGTGCCGGGCACCTGGAAAGCACCTTCGACGTGGGGCTGAAGGGCAGCGAACCCGACCGCATGGACGCCCTCCTGGACCTGGTGCTGTCCACGCTGCGCAAGATCGCCGCCGACGGCATCCCCAAGGACAAGGTCGAGGCCGCCTTCCACCAGCTCGCCTACCGCTACCTCGAGATCCAGTCGATGTTCCCGCTGTGGCTGATGGACCGTGCCTACGCCACCTGGATCTACGGCGCCGACCCGCTGGTCTTCCTGCGCGCCGACGAGATCCTGGAAGCGCTGCGCAAGAAGGTCGCCGAGCAGCCCGGCTACCTGGAGAAGATCATCCGCGAGCGCCTGATCGAGAACCCGCACCGCATCGCCATCGCCTTCGTCCCCGACGCCAAGCTGCAGGACGAGAAGGACGCCAAGTTCGCCAAGCGCATGGCCGAGAAGAAGGCCGCGCTCACGCCGGACGACAAGGCCCGCATCGTGAAGGAGGCCGAGGAACTGGAGGCGATGCAGAGCGCACCGAACAGCCCCGAGGCCCTCGCCACGCTGCCGCAGCTGAAGGTCAGCGACCTGCCGCTCAAGCCCAAGCACATCCCCACCACCGTCGAGAAGCTCGACGGCGGATGGACCTTCCTCCGCAACGACGTCTTCGCCAACGGCGTCAACTACCTGCGCTTCAACGTGGACCTGGCCGGCCTGCCCGTCGAGCTCTACCCGTACCTGGGGCTCTACGGAGACTTCGTCGGCAAACTCGGCGCCGCCGGACAGGACTACCTCAAGATCGCCGAACGCATCGCCGCGCACACCGGCGGCGTGGGCTTCAGCGCTGGCGCGCACACCAACTACACCGACCCCAATAGCTGCCTACTGCTGGGCACCTTCTCCCTGAAGGCGCTCGACGGGAAGATCGCCGACGCCCTGGGCGTCCTGCACGACCTGCTCTTTGCGCTCGACCCGCGCGACGAGGCGCGCCTGAAGGACGTGCTGGTGCAGGCCCGCGCCGCGCACCGCAGTTCGCTGGTCGAGAGCGGCCTGTGGCTGGCGCTGCGCCACGCTTCGCGCGGGCTGAATCCGATCTGCCACATCGGCGAGGCGCTGGGCGGGATTCCGCAGACGCACCTGGTCGAGGACCTCGCCGGGCACTTCGCCGAACGCAAGGAGACGCTGATCGCCAAGACCGTGGCCGTGCGCGACTTCCTGCTCAACCGCCGCCGCTGGACCGTCAGCTTCACGGGCTCGGAAAGCGTCCAGGCCACGGTGAAGAAGACGCTCTCGCAGTGGGCCGCGAAGATGAAGGACGAACCGATCGCACCCGTGCCGACGGGCTTCACCGCGCCTGCCGCGCCGCGCCGCGAAGGCCTGGCCGTGCCGGCGGAGGTCGCCTTCTGCGCCGAGATGCTGCCCGCGCACCACGTCTCGCATCCCGACGCGCAGCTATTGGGCGTCGCCAGCCGCGTGCTGAGCCTGGGCTACATGTGGGAGGAAGTGCGCATCAAGGGCGGCGCGTACGGCGGCGGCTGCGGCTTCAACGGCGGCGACCTGACCTGGAACTTCTACTCGTACCGCGACCCGAACGTGAAGAAGACGCTCGACACCTTCCACGGGTTGCTGGACTACCTGCGCAAAACCGAGTGGTCCAAGGAGGACATCGACCGCGCCATCATCGGCTCGGCGAAGGACGGCGAACGCCCCATCCGCCCCGGCGCGGCCACCGGCGGCGCGCTGATGCGCCACGTGCTGGGCGACACGAAGGAGCTGCGCGAGGCGCGCCACGCGGCGGTGCTGCGCGCGACGCCGAAGGAGGTCAAGCGCGCCGCGCTGCAGCTGCTCGAGGCCAACCTGGCGAAGGGCAGCGTCTGCGTGGTCTCCGGCCGCGACAAGCTGGAGGCGGCCAACAAGGATATGCCCGGCGCCGAGTTGACCATCGAGGATGTGATGAAGTAAGCCGATTCCGGATTGTATAAGGAAAGCGTTCAAGGCCTTTTTTAACTGTTTGAGAAGTCGCCGCGAGGAGTGACTATGTGTTTTAGAGTAATTAAGCTGGAAGTAAAAGGATTGGATTCTTCGTGTGGCGCTGAGGGTTCGTTTGAAGTTGTATTGCACGGTATAGATTGCGTGGACGAACGTTGCTCGAATGCAAGTGCGAAGTGTTTGTTTGAAGAGAAGCGCCGGTTCCCTGTGCCGACAATTGAAGGGGGTGTTATCATCTTAACGATTCAGAGTGAAGAGTCCGCAAGTTCAAGCCGTTTTATTTACACTAATGAGGAAGCCAGGGAAAAGGTTAAGGCGCGCCTGATCAATGAGTATGGTTCAGACTTTAAAACCGTGCTTTGGTGTACTGGGGCTGGAGCGGGTACCATTAAATTCAATAAGGGAGATGTATACCATTTAATGCCGGAGTAGGAAGGTGTTGCCGCATTATCAGGCGATATGGACAGGATATATTAGTGTCGCCCTCAAGCTTGCGAGATGCCTCCGCGAAGCAAATCCCGAAACCAGAAACTCGAAACCTGAAACTTTCTTCTATGGGTGGGCGGCCGTAGGCCGCAAGAGGTCTGTTCCATAGACTTACGCAAAGCGTTAGACTGACTTATATGGATAGATACCCGAACGTCTTTTCCGATGCAGCTTGTGAGCCCCCAACCTTACGTGCTCTTTCAGGATGCCTTGCTCATGTGGCGCGGGACTCCGTGCCCGCGCTCAGCCGCACGAAGGGGCTCGTAGCCTAAGTCGTGCGCGGTGTCCGATGGGCCTCGCACAGGGCCTCACCGGCCACGCCCCGTCATTGACTGGTGGCGGGCAGGGACGCCCGCCCCACACGTCCTTCGCTGCTCCTTTGGGTCAGGAAGGCGTGGGTGCTGGTCGGCAATGGCTTGCTTTGGTGTTCCCCAGTCGGTGAGGTGTCTTTCGCCACGCGCTATCGCGTTCTTCGTTGCTTGCCGGTGTAACGAAGTGGCCTTCGCGGTCGTTTTTCCTTTTGCTGTTTTTCAGATTTTTTGCTGTTTGCCGTTTTCAGTTTTCCGTTTTCTGTTCATCGCAATGCCTTCTTTCGTTCCCATAAGTCCAATGTTTCCGTCGCAGAATTTCTTCTGCACCTTGTTGGATTAGTGGAAAGATCGATACAAATCGCCATGTGCACTCCAGCACGTCGAGCAGCACCTCGTGATTCA
>JAKLKQ010000054.1 GCA_023150555.1 Planctomycetota bacterium
TCAGGGCTACGCCCTTCCGGATTCGACACCCGCCTCTCTTCCTACTTCTGTCCCACTTTCCTAGACGTTGAACACTCTACATCCCCTCGCGATACGGCGTCTGCGCCGGCAGACTCAGACGATTCCAGAAATGCGAACAGGCCCGGCGTGCATCCGCCGCCCGCGCCGGGAACCTTTCGGGTCGCGGCGATCCAGTACGCTTCGGAATTCGGTGCCGTGCAGGCCAACTGCGACGGTCTGGAGCGCCTCGTGCGCGAAGCCGCGCGCAACGGCGCGCAGGTGATCGTCATGCCGGAGGCCGCGATACCCGGCTACCTTTCCGCCGACTTGCAGACCGCCTGGCGCGATCCCGTGCGCCGTCCCAATCCGAAAGACGGCCGGTCGCTGGAAGGCATCGCGGAAACCGCCGACGGTCCGAGCGCTCGGCGCTTTCGAGCGCTGGCGAAGGAACTGAACGTCTACATGGTGGCGACATTGATCGAGCGGGCCGAAACGCAAGCCCCGCCGTCTGTTAATTACTTCAACACGGCGCTGCTGATTGGTCCCGACGGCGCGGTGGCGTGCCATTACCGCAAGCTGCATCCGTGGGCGCGCGGCGAGGCCACTTGGGCGCAAAAAGGCGACCGGGGCCTGGGCACTTGCGAGACGTCCTTCGGGAGACTGGGCCTGATGATCTGCTATGACATCAGTTGCGGTACGGTAGAGCAACTCAAGGACGCCGGCGTGAAGACCATCCTCTATCCGATCGGCTGGGTCTGCCCGAGCGCGAACGATTGGTTCGACGGCATGTTGCCCGAGAAGGTGCGCGACTGGGGTGTGAACCTGGTTGGTGCCAACTGGAGCGTGCGTGCCGTGCCGCAGGGCAAGGACGCCTGGGCCGGCTGGGGCCACAGCCGGATCATCGCCGCCGACGGCGCCGTCCTGGCGCGGCCAAAGCGCGACCTCGGTGACGCGGTCTTGTACGCGGATTTCCCGATCGAGAAGAATTAGAAAGGCCGAATTCGGCGGCTCAGGCGGCCGTAACGGGCTTCGCGTGGCGCTCGGCCAGCCACGTCACGCCTGCTTCGACGACATCGGAAGCCAATTCGTGGACTTCCAGCTTGCGGCCCAGGCCGTTGGGGAAGGTCAGCGTCAGGCGCCCGCCCAGATGCTGGCGGAACTCCTCCAGGCCTGCGGTGATGAGCAGTTCGGTGGTCACGCCGTGGCGCTTCTGCAGCGCCGGGTGCCACAGCACCAGGCCGCAGGCTTCCATCGCGGCGCAGGCGCGGTCGCGTTCGGCGGGCGTGATGTAACCCAGCTTCGCGGCGCAGAAGAGGTCCAGCGCGATGCCGATGGCGACGGCCTCGCCGTGCCGAAGCGCGTGGTGCGTCATGGACTCGAGTTTGTGCGCCGACCAGTGTCCGAAGTCCAGCGGACGGGCGCTGCCGAATTCGAAGGGGTCGCCGCCCTGGCGGATGTGGTCGAGGTGCAGGACCGCGCAGCGCTGGACCATGGGCTCCATGGCGTCCAGGTCCCGCGCGCGCAGGCGCGGGGCCAGGCGTTCGAGTTCATCCAGCAGCGCGGCGTCCTTGATCAGCGCGACCTTGAAGGTCTCGGACAGGCCGGAGGTCCAATCGCGGTCCTCGAGAGTGTTCAGGAACAGCGCGTCGTTGAGAACCGCGTAGGGCGGGGCGAAGGCGCCGATCAGGTTTTTGACGCCGTCGAGGTTGATGCCGTTCTTGACGCCAACGCCCGAATCGTTCTGGCTCAACACGGTCGTGGGCACGCGGATCAGGCGGATGCCGCGGTGGAAGACCGCCGCCGCCAGGCCCACGGCGTCCAGCACCGCGCCCCCGCCCACGGCCACGACGTAGCTGTGCCGGCACAACTCCATGCGCTGGAACTGGTGGGTCATGCGCTGCACGAAGGTCAGGTCGTTCTTGACAGCCTCGCCGCCGGGCACTTCCATCGGCGCGCCGGCCAGGGTCAATACCAGCGGGTGCGCCTGCGCCCACGCGCGAATGCGCTCGGGCAGGTCCGGATGCCGCGCCAGCACGCCGGCGTCGATGAAGAACGCGGCACGCGAGGGCGCCTCCTTATGCGGGATCGTCTCCGCGAGGGTGGAATTGCCTTGCGCGAAGAGGTCGCGGGTGAAAACGACGTCGTACGCGAACGGGACGTTCAGTTCCTGTCGGTAACGCATTCGTGCGGATCCCCCTCCGGGCTACTCGGTCTTGGCCTCGGCGGCCGGCGCTTCGGACTTCCCGTTGTTCGGCGTCGCGGGCGCTTCGGGCGGATTCTCCGCGGGCTCGGCGGCCGGCTTGGGCGCGATCTCGGCGAACTTCACTTCGCTCTTGTAGTGGTCAAAGCCCTGGGTGCCGCTCGCGCGAATCACGAAGTTGCGGACTTCGCCGTGCGGGATCGGATCGGGCAGATTCTTCTCGCCGACGGCGACTTCGGTCTCGTCGGGCTTCAGGAAGTGTACGCGAATCACCACGTCCTTGACGGGGTTGGGGCGGCCGTTGCGGGCCTTGCAGACCAGCAGGGCCGAGCCGTCGGACTCCACGCGCAGATCCTCAATCAGCACCTCGACGGTCTCGGTGTTCTTGAACGCCGGCTTGGAAGCGGCGACGGCGACGGGCGCCTTGCCGGCCTTTTCCTCGACGGGCTCGCAGGTCAGAGACTGTTCGAAACCGTCGAACTCCGGCACCTCCTTCAGATCGAAGTGCACGGGCAAGACTTGGCCGCCGGCGATCGGACCCGCGACGGTGGCCTCGTGGGTCTTAACGGCTTTCTTCTTGCCCTTCTCGAGCTTGTTGAAGGTGAGCACGATCTTAGCGTTGCGGACGGGGGTGCCCATCCCGTTGCGCAGGTCGAAGGAGACGGACAGGTCGGCGTTTTTCTCGCCGCCACGCTTGAACTCGAAGTGCGCGGTCTCCAAGTCCGTGATGTTCTGGAACTCGCCGCCGCCCAGGGCCTTCTCGGTGGCGACCTTCTCGGCCATCACCCGGATGCGGTGCGAGGCGTAGCCCTTCGGAACCGCCTTCGGCACTACGAAGGGGATCACCTTCTCGGCGCCGCCGGCGAGTTTCCCGTCGCCAAGCTTGCCGGTCCAGTCCAGCAGCACCGCGCCATCGGCCGGATCGGGCACGTCGTCCTTCTTGGGATCGGCCGCTTTGCCAGTCTTGGCGGGCGGGGTCTTTCGCGGCGTCTTGGGTGGCGCGCCGAACAGCGTCACCCGGACCTGCACGTTCTTGGCTTCCAGCGCGCCGATGTTCTTGACCCGAACCTTGCCGCCGAAGACCCCGCGGCGGTCGACCCCGGACTCTTCGCCCAGCAGCACGACCTCACTGGTGTTCTCCTGCAGCTTATCGACCATCGGCACCGGCCGGCCGATGTCGCTGGCGCAGTGCCAGACTTCCTCGCCGCCCGTGAAGGTGACCTTCACCTGGTAGGCCTGGAAGGCCGCGACGAAATCGTTCGACGTCTGCACCTGCTTGGTCTCGCCCGGCTTGATGGTGCCCAGGATCTGTCCGACGGGCCCGAAGACGGTCTCGCCCATGCTGGTGAGCAGGAGAATGCCGACGCGCACGTCGTGGAGCGACTCTTCGGTGACGTTCTTGACCGAGAGATGGCAGATGACGCGGTTGGAACCGTTGATCGTCTTGCGTTCGCGGCTGTAGCTCCAGCCGTCGAGGAAGACCTTGTTGCTGCCGGCGTCGGCGGAGAGCGCGGGCTCCACCTTGCCCTCCTTTTCGGCCGGCTCACTGGCGACGGCAGGGAATACAAGGCAGGCGGCTAGGGCGAAGGCAACGCCTGCCCGGCAGCCCGGCTTGCGCATCTGGTTAATCCCGGCCCACGTCGTCATGATCCAGCTCCGGTGCGTCCACCAATCCTGTAACGGCATGGGGGGCCTAAACTTGCCCCCTTTTGGAATACACCTTACTTCATCGCTTCGTTGCACAGATTCAACGCGATCAGGGCGTAAGAGGTTGCCAAAATCGAGTCGGATTCCATCCAGCGCTTGTCGCCGTTGGCCCAGGAGCCGTCTTCCTTCTGCAACGACACAAGGTGCGCTGCCAGGTCTTTGGCCCAGTTGACGGTCTTGCCGTCGGCGGTCTGGAATTCCTTTTGACCCGCCGCGGTGAAGGCCTTGGCGAAGGCGACGACGTAGTAGTAGTAGCCCTCGGAGCCCTTACCGCCCGGGTTCTTGTCGGCGGCGTAGTTGTTCTTAATCCACTTCCAGCAGGCCTGCAGTTCGGGGCTGTCGGCCTTGAGGCCGCAGTAGATCAGCGAGCGCATGCCCTGGTAGGTCATGTTGCCGTAGGGCTTGGGGACTTCCTTGCCGTCGCGGGTCTTGATGGTGCCGAACTCGCTGTCGCCGGGCAGGTAGACCATGCCGCCGCTGTTCTCGCCGCCCTTCATGTTCGGCGCGTCGTTGGTCTCGCTGTTGTCCTGGCAGCGCCGGATGAAGACGATCGCGTTCTTGTACGCTTCGCTGTCCTCGGGCACGCCCAGTGCCTTCAGGGCTTCCAGCGAGAAGGCGGTGTTGGAGAGGTCCGCGCGCTTGGCCGAGCCGTACCCGAAGCCGCCGTAGGCCTGGTAGTGTTCGTCGGACTTGTAGCCCAGGTCTCCGTCGAGTTGGCAGCCTTCGATGTACTTCTTGCACTTCTCCAGCACATCCTTGTGTTTCGGATCGTTCAGGGCTTTTAGCGCCACGGCGGCGATGGACGTGTTGTAGTTCTCGTTGCCCATGCGCGGAATGGCGATGGCACCATCATTCTGCTGCAGGCCGACCAGGTACGCGGCGGCTTTCTGCACGGCCGGATCGTCGGCCTTGACGCCGGGGCTGGTGACCAGCGCGTTCAGGGCCAGGCCCACGATGCCTGGCACAACGCGCGCTTCGCTCTTGCCGAAGGTCCCGTCTTCGTTGGCCTGGCTCTTGAGGAAATCGGCGGCCTTCTTAGAAGCGCCTTCGGCAGCGGCCTTGGGGTCTTCGCCCGCGTGGACGGTTGCGGCCAGCAGGGCCACGCTGAACGTCGCGGCCAGGATTGCGGTCTTGCGCATGGTTTTCCTCTCTTCCTTTCCTTGATGCCTTTGGATGGCGTTGGGTTCCCGAAAAGCCTTACTCTTTCTTTTCTTCCTTCTTCTCTTCAGCCTTCGCCTCCTTGGGTGCTCCGGCCTTTAGGGGCTTGTAGCAGAGGTTCAGGGCCTGCAGGGCGTAGGCGGTGCAGAGGACGGGGCTGTCTTCCATCCACTTGGGGCTCTCCTTGTTGACGAAGAAGCCGTCCTTGTCTTGCTGCTTGAGCAGTCCGTCGGCGAGGACCTCGCACCAGCGCTGTTGCTTGCCGCCGATCTCGATCGAGTCGACCCCGGCGGCCGTCATCGCGCGAGCGAAGGCGAGCGTATAGTAGTAGTAGCCGGCATTGCCGCCGCCGGGATTCTGGTCGTTGCGGAAATTGCGGTTGAACCACTTGATGGCCTGCTGCAGTTCGGGGGCGTCGGCCTTAGTGCCGCACAGGACGTAGCCTTCGATGGCGGCGGCCGTCATGGAACCGTAGGGGCGGGGGCCCGATCCGCCGCGGCCCTGCTCCGTGCCGAACTCGCTGTGTCCCGGCTGGTAGTAGGCGCCGCCGGTGTCGTTGCAGCCTTTGACCACCATGTCGGGGTTGGTTTCCTTGCTGTCCTGGCAGCGCGTAATGAACACGCGCGCCTTGTCCCAGGCATCGTCCTTGGGGTTCAGGTTCGCATCCTTCAGGGCGACAAGGGCCCACCAGGTGTTGCTGAGGTCTCCGCCCTGGCGCGCGTTGGCCTGGTATCCGAAGGCGCCTTCATTGCTCTGGCATTTAAGCAGGTAGTCGCGGGCCTTCTCGATGTTCGGTGCGTACTTTGGATTCTCGGTGGCGACCAGGGCCTGCACGGCCATGGCGGTGTGATAGGTCGCCAGGCCGGCGTCGTCGCCATTGTCGGCGAAGCTGCCGTCCTTTTTCTGGCACTTCAGCAGGTACTTCACGGGCTCGGTGATGAACGGCCCAAGCGACTCGCGGTAATGCTGGTGGTGCGCGCACAGGCTCTTGACCACCAAGCCCACGACGCCGGGCTTCTTGCGCAGGTCGCCCTTGCCGAAGGTGCCGTCCTTGTGCTGCTCGATCAGCCAATTGGCCGCGCGATCGGTGGCCGATTTGACTTGGCCGGCTTCCGCGGCTTCCGCGCGCGGCGCCAGGCACGACAGGGCCGCCAGCAGGGCGGGGGCGATGAAGGTAGCGATTCGGTTCGTGCGAATCATGCGCATCTCACCTCTTGGATGGGGGGGTAGCGGAAGACTATTCACCGGTGGCCCCATAATAGCGTTGTAAGGCATCGCGGACATCTGGAAATCGGTCGCCCATCAGCTCTAGGAGGTGGACAGGCGTCCGGGCGGCCGGAGCCGGCGCAGGGGGCGTGGCGTCCAGCCCGGCGGCCTTTGGCGATTCCTGGCCCGAGGCCTGCATGGCGCCCTCCTTCGTGGAGTCCGCTTCCGCGGGTTTCACTTGTTTCCGCAGCCTGTGGAGGATCTCCTGCAACTCATCCGCGAGGTCATTCTCGGGCACCGCGCCAACGCGCGCCATCAGATCTTCCAGGAGTTTGGCCTTCTCCTCCTGGGGCAGGTCCGGGTCGATGCTCATGGCCTTGATCAGGCGCAGTTCCGCGTCGTTGACGACTTGCACGCGGAAACTCTTGGGCAGGTGTTTACCCGACAGCGGTCCCAGCTTTCTGCCGCCGCCGCCTGCGCTTTCGGCGGTGGGCGCGCCGGGCAGAGCGGCGGGGCCGGCGCGGCTCGGGGCTTCATGGCGCTGAGGCATCAGCAGCGCGCAGCCTAAGGCCAGGAAACCCAGCAGCAGCGCGCGGCTCCAGGCCGGCAGCCGCAGCGGAATCGCGCGCGACGCCTCCAGGCCCTTCGCGCGGCGCAGCGTGGCCTTGCACTGCGCCGACACGAAGGACCGGAGGTCGGGATCCGCGGGCGCGGGCTTGCCGTGGAACTCGGCCCACGTCGTGAGGTGTTCGTCCAGGCCAGCGCTGCGGTCGAGTTTCAAGGCGACCGCGCTGGCCTTCGGCCGCGCGCGCAATGCGCCGATGGACGCCAGTACCGGCAACAGGACCGCCAACAGCCATGCGCTGGGCCTCAGCGCTTCTTCCCAGGCGGGCCAGCCCTTGGCCAGCGCCACCAGGGCCGCCGCGCCGAGCAACGCCAAGCCCAGCCCAAGGCACGCCCAGCGCAGCGCCGCGTTCAGACGCAGGCGCAGCGCGCCCTGCAGAAGCAGGCGTTCGAGGTCCCGTTCGGTCAGTGTCAATTCGGCCATGGCTCTAGACCCAAGTCGACCTCTAGCAAGGGCAAGGGTCAGGCCAATCGGGGGTAATCGGGTAGCTAAATGGCGGCCCTGCAACCTGTTTGTTTATAATGAGATGTGGGATCTGCAAGGGCCCTGATTTCAGGCCGTGTGGCGCGGCTGTTTGGGGCTTGGCTTGAGGTTGTACAGGCGATGTACATGGAGAGCCGTTGTGTCAGTTGCCTTCCATCTCCTTGGGCCAGGTCTGGACCGGCCGCGCCTGCGTGCGCCGGCGCTCGATATCCTTGCTGGCTTTGGTCACTGCACCATTCGGCTTCGCCTCCGCGCCGTTCTTGGATGCGTCGGCCGGCGAGCCCTCGGCGTGTAGCAGCTTGGCCGGCAGGAGCAGGGAGCCGTTCAGGAATTGCGCCCAGAGCAGGTCGGCCTTCTCCTGGTCGCCGTCGTTCGAAGCGTATTCGGCCGGGCGTTCGCCGATGGTGGCCTTCAGTTCCACTTCTTCGTCGCCGCGCTTGATGCGCAGCTTCATCGGATCGCCGGGAGCCATCCCTTTCCAGATGTTGATCGCCGAATCCTGCGAGAAGCCTTCTTCGCAGGGGATATCGTCGATGGCGATGATGATGTCGTTGGCGCGCACGCCGGCTTTATCGGCGCCGGTGCCGTCGATGGGGTTCTGCACCAGGATACCGGGCGGGTCGGACGAGATGGTCCACGAGATACCCAAAAAGCCGCGCCCGATCTTCCACTCGGCCAGGTTCGGCAGCACGCGGTAGGTAAAGATGCAGCGTCCGGCGTGCGCTAGGCGCTCGCGGACTTCGGGGTCGCGTTCGTCGTTCACTGCGACGCGGATGGACGGCAGCATCGACGGCGGGGCTTCGGCGAGATCCATCGAGGCGCGGTCGCGAATCGCGAAACTGCCGTTGCGCATCTTCGCGACCAGGCCTTCCAGGCGCGCGACGTTCCAGGCGGCCGGCGCGGCCTTGCCGGCGTCGGGGTTGGGCGGCGTGTCCTCGCCGGCGGCCGGGTATGCGGCGGCAAGGAGGACCGCGCAGGCGGCCTGCAGGACTCCGGTTGGAACGCGTCGAAGCAAGGGCGGGGCCTCCACAAAGCAGCCCGGTACCTTAAACCTACACCAATCCGTCGCACGGACAACCGGTACGGTGCGTCGATTCCGGCATGGGTCGCTAAGCGTAAGACCCCCCCCCCCGTCACGGAGTTCCGGCGCGGGAAGAGGTCAATGCGGCGCCCAGGAGCCAACCCAGCCAGACGGCGAGCAGGCACAGCAGGACGTTCAGGGCGACGTTGAACAGCGCCGAACGCGCATGGCCCAGTTGCAGCAGGCGCAGCGTGTCGAAGCTGAAACTGGAAAAGGTGGTGAAACCGCCCAACACGCCGACGGCCACGCCCACTCGGACGGTGTCGGAGAGCACGGACGCGGAATCCAGGGCGAAGACCAGGCCGATCAGAAAACTGCCCACAACGTTGACGGTCAGGATGGCGTAGGGGATCTGGGCTTCGGGCGTGGGCTGAACGAACCAGAAGGAAACGAGATAGCGCGCGACACTACCGGCCGCGCCGCCCAGTGCGACGGCGAGAACCAGGCGCCAGTCGAGCGTCATACTGGGCTATTCGGCGCTGACGGTGCCGCCTTCGACCTTCAAGGTCGGCAAGGTGCCGCCCTTGAGCGCGAGGGTCTGGGACGTGACGGTCGGGTCCACGGTGGAGAAGTCGACGGTGTAGAGCCCCGCGTCGCCCTTGGCGTGCTGGGCCAGCAGCGCGACTTTGTTCTTGTCGATCTGCTGAACCTGGACGGACGTGCCTTCGGCAACGGTGCAGAGGCGGTGCCACTCCCACTTCTCGACGCCGCGCACGTTCAGGCGCTGAACGTAGTAGACCTCGCGGTAGCTGGCCTCGACGGGCAGTTCGTAGAACATGTAGGAGAAGTTCGGATGGCCGCGCTCGTACTCTTCCCAGTCGCGCTTCAAGTACGGGAGCTTGACGTTGCAGATCTGGTAGGGCAGCACCTGGAAGTTCAGGACGTTGGACATCACGCACTTCTCCGGCGTACGGTCATCCGGAATGGAATGCAGTACGGCCTGAACGCTGTACATGCCGGGCTTTTGGATGCGGTAGAACTTGCCGACGGGCAGTGTGTAGGGGTCCGAGGTGGCGCCGGCGGCCAGGTAACGGGTCGGGTTGCTGTTGTCGACCGGCTGCGTGTACTCGGCGGCCATGTCGCGCTCGATGCGCTCGGGCTGGGCGGGCTTCCCGTCGGCGTCTTTGTCGTCCGGCCCAGGCAGGCGCAGCACGATCATTTCGACAAGGTCGTCGGGCCCCAACTGCGGCGGAGTGTAGGCGTAGCCCAAGCTGTCCTTGTTGACCGGCTCTTCCTTCACCGTGATGTTCTTCTTGCGCTTCTTCCCGAACTCGGCGCGCTTGGACTCGAACTCTTCTTTCGACTTGGCTTCTTTGGCGATCTTCTGCAGTTCGGCGCGCTCTTCCTCGGAGAAGGGGTGCATGTCGTCGATCTCCAGCGTCTTCACGGTGGTGCTTGCCGTGGGCGTGGAGTTCTTCAGAGTCAGTGCGACGGTCAGGTCCGCAACCGGATCGTGTTCGCCGCGCAGGAAGACCGTCTTCCCGGGCAGAGCGATCTCCGCTTCGATGAAATGCTTGGGCTGGTCGTCTTCCGCACGAAGACTCGCGCAGAGAAGCACGAACGGAAGCACGGCGGCCAACAGCCAATGGGCACGCATGACAAGACCCTCGCTTGGGCGGAACGCATCGAAATCGTTAGCCATTAAGCAGATATAGGATAGTTGCCGCGCTCTTTTACGTCAAGCCGTTGCCTTTGGATTCGGCGGGCCATTAGGCCCAGCGGCGCAGGGTGTAGACCCGGACCTGCGGGCAGGTCTCTCCCGGTCCGGCCGGCTCCCGAACCGGACCCTGCTCCTTTACCAGGGGCACCGCGCGCAGGCGGTCCTGGACCTCGAAGCCGGCCTCCCGGGCCGTCCAGTGGAAGTGCCGCGCGGACCAGCGCTCCGGATCGGCCACGATCGCCGTCGCTTCGGTGCCCGGCTCGAGGGCCTCGTCGAGGAAGCGCGCCACGTAGGCTCCGGTGGCGGGTTCGTAGAGGCAGTCGGCGGCCAGGACGAGAGGGTGCCGGCGGCCATAGGGCTCGCGCCAGTCCACGCGCAGCGTCTCGACGCGCTCCGCGACGCCGTTGCGTTCGGCGTTGCGTCGGGTCAGGGCCAGGGCCAGGGGCTCGCAGTCGGCGGCGAGCATGCGCGCGCCGGCCAGGGCCGCGGCGATGGCCACCAGCCCGGCGCCGCAGCCCAACTCCAGCACCGGCGCGCGTGAGGCTTCCGGCAGCGCCACTTCGCCGTCGAGCAGCATCTCGGAGAGCGCCAGCGCCGAAGGCCACAGTTCCGCCCAGTAGATCTCCACCGCCGGCGCGCCGGGATCGCTGGGGATCAGGGCCAGCGGATCCTTCGGGAGCAGGATGGAGACCTCACGCGCGCGGAAGGGCAGGCGTAGCTCGCGCAGGGGCAGTCCGTCGAGGCTCTCGGCTGTCATGGAATGCCTATATCGAAGAGCGGCACCCGCAAAGCAAGCACGGATTGCCCCTCTTTTCTTGTGCGGATCGCGTAGTATAATTAGTGTACAGCAGAGCGGAATCGCGCTCGAATACCCAGCCTCAACAAACGAATCTTTTCGACCCGAATGAGGCGCCGGGCGCTTTCATTCCCGCGTTCGTGCATGGTATAGTGCTTCGCACCGCACCGCTATCCCGTCGCCGGAGCACTTGGATGACGCAGAAGTCCCGTTCCCTGCCGCCCGACCCCGAAGCCGTCGGCGGAAACGGTTCCGCGCCTCTGGTCGCACGCGCGAAAGAGCTGCTGGACCTCGCCAAGCGCGACCGCCGCGCCGCTGAGGCCGCCTTCGTGGACCTGGGGTTCGAGGCGCAGCAGGAGACGGCGCTGGCGCTCCAGGGCGATGAACTGCAGGAGTGGCTCTTTCTCAGCGAGGACTGCACGGATCTGGTGCGGTCGCTGCCGCCCGAACACCTGCATCGCGCCATCAAGCTGATCGGCGAGGAAGACGCCCTCATTCTTCTTAAGGCCGGCAGCAGCCTGCAACTGCAGGCGATGATGGACATCGAGCTGTTTACCGACAACCGCCTCGACTTCAAGAAGATGCGCCGCTGGGTCGAGTTGCTGCTGGAGCTGCCCGAGGACGAAGCCGACGAGGCGCTTGCCGCGCTGGACCCCAATGCGCTGGCCACCTACCTGCGGCGCTACGTACGCCCGCTGGTGGACAAGGACAACATGCTCTTGGCCCTGCACCTGAACCAACGCTACCTCTTTACGCCCGACGACCTCGAATGCCGCGACCATCTCTGCGAGCGCTTCGTCCGCTACCTCTACGCCGTCGACCGCGACCTCTTCGGCGAGGCTCTGGAACTGCTCGTCGGCGAAGAAGAGGACATCGTCGAGGCCGATCTCTACGCCGCGCGCGAAGACCGCCTGCTGCGCCGCGGTTTCCCGGCTGTCGCCGCCGCCGAACATCTGCTGGAGCTCATCGACGCTGCCGCCTACGGAGTGCAGTGGCCCAAGCCCAAGGCCCAGGCGGCGGCGACGGGCGTGGCGCTTGAGCACACCGGCCCGGCCGCGCCCTTCCTGCTGCACGCGATGGCCTGGGGCCGCGCGAAGAAGGCGCTCAACGAGCGCACCGAGCGCGCCTTCATTAAGGAGGCCGCCGACCTGGCCAATTTGCTGCTGCTCGCGCACACCAAGGACCCCATGGACCCGAAGGTCAAGCACGAGGCGCTCGCGGCGGTGCAGGTGCTCGCGTCGATCGGCCTCGAGGCGGTGACGTCCGGGCACCTGCCGGCGGCCACGGAGGCGCTGAAGGCGCTCGAACTGCGCGAACTCTTTCAGATCGGCTGGTCCTTGGCGCGGGAGGTTGCGCGAGATGCGTGGTCGATGGCGATCGATTCGCGGATCAGCGCGGGCAAGTTGGGGCGGAACCTCTCGTGGCTGCCGGCCGATCTTCGCTCGCAGGTGCTGGAGGCCGAGGACTACATGAGCTGGCGCGAAATCGCCGCCACCGCGCGTCCGGGCGCGGAGGTCGCCGCCGAAGGGCGCCGCCCCCGCGAACTGCTCGGCTGGCCGCGCCTGTGCCGCCTGCGCGAAGGCGTCGTGCGAGCGCGCGCGGCCCTGGAAGGAGCCGCCGAATCCGACGCGAAAGACGTGCTCTGATCAGAAGTTGAGGAAGACGCGCTCGGCCGGCACGCCCAGTTCCGGCATCAGCGCCTTGAGGTCCGTCACCATATCCTTCATCCCGCAGGCGAAGACACAGGTGTTGGCCGCCAGGCGGGGCTTGCGCTCGCGCAGGGCCTGCTGCACGCGGCCCTTCACGCCAGGCCACGAGCCGGCCGCGGGCTGAGAACAGACGCGCGTGACCTCGATGCCCTGCGCCAGCCAGGCGTCGAGTTCCGCGCCGTAGGCGAATGACTGCGCCGTGCGCGCACCGTAGTAGAGGACCACCTGTTTGAAGGCACCGCGGTTATTCAGCACGTGATGCACCGCTGCGCGCAGAGGGGCCAGGCCCGAGCCCGCGCCGATCAGGTACAGGTCGTTGCCTTGCGCTTCCTTAATAGGGAAACCCTTGCCCGCCGGAACGCTGATGGCAACGCGGTCGCCGGGCTTCTTCGCCGCCAGGGCTTCGGCGATGCCGCCGCCGCGCTTGATCAGGAACTCGAAACGCGCGCGCCCGGGCCCGCTGGCGATGGCGAAGAAGCCGGGCTTGCCTTCGGGCCCCTGGATCTGCACGTACTGTCCGGGCGTGGTGTAGGTGGCGGCCAGGTCGGCGCCGGGCTCGACTTGGAGATGCAGGAGTTCGGGCGTTTCGTTGCCGACGGCGGTGACGGGGACTTCGGTGAAAGCGGGTGGCGTGCTCATTGCGTGGGGCTCCCTTCGGGCTTCGGCGAAAGCGAACGAACTATTCGGCGGGCTGCTCGGCCGGCAGCGAACGCGGTGGCGGCGGCGGCAGGGCCGTCTGCGTGCCGGTCTGGCGGCGGAAGAGGATCCACAGCCGGTGGAGTTCGGCGGTCGCGTCGTGGTGGTCGTCGACGCGCAGGTCGACGGCAGGCGCCTGGAAGGTCTCGTTGCCGACCACTTTGACGGCGGCCGCTTGCTTGCCGCGGGTGTCGCCGCCGGCGCGGTCGGCGGCAAGCAGGCCTTCAACGAGGCGCTCGGCCAGGTGCGGGCTTGGGCAGGCCTCGAAGCCCTTGCGCGCGGCGGCCAGCACGGCCTCGCCGGCCAAGTGATTGCCGATGATGACGAGGTTCTCGTCGGCGTGGTGTCCGGCCCAGGGCGGGCAGCCGTCGCCGGTGTGCGCGAAGCAGGCCAGTTGGCCCTTCTGTGGATTGGCCATCAGCACGGCGACCTGGCGCTTCTCGGGCTCACCGAAGAACTTCATCGCGCGGTCGGCGGCATCGGCGGGCGCTACGCCGGACTCGAGTTCCTCGAGGATCTCGTAGGCCATGCGAGGCTCGTGCCGGTACTGCACGGCGACGGCGCCGACGCCGGGGCGCAGGAAGGGAACCACCGAACCGACGGCGAGGAACTTGGAGGCCGTGGCGATGCCCAGTTGGCCGGAGGTGCCGTCGCGGGCGATCAGCGTGCAGGTGCACGACAGCGCACGTGGGGCGTCGGCGGTGCGGTGGCCGGCCATGCTAAACTCCTTATATAGGTTCTGCCCTGCGGCCCATCTACCGCCGGCGATCAGCGTGCCAGGTTGTAAAAGGCGCGGCGGCCGGGATAGACGGCGATCTCTCCCAGTTCCTCTTCGATACGCAGCAGCTGGTTGTACTTGCAGATGCGGTCGGTCCGGCTGGCCGAACCGGTCTTGATCTGGCCGGCGTTGGTGGCGACGGCCAGGTCGGCGATGGTGGTGTCCTCGGTCTCGCCCGAGCGGTGGCTGATGACGGCGGTGTAGCGCGCGCGCTTGGCCATCTCGATGGCGTCCAGGGTCTCGGTCAGCGTCCCGATCTGGTTGACCTTGATCAGGATCGAGTTGCCGATGCCCTCGGCGATGCCCTTCTCGAGTCGCTTGACGTTGGTGACGAACAGGTCGTCGCCGACGAGCTGCACCTTCTCGCCCAGGGCTTTGGTCAGCTTGCTCCAGCCGTCCCAGTCGTCCTCGCTGCAGCCGTCTTCGATCGTGATGATCGGGTAGCGTTCGCACCAGTCGGAGAGGAACTCGACGATCGCGCTGGCGTCCTTGGTCTTGGCCTTCTTCTCGCCCTCGAGGGTGTAGATTTTCTTCTTCGCGTCGTAGTACTCGGTCGCCGCGCAGTCCAAACCCAGCGCGATATCGGTGCCGGGCGCGTAGCCTGCGGCCTCGATGGCCTCCAGAATCACCTCCAGCGCCTCTTCGTTGCTCTTCAGATCCGGCGCGAAACCGCCTTCGTCGCCGACGCCGGTGTTGAGCCCCTTCTTCTTGAGCACCTTCTTGAGGTTGTGAAAGATTTCGGCGCCCGCGCGCAGGCCTTCGCTGAAACTCGCCGCGCCCACCGGCATCACCATGAACTCCTGCATGTCGACGTTGTTGTCGGCGTGCTGGCCGCCGTTAAGGATGTTCATCATCGGCACGGGAAGCTGGTAGGCGCCGGTGCCGCCCAGGTAGCGGTACAGGGGCAGTTCGGCGTCGGCCGCCGCGGCCTTGGCCACGGCCAGGCTGACGGCCAGCAGCGCGTTGGCGCCCAGCTTGGCCTTGTTATCGGTGCCGTCCAGTTCGCAGAGCGTGCGGTCGATGCCGCGCTGGTCGGCGGCGTTCAGGCCGGCAAGTTCCGGGGCCAAAATCTCGTTGACGTTTCGCACCGCGCGCGTGACGGCTTTGCCCAGGTAGCGCTTGTCGTCGCCGTCTCGCAGTTCGACGGCCTCGTGCGCGCCGGTGCTGGCGCCGCTGGGCACGGCGGCACGCCCGCGCACGCCGTTCTCGAGCAGCACGTCGGCCTCGACGGTAGGGTTGCCGCGCGAGTCGAGGATCTGGCGGGCGCGGACGGACAGGATCTCGGACATGGGTGAAGGACTCCCTTATTGAGGTAGTGAAAACGCTTCGGCGGATTGTATAGGGTCGCTCCCCGGCGGCAACGTACGATGGGTCTCGTTGCGGCACAAAAAAACCTCCGGCCGTTCGGCCGGAGGCTCTGGATTCTGCAACGGTTGCGCTGCGTACGGTTTAGTCGAAGCCCTTGGGCAGCGTCTCGGTCCAGCCGTTGTTCTCGCCGACGAGCGCGCGGCCATCTTCGCCGTGCAGGTCGAAGGCGGTGGGGAAGGGCGCTCCCGCGGTGGCGGTGCGGATCAGGTCGATGCCAAGGCCGAAGGGCGGTTCGGAGATGTCACCTGCGCCGCCCGGCTGTGCGATGCCGGTCTTCGGGCTCACGAAGCCGACGCCGGCGATGGGGTACGTGACGACCATGCCGTTCTGATGGCTGGCGCTGATGACAAACTTTCGCAGGGCGGCCTTGTACTGCGGGAAGGTGACCACGGTGCCGTTGGCGCTGGCCTTGACCTTCAGGCCCGCCTCCGGCTGCAGGAAGAGATTGGACAGCGTGTAGCTGCCGCTCCACGTCCCGATCCGCACGGTGATGCTCTTGAGGTTCGTCAGGCCGGGCGCCAGGTCGGTGCCGTCTGGAACCTGGATGCCGGGCCACGCCTGAGCGTTGGTGACGAACGTCGGGTCGTCGCGGGTGCAGCGCGGGGAGATCAGGAAGCGGGTGGTCCAGGCGTCGCCCGGCACGCCGAAGTCTTCGCCGTTCTTACCGCGAGCGTTGTAGACCTGGAAGACGCCGCCCAGCGAGAGGTTGGCCAGGTCCACGCCGTTGCGGAGGTTCTTGCCGTACTTGTAGGTCAGGGTCGAGCGCAGGCCCTTGCGCTTGTTGACGACCGTTAGGGCCTCGGCCGACTGGATCACGTTCTCGATCCCGATGTAGACCGGCAGGCGCTTGACGGGCGCATTCGGCGCGCCGAAGAGGGCGCCCAGGGGCCAGCGGAAGTGACCCTTCGAAATCTGGATTACAAAGGTGCCGGTGCGCGAGACGAAGCTGGCCGACAGGCGCGTGCCATCCTTGAAGACGTGGTCCTTGACCGTGTTCTTGTCGTCCATCGGCGCGCTGAAGTGCATCTGGCCGAAGGCGATGCTGAAGTTCTGCTGCTTGCGCTCGCTGGCACCGAACTGGCCGTTGGGATTGAACTTGCCGGTGACGATCAGCGAGTCTTCCTGGTCGGTGACGCTGTCGCCGGTCCTCAGGACGAGGTTCTGGATTACCAAGTCGTTGTTGATCTGGCCAACGTTGAACGGAACGGTCGCCGGATCGCCCTGGGAAAAGAGGTCGTTACGGTCGACGGCGATGCGGACCACGCGCTCCTTGGCGTGGCAGCCCGTACCCGTCAGCAGATCACCAACCGGCGGGAAGACGTGCCCGTCAAAGGCCAGGGCATCGAATTCGATGAAGCCGCTGAAGAACGGCACGCCGAAAACCGTGCCGTCCACGGCCATCGACAGGCCCACCTCCTCGAGGGTGAGGAACGAGGCCACCGGCGCAAAGGCCGTGTCCAACAGGCGAACGGGACCCGCTGGGGTCGGAGCCGAAGGCCCGGCCCGCCCCGAGAGCGGATGGTTGCCGTCGTTCAGCAGCACGGTGACGTCGCCGCCGTTGGGCTTCTGCGCGTCCGTGAACAGCGGCCAGCCTTCCGCGGTGGACTCGCCGTTCATGATCTCGACCTTGTCAAGGTAGGGCATGCCCACGTCCCCGTTGAGCAGGCTCACGCAGGGAATGCCACCCAAGTCAAGTCCAACGGGCGCCGTATCGCCAAAGTTGGAGTACTCGAAGAAATCGTTCACCGGCTGGAAACGGTTGGGCTGCTGCAGGAACAGGTAGAAGTTAGCGTCGACCTGGGTGCCCCGCGAGTCCGTGACCGTGGCATCGAAGATCAGGGGCGAAACAACGAAATCGTCGACCGTGCCGGCAATGCGCCCGGAGTTCGAAAGGCGTAGGGTGGACTTGTCGGGGCTGTTCTGCGGATCCGCCGCGGGTCCGCCCGTGAAGAAGTAGGGGGGCAGTCCGCCCGCCGCGCGCAGGAAGCGCGTGAGTTCCTCGTCGTAGGTGGCGTCGCCCAGGTCGTGGCCGCGCGGATCGACGGGCGTATCGCCACCGTCCGGGTAATTGGCCGCGTCGACGTGAAGGCTGTTGCGCGTGGGACCAGGGATCGCCGCCGGGTTGTCCAGGAACAGGTTGGTGAAGCGCAGGCTGCCGTTGTCGATCCCCACATTGCCCGGAATGACCACGATGCGCGCCTGGGCTCCGCCGGAGGTGGCTAGAGCATAGGAGAAACCCAGCGCAGCCAGGAACAGGCCCAGCATCAGCGCGCGCGAGCGTAGGATTAGTTTAAGCATGCCTGCTTGGACTCCCCGCACTCAGCCTAGGACGATCCGCCCGGACTCAGTCCCGCGGATTGAAAATCACCATCCAGAGAGGCATCCCGCGCCGCTCCGATACGGTCTCATGGCCTGGAAATTGGCTTCCCTGAAAATGTATGCTCCGTTCCCCAAGTCGCAAGTCGAAAATCCCCGCAAAGTACAGCGCGTGGAAGCAGTTAAGTGCGTTGGAAAAGCCTCCGTTTCAGCACCATGTGCGTATCCGCAGGACCCCAATTAAGGGGTACCAATTCCGGGGAAGTGGACGGAGGACCGGTTGGATCCTAAGGCACAAATGCGAGAATATCGGCGCGTAACCTCAGAAATTCTCTTGGCCTTCGGAGATAAGTATTAATATCTCCCGAAAATCATCGGCGGCTTCGCGGCCCTTGATTCGAACCTCGGCGCGAAGGTGGAAGTTCCCCGCGCGCAGCGGCACCCAGCGCCGCTGTGCGCTGCCCCAGACCTTTCCGTCGTCGCCGGCGATCCACTCGACGGGGTCGTCCTGCTGCATGCCGCGGTAGCCGAACCGGACTTCCACATCCTCGGCGTTCTTGCTCTCGACGGTCGCGTCGAGCGCCACGGCGGAGTTCACGGCGCAGTGTTCCGAGCCCGAGTGCGTGAAGTCCTCCACCACCGCGTCGGCGACGATCAGTTCCTTCGAGAGGACGGCGGGCCATTCGAGTTCGCTCTCGGCCTGGTCCGCAGCGGCGCGGCGGGCCTGGAGCTTGAAGCGGTACCGGCCGGGCTTGGCGCAGGTGTAGCTGAACCAATCGGAGTCGACCCATTCCTGGCCTTCCTGGAGGATCGGCGCGCCGTTGACCAGCAGGCGGTAGCGGTATTCGATCAGGCGCAGCGGCGTAACGGTGTCGGCCTGGAAGCCTAGTTCGGTGCCGGTGACGACGTGGTCGGCGTCTTCGTTGAATTCCGGCGCGAACGAAACCAGCTTCAGGCCGGGGACCTCGAGGCTCTTCTCGAGCGGCGCGGCGGCCTCGCCGCTCGTGCTGTCGCGCGCTTCGACCGTAAAGCGGTAGGTGCCGGGCGCGTCGAGCGGGAAGGGGCGCAGGCTGGCGGACGACCACTCTTTCCCGCCGTCGAGCACCACTTTGCCGTTGCAGCTCCAGCGGTACTCGTTGACGTTGCGGCCGTCGGCGTCGAGTTCCAACTCGTCGCCCACGACGAAGGGCATGTTCTCACCCAGCGCGTCGATCTGGCCGCCAGCCAGCAGGTCCTTGGCGAAGCCGCGCAGGCGCGGCCTGCCGTCGTCGGATTCGGCGCCGCCGGTCAGGATCGCCGGCTGCCGAAAGGTCTCGCTGCCCAGGCCGGACGTGCCGCCGGGCCCGGCGGCGTCGGGCTTGCGCAGGCCGAGCCACACGCCCGCGCCGACGATGGCGGCGGCGGCCAGCAGCAGTACGCCGTCGCGTGCGGCCAGTCCCCGAGTGTGCTTGAGGCGGATCACGCTTCGCACCCCGTCCCTTGTCCATTCGACGCGCCGTATCCTACGGCCATCACGGCGTTTCGGTCACTAGCCTCTTTAGCAGTACCAGCGCGGAGGCGTGTTCGGCCTTCGCGGCGGTCAGGGCGTGCGCCGCCTCGATGCGCCGCTGCGGGTCGTCCAGTGCCTCGGGCTGCGCCGAGGGAAACAGCTTCGCAACGCCCTGCAAGACCGCCGCCTCGCGCTCCAGGTGCGCGGCCGCCTCGTCCAGAGCCCCGGCGTGCTCAGGCAGCAGCACCTTCGCCGTGCCGCGCAGAAAGGCCGCGCCCAGCGCCCGCGCTTCCAGATGATACCCGGCCGTCACGGCCGCGCCCCAGTGCGGCGCCACGTTGCGCGCCGCCAGGGCCTGGATCCAGGCGTCGAAGGCGTCGCCGGCCAGCGCCAGGTCGCCGGGGACCTCGACGGGCTGCCCCTTCGCGTCGCATTCGGTGCCGCCGCCGTGCGCGGCGGTCTCGCGCAGGACTTCCATCAGCGCCGCGCGCGGATCGTGCTTCTCGAGCCGGCTGGTCACGATCAGGACGAAGATGCGCGGCGGGTGGTGGCTGCCCAAGTCCTGCGCGTTGACGGGCCCGTCGTGCTGCCCGTCGAGGAACGTGCTGACGCGGTAGTCCTCGGTCGTGTCGTCGAAGCCGTTGATGATGCCGAAGGCCGGGCCGTGCAGCCCGTAGGCGATAGCCGGCAGGCCGTCCTCGAGGTGCCGCTCGATGTTGCCCATCCAGCCGCGCTGCAGCTGCGGGAGGTCGTCCTCCGTATAGTAGAAGTCGCGCAGGCCGCTGAAGCAGTCGAAGCCCAGGCGCCGCACGATGCGCGGGTAGGTCTCGTCCCATTGGCGCAGGAATAGGCCGGCCGGGTTGAGCGTGCGGTGGACCTGCGTGCGGAAGGCCAGGCCCGAGAAGCCCCACAGGTCCTCGGGCGAACGCGCCGCGTGGTGCGCCGCCAATACGCCCTTCAGCGCCCCCAGGAAGCTGTCCATGCTGGGGCAGAAGACCGCCTTGTCCACGCCGACGAATGCCACACCCGTTCCTCGTGCCGCGCCTTCGCTTCAGGCCGCGCGCATTATAAACGCAGAAGGGAGTGCGCTGCAGGGCGTTTCGCACTCGACACCCGCGCACAGGTCGCCGAAAATGCGTCCATGCGCTATGCGTTTGGAAAACTGCTTGAACTGGCCGGTATGGCCCTGGTCGGCATGGCCCTGTTCGCCGGGCTGGGCATGACGCCCAGCGGCGAGCCCAGCATGGCCAAGGAGTTCCTCTTCCTGGGCATCGGCGGGACGGTCTTCACGATCGGCTGGCTGATGGAACGCGGACAGAAGGCCTGACTCGATTCCCCTGCACCTGCAAACGACGAGCGGCCTGGATTCCACACGAATCCCGGGCCGCGCGCCTGCCAAGGCTTGCCCTGCGAACTTAAGCGGAGAAGAGCGCGAGCAGGCCTGCCACCGAGGAGATCGTCAGGAACAGCCCCGAGATCAGCAGCGGCGCGAACTGGTTGGTTCGGTTGGCCACCCAGGGATAGGACGTGTCGCTCATCGCGTGCCCTCCGCAATCGGACCACCGTCCGGAACTCCGGACGGTCATGAAGCTGCGCGATACCTTTGCGCATGAGGCGTGCCAGTCGAATCGTGTCGAATGCGAAATTGTAAGTATTTGAACTTGAATGGGTTGTGGAATTAGCACGGGGCCGCTCGAGTGTCCGGATCCGCGTACGCTGTCCAAGCCGTCCGGGCTGCCGTACACTAAGGCCGAAACTGCGGGACGTGCCGGGACCGGAGCCGCCATGAGCGCCACCAAACGCATCCTCATCACCAACGACGACGGGCTCTCCTCGCCCGGTCTGACCTCGCTTGTGCGCGAGCTGCTGACTGCCGGCCACGACCTGCGCGTGGCGGCGCCGGCGCAGGAACAGTCCGGCGTGGGCCACGCGATCACCCTGCACGAGCCCCTGTACGTGGAGGAGGTCAAGCTGCCCGCGCCGCTGGAAGGCGTTCCCACGTACAGGGTTGAGGGGACGCCGGCCGACTGCGTGAAGATCGCGATCACGAACCTCTTTCCGGATTTCCAGCCTGACCTGGTGCTGAGCGGCATCAACCGCGGGCCCAACGTGGGTATGAACGTGCTGTACTCGGGGACGGTGGCCGGGGCGCTGGAGGCGTGCATCTGCGAGTTGCCTGCGCTGGCGCTCTCGCTGGACGTGCCGCCGGACGGCATCTGGCACTTTGCGCTGGCCGCCGAGATCGCGCGGCCGGTGATCGAAGCGGCGCTGGCGCACGGGCTGCCGAAGTGGTCGATCCTCAACGTCAATATCCCCAACCGCCCGCAGGCGCAGATCAAGGGCGTGCGTCTGACGAAGCACGGCTCGAGCGGCTTCAAGGAGTATTACATCGAAGAGAACCGTTCGGGCGCGCGGCGGCGCTTCCGGTTGGAAGGCGAGATGATCTTTCGCGACGACGACGAGTCGATCGATGCGGTGGCGCTGCGGCAGGGCTGGGTCAGCGTAACGCCCCTTGGTTTGTGCCTGGAAAATCCGCAGGCGCGCGCGCACGTCGCGGGATGGAAGCTTTTTTCCTGAGCGAAATCGCGCATGAATGCACGACGTTCGGCACGCGTGCGCAGGGGAATGCGTAAGCACAGCACCGGAATTTTTGCAAGATGGTACGTCAAAAAAATGATATGTGCATCGTCATAAAACCTACGCATTGTTACCGAATTGAAAATTCTTCTGTAAAAAAGTTTGCTTGCACTTGTGCATAGCCGATCATTAGTAACAGAGGCCGGTGGAGCCGTCCGCCGGCAAGTCGAGATCGCACCTGTTCAGGCCGCAAACCGGAGGTCGAGAGTCCAGAAAGACTTCGCACCGGTTACCGACCCGCTCCGGGGGAGGTAAGGCCTGAGGCAGGGGGGCCCGATTGGAAAGGAGGTGGTCCAGTGACGAGCAGTAGACCCTACGGTGACCGGAGGTGGCTGTCCGCGTAACGGACGGTGTTCCTCAGCACCACACTGGCCGCATCCTAATTCCGCGGCGTTGCGAGAGTCCATAAGACGCGATGACCAACCCGAGAGCCGCGAAAAGCGCCCGGGGCGGATAAAAGGAGCAGAGCAAGAAGCCCAGTCACTGTCCAACCGGTCGACGGGCCAATTGCGCGGCAGCCATTAGGACTCACCGGACCCGGCCGTCGGAGCGATTCCGCCGGCCGGGTTTCATTTTCGGCCCACAAGAATCGAAAATCCGAAGTCGCGTGATTTCGCGAGGGACGAAAAACGTCAGTCGCGAAATTTCGCGAGCCGCATGGTGCTGCGCGACGTGCTGGAGTGCACATGGCGATTTGTATCGATCTTTCCTCGATTCCAACCAGGTGCAGGATTTTTTTCGTAACGGAATCATTGGACTTATGACGTTTCTGCACGGCGTGCTGCGCGCGGTGCAAATAGGGTTTACGTGAACGGCAAATGCCAGGGGTGAGCGGCGAGGGGTGAGGAGGGGGAAAGAAAACGGAAAACTGAAAACCGCAAATCCCCAAAAACTGGAAAACTGCGAAAGGAATTCCGGCCGCGAAGCCGGCGAGGCGCGCCTGAATCGCGCGGCGCATCGCCGGGCATGGCAGTTGCCTTCGGGATTCCGAGCTACACACGCAAAGCGTACAACTCGAAACTCGCAACTCGAGACGTTGGCTTTTACGGCACCGGCACGGCCTTGGCGTATTCTCAAGGGGCTTCCAGAAAATCGGCAATGCGTTCCAGGAGTACCTTCGGCAGGATCGGTTTTTCGATGAAATGCAGGCCGGGGTCCAACACGCCATGATGGACAATCGCATTGTCCGTGTAGCCGGACATGAACACGACCTTCATGGCAGGCCACTTGGCAACGAGCTTCTCCGAAAGTTCGCGTCCGCCCATGCCCGGCATGACTACGTCGGTAAGCAGAAGCCGGATCTCGCCCGCGTGCTGGTCGCAGGCCGCTAGGGCCTCTTGTGGATTTCCGGTCGCGATCACGGTGTACCCGCCCGACTCCAGGACATCCTGGATCAAGGCCCGTACGTTCTCGTCGTCCTCCACGACCAGAATCTTGCCCTTGCCCAGCGGGACCGGAGGCCGGCCGGCGCTTCGATCCCTGGGCGATGCCGCTTCTTCCGCGCACGGCAGATAGATCTTGAACGTGGTACCCCGCCCGGGTTCGCTGTACACCCAGATATTCCCGCCGCTTTGCTTGACGATCCCGTAAACGGTCGACAGTCCCAGCCCGGTTCCTTTTCCAACGCCTTTGGTCGTGAAGAACGGCTCGAAGATTCTATTAAGGGTCTGCGCGTCCATGCCGGTGCCCGTATCCGTCACGGCGATCATCACGTGAGGGCCCTTGCGCGCGTCGGCGTGCGTTCGCGCGTATTCCTCATCCAACTCGATGTTGTCGGTTTCGATGGTCAGTTTGCCGCCCTGCGGCATGGCGTCCCGCGCATTCACGGCCAGGTTCATGAGGATCTGGTCGATTTGCCCCGGATCGAACCGGACGGGATCGAGGTTCGGCTCCAGCTTCGTTACGATGTCGATGTCTTCGCCAATGAGCCTTCTGAGCATTGAGTCGGCTTGCGCGACGACCTCGTTCAGATTCAATACCTTGGGTTGAAGGACCTGTTTGCGGCTGAAGGCCAGCAATTGGCGCGTCAAGGAGGTCGCACGCTCGCCGGCCTTGCCGATCTCCTCAATTTGCCTCCTCAAGTTCTCGTCGCCACGCGCATTGTCCAGGGCCAGCCGGCTGTACCCACAGATCACGGTGAGGAGGTTGT
Organism: Planctomycetota bacterium; assembly: GCA_023150555.1. GTDB lineage: Bacteria > Planctomycetota > SZUA-567 > H5-PLA8 > H5-PLA8 > JAKLKQ01. Next base: position 24,059 of record JAKLKQ010000054.1, read on the forward strand.
TGAAATCGTGGGCAATTCCGCCCGCGAGTTGCCCGATCGCCTCCATCTTCTGCGCATGCCACAACTCGGTCTCAAGCTGTTCCCTGGTGGCGATCTCCTGCTGGGCGCGCTGGTACAGTCCCGCCGCCTCTTCCGCCTTGCGGGTCAGGTCCTGGTAGAGTTCGACGTTCGCCAAGGCAAGGGCCGTGCTGTCGGCCAACGACTGGAGCAGGTACAACTCACGTTCGGTGGCCTTATGATTCGAGGCCCAGTATGCGCCGATGGCCGCCAGGGGGTCCTCGCGGCGAACGGGCACCATGGCCAAACTCTTCACGAAAGTCGGTCGGTAGGCGTCTGCGGGAATTCGGGGGTCGGCGTAGATATCCTCGATCACTACTTCCTGGCGATGGAGCATGGTCCATCCGGAAATGCAGGCGCTCATGGGGAAACGCATGCCCTTCCACAAGGGCGCGATAGCATTTTCCTCCGCATAATAGCACTGGTCTCCGTCCCGAAGAACAAAGGTCACGCCGTCGGCGGAGGTCAAATCGCGCGCGGCGCGGCGGATGACCTGCATAACGTCTTCAAGGGACCTGGCTCGGGAAAGATCCGTTACGGCTTCAAGGACTCGCCTTAGTTCGTTGGACGGAGCTTCCTGGTCCATTGGGCCTCGGCTTCAGGTGGGCTGCTAACGAATCGCCCTGGCCGCCAGGCTAAGCAGAACGCCGGGATCGAATGGCTTGGAGAGCACGGCCTTGACCTGGGCGTAATTGCCGAAACGTTCCAACGTCAGGTTTTCGCCGTGACCGCTTACGATGATGACCGGTACGTCTGCGCCGGAACCTTGCGCTGCGGCCTTCGACAGGAACTGCTCGGCCACCTTCTCGCTGATGACGTAGTCCAGGAGGATCAGGTCAAACTTGCCGGTTTGAAGCGCCGCCAATCCGTCCTTGACGGTGGCCGCTATCTTTACAGCCGCGCCGCTGCTTGCCAGCGTATCGGCCATCATTTCGGCTACGGATGGGTCATCGTCAATGGCCAGAATGCTCTTGCCAGCGAGTGTCATTGTGCGGTCCTTGACCTTCGTTACTGCATATAACACGCAGGGAGGATTAATCAATACAAGTTTGTCGTTTTAGTGCTTTCGCATCCATAGGCGATGGCCCCGGCGCCCTTGCCCGGAAGAATCGAGAGATAGATGAAACCCGGAACCCGGACCCGGAACGATCCGTTACGGCACCGGCACGGCCTCGCCCGGCGCGTAGTTTTCCTCGACGGCGGCGATGGTCTCGAGGATGTCGGCGCGGCGGCGTTCGAGGTCGCCGGGCTTGGCGCCCTGGAAGAGGTTGCGGTCGATCCAGCCGGCCACCGCGCCGGCTTCCTTGCCCTCGGCCAGGCGGCGCTCGATCTCGGCGACGTCGGCGCGCAGGTCGGCGAGGACTTCCTCGCGGTTGGGCGGGCGCCCAGCCTTGAAGAGCAGCACCTCGTAGACGGTCTTCGTCGCTTCGTGGCGGTAGCGGATGACCTTGCCGTAGCGCCCGGTCTCGCCGGGTTCCATCAGCGCGTGGCGCAAGACGTCGTCGGGCGGCGCGCGGTCGGTCAGCGTGATGACGCGGTACTCGGCCATGGTCGATGCCTCTCTGGCGCTGCCGCCCTGCACGGCGGCGGGCCTATGCCTTCTCGGCCGCCCCGCTCTGCCGTGCGAACAGGCTACCGCAAAGTTTCCACAGATCGAAGACCAGGACCAGGGCCAGGACCGACGCGGCGACGCGGACAAAAAGCGCCGAATGCGAACTCCCGGGGCTCAGGAAGCGCAGGTTCGCGTATACGCAAAGCGGAATGAGGATGCTGACCAGGAGCAGCGTGGAGAGCCGGAATTGGAACCTGCTCTGCACCTTCGGCGGGTCGCTCATGCCCAGCGAAATCGACGCCAGAATGAGGGAAGCCCACCAGACATAGAATCCGGGCTGATGGCCAGGGTAGTGGAAAATGACGAGGAGCACTGGCGCGAAAGAAAGGACGATCGAAAGATGCACGACGGTCTCTTGATGCTTGTCAAGGATTCGCAGCAAGGAGAAGGTATGGCAGCATGAAAGTGGAAGCGCCAGCGTTGGAATGCAGAACCCCATCGTAATGAGGAACCCAGAAAAAAGGTCAATGGACGGAATGCCGCGTGGACCAAAGAAAGCGAAGTGAAGCTGGTAGCCGTTGTATCCCTTCCAAACGTTCAGGATCATGGATAGGAGAAACAGCATCCACGCGACCACCGCCAGGCGCTGCTTCCAACTGAGCGGGAACGGGCTCCAGGAAGCTGAGTTCACGCGCGCCGGTCCGGTCCAATAAAGGGCGGGGCTCGCGCAAGTGCGGCCCCTTCCTTCTATTACGCTTCCAGTGAAAATCCTTCCAGCGCCAGCAGGCGGCGTTTCCAGTCCATGCCGCCGCCGAATCCGCCGGGGCCGGAGCCCGCCACGACGCGGTGGCAGGGCAGAAAGAGCACCACCGGGTTGGCGCCGCAGGCCTGGCCCGCCGCGCGCACGGCCTTGGCCGAGCCTGCGGCCTTCGCGAGGTCCCCGTAGCTGCGCACTTCGCCGAAGGGGATCGCGTGCATCGCTTCCCAGATGCGGCGGAAGAACGGCGGGCGCCCGTCGAGATCGAAGAAGCTCAAGGGGAAGTCGGCGTTCTTGCCCTTCAGCCGCGCATCGAGTGCCGTTCGCAGGCGCTGGCCGCGCGCGCCCTCCTGGCCGTTGAGTTCCGGCGCATCTTTCGCGGCTTGGGGCTTGTTCGGATGGCGCGGCAGGGTCAGTTCGCGCAGGCCGCGGTCGCTGAATACCGCGCGCCAGGTGCCCAGCGGCGTGGTGATGCGGTACGCGCGTGCGGCGGTCTCGTTGGGTTTCGGCATGGAGGGCTCCCTTCGTGACTTTCGAAAGGAGACGCTACTGCGCGCGAAGCTTGACGTAAACCGAAAACGCGCCCTATCAGAAGGAAAACGGGTAGTTGCACTCGGCGAGAGCGCCGAAGGCGCGGATTCACTACGAAGGACACGAAACGCACGAAGAACTAACGAGCGGTTGGCCCGGACGTCACCACGTCCGGGTCGCGGAACAAAGTGAAGCGACAAGAATCCATTAGGAAGCGTTCGGTTCACGGGAATCCATGCGCGGGTTGGCAGCCCGCGCCACGCGCTTGCCCGTACTGCCACGCAATCCGTTAGCCGGAAACTGGAAACCGGAGACGGGAAACTCGTTCGCCGCGGTTCGGGCGGAGCCTCGCCCTCCCAACCATACGCGGCCGGATGTTTTTCAACGAATTGCTACGGCTTGTTCTGCCACTTGCTGCGGTTGGGGAACATCAGCACGGTGGTGGCGCAACTGAGGCTGCCGGCGTCGAGTTCGACTTGCAGGCCGTAGGGCTCGCTGCTCTCGCTCGCCAGCGGGAAGAGGGTGTCGTCCTCGAGGATCTTCTGCGTGGTGGCGAAGTGGCGCATGCCCTTGGGGTCGAGGCGGAACTCGATGACGGGCTCGTCGCTGCCCTTCTCGCGCTTGAAGATCGGGCGCGGGGTGCTGGTGTCGAGGGACATCGACTGCTCGAAGCCGTCGCCCAGGCGCAGGGTGGCGCTGCCGGTGCCGGCCAGGTCGCTGCCGTCGATGCCGAAGCGCGGCGCGCCGTAGAAGCGCAGCGTGAACTTGTCGCCGGGGTTCAGGCCACCGGCGCCGACATCGGTGGCGGCGACGGCGAAGCCCTGCCCGCCGCCGGCCAGGGGCTGGCCCTTCTGTGCGTCGCGGTTGAGCGCGTAGCGCATCTCGTAGCGGGTGGCGGTGACGTGGGCGGGCATCTCGAGGGCCTCGACGGCGAGCAGCCGCCCGACGGCGATCTCAATGTAGATGCGCACGTCGTCGCCGTCGGCGAAGTTCTCGGCGTTGACGGCGGCGAGCAGATCGGTGGCCTTGACCTTGGCGCTGAAGAAGCCCTTCGTGTTGACGGAGAAGGAGAACTGGTCGATCACGATCTCGTTCAAGTCGTCGTCTTCGCCCAGGGCGTCGGACTTGGCCTTGCCGGTGCCGTTGACGATGGCGGTGTAGGTGCGGCCGTAGGGAGCGCCGGTGCCTTGGGGCCCGCCGCCGATGCGCAGGGTGATGGGGCGGCCGGCGAGGTTGGCGAGCAGCTGGCCGTTGAGGTCCAGGATGCCCTTGATGGCGAGCGAGTCGACCTGGGTCTTCTCGAGGTTCCCCTTGATCTGCGCGGTGAAGAGCATGACCGTGGACATGGCCTGCGTCATGTCCTCGATCTCGACGGTGAAGACCTGGAATTCGTCAAGACCGTCGGTGTAGTCCACCGCTAGCGTGCCGAACCCGTCGTCGGCGACGCAGGTGAATTCGAGCGTGCCGGTCTGCAGGGGGCGGCCGTAGAGCGTCCCGTCGGCGTTCAACGTCAGGCCGATCTCCTCGAGGTCGTCGATGTCGCCGCCGTCGAGCGTGATGCTGCCGGCCTCGACGTTGAAGAAGACGGGGTCGCCGAGGTTGTTGACGGTGTCGATGCGCGTGACGTAGTTCAGGCCCAACTGCGCGCCGGCCAGGCGGTCCTGCGCGAAGCGGAAGCTTAAGGTTGTATCGACCAGCAGGTGGAAGATGCCGGTCAGCTCCGCGCCGACCGAATCGACCACGCGCACGTCAAAGAAGATCTCTTCCTCCAGGCCGGTGTACGTGCCGCTGACGACGCCGGCGTCGCTTAGCTGGATCCCGTCTGTGATGACGGCCTGTGCGTTGCCGCCGGAGACTTCGACGAAGGCCGTGACGACGATCTGGTAGGGCGCGTTGCCGCCGGCGATGTGGACCATGCGTTCGAAGGGTTCGCCGGTGGCGATGTCGCCCAATTCGAAGTAGCTGACGCCTGTGTCGTCGATGCCGAATGTGATCAAGTCGTTGGGCAGGGTGCCGATGAAGTCCGGATCGAGGAAGCGCAGCGGCCCGCCGATCTCGCGGGGCGAGGCCTGCGCGCGGTCCTTCTCTTTGGCGGCTGCGCGCGCTTCGTTCGGGTTGGCCCGGGCATCGCCGAGGCCTAACGAGGCGCACAGGCTCGCGGCGGCGAGCAGCAGGACGAGCTTTCGCATCCGGGCTCCGTTACTTGAAGAAGATGCGGTCGACGTACAGGTCGACCTTGTTCTGCGCGTAGATGAGAAAGAGGACGTTGTTGATGTGGTCCTTGCCGCGCAGGGTGTCGGTGAAGGCCCACTTGGACTTCTCGGTCTTGAAGTCGGTGCCGCCCAGCGGGATCTCGACCTGCACCCACTCGTTGGACGCGACCTTCTCGGACTTGCCTTCGAAGTACTCGCCGTCCTTGTTCTGGAAGGCGACGGTGATCTTGATGGGTTTGGGCGAGTTCTGGTAGATGCGGAAGCTGAGGGTGTTGCGGTCGGTGAGGTTCAGGGGCAGGCCCTTGCCTTCGAAGACCGCCTTGTCCTTGTCGCCGCCGGGCAGCGAGACCAGCACCATCTTGTCGCTGCTGTCCTTCTCGGTGTACGGGCGGACGGTGCAGTCGTTGACGTTGGGCCAGCCCTTCACCGGCGCCCAGCGGAAGTTCAGGTTCGGGTCGCCTTCCAGGCCCTCCTGCGCCTTCTTGGGGCCCTCGGCGGGCTTGGTTTCGTCGAGCCCCAGCTGCTTGCGGATCTCCTCGATGCGCGCAGCGATCTCTTTGTCGTCGGGGTGCGACTTGATCCAGTCCTTGTAGATCTCCAGGGCCTTGTCGATCTGGCCCAGCTTGTCGTAGGCCATGCCCAGCTGCTTGACGGTGTCGTCGCCCGCGCCGTCCTTGCCGCGCACGAGGTCGAAGAGCAGCGCGGCGTCCTTGTACATGCCCTTGGACATCGCCCAGACGGCGAGGTTGTAGTGGCCCTTCCAGTCGTCGGGGTCCAGCTCGGCGAGTTTGCTCGCCAGGTCGTAGTCGATCGAGGCGATCTTTTCGCGCGGCAGCTTCACCTTGCCGGCGTTCTTGTGGACCAGGATCACGATGTAGTCGTCGGCTTCCTCGATGACTTTGCAGTCGAAGAAGATCAGGCCGCTCTTGAGTTTCACGGTGTCGGCGTGGACCGTGCGGGCCCCGAGCCCCAGGCTCAGCGCCGCCAGCAATGCCATAAGGATGAGCCTTCGCATAGCCCGCCTCCCCATAAGGATGCCCAGTTAGTATACAGGCAGCCTGGGGTCCCCGTCACCTTCCAACTGCAAGAGGACCTTGGGGTTCTGTGAGCTCCGGGCGCGGCAGGGTTTACGCGAAAAGCAGGGGTCAGGGGCGAGGGGTGTGGGGCGAGGAACGGCATCGGGCGAGCGCGGCGAAGTACAAGCCGAAAGCTGATAGCCGAACGCTAATACCCGTTGCCGCCGGCGTGGCCGTTGCCGTTCTCGAGGATCTTCACCGAGCCGGCGGTCGTGGCGAGGCGTTCGAGCACGTGCTTGGTGGCGCGGCCCTTCAGCGTGATCCATTCGCCGTCTATCGCGCGCTGGTCCTCGAAGAAGTGCGTGGCCATGAAGGCCAGTGTGCGGCCGTCGCCGGCGTGCACCGAGACGGTGACCGGCTGGCCGGTCTCTCGCGCGCGCAGGCGGATCTCGTCGCGCAGCTGGTCGAGCCCCGCGCGGGTGCGCGCGGAGACGGCGACCGATTCGGGGTACTGGCGCTGGAGCTGGCTCAGGCCGATCTCGGTCTCGGGCGTCAGCGCGTCGGTCTTGTTGAAGACGACCAGCGTCTCCTGCTTGGCGCAGCCGATCTCCTTCAGCACGGCTTCGACGGCGAGCATCTGTTCGGCGGCGAAGGTCGAGGAGACGTCGACGACGTGCAGCAGCAGGTCGGCGTGGCGCGCCTCTTCCAGCGTGGCATGGAAGCTGGCCACCAGGCGGTGCGGCAGGCGGCGGATGAAGCCGACGGTGTCGCTGAGCAGCGCTTCCAGGCCGCCGCCGAGCTTTAAGGTGGAGGTCTTGGTGTCGAGCGTCGCGAAGAGCTTGTCCTCGACCAGCACCTGTTCGCCGGTCAGCGCGCGCATCAGGGTGCTCTTGCCCGCGTTGGTGTAGCCGACGATCGAGACGAGGAAGTGGTCCTGCGCGCGGGCCTGGACCATGCGCTCCTTGCGCCCGCTGATGTCCTTGAGTTCGTCCTTCAGGTCCTTGATCTGCTTGACGAGCTTGCGGCGGTCGGTCTCGATCTGGCGTTCGCCGGGGCCGCCGCGCAGGCCGATGCCGCCGGTCTGGCGCTCGAGGTGCGTCCACAAGCGCTTCAGCTGCGGCAGGCGGTACTCGTGCAGCGCCAGGCTGACCTGCACCTTGGCCATGCGGCTGCGCGCGCGCGACGCGAAGATGTCCAGGATCAGGTCCGTGCGGTCCATGACCTTGATGCCGATGATCTTGTCGAGGTTGCGGCCCTGGCTGGGCGTCAGGTCGTGGTCGAAGAGGATGCACTTGGCCTTGGTCTGCTCGGCCAGGCGCTTGACTTCCTCGGCTTTGCCCGTGCCGATGTAGGTGCCGGGAACGATGTCGCGCATGTTCTGCACGACCTTGCCGACCACGCGTGCGCCCGCGGTCTCGGCCAGGCGCTCGAGTTCTTCCAGGGGTTCTTCGCCGACCAGCAGATCGCCGGGCCGGTAGCCGCCTACAAGGATGGCCGGTTCGCGCTCGACGCTCCGTCGGTCGCCGCGAAGGCGGATGTGACGTCGTTCCTTCTTTTCGCTCATAGACTCCTGGCGTGCTGCCTCCCGGCCGCATGGACCTCCATCCTTTCAATATACAATGCTCCCGGCGTAAGTAAATGCCTGCGAAAGCCCATTCTCCGCGGTTCCGGCATGGTGCATAAGCGCCCGGTGGGCTCTCGATTTCTCGCAGGGGCAGGCTTGGCGATCGGCCGTATACTTGGAGCTACGTTCGGGGCGAACCTTCGTGCGATGCTGATCGACGATCCCGTATTTCTCTCGCTGGTGGCCACCGCGCCGGGCGCCGATGGCCAGATCGTGGCCGTGCGCGCCGAACGCCGCGCGCTGGAAGACCCCGCGAAATCGATCCGTTCGTTCGAGCGCCTCGCGCGCCCCGCCGGCCGCGTCACGCGCGTGCAGGCCAAGGCGACGGGCCTCGACCCCGCGCAACTCGACGCCGCCCCGGAAATCGATGAGGTCCTCGAAGACCTGCTGGGCTTCAGCGAGGGCGCCAGCGCGTGGATCGTTGCCGGCGCGGAGGAGGCGCGGCGCAGCTTGAATGCCGTCGCCGCGGCGACGGGCTTCGCGGTGGGCTTTGGCCCGGCGGTGGTCGGCATCGAAGAGTTGGGCGGGCTGGTGCACCCCGAGCGCTGCCGGCATGGCGTTGGCGAGTTGCTCGTTCACTACGCGATCGAAAGCGCCGCCTCGCCCACGCCCGCCATCCTTCGCGAACTTTGGGCGCGCCTCGAGGCCGACCTGCTCAAGCTCCCGCTGCCGCTCTTGGCCGAGATGAACTGGCTCCTTACCCGCACCACGCATCCTTTAAAGGGGGTGCTCAAGCGCGCCGAGAAGGACGCCGTCGCCACGCAGTTCAGCGGCAGCCTGGGCGAGGGGAAGCTCTCGCTCGAAAGCCAGTTCAAGGACTTCAGCGAGTTCGTCAACCGCCTCGGCACGAAGGACGAAGAGGCTGTCGAGGAGACGCTCGAACAGGAGCCCGAGAGCCCCGTGCCGCTCTCGGACGTGCGCGCCTTCCTGGGCCCCGGCGGCCCGCTGGCGCAGGCGCTGGACAGCTACGAGGACCGCCCCGAGCAGATCGAGATGGCCGAGCGCGTCGCCGCGGCGCTCAACGACGGCCGCCACCTGCTCGCCGAGGCCGGCACGGGCGTGGGCAAGTCGCTGGCGTACCTCGCGCCGGCAGTGATGTTCTCGAAGGCCGCCGGCCGCCCGCTGGTGATCAGCACCCACACCAAGAACCTGCAGTCGCAGCTCTTTCACAAGGACCTGCCGCTCTTGCGCCGCGCGTTGAACGAGCACGTCGAGGTCGCGCTGCTGAAGGGCCGCAGCAACTATCTCTGCGCGCGCAAGTTCATGTATACGCTCCAGGAGGCCGCGCACGAGCTGGGCGACGAGGAACGCGCGGCGCTGCTGCCCGTGATGACCTGGGCCACGCGCACGTCCGACGGCGACGTCGCCGAACTGGCCGCCTTCGCGCCCGAGATGGCCCCGGAATTGTGGGACCGCCTGCACACCGTCGGCGAGGACTGCCTCGCGCGGCAGTGCCCCTTCTACCAGCGCTGCTTTGTCTACAAGGCCCGCGGCGCCGCGCGCACCGCCGACGTGGTCGTCTGCAACCACGCGCTGGTCTTCGCCGACCTGCACCAGGACCACGGCGCCCTGCCGCCGTACCGCGAGGTCGTCTTCGACGAAGCGCACACGCTGGAGGACGTCGCCACCGACCATCTCGCGTGCGAGATCACGCCGCGCCGCGTCTACCGCCTGATCAACCGCCTCTTCCGCGCGCCGAAGGGCAGCCCCGCCGGAAAGGGCCTGCTGCCCGCGCTCCTCTTTCAGCTCGAGCAGGCCCGCGAGGACTTCCCGCCCGGCGACTTCGAGTCGATCCACGCGCACGTGCTGGAGGCGATCCAGGCCGTCGGCCCCGCCGCCACCGGCTCGGATCTCTTCTTCGACCAGTTGCGCGAGTGGCTCGACCTGAGCGGCCCGCCGGCCGACGACGAGCGGCCCGAAGCGCCGTACGTTCCGCGCGAGCGCGGACGCCGCGGAGCTTCGGACGATGGCGGGCGCAGCGGCTTCCGGCCACGATCCGGCGGCGGGCGAGGCGGCGAGCAGCGCCGGCGCTACAGCGCGCAGACGCTGCGCCCCGAGGAAGCCGAACGCCTGCAGGCGGGCAAGGAGGCCGCCGTCGCGGGGCTTGGGCGGCTGCGCCAGGCGCTCGAGCGCATGGACGAGGACTTCAAGGAGATCCGCAAACGCCGCGTGCCGCGCGCGCGCGAGCTGAGCAAGGAGATCGGCGCGCAGGACGTCTTCCTTCAGGAGCTGATCAGCGATCTGGAATTCGTCGCGCGCGCCGACGAGCCCAACTACGTGTACTGGACCGAGCGCATCGGTCGCCGCGCCATGCGCGTGGTCGCCGCGCCGCTGGACATCGCGCCGCTGCTGTACGACCAGATCTACAAGCGCAAACGTTCGGTGATCCTGACCAGCGCGACGCTGAGCGTGCGCGACGCGCAGGCCGACGCGGCCTCGGGCTTCGCGCCGCTGGCCAACCCGCTCCTGCAGAGCATCCAGGCGCAGATCGCGCAGGCCGGCGGCGAGGCGGAGGGCAAGCCGCACCGCAAGTCCTTCGAATTCATCAAGCAGCGCCTGGGCGTGGGGCTGTGCGAGGAAGGGAAACTCGACGAGCTGCTGGAAGGCAGCCCCTTCGACTACCCGCGCCAGGCGCGGCTGTACGTGCCGGCGTTCCTGCCCGAGGCCGGGGGCCAGAGCGAGGGGGCTTTCAACGACGCGCTGACGGGCATGATCGCGCAGCTGGCCACGGCGAGCGAAGGGCGCGCGATGGTGCTCTACACCAGCTACGCGGCCTTGCGCGCGGCGGCGCCGGTCCTGCGCAAGGCGCTGGCGGGCGAACGCATCGAGGTCGTCGCGCAGGCCGAGGACGGCTCGCGCGAGGCGATCCTCGAACGTCTGAAGGCCGGCGGGCGCACGGTGCTGCTGGGCACGGCGAGCTTCTGGCAGGGCGTGGACGTGCCGGGCGCGGCGCTGTCGCTGCTGATCATCGCCAAGCTGCCTTTCCAGGTCTTCACCGACCCGCTGGTGCAGGGGCGCTGCGAGCTGCTGGAGGCCCAGGGCAAGGACCCCTTCCTCCATTACAGCGTGCCGCACGCGATCCTGCGCCTGCGCCAGGGCTTCGGGCGCCTGATTCGCTCGAAGAACGACCGCGGCGTCGTCGTCCTATGTGACAAGCGGGTGCTGACCAAACGCTACGGGCCGGCCTTCCTGCGCGCGCTGCCGATCCCGCCACGGCGCGCCACCGAGGCCGCTGCGCTGGCCGGCGAGGTCCGCGCGTTCCTGTCCGGCGAGGAGCACGAAGTGGAGCGCGAATACGATGCGTGAGACGCGGCGCGTGTTCCTCCTGGCGCTGCTGGTGCTTGGCGCCTTCGGCCCACTCGCGCCCGCCCGGGCCAGCGCGCCGAACACGGCGGAGGCGCAGGAGACGCCTGCCAGCAAGGCCGACGATCCGCTGGCCGAGCTGGCGCGGAAGGTTCAGGCCGAGCCCGCCGCGGTGTCGTATTCGGCCATGGCGGCCGCCGTCGCGCGCCAGATCTACCCGGACTTCGACGCTGAGGCCGAGAAGGCCTTCGAGGCGGAACTCGACCGGCTTGCCGCGCGCGTGAAGGCGCGCGCCAAGGACGCGCCCGACGCGCGCGCGATCATCCAGCGCGCCAACGAGGTCCTGTACGGCGAGTTGGGCCTGCGCACGGCGAAGGAGTCCGCGCCGGGCACCGAGCCGCCGGGGGACTACTTCCCCCACCGCGTGCTGAAGACGAAGACCGGCATGTGCCTGGGCTTGAGTGTGGTGTACCTGTGCGTCGCCGAGCGCGCCGGGCTGCCGCTGAAGCCGGCGCACGGGCCGCAGCACATCTACCTGGTCTACGACGACGGCAAGACGCGCTTCGGCGTCGAGTCCACCGACCGCGGGCGGATCTTCGAGGAGAAGGACTACGTAGCGAAGCATAAGCTCGACGAGGCCACGCGCGCGCGCGGCACGTACTTCCGGCCCATCGCCAAGGCCGAGGTCCTGGGTGATTTGCTCAACGCGGCCTGCTGGTGCAGCGCCATCGGCACCGCCGCGCGCCCGTTGGACCGCGAGCGCACCGTGCTGGCCGGGCGGCTGTGCGTCGAACTGGGCCCCGACAACTACAGCAACTGGGACACGCTCGCGCAGGCCTGGCACGCAGCCGGCGAGCACGAGAAGGCCCTGGCCACCCTGCGCAAGGCCCTGGACCTGAGGCCGCCGCCGGTGGGCGTCTACGACGAACGCTACTGGACCGAGCGCCAGGCGGAGTTCCAGAAGGCCGCCCAGCCGGCCGGGACCTCCGAAAAAAAGTGAAACGACCGTAACGCTTTGCACGAGTGCAGGCCCTGAAAAGGAGGCGCACTGCGCCCGCTCGGGATATACTTACAGGAAGCACGCGGCAGAGGGGGGATCCGCTAAGGCAGTGCAGTCGTAAGGACTTGCAAGCGGCTTGGCGGCGGTTCAAAATGCCCTTGGTACCTCTGTGCGGCCGGCCCTGTTCGATGCGGGTCCAGGCCATGGAGCATTGTCGTAGCGGAGCGGTGGAATGAGCGATCCGGCCATTCTGAAAAACCTCAGCCGCGAGACCAAGGCGCTGATCCTGGTCAGCGAGTTCGAGGCGCGGCGCATGCCGATGTTCCAGATGCGCGCCGTGCTGGATGCGATTGCCAACGACGACGAGGAGCGCAAGGTCATCATCGACCTGGTCGAGAACGACCTGCGCGCCACCGGCTACCACCCCAACCAGGTCGCCGCGTTCCTCAACGATCTGCTCAACCAGGAAGCGCCCAAGGAAGAGGCCAACGTGCGCGCCACGCGGCGCCTGCGGTCGCCCTTCGCGCAGAGTTTCGCCGCCGGGCCCGGTGGCGCACCGGCCGCGCCTTCCATGCCGGCCGCGCAGGTGCCCGGATTCCAGCCGCCCAACCCGGTGGCCGCGCCGCGCGCCAACCTGCCGCCGCCGCCCAAGCTGCCCGGCCTGGCCCCGCCGTCCTCCGTTCCGCCGCCCGGCACGGCCGTAGGGGTGCCTAAGCCGTCCGATTCGGGCGTCGTGCCCGCCGTGCCCGCCCAGCCCAAGCCGCCCGCTGCGAGCGCCCAGCCCAAGGCGCCCGCCGGACCGGCCACGCCGGTGCATCCGGTGCCGGCCATCACCGCCGTTCGCCCGCGCCCGGGCCTGCCCGCCGGCGCCGCGCCGGTGAAGCTGAGTTCTTCGCAGGAAGAGGAGGCCAAGAAGCTGCATTTCGGCGGCAAGGCCGGGGCCTTCCAGATCGAAGAGAAGCCGCGCGTGCTGCTGGCCGACGACGACAAGCGCATCCGCATCGTCTTCCGGTTGTGCCTCGAGAAGCTGGGCTGCCAGGTGGTGGAGGCCGAGGACGGCACGCAGGCGTGGGAGACCATTCAGAAGGGCGGCATCTCGCTGGTGGTGATGGACATGAAGATGCCGGGCCTGCACGGCCTGGAAGTGATCTCGCGCATGAAGACGCAGCACATCGACCTGCCGGTGGTGGTCTGCAGCGCCTATGACCAGCTCAAGGACGAGTTCGTGATCGCGTCGAAGAAGAACCTGCGCTACCTGGTCAAGCCCGTCGCGGTCGAGAACCTGGAAGGCGCCGTGCGCGAGCTGATCGAGATCAAGGCGTAGTTCTGCCCAATTGTCGTTTAACAAAAACGGTTTGCCCTTCCTGCGCCCTGAAAGGGCGCGTTAATGTAGCCTGGGGCAAGGGGCGCCGCAGGCGGCCCGCCGCCCCAGGTTAGCTTGCGTTTATCTCACGGCCGCGGCACCCAGGCGGTCCCGGTCTTGTGAACCGGGACCGCTTGGGATTTCGTTCAGAAGCCGACTCCAAAACAGAAATTGGCTTCGGAACGAAATCGGCGCACGCAACAGCGTGCGCCGTGCCGCGGATGAATCCTGCCCAACCGTTTTCCTGGGGCGGCGCGCGGCTTTTCAGCCGCACTTGCCCCAGGCTACATTAATGCGCGCCTTCGGCGCTTTCGCCGGCCGCGCGTTCCGCTCGCAAATAAATGGGGCAGACTTTCTGAAGCTCACCGTCAAACCTCTTCGTCCCGCCCTTCTCGCAGTTTCTTGCGCACCTTCTCGAAGTACGCCAGGCGCTTCTGGATCTCCTTCTCGAAGCCCAGGTCCGTCGGTGCGTAGAACTGCCGGCCCTTCAGCGCGTCGGGCATCGCTTCCTGCGGACTGATCTTCTCCGGCCAGTCGTGGTCGTACTGGTAGCCGTCGGCGTAGCCCAGCGACTTCATCAGGCCCGTCGGCGCGTTGCGCAGATGCAGCGGCACCGCGACGGGGCCGCTTTCCTTCACTTCGTCGCGCGCGTCGTGGATCGCGCGGTAGATCGCGTTGGACTTCGGCGCGCAGGCCAGGTACACGGCCGCCTGCGCCAGCGCCGTGTCGCATTCGGGGTAGCCGATGAACTCCGCCGCCTGCTTCGCCGCCAGCGCCTGCACGACGGCCTGCGGGTCGGCGAGGCCGATGTCCTCGCTGGCCGCGCGCACCAGCCGCCGCGCGATGAACATGGGGTCTTCGCCGCCTTCGATCATCCGCGCCAGGTAGTACAGCGCGGCGTCGGGGTTCGAGTTGCGGATCGACTTATGCAGCGCGCTGATGAGGTTGTGGTGCTCCTCGCCCGCCGCGTCGTAGAGGATCGTGTTGCGCTGCAGGGCCTCGCGCGCCAGGGCCTCGTCGACGCTGCGCCTGCCGTCCTTCAGCGGCGCGGTCAGCGCGGCCAGTTCCAGGCCGTTGAGCGCCGTGCGGGCGTCGCCGCCGGCGAGCCGGCAGAGCGCCTCGCGCGCGCCGGGCGTCAGCGTTATGGGCTGTGCGCCCAGCCCGCGCGCCGTGTCGTAGAGCGCGCGGTCCAGCAGCTTCCCGAGTTCCTCGGGGCCCAGGTGCCGCAGCACGAAGACGCGGCAGCGGCTGAGCAACGCGCCGTTGAGTTCGAAGCTGGGGTTCTCGGTCGTCGCGCCCAGCAGCGAGATCGTGCCGTCCTCGATGGCCGGCAGGAACGCGTCCTGCTGCGCCTTGTTGAAGCGGTGGATCTCGTCGACGAACAGGATCGTGCGGCGGCGTTCGAAGCTGAGGCGTTCGCGGGCGTGCTGGATCACTTCGCGCGCGTCCTTCACGCCGCTGCTGACGGCGCTGAGGTTGGTGAAGTGCGCGTCGGCGGCCCGCGCGAGCAGTTGGGCGAGCGTCGTCTTGCCGGTGCCGGGCGGGCCCCAGAAGATCAGGCTCGGCAGGGGCGCCGGCAGCGCGCCGTCCACGGCCGTGGCCTTCGCCGCGGCGGCTTCCTCGAAGATGCGCCGCAGGATCTTGCCGGGCCCGAGGATCTCGTCCTGGCCCAGGAAGTCGTCGAGCTTCTTCGGGCGCATGCGTTCGGCCAGCGGTGCGCCGGAGGTGCGGATGCGGGCGGCCGCGGCATCGAAGAGGCTGGGGTCGTTGGTCTTGGCCATCGCGTGCTCAGTTTGGGGGTGGGGCGCTCGCACCGCAAGCTCCGGTAATGCTTGTGGCGTAAGGGCTTTGGCAGGCTATTCCACAAATGCCAAAGGCCGGTATGAAAGGAGCAGGTCGAAAATTCGATAATCAGAGGGGAAAATGCCTTGCCAGTCTTGGGATAGCCGTTTATAGCTATTGATATTCATCCAAACATCTTGATTTTCTACTTGGCTTGTTTAACATACTGGTCGGTCGATTAACTTAGGATGAATGATACAGATGGAATACCTGACGATGTCCAAGACCGCTTGCGAAAAATGCCAAAAGGCCATTTCTGCCGACGACACGACCTCGCACCTGGTCAGCGTGAAGATCCAGGAAGAGGAGTTGGGGGCGCAGGAATACCGCCTGGTGAAGGTGTACCGCTGCAAGGAATGCGGCACGTATTGGAAGGTCTGCCTGACCCGCAAACTGGGCAAGGAAACGAAAGAGGTCTGGGTGCGAGCGGGCGAGTCCAACGCGCAGCTGACCTTCACCGCGGACGAGGTCGAAGAAATTCGAAAGGCCACCGAAGCCCAGGCCAGGTACGGCAAGAAGAAGGACGGCGGGCCCGGGTCCAAATCCTGAGCGCTCCGGCCGACGTGGCTTCCTCAGACTTTCCCCCGATTCTTCTCCTCGACGCTGCGCACCTTGTCTTCCATCGTCTGCTCGCGGTCGGTGCGCGTTCCGAATTTCAGGGTGGTGGTGATGCGCGGCGCGCCCATGGCGTGCACGGCTTCGTGGCAGCGTTTGATCGCGGAGAAGACGGTGTCCCAGTCGCCTTCGATGTTGGTGCCGTAGGCGTGCAGGCGGGTTTTCAGCCCGGCCTCGGCCAGGACTTTCTCGCAGGCGGCGACGTACTTCGAGACCGAGACACCGACGCCCAGCGGCACCACGCAAAGGTCCGCGATGACTTTCATGGCGCGGCTCCCTACTTCACGTCCAGCAGTTCGACTTCGAAGACCAGGGTCGCATTGGGCGGGATCACGCCGCCGGCGCCGCGCGCGCCGTAGCCCTTCTCCGGCGGGATGGTCAGCTTGCGCTTGCCGCCGATCTTCATCGTCGCCACGCCTTCGTCCCAGCCCTTGATCACCTGGCCCACGCCCAGCGTGAACTGGAAGGGCTGGCCGCGGTCCTTCGAGCTGTCGAATTTCTTCCCGTCGGTCAGCCAGCCGGTGTAGTGCACGATCACGGTCTGGCCCTTCTTGGGCGAGTTGCCTGTGCCGACAGTCAGGTCTTCGATCTGCATGACGGTTCTCCTTGGACAAAAATCAGCGGCAAAGACGCGCCGGCCGGCACGCCGTTCGTTCATCATCTTCGCAGGTTGCCGTCGGTATGCGAGTGAAGGAAGGGCGGCTACAGCGTCTTCTGCATGAAGAAGCGCGTGTGGCCCGGCGGAAAGTCCTCGATCTCGCCGAAGACGGCGTAGCCGAGTTTCTCGAAGAAGGGGCGCGTCCGGGCGTTGGCGTCGTCGATCACCGCGCGCTGGATGCCGGCGGCCTTGGCGTCGGCTTCCACCTTCGCCACGAGCCTGCTGCCCCAACCTTGGCCGCGCAGGCGGTCGTGGACCCACAGGTACTTGATGTTCAGCCATTGGCCGATGCGTTCGGCGGACAACCCGCCGGCGAACTCGCCGGCCTCGTCGTTCAGGAAGTACACGACGGGCACGGCCACTCCCAGCGTGCCTTGCCCCTGCCCCTGCCCGCGCAGGAAGTCGTAGTAGAAGCGGTGCACGGCGTTCAGGTCCGGCGAGGACGCGTCGTCCACCTTCGAGATCGACGCGGCCTTCAGCGCCGCCATGGCCTCCTCCAGCACCGCGCTGGCGACGTCGACGCCCGAACCGAGATGCTTGTACAGGAAGATGCGCTCGGGTTCGGCGCCCTCCAGCCGCCCCGCGACGCGGTAGTTCAGCTTCTCGAAGAACGGCAGCGCCTGCGGCACCTTCAGCTCGTGGTAGACGACGTGCACGTCGGCGTCGCGGGCGATCTGATGGAAGGCCTGCATCAGGCGCCGGCCCAGGCCGCCTTCGCGGGCGCCTTCGGCCACCCACAGCACGTCCAGAATCAGCGCGTCGCAATGGATGCGGCCCAGCAGCCCGCCGACGATCGTGCCGCCGTCGCCGTGGGCGGCCAGCCCTACGAAGGACTCGCGCTTGTGCTTCGCGTAGGCGCGCCGGTAGGCGTGGTGTCCGTCGACCAGGATGCGCAGGCAGCCGTAGTCGGGCTGCTCCTGGCGGACGATCTGGGTATCGGGCATGCGTCGTCTCCCGGTCCCGCGGCTCAGCGCACGGTGCGCTTGCGGTTGCGAATGTAATCGACCAGCAGGTACTGGCCCAGCTTGCCGAGCGACGTGAAGTAGGCGCGGCCCTGATTGATCTGCGTCAGGTCCTCCACGAAGCTTACCAGGGTCGGATCGTCCGTAACCATGAAAGTCGTGATCGGAATGTGTTTTCTGCGGCACTGCGCGGCCTCGTCGAGCGTGCGGTTGACGATGCGCGGGTTCAGCCACGGCGCCGAGTCGATCATGCGGCGGCCGCCCTCGTCGAGCACCGTCGGTTTGCCGTCGGTGATCAGGAAGATCTGGCGGTTCGGCGCCTTCGTGCGCAGCAGGATCGTGCGGGCCATCTCCAGCGCCGCCTTGGTGTTGGTGTGGTAGGGGCCGTAGCTGAGGTAAGGGACGTCCTTCAGCGGCACCTCCACCGCGTCGTCGCCGAAGGCGATCACGTGCAGGCGGTCCTTGGGGAAGCGCGTCTGGATCAGCTCCACCAGCCCCATCGCCACCTTGCGCGCCGGCGTCATGCGGTCCTCGCCGTACAGCACCATCGAGTGGCTGCAGTCGACCAGCAGCGCCGTCGCGCAGGACGTGCTGAACTCGGTCTCGTGCACCGCCAGGTCTTCCTCGGTGACGGTGATGTCGTCCTGGCCCGCGCCCAGGCTGCGGCGCACGGCGTTGTTCAGCGTGTCGGTGGCGGCGATGTTCCACAGTTCGTCGCCGAAGGCGTACGGCCGCACCTCGGGCTGGCGTTCCGCGCCGGCGCCGGTGGCGCGCGAACGGTGGTCGCCGGGGCTGCCTTTCTTCAGGTCCGCGAAGATCTCGGTCAGGGCTTCGTGGCGCAGCGTCTTCTCGCCCTTGGGCGTCAGCGCCATGCGTCCGGCGCCGTCGCGCGCGGCCTGGCCTTCCTGCTGGAGCATCTGCTTGAACTTCTCGAGGTCCAAATCGTCGCCCCACAGGCCGTGCTGCCGGGCGATGCGGTCGAGCCACTCCAGCGCCTGCTCCACGTCGCCCGCCGTCTTCGCCAGGAGCTGGCGGAAGAGCCTGGTGAGATCCTTCAGGAGCTGCTCGTTGCGCTCTCTGCGGCGATCCCATTCGTGATAGCGGAAGTGCATCCTGGGCAGCTTTCCCTGTCTAGTGCTGCGGCCTGTTCAGTCCTGCGGCACGGGCTCGATGCTGGCGTACATGCCGCCGGGCGAGCCCGCGATCAGCGGGTCGGGGCCGAAGGCCTTGATCTGGTCGCGCTTCAGCTCCGCGCGTTCCAGCGTGGTCGTCTCGACGATCGTCACGCCGGTGGTGTCCACTTCCTCGGCGTGCTTGTAGGCGCGTTCGGCGGTCTTCCCGAAGAGTTTCATCAGCATGACGATGACGTACTCGTAGCTGTGCTTGTCGTCGTCGTGCAGGATCACGTGGTACATGGGGGCGTGCTTTTCGGTGACGTCGGTCTCGACGCCCGGCTTGGGCAGCACGTGGGTCCCCGGTCCAGCAGGGGCCTGGGGTTTATCGGACTCGCTCATAAGTCTTCACTCCATACCCCCTTGAATATCATACCTTGCACTATGTGAAATGGAAGCCGGAAGGGTTCACAGGTGCGTTGCTCTTTCCGAACGCCGTCCGCCGGATTACCTTTACAGCATGGCCAAGAAGCCCAAATCGACGCAGCCCCAGGCCAAGAAGAAGGCCGCGGGCCGGCGCCGCACGTCGGTCTTTTCCGGCGTGCGCAAGACCTGGACGCGCAACCCGGCCGAAAAGGTCATCGACGACGGCAAGGCCTACGACCGCCGCAAGGCCAAGCGCGACGAACGCCGCGCCCGCGACGAGGCCGACCAGTCCTAACGCTTTGCGTGGTATATAAAGGAGGCGTCCTTTCCGCCATGCCCCTCGAGCAGCCCGCCGAACGCCTCCGCGACGTGGACCGCCTGGTGAAGGACGGACGCGAGACGGCCTACGCGTTTCCCGCGCCGGACTTCGGAACCTTCTTCGGGTCGATCGTCGCCCGCGAACCCGGCAAGGTCGCGCTCGTGCACCTCGACGTGGACACCGACGCGCGCACCGAATTCACCTACGAGCAGTTGCACGACCGCGCGCTGCGCCTGGCCGCGCTGCTGCGCGCGCGGGGCTTGGGCGACGGCGACCGCTTCTGCCTGGGGATGGGCAACCGCGCCGAGGCCCTGGTCGCGTACCTGGCCGCACAGCTGGGCCGGCTGGCGGCCGTGCCCTTCGACCTCGAGAAGGACCCCATCGAGCGCAAGCTCTTCAAGCTCAAGGACAGCGGCGCGAAGGCGCTGGTCGTGGCCAACGACTACAAGGAGAAGGCGCGCTTCGCGGAGGAGTTCGCGGAACTGCGCGCGGCGCTGCCGGCGGGCGCGCCCCTTCTGGCCTGCGGCGCGGACGCTCCCGGCTGCGAGCAACTCGATGCGGCGCTTGGCGGCGTTGCGGTGCCGAAGGATCTGCCCTCCGCGCGGTCCGAAGATCCCATCCTGGTCATCTACACGTCCGGCACCACCGGGCACCCCAAGGGCGCGGTGCAGCGCCTGCGCAACGTCTACGCCAACGCCGACGGAATCGCCGAGTGGCAGCAGATGGACGCGGACGACCGCTTCTTCATGGTGCTGCCGATCCACCACATCAACTCGTCCGTCTTCTCGCTGACGGTGCTCAGCCGCGGCGCGCGCGTGGTGCTGTGCAGCCGCTACCGCGCCAGCCGCTTCTGGCCGCTGGCCGCGCGCGAAGGCGCCACCATCGGCAGCATCGTCGCCACGATCATGCAGGACCTGCAGACGCGCGCCGGCCAGGTAAAGGAGGAGGGCCTGGACCTCTCGAGCTTCAAGCGCATCCTGATCGGCAGCGCGCCGGTGCCGCCGGCGGCGGCCAAGCGCTTCGTCGAGACCTTCGGCATCCCGCTGATCCAGGGCTACGGACTGACCGAGGTGAACCTGCGCGTCACCGGCGTGCCGGTGGATCTCTCAAAGGCCGACTACGCGCGGGCCGTGGCGGAGAACTCGGCGGGCGTCGAACTGCGCTTCGCGAACGTGGCCGTCCACGACGACGCGGGCAACGAATGCGCGGAAGGCGCGCTGGGCGAACTGGCCATCCGCGGGCCGGTGGTGATGAAAGGCTACCTCAACCGCCCCGACGCGACGGAGGAAGTGCTGCGCGGCGGCTGGCTGCGCAGCGGCGATCTGGGCTGCTGGAAGATGCTGGGCGGCAGGCGGCACTTCTTCATCCAGGGGCGCAAGAAGGAACTGATCATCAAGGGCGGCGTGAACATCTCGCCGTTGGCCATTGAAGACGCGCTGCTGGCCGACTTCCACGAACTGCAGGCGGTCTACGCGATCGGCGTGCCGGACGAACGCTACGGCGAGGAGATCTGCGCGGTGCTGGTCTTCCGCGAGCCGCTGGAAGGCGCGGCGCGCGCCGCCGCCGTCGAACGCATCGCCGCGCGCATCCGCGAAGGGCACCTCCGCAACCTGGGCGGCTACGAGAGCCCGCGGCATTTCGTGGGCATGACCGACGGCGAACTGCCCAAGACTTCCACGGGCAAGGTCCAGCGCGCGATCCTGGCCGAACGCCTGAAGGCGCGCTTTGCGAAGCCGTAAAACCGCCCGCGCGTCCGGTTTTCTTCGCACAACTCGGGCTTTGGTTCGTCATGCTATAGGAGACCGAGGAAACCATTGTATGCACTGTAAGGTCCTTCCGATCCTGGGGTTAGTCGTCCTGGCCGGCGCCGCTTTCGGGGCCGACGGCGATTGGGAGAAGGTCCAGACCGAGGACGTGCCGCTGAAGAGCGAGCGCCAGGTGCTCAGCCCGGGGCTCTTCGATCCCGACCTGATCCGGACCGTGGACTTCCCGCTCGACGGCACGCCCGTGGACTTCGGGCTCCCGCACGAAGGCAAGGACGCCGCGGGCAAGCCGCGCCCGCCGCTGATGGGCCTGATGTTACAGGGCAACCTGTGGGTGGACCTTAACGGCGACGCCAAGCGCGATGCCGCCGAAGTCGCGCGCGCCGGAAAGGCCGGGCACGAGTTCGGGCCGATGCTCTACGAGGCGCACTACGAGGACGGCACGTCGGGCAAGGTCGCCTTCAAGCTGGTGCACACCGGCGACGGCGCGCGCTACCGCATCCTGCGCTGCGGCGCGAAGTCCGCGACGTTCGCGAAGGTCCCGATCGTGCTGTTGGACGACAGCGGCAACGGCCGCTTCGACGACTTCGGCAAAGACGCGATGGTGATCGGCAACGGCCCGGTGAATTTCCTCAGCCGCCAGCTCTACATCGGCGAGCAGTTGCACGAACTGCTGGTCCACCCCGCCGGCGGCACGCTGGAACTGCGCCCCATCAAGGACGCCAAAACCGGCTCGCTCGACCCGTGGCTGCTCTACATTCCCTCACAGAAGTCCGAGAACCTGGAGTTTCACACGCTGGTCTTCAGCGGGCGCGAGGCCTCCTTCAGCTTCGACCGCAAGGTGAAGACGCTGCAGGTGCCGGCCGGCGCCTACGACCTGGTCTTCGGGCTCGTCGCGCGCAACAAGGAAATGGTGATGATCAAGAGCGGCGAGAGCACCAGCTTCACCGTCGAGGCCGGCAAGGCGGCCACGCCCAAGTGGGGCGGGGAGATCGACGGCAGCGCCGAAGTCACCAGCGACGGCAAGGAACTGACCGTCAAGCCGCCGGTCTGGCGCGGGAAGCTGGGCACCGAGATCTACGTGCCGTTGGACTACGAGCGCGTCCCGCTGAACGCCACGTTCGCACTGCTGTGGCTCGACAAGCAGCTGAACAACATGGAACGCCCCAAGGTGCTGGGCACCAAGCGCTTCGACGCCCTGCCCACCGGCCAGGCCCTGCCGGTGACCTGGCAGCACAACCGCAACGACCGCCTGCAGGTGACGGTCACCTATGCCTCGGGCATCCTGGGCTCGCTGAAGGTCGAGGAAAAGATCTCGTTCGTGTACAAGCGGCCTTGATGGTGCGCCGCTTTCCTGCTTGACCCGCGGCCTCCGCTTCGGGAGCATCGTGCAGCCATGAACCTCCGCCGCCTCCATCCGCTTCGCGCCGCCGCGCTGCTCGGCCTGTGCGCCGCCGTTTCGGCGTGCGCGGTAGAAAAAGAGGACGAGGCCGAACTGCGCTTGCGCCTGGCGCCCGAGGAGGCGGTGCGCTACGCGTGGTCCATCGAGTCCACCAAGAAGTCCAAGGGCGAGGACCAGGGCAAGCCCGTCGATCTTCAGAGCGAACGCACCATCAAGATGACGGTGGTGCTCAACGGCGCCCAGCCCCAGCAGGCCGGCGAAGTGGCCGCGCGCCTGAAGTTCGAGGACCTGAGCATCGACGAGAACGACCGCGTCGACGGCAAGGACAAGGACCGCCTGAAGATCGGCGAGAACCAGATTCTGTACGTCGAGGACGGCAAGACGATCATCGACAGCCGCAACGACGTGGGACTCGAGAAGATCAACGAGTACCAGAAGCGCCTGCGCGGCCTGGTGCAGGCCGAGGTGCGCCTGGGCCTGGACCCCGCCGGCCGGCCCGGCCGGGTGGAAGGCGAGCCCTCGCTGGTCGACACGCTGAAGGCCGGCGGCTCGCAGGGCCTCTTTCCCATCCTCAGCGCCGCCAGGCAGAAGCCCGGCACTTCGTGGAACGACACCTTCAAGCTCGACAGCCTGCTCGACCTGAAACTCGACAAGCCCGCCACCGTCCACGCGCGCATGACCTTCGCGAAGTGGGTGCAGATGGAAGGCCGGCCGGTGGCCGAGATCGAAGTCGCCAGCGCCTGGGAAAACGTGACGCTCAGCGGCGTCGACGAGAAGGGCGCCCGCGTGACGCTGTCGAACCTCGAAGGCCTCGGCTTCGGCGCCTGCCGCTTCGATCCGGCGCAGGGGCGTTACCTCGAGGGCCAGATCCGCTGCCGCATCAAGTGCCGCATCGAGGAAGACCGCAAGGGCCGCAAGGTGGCCTTCGACGTCGACGGCGAGACGACCTTTCAGTTCGGACAGGTGAAGCTGGGGGACGTCGGACCGGCGCCCGCGCCGTAAGGACCCGGGATTCAGGGAAGAGAAGCAGATAAAAGATCACGGCGGCCCTCGGACTGCAAACCGCAAGAACCAAACAAACAGAAAACAGCTAAATGAAAAATCGATCTCCAAGACTGAACCCGCCTTCGCTGTCCGCTCCGGCGCGGCAAGACCGGTACTTGGGACAGAGTTTCCCTTCAACGGCTCGCAGCCGCCAAGCCTGAACCAGGGACAATTATCCGATTGCCTTTGCGCCTTTGCGTCTTGGCGTGAGATCCGTTCCGGTTCCCGGCCCACGCAAGATGCGATCTATTTCCGCTGCATTCCCGTTG
>JAKLKQ010000055.1 GCA_023150555.1 Planctomycetota bacterium
GGCGTTCCCTCGACGCCCCCACAAACTAGGTTTCGGCGGGGTGCCCAAGGGACTTAAGAACTTTTCAACAGAGCAGTCATCGGTCATTGAATATCCGCGAAGCTCTGGGAGGGCGAGCCGCCGTCCGAGCCGCGCTCGCGTCCGCCGGGCGATAAGCGGGCAACGCTTGATGATCGTGCTTTCACTATTCATCGGTCGTTAAGACCCGTGAGGCGCGCTGATAATTGACCCTCCCCCGTGGTCCTGCGCGAGCCTGGTGCGGCACGCTTCGCGCGCCGCCACCGGCGTGTCGCAGAAACGCCGGCTCGCGCAGTACCACGGGGGAGGGTTAAAGGAGAGGGGGCCGCAGAGTGATAGCTATCCTCGGCGCCGCTTTTACTTCCTCTTCTTGCGCTTCGCAGGTTTCTTCTTCGCAGGCTTCTTCTTCCCCTTCTTCATGCGCGCGCGGACCGAGGGCTTCGCGCCATCCTTGTCGAGGCGCAGGCCTTTGCCCAGCATGTCGGCGCGCTTGCGGAACGTGCGCGGCGTCATCCCCGTCAGGTCGAAGAAGTGCTTGGTGAAGAACGGGTGCGAGTCGTAGCCCAGTTCCTTGCGGATCTCCTCGATCGACTGCGTGCTGGTGCGCAGCATGTGCAGCGCCTGGTACATCCGCGTGAAGCGCGCGTAGCGCACCGGCGACATGCCCAGGTCGCGCGTGAAGTCGCGGTACAGCTGCTGGTACACCAGCCCCGCCTGCTTCGCCAGCTTCGGGACGCTGGGCATCTCGCCCGGGCAGCAGTGGATCTGCCGCGCCAGGTCCTGCGAAGCGAACTCGCGCTGCGACATCCGCGCCGACATCCGGTTGCGGTCCTGCGGCAGTTCGGCGCCCGTCGCCAGGTCCATCAGCAGCACGCGCAGCAGCGCTTCTGCCGCGCGGTTCCAATCCACCGGCGTCGCCAGGCGCGCGCGCGCCAGGCGCGAATACGCCGCCTTGGCCATCAGGCCGCCGACGCGCGTGGTCTTGCCCGGCTTCTGCCGGTAGTGGCGCCCGGTCTTGTACTGCGAGGCGAAGCGCTTGATCGGCACGCCGCTCCACAGCTCGTACTCGCTGAACTCGACGAGCTTGTGCGTGGCCTCGTTGACGAACGGCCACATGCTCCGGGGCAGTTCCAGCGGCGGCAACGGGTCGCCGTGCTTCATCTGCTGGCCCTTCGCATTGCGCAGGTCGAAGTGGACGAAGACGACGCCCAGGCGCTTGCGCCCGCGCTGCTCCATCAGGTACTTGCGACCCGGCCGCAGCCAGTAGACGCCGCCGGGCACCAGCACGTGCTTCTCCTTCAGGTCCGCCGTCAGGAAGCCGCCGCCTTCCCACACGTACAGCAGCACGTGCTCGGTGACGTTGCGCGACCAGCGCTCGCCCGCCGTCCAGTTGAACGGCAGGTACGTGCGCCACGCGCCGAGGAAGCTGATCTGGGCACTCATGAGGTCGATAGGCATGTCGGGGCGCTCCGTTTTCGAGGCATCCAAAATGCACTGAACGTTCTTGTAAGTCCAATAGGTAAGATTCTGCACCATGTGGGATCCGTGTAAAGAAAAATACATACGAGCCGTTTCGACAAAACGAGCCATTCTGACCC
This sequence comes from Planctomycetota bacterium, assembly GCA_023150555.1. GTDB lineage: Bacteria > Planctomycetota > SZUA-567 > H5-PLA8 > H5-PLA8 > JAKLKQ01. Next base: position 1,617 of record JAKLKQ010000055.1, read on the forward strand.
GCCGAAACGTCGGAGCTTGCCCGCCCGTTACGCCCGCGTAGCATGAAACAAGCTTCGATTTCGAACCGTTTGCGAAAGGAGTCCGCCATGGCGTCCAAGGGCCTCGCCGTCGTCCTCGTCGAGAACCTCTACGAGAACCTGGAGTTGCACTATCCGCGCCTGCGCCTGGAGGAGGCCGGCTTCGACGTGAAGCTAGCCGCGCCCAAGGCCGGCGAGACCTACACGAGCAAGGAAGGCTTTCCCGCGAAGTCGGACGTCGCATTCAAAGACCTTGATGCCAAACGGGTTAAGGTGCTCGTGGTGCCCGGCGGCTACTGCCCCGACAAGCTGCGGCGCTACGCCGACTGCAATGCGCTGGTCGCGGGCGTCTTCAAGTCCGGCGGCGTCGTCGCGGCGATCTGCCACGGCGGCTGGGTGCCCATAAGTGCCGGCATCCTCAAGGGTAAGCGCCTCACCAGCGTCGGCGCCATCAAAGACGACCTCGTCAACGCCGGCGCACAGTGGGTCGACGAGCCCTGCGTCGTCGACGGTAACCTCGTCACCGCCCAGGTGCCCAAGGACCTGCCCGCGTTCATGCGGGCGATCCTGAGCCTCGCAGGCTAGGAATTCCGGCGACTGGGCTCGACGGAGGCTCGCGCGCAGACAAGCTTGCACGGTGCGCTTTGTGCATTTCCAAGCCCGGAAACGGGTTACGAAACGGGCTTGCCGGGCCCCAAAGATCTACATTTAACCCCCGGTTCCTGTTGAAGTTGCAGCTTTTTAGGCCTACACTTCGTCTACGCGTTGGGGACCACCTAAACTCCAACGCCATGGCGGGGGCATTTCGGTGAGCGAAGCTTTCTCAACGCAAGACTCGACCCGCCGCAAGCGCCTGGGCGAACTGGCCGTCGAGAAGGGCCTCATCAACCAGGGCCAGCTCGACGAGGCGCTCTCGAACCAGAAGGAACTCGTTAAGCTGGGCCTCAGCCAGAAGATAGGCGAGATCCTCTACAAGAAGAACCTCATCTCTCAGGAGTCCCTCGCGGATCTTCTGCGCGAGCAGAAGCCCACGACGCGGCGGCTTGGGAATTTCGAGATCTACGAAAAAGTCGGCCAAGGCGGCATGGGCATGGTCTTCCGCGCACGGCAGATCAGCATGGACCGCATCGTCGCGCTGAAGATCCTGGCGCCGAAGTACGCGGACGATCCGAACTTCATTCAGCGCTTCGTGCGCGAAGCGCGCTCGGCGGGCCAGTTCAACCACGAGAACATCGTCACCGCCGTCGACGTCGGCTTCCAGAAGCCCTACCACTACTTCGCGATGGAGTTCGTGGAAGGCACGAGCCTGCGCAAGCTCCTGCAGCAGCGCGGGCGCTTTGCCGAGCGCGACGCGCTGGACATGGCCCTGCAGATCGCCAAGGCCCTCGACCATGCCCTGGAAAAGAACATCCTCCACCGCGACGTGAAGCCCGACAACGTCATGGTCACCGACCGCGGCATCGCCAAGCTCCTCGACATGGGCCTGGCCTGCACCGCCGGCGCCGAAGCCGACGCGGGCGAGACCGTCGGCGAGAAGCGCCGAAAGGCCGTCGGTACGCCGCATTACATCGCGCCTGAAGCCGCGCGCGGCGAAGAGAACATCGACACCCGCGCCGACCTGTACAGCCTGGGCTGCACACTCTACCAGCTGCTGACGGGGCAGACGCCCTTCGAAGGCAACAACGCGCGCGCCATCATGCTGCGGCACGTCACGGACCGCATTCCGGACGTGCGCGAGAAGGCGCCCGAAGTCTCCGCGGCGACCGCGCACGTGCTGGGCAAACTCGCCGCGCCAGCCCGCGAGGACCGCTACCAGACGCCCAAGCAGCTGATCGAGGATCTGGATGCGCTGCTGGCCGGCAAGAAGCCGGTGCACGCCGTTCCGCCCGGCGGCCCGCGCAGCGGGCGCATGCGCGGCGAGCACACCACCGGCCCGCGCAGCCCCGTCGCGAAGACGACCGGTCCTCGTGCGCCGATCGGTTCGCGCGGCACCACCGGCCCCCGCGGCGCGATTGCTCCGCACACCACCGGACCGGCTTCGCCCGTCGACGGCGACCGGACCGGCGGGCAGGTTGCCACGGCCACCACCGTCCGCGGTGCACGGCGGAAGAAGAACGGCACCGCCGTCTGGCTGGCGGCCGGCGCCGCCGCGTTGCTGCTGCTGGTTGCCGGCATCGCCAGTATGGGCCCAACACCGAAGGCGCCGCGCTCCGACGCGGCCGCGGCCGTGCCCGCTCCCGACCACATTTCCACCGGCGCTGCGGCGGCCTCCGCCGAGTCCGGCGCCCCCGCACAACCGGCGGCCGCGCCTCATCCGCGGCACGAGAAGCTGGAGGTGCGCACCGAGCGCGCCCGCAAGGCCCTGGACGACGCGCTGGCCCTGCAGCAGAAAAGCCCCGACGACTTCGCGGCGCTGATCGCCGCCTTCCGCTCGGCCCAGGACCGCGCCAAGGGCCTGCCAATGGCGCAGGAAGCCGGCGATGGGCTCGACGCCGCCCGCGCGAGATGGTCCCAGACCTTCGACGCGGCCCTGGAAGGCCTGAAGGCCACGGCCGCGGAGGCGCTCAAGAAGGACGACTTCGACGCCGCGGACCGCGCGTTTGACGAAAGGCAGGTCGCGCAGGCGCTCAAGGTTGAAGACTGGCAGAAGCGCCTGGGGGAAGCGCGCAAGGCCATCGGCGATGCGGCCGAGGCCAAGGCACGCGCGCTGCTGGACGACGCTCGCGCCAAGGCCAAGGAAGGCACCGTCGAGTCCCTGACGGCGGCGATCGAACAGGCCAAGCTGACCGAGGCCCTGCCCGAGCGGCTGGCGCGCTCCGCCGGGGCCGCGCGCCGCGAACGCGCTGGCTGGGCGGCGAACCTCGACGAACGCCGCGCCGCCGAGGCCGCCAAAGAGCGCATGCGCGTCGAACAGGCGCGCGACGCCTTCTACGCCGTAAAACGCGAGCTCGCCGAGTTGCTCGAAAAGAACCGCTTCGACCAGGCCTCCGAGTTGCTCGAGCAGCGCCGGGGCGATGCGGCGCTGAAGGACGCCGCCCCGTACTTCGATCGCGAGAAGGCCGACCTCGCCCTGCTGATCGAGTTGCGGGAGGAAGCGCTGGCCGCGCTGAAGGCCAAGACCGGCGAGACCGTCGTGGTGCACAAGGGTCCGCTGGAACTGACGGGCAAGGTAATGCCCGCCGGTACCGGCAACGGCCTGCCGTTGAAGCTGAAAGACGGCCCGGAGATGGTCGTCAACGCCAAGGACCTCAGTGTCGCCGATGTCTTCGCCTACACCGCTCTGCCCAAGGACGACAAGGCCTGGGGCGAATGGACGCGCCGCCGCGGTCTGCTGGTGCTGGCGGCCGGCGAAACCGCCAAGGCGCGCGAATTCTTTCAGAAGGCGGGCGGAGCCGGTCTAGGCGACGCCGTGAAACCGTACCTGGATTGGATCGAAGTCCTGGAACTGGGCGAAGTGGAAGTGCGTGCGCGCAAGGCCTGGGACGAGGCCGAAGGCCTGTTTACCGCCAAGCAACTCAAGGAGGCCCACCTCGCCTACAGCGCGTTCAAGGCGGAGTACGCCAAGACCAAGACTTTCGCCGACAAGCAGGAGGCCCTCCAGGCGCGGATGCTGGAGATCGACAAGGCGCTGAATCCCTACGCGCCGGGGTTGCTGGCGACCTACTTCCGCGGCCGGGACCACGATCCCAAGGCCGAGATCCTGAAACGCGTCGAAAGGCAGGTCGACTACGACTGGGGCGGCGGCTCGCCCGACGACCGCGTTCCGAACAACGACTTTTCCGCGCGCTGGGAAGGGTACGTCCGCATCGAAGAAGCCGGCACCTACGTCTTCTCCCCGATTGCCGACGACGGCGTGCGCGTGTGGATCAACGGCAAGCAGATTCTCGAGGACTGGAACATCCACCCCCCGAAAGCGATCGAAGGCAAGGTCGAACTCACGAAGGGCCTGCACGAATTCCGGATGGATTTCTTCGAGGCCGGCGGCGGGGCGGTAATCCGGCTGCACTGGCACCGCGAAGGCGAGCAGGACCGCGTAATCGCGCCGGGCGCGCTCTTCCACGACCCGCGCAAGGCACCCAAGGACGGCAACGGGGCAAAGGACGACGGCAAACAAGGCGCCGCGCCCTCCGCCAAAGACAAGGAAGCCTACCTCGCCGATCTCCAGGAGATCGATCCCCAGGTCGATCGCGGGACCTTCGGAAAGAAGAAGGAACTCGGCATTGGCAACAAGCACATCCGCGTGGACGAGCGGGATTACGAGAATGGACTGGGCATGCACCCGCCCAAGAGCGGCGCGGCCACTGTACGGTACGAACTGGGCGGAGCCTACCGGGCCTTGAGCGGTGCCGCGGGACTGAACGACACCTCCAAGAAAGGCAGCAAGTCACCGCTGACCTTCATGATCCTGGGCGACGGAAAGGTCCTTTGGAAATCGCCCAAGATCCAGCAGCGCGGCGAAAGGTATACGTTTCGCGTGGAGGTACCTGGCGTGAAGATGCTCGAATTGTCCGTCGACTGTCCGGGGGATAACGGCGGCGCCCACGCCGTCTGGCTGGATCCCAAGCTGGAGAAGTAGCCGGGACCGGCCGGACGAATTTTGCGACGGAACACGGATCATGCAGATCTTCTATTGCGACAAATGCGGCATGCGCATCCCGCAGGCCCAAATCGACAACGGGCAGGCCGCGCACCTCGGCGACGAAAAACTCGCCTGCCCGGCTTGCACCAAACAAGTCGACCCCAGACCCGCCGCCCGCCCCCAGGCCAAGAGTTCGGGCATCCGTCTCGACGCCATTCAGCCGGTGAAGAATCCCGCTTCCAGCGGAATGCTGGTGCCCTACCGCCGCCCGGCGCGGGAATCGGGCGCGGCCCAAGACCGGCACGGCGGGCACGGCCACGGCGCCAAGGGCGCGGACTCATCTTCGTCGGCGAAACTCTACGCGGGCGTCGGCATCGGATTTTTCGTCATCCTTCTGGGCGTGATCTTCGCCTCGGGCGGCAACAAGAAAGTCGAGACCGACCGCCGCGAGTCCGCCGATATCCCCAGGGCCAAGACCGCCGACGCGCCGGCCACCGCCCTGGCCCAGTCCAAAGGCCCGCAGTTGCTCACGCCGCCGGCGCGCACGACGCCGGACCCGCGGCACGAGGTGCGCACCGTGCCCGAGTCCTTGCCCGGTCCTCCGTTGCCCGATCCACAGGAGAATGCCGAGCCCGACCGCGAAGACCTGGCCGCCGACGCCTTCGACGTCCTGAAGAAATTCGACGGTCTGGCGGAGGACGACAAGGACGGACGCAAGCGGAAGATCGAGTCGTTCCTTGAGACCTACGCGGACACACTGGCCGGCGCGCGCGCGCGCGTCTTGCTGCAAAACCTGGAAGCCGGCGTATCCACCGACGAAACGGAGGATGCGAAGGAACCCGTGGAAGTGACAGCCGGAAAAGTACCGTCGACCAAACACGTAAAGGAAACCGTGGAAGCGGATGGTACACGCGTGGCCGTCCTCGCACTGCCCTGGGTCGACTCCGGCGGAACGGAAGCGCCCGACGGCGCCATGAAAACCAGCACCACCTACCTGAACGTCGGCAATGCGGACATGAAGACGGTCACCTTCATGCACTTCCCCGCGTTCCCCGTGCCGCCGCGCGCCAAGATTCTCGAAGCGCACATCCAGTTCACTTGCAAACACCCGCAGAGACCTTCCTCCAATCCGCCGCCGGCCAAGACCATCGAAGCGGAGGCCGCGGACTGCAGCGTAAAGCCCGGCGAGATGCAGATCGCAGGTCGCAAGCGCACCCAGGCGCAGGTGTTCTGGACACCACCCGCCTGGTCGTCCGCAGGTGAACGAACCGACAAGCAGCGCACGCCCGACCTGTCTTCCCTGATTCAGGAAGTGGTGGACCGGCCCGGCTGGCAGGCGAAAAACGCGATCCTGTTCCTGTTCTCGAAAGGCAGCCGCCACTCGGCGTATCCGCGCGACCTGAAGGACCCCGCTCGGTCGCCGGCCCTGACTGTCCGTTACCGCGAAGCGGGCGCCGTCGACCCCGCTTCAACGGAATCCGCATCCGGTCCGGCGCAGCCCGCGGCCACCGGCGACGCGGGCCTCCTGCAGGTGCTTGCGGTTCTGACGCCGGAGCTGCGCAAGGGCGAGTTCGAAGACGCGGCCGAACGGGTCAATGTGCTCCTGAAGGACCCCAAGTTCGCCGGCGCCGCGGAGGCCCTGGCGCGCGAGAAGCGCGATCTGGCGGCCGTTCTGGCCCTGCGCGATGCCACCATCGCCTCGCTCAACGAGGGCGGCAAGGCGGTAAAGCTCAACAAGGGCAAGCTGGACCTCGACGGCAAGACCGTGCGCGGGACCGACCACACCAAGGTCACCGTCCGCGTCACGGGCGGGCTCGAGATGGTGGTCTACGCGCGGGAATTCAGCGCCGCGGAGATCGCCCGCTACGCGCCGCAGCCCAGGACTGCGGACGAGCGGCGCGCGCACGCCTACCTGCACCTGGCTACCGGCGATGCCGCCCAAGCAAAGGCCGTCCTCGTCGAAGCCGGCAAGAACGGCGATCCCGGCCTGCAGCCGTACCTCGACCGGTTGGAGCTGGCGGCCCTGGACCCAAACGACCTGAAAGCCAAGGCGGCTTGGCTGGGTGTGGAAAAACACGTGACGGACGGGCGGCTCGCCGAAGCGGCTGCGGAATTGAAGGCCTTCCAGGGCGCCTATGGCGACACGGCCTTTGCCAACGACATCGCGGCCACCCTCAAGGCGCGAGCCCGGGAGATCGATAAGGCGCTCAACCCTTACATGCCCGGCCTGAAAGGCGAATACTTCAAGAACAACGCCCTGAAGCCGGAAGAGATGCTGAAGGAACGCATCGACGCCACGATCGACTTTCGCTGGAACAACGCCGCGCCCATGGCCGGCGTACCGGAGAATTTTGCCGCTCGCTGGACCGGATTCCTCAAAGTGCCCAAGAAGGGAACCTATACCCTGGCGGCATCCGTGGACGACGGCACGCGGCTGTATGTCGCCGGCAACAAGGTGATCGATCGGTGGACCTCGAGCCCGGAGAAGAAGCACGAGGCCGCCGTCGATCTTGACGAAGGTTACCACGCGTTGAAGATCGAGTACTTCGACGGCAACTCCACCGCGGTATGCGTCTTGTCGTGGTCCTTGAAGGACGGATTCGAGGAGCAGGTGGTGCCACCCGAAGCGCTATGGCACCGCGACGAATCCAAGCCCGCGGCGGCGGGTGAGGCGAACCCGGACGCCGGTGCTCCGGCCGACGCACTAAAGCCCGTGACACTCGCGCCCGGCGAGGGAATCTTTCTGGGCGAAATCAAGCCGAAGTCTGTCAGGATCGGCGGGGGCAAGTACGCCGCCGACGGCACACTGGGTCACAGCCCGGCCAAGATCTCCGTCGGCGGCGTCGAATCGCCGCACGGCATCTGCACCCATCCCTTCGAGAATGGAGCATCTGCCGTCGATTACGAACTGGACAGGCCCTACCGGCAATTCATCGGACACGTCGCGATCAACGACAATGGAGGCGCCAGAGTTCCGCTTACCTTCACCGTTGAACTCAACGGAAAGACCGCTTGGACTTCGCGGCCCCTGCAAACAAAGGGTGATCACGAAGCATACGCCATCGACGTGACCGGCGCAAAGACCCTGAAACTCAAGGTCGACTGCAAGGGTCCGAACGACAATGCCGTTGCCGTCTGGTTCGAACCGCGGCTGCTGTTGGCCTCCGCAACGGACGCAACCAGGGAGGCCGCAAACGGCGGGTCTGCGCCCGTCTACCTGTCCGACCTCCAGGAGATTAGCGCAAGCGTAGTCGAGGGGTGGTCCTTCGGAAAAAAGGGAAAGATGGGCCACAGCAATTACACGAACGACCCGATCTCCGCGAACGGAGTGGTTTCCCCAAACGGCATAAACATGACGCCGCCGGATAAGGACAAGGCCATCGCGACTTACGCCATCAACAAGAATTATGCCGTGTTCGAATCGCGCGTGGCCATCTGCGATACCTCGAAGGACAAAGCCAAAGGGCCCGCGATCTTTAAGGTGTACGGCGACGACCGTCTCCTATGGCAGTCCAATCCCATTCAAATGACCAAAGTCATCGAAGACTGCAAGGTGGATGTCCGCCAAGTCACCAAACTAACGCTCGAAGTGGAATGCCTCAAAGGGAACTCGTATCTTCACGCCGTCTGGCTGGAGCCTCGGCTCCTGGAGCAGGCCGTCGCGGCCTCGCCGAACCCCGCCCCGCCGAATCCGGCACCCGCCGCCGGTCCGGCCCAGGTTTACCTCGCCGACCTTCCCGAACAGAACGCCTCCGTCGTCGCGAACTGGAAGTTCGGAAAGAAAGGCCAGACCGGCGCGCCCGCCGGAGACAAGAATGAGAAGATCCTCGTCGCCGGCTTCGAATCGCCCAATGGACTGAGTCTGCATCCCCCCAGCAACGGCAATTCGCACGTCGCCTATCATCTCGACAAGAAATACCGGACGTTCACGACCCGCGTGGGGCTGAACGACTCTTCCGCCAACAAAGCCGCTTCGCCGGTCATCTTCAAGGTCCTGGGCGATGGCAAGCTGCTGTGGCGATCAAAGTCCATCCAGAAGCTTAACAACTACGACGGATGCAACCTGAACATAAGCGGAATCGACAAGCTCGAACTGGAAGTAGAGTGCAAGGGCGACGCGAGTCGCTGCCACGCCATCTGGATCGAGCCGGTCGTCAATCGCTAGCAGCCCTTGCGCGCGCCTCAACCTCCTTTAGAACCTTCCCATGCCCAAGGAAATCGAACGCCGCTTCCTCGTTCGCCCGCGCGAGTTGCCCAAGGCCCTGCCGCGGGGCGGCGCCATCGTGCAGGGCTTCCTTTCGCTCACGCCCGTCGTTCGCGTGCGCCTGTGGACGCCACCCGGCGCGCGCGCGCCGAAGGCCTTCGTGACCGTCAAGGGCAAGGGCCTGCGCGTGCGCGCCGAGTTCGAATATTCGATTCCGCCCGCCGACGCCCGCGCGCTGCTGCAACTCTGCGGCGACCGCGTCATCCGCAAGACGCGCCACGTCCTCGGGCCGTGGGAGATCGACCGCTTCGCCGGGCGTCACCGCGGCCTGTGGGTCGCGGAGATCGAACTGGCGCGGTCTTCGCAAGCGCTGCCCGATCCCCTTCCGCCCTGGCTGGGGCCGGAGGTCACCGACGATCCGCGCTTCACCAACGCGCGGCTCGTGCAGGACCGCAGCCGGCCTCCCTTCTGGAAGAAAGCCATGGCCCGTTCTGCCCGAAACGCGTAGCGCAGGACTCCCGGTTGGCGTAAACTGCGCCGCAAGGAGAGTCGGCCGGCATGGATAATCCCGTCGTAGTGTTCTTCGTCATCCTTCTGGTGGTTTACTCCGTCACACTCCATGAACTGGGCCATGCCTTCGTGGCCACATGGTGCGGCGATCCCACGCCCGGCAAGCATGGACGCCTGACCTTCAACCCTCTCGTCCAGCTCGATCCCTTCGCTTCCGTGATTCTACCCATCTTGACCTACCTGTTCGCCGGCTTCCCGTTCGGCTGGGCTTTCTGTCCGATCGATCCGAGCAAGTTCAATCGGCCGCTCCGCGACCGGGCGTTGACGGCGTTGGCTGGGCCCACCATGAACTTTTTCATGGTAGCGGTGCTGCTCGGAATACTCTGGCTCCTTTGGTTTCTCGCCTCCCGGGGCATTGGGCCGGATCCTTGGGACAGCTACAACGGGCCGATTCTCGGCATTGCTGCGCTTTACAATCTAATCCTGGGGGTGTTCAACCTGATTCCCCTTCCCGGCCTAGACGGCTACGACCTGTGCAGGCCCGCACTGCCCCTCGGGCTTCGCCAGCCGCTGGACGACTTTAGAAAGATGGGGCTTATGCCGCTGATGGTAGCTGTCTTTGCGGGCTCCGCGCTGCTCCGCCATATACTGCCCACCCTACTTGAATTCTTCTCATATCTTCTGCCCCCAAAGCCTGAGCCGCAATTGGCCTTCTGGAAGCAGGGCTTCGCACTACTTGGAATTATCTGAAACACCGCACATAATTGCTCCATGGCGCTGGATGCCCAAATGCGAAACGCACGCTGCCCTTCCTGCGGGCACGCCCAGTCCCTGCCACGCGATTTCGCGGGCACGGATGCGGCGTGCTCCGCGTGCGGCACGCTCATCTCAGTGCCTTCCGCCGCGGATAACGACCGCACGGTCGACGTGCCGTCGCCGGTTCCGGCTTCCAGGGAACGCGGCGAAGCGCCGCCGCCCAAGACGCCGCCGCAGGCTCGCTCGCCGGGGCTGCCCGCGCCCGGCACCGAGGACACCGCGCCCGACCCGCTGCTGGACTCGATTCTCGGCAAGTGCCACATCCAGCGCACGCTGGGCGAAGGGGGCATGGGCGCGGTCTACCTGGGCAAGCACCTGACGCTGGACATCCCCGTTGCCGTGAAGGTCCTGCCGACGCAACTGGCCAAGCGCGACCGGGCGTTCGTCGACCGTTTCCTGCGCGAGGCCCGCACGGCGGCGCGCATCCACCATCCCAACATCGTGCAGGTGCTCGACGTCGACTTTCAAAACGGCCTCTACTTTCTGGTGATGGAGTACATCGAAGGCGAGACTGCCGGGCAGCGCCTGCGCGCGCGCGGCGTGTTGCCCGAACGCGAGGTCGTCGAGATCGGCCTCGATGTGGCTTCCGCCCTGGAGTACGCCCGGCGCAAGGGCATCATCCACCGCGACGTGAAGCCCGAGAACATCCTGATCTCGACGGACGGCGAGGTCCGCTTGGCGGACTTGGGCCTGGCCAAGCGCGTCGCTGGGGAGGACGGCAGCGACCTGACGCTGCGCGACCAGGCGCTGGGCACGCCGTTCTACATCTCTCCCGAGCAGGCCACCAACGCGCGCGGCGCCGACCACCGCAGCGATCTGTATTCCCTCGGTGCGACGCTGTTCCATCTGGCCACCGGGCGCCCGCCCTTCCAGGGCACCAGCGCCTTCGACACCATGAACCGCCACCTGCACGAACCCGCGCCGGCCCTGCGCGCCTACCGCGCGGAGTGCAGCCTCGAACTGGCCGACGTCGTGCGCCGCCTGATGGAGAAGGACCCGGCCCAGCGCATCCAGACGGCCGGCGAACTGATCCTGATCCTGCGCGGGCTGTACGAAGTTCTGGTTCCAAAGGAGGAACGCGACGCCGCGCTGATTGGCTCGGTCTTCTCCGGCAAGACCAGCGCCCCACGGCAGCCTTCGGTGTCGCGCCCCGATGCGCTGCAGGCCAGCAGCATGAGCTACCTGCACACGGGACACACGCCCGCCGGACCTTTCCCGGCCGCGCGTGCCCGCGAGCGCACGCCGGTCGCACCACACACGCCGCCACCGGCCGCCCCCACGCCCCTGCCGGCCCGCCAGGGCACGACCCTGGTGGACCGCCTGCCCGCGCAGGCGGCCTACGGGCAGGCTCGCCCGCCCCGCGTTTGGCTGGTCTTCCTGCTGCTGCCGTTCCTGAACGGCCTCTCGTTTCTGTACATCGGGGCAAGCGCCAAGAAGCGCGAGTGGCTGTACTGGGGCCTGGGCCTTATGCTCTTCCACTCCCTTTTCCTGACGCTGATCACCGAGACCATGGCGCAGGTGGGGAGCGCGGTCATCTACCTCGCGGGGCTGGTGTACGGTTTCGCGATCCGGCGCGAGGTGGACGTGCGGATCCTGGAAGCCCGCACCTGGCCCGACGAAGGCGCCGAACGGAAGGTCCCCTGAGGAGTCCGCCTTGAACGAAGACGTGCAGCCGCCCGCGCCGAACGAGCCCGACGCACCGGGAGCCCAGGAGCCCCTGGCGTCCGGCGCACCGGAGGCCGCGTCCGCCGAGCCGGCGCCAGAGGCCACGCCCGCCGAGCCGGTGCCGGAAGCCGCGCCCGCCGAGCAGGTGCCGGAGACGAACGCCGCGGCCCCGTCGATCGAGGACGCGGGCGAAGGCACCTCCGAACCCGCCGATCAGGACGGCGGCGCGCGGATGGCCGTCGGCGACCGCCCGGATTTCTCCGCGAAACTCGAAAACTTCTCCGGTCCGCTCGACCTGCTCCTGTACCTCATCAAGGAGAACGAGGTCGAGATCACCGACATCCCCATCGCGCCGATCCTGCAGCAGTACGTCGCGTACCTGGACCGCGCCGCGCAGTGGGACCTGCCGCAGGCGGGCGAGTTCCTGGTCATGGCCACGACGTTGATGGAGATCAAGAGCCGCGAACTGCTGCCCGTGCAGGAAGAGTTGGACCCCGACGAGATCATCGAGGACCCGCGCAGCGAGCTGGTACGGCAACTGCTGCGCTACCGCCGGCTCAAGGACCAGGCCCGGGAGCTGGAACAGGCCGCCGACTTCGCCCGCCGGCAGCGCCCCCGCGGATGGTACGACGATATCCCCGAAGCGCCGGAAGAGATCGAAGCGCGCGAACAGGTCACCGTCGACTTCGACCTGTACGAACTGTACAGCGCCTTCGAGCGCCTGCAGCGCAGCGTCCTGGCTGCCGTCCCTCGCGCCGTGCATTACGAAGGCGAGACGATGGAAGAGAAGCTGGCGCGCATCGAAGGCATCCTGCAGGAACGCCCCTTCGCGCGCTTCGCCGAGTTGGTCCGGGATCCAGGCAGCCGCGCCGACATCGCGATGACCTTCGTCGCGCTGCTGGAACTGGTCCGCCGCCGCATGATCCGCCTGCTGCAGGAGCGCGACTACGAGGAACTCAGCGTAAAGGTCCAGACGCAGGAAGAGGCCGAGGCGCTGGCGCGAAACGAAGCCGCCGAAGCCGACCAGTTCGTCGACCTGGCCATGCGCGAACGCGCCGAACGCGAAGCCCGGCTGCTGGAAGCCGCGCAGGAAGCCGGCGTGGCGGTCGAGAAGCTGCCCTGGAAACAGCGGCGCGCGCTGATGGCGAAGCAGAAGTTCGAAGGCCTGGTGCGCGCGGAAGACCTGGAGGAAATCGACGCGGAAGACGCCGAGATCGCCCGCCGCATCGACGCGATCCTGGCCGCCGCCGACGTGATCAGCCAGCGCTTCGAGGACCACCGCGCGGCACAGGGCCAGGGCGCGCCGGGCGAACCCGGCGGCGGAGAAGGCACTGACCGCCCCGTGACCGAAGACGACCTGGCGCCGGTTCCCGAAGGCCCGCCCGGCGAAGACGGCGGCGATGCACAGACCGACGCCTTCGAGGATCCAGGCCACGACTCGCCCGAAGACGAAGCCGAACTTGAAGGCGAGGATCCGGACGGCGAGGAATCGGACGAAGAGCCCGTCGAGGAAGAGTTAGACGACCTTCCCGTGGATGAAGGCGAAGACGGCGACATCTTCCAGCCCGAAGACGACGATGGCAGCGAAGGCGGCGGCGAAAGCGACGAAGAATCGGAGTTGGAAGACGACAAGGACGACGCCGGCGCGCCGCCAGCGTAACGGATTGGCCCGGAGCAGACGATGGCCCGCTTGACCAAGATCTACACGCGCACCGGCGACGACGGCGTCACGGGCCTGGGCGGCGGCCAGCGCGTGCCGAAGGACTCGGAGCGCATCGAGGCCTACGGAACGGTGGACGAACTCAACAGCGTGCTGGGCGTCGCGCTGGCCTTCGGCCTTCACAAGGATCTGCAGTCGATGGGCCTGGTCATCCAGAACGATCTCTTCCACCTCGGGTCGGATCTGTGCATCCTCGAGGCCGACAAGAAGAAGATCCCCGTGCCGCAGATCGAGAAACGCCACATCACGCAACTGGAAGGCTGGATCGACCAGTTGCAGAAGTCCCTGAAGCCGCTGGACAACTTTATCCTGCCCGGAGGCAGCAAGGGCTCGGCGAACCTTCACCTGGCGCGCTGCGTCTGCCGGCGCGCCGAACGCCGCGTGCTGAGCCTGCAACGCAAGGAACCGATCGGGGCCTTCGCGGTGCCCTACCTCAACCGGCTGGGCGACCTGTTCTTCGTGATGGCACGCTACGAGAACCTGAAGCGCAAGAAGCCCGACGTCCTCTGGGACAGCCACGCGTAAATCCAACCTTGGTCCTGCATATAGCCCGGCGGGCCGACTGGCCGCACGCATGACTTTCATCTTTTTGTAGTCATAAAAAATAAAAAGTTAAATTTTCTATTCCATGTCCCGCCTGGCGTTACAGGATTTTTGCTCGGAATATTTTGACCCATGGTCATTCAAATACGTGCAGGGTTCAGTTGGTGGGCCAGAGATGTCGGGTAGGTGGGAAGGGCGCTTGGGTTTTTCCGTTCCTCGCCCCGCGCCCCTGCAGTTTCAGTACCCGCGGCAGGACGTCGTTTGTTGGACGGGCGAGGTCTTCGACTTTCCGCGGTTTGCCGGAGCCACGAAGTACGCAGTACCGCCTGTCCCGGGTTCCTCGCTTCCGGAGCGAGGGGCGCGGCGGGCAACGGCAAGCCGGGGAAAGCGGAGGCCATCCGTACGCGCGTTCAAGTCATGCTTACGACCCCGCGTGCGAAGTCTGCGCAAACAGACTTCGCACACCGTGGAAGGCCGTGCCCTTCGCCAGGATCTGTCTATAGGCGGGGGCCCGGGACAGGCACCGCATTTCGATTGCGGATTGCGGGTTTTGGATTTTGGATTGCGGATTAGAGGCGAACGATGAGATCAAATTGAAGCGTTAATCATTTCAGATTTGCGCATTGAAGATGCACTCAATGAGCGAATCGAAAATGAACAAATGAAGAAATCCCAGGGCCGCGATTCGTTAAAGGGGAATTCCGTCCCGAGTCCTCAACGCCCGCCCAAGGGCACGAAGTCCATGACCTCGTCTATCGTTTCCTGCTTGTAGGCGAAGCGTTTGATCTCGTCGCCGTAGCGGATGGGCCGCAACCACACGTCCATCAGCATCATGGAACGGGCGCTCAGGTAGTCGGCGGTGACCCGATCGATGACATCATCGAAATCCGGAATCCGTGCGGAGCGCTTGGCCTCCACCTTCAACAGGTGCACGCCGTCGTGCGCGACCACCGGACCGTGGACCTGATCCTTCTCCCAGTTCTCCCGCACGGCCACTTCGTAGATCTCCGGATACGGGCCGTTCTTGCCGTGGTAGTC
Organism: Planctomycetota bacterium; assembly: GCA_023150555.1. Classification (GTDB taxonomy): domain Bacteria; phylum Planctomycetota; class SZUA-567; order H5-PLA8; family H5-PLA8; genus JAKLKQ01. The sequence goes on from JAKLKQ010000055.1 coordinate 16,710, forward strand.
CTGGGTGTCTTTGAGCCGCTCGGGATAGTTAGGCATGGCCCTGGCCTGGTCCCGGATCTGTTCCCAGGTCACCTTCTTTTCCCGGTATTCCGCCAGCCAATCCTCGGCAACATTAACCGCCCCCTGCATGCCCTGCTGGCCGGCTTCGGGGGGCACGAAGACCATCGCGTGCTCGAATCGGAACGAGACCGGTTCCCTGTAGTGCTTCTCCTTGACCATCTCGTAGTTCATGCGCAGCGTGGCCATGTAGTGCCGCTTCTCGGGCTCCAACTTGCGCAGCACGGCCTTTTCCAGGACCACGCTGGCCTCGAGGACGCGGCGGTGTTCGTCCACGGTGCTCCCGAAGCGCCACATCAGATACTCGTCCAGTTTCATCGGCGGGGCGTTGGGGTCCTTCTTCTTGCGCGCCGCGTTGATGCGATCGACCTCCAGCAGATCGGGAACCAGCGCCTTGTCGACGTCCGCCTTCGTGATGGAAATCGGCTCGAAGGGCGGTCCCTCGCCCGCCGGGGCCAGGGCGTTGTGGGCGCCGCCCAACCACTCCAGGCGGTCGGGCCCCATCTTCTTCAGCGGGCCCAGGGCGACTTCGCGGTTGATCAACCGGTCCAGCGCCTCGAAGGCTTCCACTTTCAGCAACTCGCGCCACAGCTGGCTGCGCAGGACCGGCATGTCGCCGATCTTCGCGATCACGGGATCCGTGCCGGGCGCTTCCTTCACATTCTTGGGCGGCACCACCAGCGACGCGCCGGTCAATTCGACTTCCTTGCCTGCGCGCGCGACCTGGTCCTCGAGCCACATGTCCGAGAGGTTCCACGTGGTCCAGGACACGTACGTCCGCTCGACGTCCTCGCGCGCTTCGTCGAACGTGCGCTTCTTCCCTTCGGTCACCTCCAGCATCTTCACGATGTGGTAGCCGAACCGCGTGCGGATGGGTTGCGCGCACAGCCCGTCGCTTTCCTTGCCGGCAGGCTTGAGCTCCTTGGTGGCCTGGTAGAACTCGTCGACCATCGGGCCGAGTTTGTCGTACCAACCGACGACGCCGGGACCGACCTTGGGGATCAGCAGGTCGCGAAAACTCTTGCCGGTCTTCTTGTCCGGGCGGTCGTGCGGATCCATCGAGAAGGTTCGCACCGCGTCGTCCCAACTTACCTTGCCGCTCTTGAGCTTTGCCAGCACGAGTTCGGCATCCTTCTTGGCCCGCTGCCACTCGGGGCTCAGGTCCAGCGCCCACGATTCGGGCGTGTTGTCGAGCTTGGCTCTCAGCGCCGCCTGGTCGTCTTGCCCTCCGACCTCCAGTTTGCCGATGTCCACGTTCTCCAGGCCTTCGACGATCTTCACGCCGTGGTCTCTGTACCACTTCAGGCGTTCGCGGCGTTCCTCGGCCAGCTTGTCCTTGTCGCGCGTGCCCTGCGTGAACCAGTCCTTGCGCATCAGGTTGCCCATCTGGTAGGGCGTGATCAGGATGTGCGAGGCCAGGTAGCGCTTCTGCGGCTGGAATTGGTCCTCGAACCGCGCAAAGAACTGCCGCAACTCGGCCAGCGTCGGCCGGATCCTGCGCCCGACGATCTTCCGCACCAGCAGGCGCTGCCGGATGATCTGGTCGCGGTATTCGCCCAGCGACATCTGGTACCGCGCGCGCACGATCTCCTCGAACGTCTTCGGCGTCACGTCCCACATCGGGCGCCGGTCGTCCTCGGCGAAGCGCATGAAGTCGTTGCCGATGCCGGCCTCGTCGCGCCTCAACTGAGCTTCCAGCTCTTCTTCAGTGACGGAGATGCCCATTTCCTTTGCGCGGAGTTCGACCAGCACGCGGCGCGCGATCCGTTCGAAAGCTTCCTGTCTCGACGACCCGACCAGTTCGCGGATCAGTTCCTCGCGCGTGATCGGATGGCCAAAGACCTGGGCCACCACGGCCGGCACGTCTTCCAGTCCCTTGGGCGTGGCCGCCTCCTCGGGCGGTTTCCCGGCTTCCGCCGCGGACAACGCTGCAGCACCGAACACAACCGCGCACACGCCCAGCGCAAATCGCCGCATCACGCAGACTCCCTTCGTTCAGGTAAGGCCCCGTGCCAACAATCTAGCATATATCTGCCCCCGATTGAACAAGCTCGCCGGGCCTGGAATCCGGGAATCCCGGAGGCCTTTAGATACATGTGGAGGGACGTGCGGACGGTATAATCCCTTCGGCTCCGGAGCTATTTTCCAGTGCATGAATTTCGGCAAGAACCCAACGCGTGGTACAGCCTGGCGCGGGCGATTTCCGCGCCGATGGCGCTCGCCTTTGCCCTTGCGCTCCTTGTGGCGGCCCCGGTTCAGGCCCTGGATTTCCGTCCGCCCCAATCCGCCGAGCCGGTCTGGACGGTCGAGACCCCGGAACTCTCCGGCGCGCGAGGCGAGACCGTCACGCTGAAGGTGAAGACCGCCGTCCCGGACGGCTGGGTGATCTATTCGGCCAACCCGCCCAAGGCTCAGTTCGCGCCGTTCACCAAGTTCACCGCACCCGAGGGCGCTCCCGTTTCGGTCGGTTCTCCGGTAAAGCACGGCGAAGAACCGCACGTGAAGCACGAGGAACTCTTCGGCGGCGACGTGGAATACTTCGTGAAGCAGGCGATCTTCCTGGTGCCGCTGCGCATCGATCCGGCGGCCGCGCCGGGCAAGGTGGAAGCCAAGGTGTTGGCCACCGGCCAAATCTGCGAGGAAGGGGTCTGCGTGCCCTTCCGCGACGTGCCGCTGGCGTTCACGCTCGTGGTCAGCGATGCGCCACCGGTGGCCGAAGCGACGTCCCCAACCGAAAAGACCGCGGCCGCCGCGCCGCCGGCGGCGAAGACCGGCACGGCGATGGAGAAATTCGAGGCCAAGGCCGAGGCCCTGGAGAGCGACAGCGGCCTGGGCGCGTACCTGTGGCTGGCGGTGCTGGGCGGCCTGACCGCGCTGCTGACACCCTGCGTCTTCCCGATGGTGCCGATCACGGTGAGCTTCTTCACCAAGCGCAAGCAGGCGACGCGCGGGCGCGCGGTGCTGGAGGCCGGCGTGTACTCGCTGGGCATCGTGCTCACCTTCACCCTGCTGGGCGTGCTCTGCGCGCTGCTGCTGGGCGCGACGGAACTCAATCGCTTCGCCGCCAATCCATGGGTGAACATCGCCATCGCCGCGCTCTTCCTGCTGCTGGCACTGAACCTCTTCGGGTTCTACGAGATCCGCCTGCCGACGGCGCTGCTGGACCGCCTCAACCGCAAGGCGGGCGAAAGCGAAGGGCTGGGCTCGGTAGTGCTGATGGCGCTTGTCTTCTCCATCACCTCCTTTACCTGCACCGGCCCGTTCATCGGCGGCGTCCTGGCCGCCGCGGCGACAGGCGAATGGATACGCCCGGTGCTGGGCGCGGCAACCTTCTCCGCGGTCCTCGCGGTGCCCTTCTTCCTGCTCGCGCTGTTCCCCTCGTGGCTAAAAAAGCTCCCCAAGGCGGGAGGCTGGCTGAACTCGGTGAAGGTGGTGATGGGCTTCCTGGAAGTGGCCGCGGCGCTGAAGTTCGCCAGCAACGCGGACCTGGTCAAGCAGTGGGGCCTGCTCAAACGCGAGACCTTCCTGGTGCTGTGGATCCTCTGCGCCGTAGCCATCGCGCTGTATCTGCTGGGGCTCTTCCGCTTTCCGCACGACAGCAAGGTCGAACGCCGCAGCGCGCTGCGCTATGCACTGGTCGCCGTGTTCCTGGCGCTGGCCGCATGGCTGGGGACGGGACTGGCCGGACACAAGTTGGGCGAACTCGACGCCTTCATGCCGCCCGCGAACTACGCCGGCCACGGTGAGGAAGGCTGGCATCCGGACTTCGACGGCGTACTCGCCGATGCGAAAGCCACCGGCAAGCCGATCTTCCTCGACATCACCGGCATCACGTGCCTGAACTGCCGCCAGATGGAGGAACTCGTCTTCGTAAAGCCCGAGATCCAGAAGCTGCTGGAACGCTACGCCCGCGGGCGGCTGTACGTGGACAAGGACGAGACCCCCGAAGAACGCGCGCGCAGCGAGCGCAACCGCACCTTGCAGTCCGAACGCTTCAAGACCGCCGCGCTGCCGCTGTACGTGCTGATGGACAGCGACGGCCGGGTCCTGCACGTCACCGGGTACACGCCCGACGCGCAGGAATTCGCGGAGTTCCTGCGCATGGGCCTGAACGCCGACTCGGCCCAATCGCCCGGCACCAGCACCTATAAAGGAGGCTGATTCCCACGGCCGTTGAGCCTCCTCGGGGATCAAATTTCCATACGCTCAAGTCGGTTTTCGGTCCCGGTTCCGGGCGAGATTTAGGCAGCCAAACCCCCATTAAATCTGCTTACCCTGGACCAATTGAGTTAACTGCCAGTTCACAAGGTGCGTGGTGAAAAGCCCGCAACGCCACATCGTGCATGAAAAGTTTTTTTAAAGCCCTAAATAGCCTCATATAATCTGTTTTATATCAACAGTTTACGACAATGAACATGGTGCTTGTTTTAGGGGCCTCGAAAAAGTGAGTCCTTGACTTTGATCCAGCCAATCCTGTATTGCTCCGCCCCCACGGTCGATAGGCCATGAAGGCAGCATCTGGGACACTGCAGCATAGTTAAGGAGGCGGAAGCCTCAGGGGGGAGTACCGAATTGGTGGCACGCAAGAAGAGCAAAAAGACCAAGGACAGCCAGAACGGTGAGGACAGCTCGGGCAAGGCCCTGGTCATCGTGGAGTCCCCGGCCAAGGTCCGCACCATTAAGAAGGTGCTGGGCCGCGACTACGTCGTGAAGGCTTCCGTCGGCCACGTCCGCGACCTGACCAAGAGCAAGAAGAAGGATGAGAAGGACGCCATCGTCATCGGCATCGCGAAGGACTTCGAGCCCACCTACGAGACGCTGGACAGCAAGCGCAAGGTCCTCGACGACCTGCGCAAGGCCGCCAAGGATGTCGAGACCGTCTACCTCTGCCCCGACCCCGACCGCGAAGGCGAGGCCATCGCGTGGCACCTGAAGGAGGCGCTGAACCTAAAGGCCGAGCAGGCCCTTCGCGTGACGTTCGACGAACTGACGCCGCGCGGGATCCGTGCCGGCTTCGACCATCCGCGCAAGATCGACATGGACCTGGTCAACGCGCAGCAGGCGCGCCGCGTCCTCGACCGCATCGTCGGCTACAAGCTCTCACCGCTGCTGTGGGACAAGATCAGCCGCGGGCTCTCCGCCGGCCGCGTGCAGTCGGTGGCCGTGCGCCTGATCGTCGAACGCGAGCGCGAGATCGACGAATACCAGGCGCAGGAATACTGGAAGGTCGCCGGGCGCTTCGCGCACGCGGGCCAGGCCTTCGAGGCCGAGCTTCGCGCGCTGGACGGCCGGCAGGTGGTCAGTTCGGCCGACGACCTGGAAAAATTCCGCGTCCAGGACGACAAGGTTTCCGTCAGCGGCATTCAGCGCGCGCTGCTGGGCACCGTCGCCGACGCCCAGGCCATCGTCGAGGCGCTGGCCGGCAAGAGCTTCGAAGTCTCCAGCTACGAAGAGAAGGAAGTCCAGGACCGGCCCTACCCGCCCTTCGCCACCAGCCAGCTGCAGCAGGCCGCCGTCAACAAGCTGGGGTACGACACGAAGCGGACCATGCGCATCGCGCAGCAGCTCTACGAAGGCGTGCCGCTGGGCGAGGCCGGGCCGACCGCGCTGATCACGTATATGCGCACCGACAGTTTCCGCATCGCGCCCGACGCGCTTAACGAGTGCCGCGCGTACGTTGAGAAGGCCTTCGGCGACAAGTACGTTCCCGAGAAGCCCAACTTCTACAGTTCGCGCAAGGGTTCGCAGGACGCCCACGAATGTATTCGGCCCACCAACGTGAGCCTGGCGCCCGACGAGGTGAAGAAGTACCTCAGCGACGAACAGTACAAGCTCTACCGCCTGATCTGGCAGCGCTACGTCTCCTCGCAGCTGCGCCCGGCCGTCTGGAACGCCACCACCTGCGACCTGGCCGCCCAGGGCGCCGGCACGCGCAACGCCGTCTTCCGCGCCACGGGGCGCGTCCTGAAGTTCGAAGGCTGGCTGGTCGTATACGGCGGCGCGCAGGCCGTGGCCGCCACGCACCTGGACGCCTCCGCCGCCGACCGCGAGAAGGGCGACGAAGAGACCGACGAGGCCGAAGACAAGCCGTCCCGCAAACGCAAGAAAGGGCCGCAGATCCTGCCCGCCATGAAGACCGGCGACAAGCCGAAGGCCGACGGCATCGAGGCCGGACAGTACTTCACGCAGCCGAAGGCGCGATTCAACGAAGCCAGCCTGGTCAAGACGCTGGAACGCGAAGGCATCGGACGCCCCAGCACCTACGCGACGATCATCAGCACCATCCAGGACCGCGGGTATGTCGAGAAGGTCGTCTTCCGCGGGATGCTGGAGGTCCCCGACGACGTGAAGGGCCTGGAGCTCGTTTCCGGCTCGGCGCGGGGCGTCGCGAACGCCGACACCGGCACGCGCGTGACGCTGAAGATCGGGAAGTTCGAGTGCACCGTGCCCAAGGGCAAGCAGCTCAAGACCGCCGATCCGTCCAAGGCCCCGCCGCCCAGCCAGGAGCCGCCCTTCGTCAAGGGTACCGGCGGGCGCGGCAGCTTCGTGCCCACGTCCCTGGGCATGGTGGTCAACGACAGCTTGGTCGGGCACTTCGACCACTCCATCATGAACCTCGGCTTCACCCGCATGATGGAAGCGGAACTCGACAAGATCGAAGAAGCGCACCTGGACTGGAAGGTGGTGCTGCAGGAGTTCTACGGTCCGTTCACCGAGGACCTGGCCGAGGCCAAGGAAGGCATCGTCGCGACCAAGGGCAAGGGCGAACTGACCGACGTCGAATGCCCCGAATGCAGCGCGCCCATGGAGCGCCGCCTGAACCGCTACGGCCTGTACCTGCGCTGCTCCAAAGCCCCTGACTGCAAGGGCACGCTGCGCCTGGACGCCAAGGGCAACATCCAGGCCAAGGCCCCCAACATTCCCACCGGCATCAAGTGCGACCTCTGCGGCTCGGACGTCATTCGCGCGACCGGGCGCTTCGGCCCGTACCTGTGCTGCGAGAAGTACCCCGAGAAGCAGTGCACGTTCACCATGCGCATCAACAAGGAAGGCCGCCCCCTGCGCAAGTTCGCGCCCATCCCAACGAACCTGACCTGCGAGAAGTGCAAGTCGCCGATGGTGGTACGCATCACCTGGCGCGGCAAAACGCGCAAGCCCTTCCTGAGCTGCAGCGCGTACCCGAAGTGCCGCGCCGCGCAGGACCTGCCCGAGGAACTGAAGAAGGAAGGCGAGATCGCCCTGGCGCAGTGGCGCGACACCGACGCCCGGAACCAGGCCGACTGGCAGAAGCTCCAGGCCAACCTGGCCGCGACCGAATCCGGGAACGGCAACGGCCACGGCTGAGCCATTGTAATTTCACGGATGCAGCGGCTGGAAATTCAACTGCTTAGACGATCCGCCTGTTGGCCCAGGAGCGATCCGCCCCTGGAAATCGGGTTACTCCATGCAATCCGGAAATAGACTCCCTTCCATTTTCATTTCATTTCCAACCCGAAATCCGCAATCGTCTCAGGCCTTGCCCTGGCGCACGGCGGCGGCGCGCAACGTCAAGGCCGCCTGCGGCGCCTCGCCCTTAAAGATGCGCGCGAAATCGTCGGCGATCACGTCGGCTACACGCCAGTTGCTGTCCCGAGTGCGCCCGGCGATGTGCGGAGTGTGCACCACGTTGCGCCGGCCCAGCAGCGGATCGCCGGCGGGCACGGGCTCGCGGTCGTACACGTCGAAGGCGCCGGCCAGTTCGTCGGCGAGGATGCGCCTGCGCAGCGCCTCCATGTCCACGCACATCGCGCGCGTAACGATCATCACGATCGCGCCCTTGCGCAGGCGCGCGATGCGTTCGGCCGAGAGCAGGTTCTTCGCGGCCGGAATGCCGGGAATCGCGACCATCACCACTTCGCTGCGGTCGACCAGGGCATCGATAGCCACCGGCTCCACGCCCCACCCCTTCACGGCCTCGGCGGGCACGTAGGGATCGTAGCCCAGAACATTCGCGCCCAGCGCGACCGACCACTTCGCCAGGCGCGAGCCGATCTGGCCCAAGCCCATCACGCCGACGGTTTTCGTACCCAGGTCCCCGTTGACGAAGCGCGGGTCGTCGTCGAACTGGCCGTAGGTGCGCTCCCAGATCGCCAGGTCCTTGTTGGCCATGCGGTGGTGCCAGTGCGTCAGCTGCCGCATCGCGCAAAGCGTCAGCGTAAAGCCGCATTCGGCGACCGACTGCGCCCAGGCGCGCGTCGAATCGATCACCGGAATTCCGCGCGCGGCCAACTCCTCCATCGGCAGGCTGCCGCCGCTGTTATCGGTCAGCACGCCCAGGGCTTTAAGGTTCCTGGCCTTTGCCATACAGTCCGCGGTAAAGGCCCCGCCGAAGTGCGAGATGGCGGCATAAGGCGCCAGGTCGGCCAACGCCGAGACCGGCACCTCCCTGTTGTCCTTGCTTACGTCCAGCACGTCGACTTCGCCCAATTCCTTCAGGCGTTCGACCATACGCGCGCGCGTGAACGGCCAACTCTTGTCGAACCCTTCGCCGGCGGTGAAAAGCAGGCGGTGCGCCATGATGGTCACTCCTTCAGCAACTTCTCGAATGCGGCCTCGTCGATCACCGCGACGCCCAGTTTCTGCGCCTTGGCCAGCTTGCTGCCGGCCTTCTCGCCCGCGAGCACGTAGTCGGTCTTCGCGCTGACCGAGCCGGCGGTCTTGCCGCCGCGGTCCTTGATCAGCTTCTCGGCATCGTCTCGGGTGTACTTCGTCAGCGTGCCGGTCAGGACGAAGGTCTTGCCGGCGAAGGCGCCGCCCGCGGCGGCCGCGGCCTTGCGCTTCTTCGCGGTCAGGCTCTTGGTGTTCAATCCGGCGCTCACGAGTCGGTCGACGAGATTCTTCTCCACCGCATCGGCGAAAAACGCCGCGATGTTCTCGGCGACGATGGGCCCTACGCCTTCCACTTCCTCGATCGCCTCGGCGCTGGCCTCGCGCAGCTTCTCCAGCGTCTCGAAGTGTTCGGCCAGGACCTCCGCCGTGCGCGCGCCGACCATGGGGATGTTCAGGGCGGCCAGGAGCTTTGCGAGGTCCATCTTCTTGCTGGCCTCGATGCGCTCGACCACATTCTGCGCGGACTTCTCGGCCATGCGTTCCAGGTTCGCAAGCTTCTCCACGGTCAGGTCGTACAGGTCGGCGGGATCCTTGACCAGGCCTTCGGCGATGAGCTTGTCGATCAGCTTCTCGCCCAGGTCCTCGATGTCCATGCAGCCGCGCGAGGCGAAATAGATGATGCGTTCGCGGTAACGCCCGGGGCAGCGCGCGTTGGCGCAGTGCAGCACCTTGACCGTGCGCTGCTCCTCCTTCGACTTGTGGACGGTCTCGCGGATCTCGAGTTTGTGCCCGCAACTGGGGCATTCGGACGGCGGCTGCCATTTCTTCACGTTCTTGCCGCGCTTCTCGGCCAGCACGCGCACGACCTGCGGGATGATCTCGCCGGCCTTCTCGATCATCACCTTGTCGCCGATGCGGATATCCTTGCGTTCGACCTCGCTGAGGTTGTGCAGGCTGGCGTAGGTGACGGTGGTGCCGGCGACCTGCACGGGCGTGAAGCGCGCGCGCGGCGTCAGCACGCCGGTCTTGCCGACCTTCGCGTCGATCTCCAGGACCTCGGTCTCGACCTCGTCGGCCTTGTACTTGAAGGCAATGGCGTAGCGCGGCGACTTGGACGTGGTGCCCAGCACCGTATGCAGCTCCAGTTGCTCGACCTTGATCACCATGCCGTCGGTGTCGAAGTCCAACTCGCGGCGCTTGGTGTCCCACTCGTGGATGTACTTCAGCACGGCGCCGATGTCCTTGCAGACCGTGCGGTGCGGAACCGTCGGCAGGCCCCAGGCCTCGGCCTGCTTCAGGTATTCGGACTGCGTCTCGAATTCGACGCCTTCAAAGACTCCGGGCATGTGCGTGAAGAACTTCAGGCCGATCTTCGCGACAACCTTGGGGTCCTTGCGCTTCAGGTTGCCGGCCGCGGCATTGCGCGGGTTGGCGAAGGTCTCGAGGCCTTCCTCCTCGCGCGCCTTGTTGATGCGGGCGAACTCGCTGCGCGCGAGGTACACCTCGCCGCGGAATTCGATGAACGCCGGCGGATCGCCGGTGTTCAAGCGCAGCGGGATGGCGCGGATGGTGCGCAGGTTGGCGGTGATGTCCTCGCCCTGCACGCCGTTGCCGCGCGTCAGGCCGCGCACGAACTCGCCCTTCTCGTACCACAGGCTGATCGCGGCGCCGTCGACCTTCAGCTCGACTTCGTACGCGGGCGCTTCCTTGACGCCGGCCTTCTCGAGGCGCTTCTTGACGGTCTCCTCGTCGAAGTGCCGCAGTTCGTCCTCGTTGTAGGTGTTGTCGAGGCTCAACATGGGGCGCTTGTGGTCGACGCTCTGGAAGCCGCCCTTTAATTCGTTGCCGACGCGCTGCGTGGGGCTGTCGGACGTGCGCAGTTCGGGGTGCGCGGCCTCGAGGTCCACCAATTCACGGTAGAGCCCGTCGTAGTCGCGGTCGGTGATCTCGGGCCGCTGCTCGACGTAGTAGAGCCGGTCGTGGCGGGCGAGTTCCCCGCGCAGCCACGCGGCGCGCGCCTTGGGATCCTTCGAAGAGGGAGGTTTGGCCATGCCCTTGTCTTTATCCCGGCGCGGGCGGATGGCAAGCGGGCTTGGGGCTTACGGGATATCCGCGGTCAGGTCGTCGGTGGGGCGCTCGAAGAGCGCCTTGGCGTTCTCCTCGAGCACCAGTTTGCGCTCGTCGTCGTCGAAGGCCTTGGTCTCCGACAGCCACGCGCGCACGGGGCGGTCCAGGCCGTCGGCGACCTGCTCCCAGGCCAGCCCGCTACCGTACAGCAACACCGACGCGCCGACTTCGCCGACTACGAAGCGCAGTGCTTCCTCGGCGGCGTCGGGGCCCCAAGGCGAGCCCTCGCCGGGGAAGAGCCCGCACGTCGTCAGGTAGACGTTCTCGTACTGCGCCAGGCGCACGTGGCCCTGCCAGCCGAACGTCGGCCCGAAGACAAAGGGATCGATCCAGAAGCGCGTGCGGTAGTAGCGCCGCACGATCTGCTTGGCGCCGGCCACCGACTTGGCGCCTTCGGGCAGGTGCAGGCGCAGCATGCGACCGCTGCCGCGCAGGCTCTCGCACAGCGGCCACCATTCGGTCGGCGAGCGCAGCCAGTCGTCCAGTTCGTCGCCGGTCACCGTCAGGTCGACGACCTCGGCCGAACGCGACGGAAAGCGCGCGTTGGTCTCGCCGACGATCTTGTCCAGTTCCTCGGCGTGGCGCCAATGCGTGCGCGGCAGCCAGCGCTCGAACTCCTCGCGCCGCTGCTTGCTGGCCGGGCCGAAAAAGATCGCGCCCGCCAGGCCTTCCGGCACGTAGGGTTCTTCCTGCGCAGGTTCGAGCGGCGCGCGAACAATACAGTCGAAGCACGAAACCATAGGCCCGAAAGTATAGAGCAAGCCCGCGGCCTTGGCGAGAGACGCCGCCGCGATTTCACCTGGAGTGCATCCTATGACCGGACCGAGAGACGAATGCGGAGTGCCGGGCAAGCGTTGCGAGGATGGCGCACAAGCCTTATCGGGACGAGATTCGGCGTTTGAGCCTGACGAAGCAGCGCGCCGCCCGCCAACCGCAGACGGCCACGGGACGTTTTAGGATGCACTCTTATTCCATGCGGTTCAAAGGGATGCGTAGGGCGCCAGCGCATCGGCGGTGAGGCGGAAGAGTTCCGCGCCCAGACCATCGCCGGCGCGGCGGCGCGCCGAGGTCTGCAGGGCCTCGATGCCGAACGGATCGCTGGCCGGCGCGGCGCGGATCGCGTCGCGGTCGGGAAAGCTGACGACGGCGGCGTCTTCGCCCAGCAGTGCGAGCAGATCCTGCCGGAACGTGCGGCTTAAGGCGCGCGCGGAGGTGTTGCCGTCGCCGTACTGGACCGTCACCACGCGCCCGCCATCCTGCGTTCGGGATTCATGCAACTCCGCTCCTTGTAATCCCTTAGGCGTTCGAGCTTCGAGCGCGGCCAGGGCCTGGTCGAAGGCCGTCTCGAAGTCCACCTGCCAGGCCCGCAGGGCCGGCGCGCCGACGTGCAGCAGGCCCTCGCCGCGTTCGCAGACCAGCCCCGCGCGCAAGCCGGGCGCGACCGACCGCATGGGCATCTCCGGCCCGTGGTCCGCCGGCATGCGGTCCTCGCCGCCGCCCCACAGCCGCGGCAGAACGTGCGGGCGCGCGTCCTCCCACGTAGTGGGCAGGCTGGCGGTCAGCGTCTCGATGGCGCGCTCGAAGAAGCGCGCGAGGTATGCGCTGGGCGAGAGCGGCCCGGTGTAGGCGCGGAAGCGTTCGTAGACGTTGTCGAGCCGCACCAGCCAGGCGGTGGGCGTTGGCGCCTGCCGCGGGCGGTCGACTTCGCCCGGCGCGAACTCGCGCGGCCCGGAGGCTTCCGGCGCCGGCGGAAAGAGTTCGAAGCCGAAGCCCTGCCGCTTGCCGACGCGGTACTGCGGCCAGCGCTTGCGCATCGTCGCCAGCGCCGCGCGAAGAAAGGCACGCTGGTCAGGCCGGGCGCGTTCGAAGACGCGCCGCCGCACCGCCAGCCGGCGCGCGAGTTCCGCTTCGGACAGCAGCGGATGCCGGTAGCGGAAGACGACTTCGGGCGCGTCGCCGTCGGGGAGTTTCAGATGCGCGTAGGCGTAGCGGTTGCGCACGTCCAACTCGACCGCTAGCAACGCATCGAGCGCCTCGGGATCGGGCGTTCCGCTCAGGTCGCGGAACTCCTCGTGCACGCGCCGCCCGTCGGGCCGCACGTTCGCCGCGTCCAGGCGCACCGGCACGACGGCCCGGCGCGGGGGCACCAGCAGCTCCGCCGCCTGCCGTGCGACCTGCGGGACGCCGCCGCGCAAGCCCGTGTAGCGCCACAGAAACCCTTCGCGGCGCGCGCGCCCGGCCAGCGTGGGCGGATGGAGCAGCTCAGCGAAGCCGATCAGGCGCAGCGCCGGCGGCACGCCCAACTCGGCCAGGAAGGCGTAGGCCTCGGCTTCGACATCCGAATACTGCGGCATGGGCGCTTCGCCGGCACCCGGCGCGGCGAGTGCAGCGGCTTCGGGGCGCTCGAAGGCACGGACCTCGCGTCCGCAGTCGAAGATGCGGTACTGCCAGGCATAGCGACGGCCTTCGACCTTCACCGAAACCGCAGTGCCGTGCAGGTGCACGCTCAGGCGTTCGGCGAGTTCGCTCAGGTCGCTCTCGCGGACGGTATCGAGCAGCAGCATCCAGCCGTCTTCGGGCGGTACCAGCAGCAGGGCCTTGCGCCACTGCGGGTCCAGGCCCCAGGGCGCGGGGTCGTCCAGGCCGGGCGTCAGCCCGGGAAAGACCTCCTTCAGCCAGCGGCGCAGGGCGGCCTCGATGGCCTCGGCGGCACCGGCAAAGTCGGCGCTTTTCAAGAGGAGGAAGGTTTCGTTGATACTCATCGCAAGGATGCCTGAACAAGAAGTAGTCTACTCTTCCCGGGTCCCGCTGCGCAACGACTGACCTGCCAACTGGAGCCAATCGGCAACCCGTTTATTGAAAGGAAGTTATACCGACCCTTCCGTATGCCTAAGTGGCCGGAAACCCAGCCTGGCGGGTCCCCATTGTCCGCCCGAGGCACCGGGGCAAAAAGTGCCCGGGGCTTGTACTTGAAAGTAATCCGCCTGAGGGGTACGAAAGGTCCTGTCCTTCAGAGAAGCGCATTTTCGCCGGGCCACGGAGCTTTCCCTCCGCTCATGGTCGATATTGTCTTCATCCTCTCGGCACTGCTGTGCCTGGCTTCCGCGATGACCATCGTCACGCGCAAGAACCCGGTCTATGCGGTCATCTTCATGCTGCCGTTCTTCATTGGAATGGCGATCTTGTTCGTGCTGCTGAGCGCCCCGTTCATGGCGGCGATGCAGATGATGGTGTACGGCGGCGCGATCCTGGTCGTCTTCCTGTTCGTGATCATGCTGATCAACCTGCGCCCCGAAGAGCTGCAGGACGACTTCAACTTCACTGCCTACATCGTCTCGGCACTGGCCGGCGGGTTCATGGGCGGCCTGGTGCTCAGCTTCGCGCTGAAGGGCATCAGCCCCGGCATGGCGAGCGCCTTCGAGCACCCGCTGCAGGCCGGCGAGGGCCAGCCCGCGTTTGGCTCCATCGAGAGCCTTGCGCAGCCGCTCTTCCAGGTCCACCTGGTCCCCTTCGAGCTGGTCTCGATCCTGATCGTGGTGGCGCTGCTGGGTGCGGTGATCCTGGCCAAGAAGCGAGTCTAGACGGAAACGAGAACGGCGATGAACGCGTGGCTTACGCTCCTTGAAACGCCGGCCGACGGCGGCCAACTGGCCGGGCTGGTGGGCTTCAAGCTTGCCTCGTGCATTGCGCTGTCCTGCGCGATCTTCGCCATCGGCGCCTGGGGCGTGCTGGCGCGGCGCAACATCCTGCTCATGCTGATCTCGATCGAACTGATGCTGAACGCGGTGATGCTGGCCTTCGTCTCTTTCGCGCGCATGCGCGCGGGCGTTGCCGCGGAATACACGGCGGCTGCGGCCAAGGCCCTGGCCGAAGGTGCGCCGGCCGAGGCCATCGCGGGATTGCAGGCCAAGAGCGCCATCTGGACGACCTCCGGCGCATCGGGCCAGATCTTCGGGCTGTTCATCATCGCCGTGGCGGCGGCGGAAGCCGCGGTGGGCCTGGCGATCGTGATCTCGTACTACCGCCACCGCGCGACCGTGGACACGCGCGACATGACCACGATGAAGTTCTGAGCCCTTCGGAGCGGACCGTAGCGACGAACAGGACATGTTAGACCAACTGCGAGACCTCTTCCCCGGCTGGCTGGCGCGCCCGGACCACTACCACACGTGGTACGAGCAGATGCTGTGCCTGATCCCGCTGCTGCCGCTGCTGGGCTTCCTGATCAACGCCTTCGCGCGCAAGACGATCTCGCGAGGCGCCAGCGGCGCGGTGGCCACGCTGGCCGCGGCCATGGCCTTCGGTGTGGCGCTGCTGTGCTACATGGCCTGCGCGATCGATTCCCAGGTGGCCACCGTCGGCAAGTACGCCGGCATGGTCCAGGAGCACCTGCAATCCCGGCCCTTCCAGCCCATGCACGCGTTCTACGGCACCTGGCTGGATGTGGGCGGATTCCGCGCGAACTTCGGGCTCTACATGGACGAACTCAGCGGCCTGATGACGCTGGTCGTCACCGGTGTCGGCACGCTGATCCACCTCTACAGCACCGGCTACATGGGGCACGACAAGAGTTACGCGCGCTACTTCGCCTACCTGAACCTCTTCCTCTTCGCCATGCTGCTGCTGGTGCTGGGCGACAACCTGATCCTGACCTTCGTCGGCTGGGAAGGCGTGGGCCTGTGCAGCTACCTGCTGATCGGCTTCTGGTACACCGATGGCGACAAAGCCGCCGCCGGCATGAAGGCCTTCCTCTTCAACCGCGTCGGCGACCTGGGCTTCCTGCTGGGCATCTTCACCCTGATCGCGGTCTTCGGCACCGTCGACTACGTCGCGCCGCCCGAAGCCGCGCAGGCTTCGTCGGCGGTCATGCGGGTGCCCGCGCCGCCGGCGCCCAAGGGCATGCTGGACTACGCGGCCAACATCAAGCGCATCGATCCCAACGGCAACCTCACGCTGGGCCAGGTGGACGCCAGCCAGAAGCTGGACCTCAGCGGCACCGTGGGCAAGGCCGTCTTCCCGAGTTGGTCGTTCAAGCTGGCGATCGGCCTGGCTTGTCTGCTGCTGTTCGTCGGCGCGATGGGCAAGTCGGCGCAGCTGCCGCTGTACGCATGGCTGCCGGACGCGATGGCCGGCCCGACGCCGGTCAGCGCGCTGATCCACGCCGCGACGATGGTCACCGCCGGCGTGTACATGGTCGCGCGGCTGCACGCGCTGTTCCTGTTCAGCCCGCACGTGATGATGTTCGTGGCCTTCGTCGGCACCGCGACGGCGATCTTCGCGGCGCTGATCGGTCTGACGCAGACGGACATCAAGAAGGTCCTGGCGTACTCGACGGTCTCGCAGCTGGGCTACATGTTCCTGGCCGCGGGCGCGGGAGCCTTTTCGCTGGCCATCTTCCACGTCGTGACGCACGCCTTCTTCAAGGCCCTGCTCTTCCTCGGCGCCGGCTCGGTGATCCACGGCATGAGCGACGAGCAGGACATGCGCAAGATGGGCGGGCTGCGCAAACACATGCCGGTCACCTTCGTCACCATGCTGATCGGTTCGCTGGCGCTGGCGGGCTTCCCCTTCACGGCGGGCTGGTTCAGCAAGGATACGATCCTGGCCGTCGTGCTGGCCAAGAGCCACGACGATCCCAGCTTCGGATCCTGGTGGATGGCGCTGTATGGACTGGGCCTGATCGCGGCCTTCTGCACGGCCTTCTACACCTTCCGCCTGGTGGGCATGACCTTCTTCGGCGCATGCCGGGCCGACGAGAAGACCAAGGCGCACATCCACGAATCCCCCGCGGTGATGACCATCCCGCTGATCACCTTGGCGGCCTTCGCGCTGCTGGCCGGCTGGATGTGGCACGCGTTCTTCAGCGCGCCGCACTTCCTGGGCATGCCCACGCCGCTGGACAACTTCAACATGAATCCGCCGGAGATCGGCGTGGAAGCCACCGAGGCGCAGGAGCACTGGCACCACGTCCACTTGGTCAACCTGGGCTGGACCTCGCTGGCGGCGCTGGGCGGCATCGCGTTGGCGCTGGTGGTGTACGTCGCGAAGGGCTTCGTGCCGA
This sequence comes from Planctomycetota bacterium, assembly GCA_023150555.1. Lineage (GTDB taxonomy): Bacteria > Planctomycetota > SZUA-567 > H5-PLA8 > H5-PLA8 > JAKLKQ01. Next base: position 33,544 of record JAKLKQ010000055.1, read on the forward strand.
AGGGCGAAGGCGGCAACGTCTTCACGACGCTCTCGCGCAACAAGTTCTACCTCGAGGCCTTCTACGACAAGATCGTGTCCAATGCGTTTATCCTGTTCGCCGAACTGATGCACGTGGCGGACGTGCTACTGATCGACACGCTGCTGGTGCGCGGCGTGGCCGTGGCGACCCGCTGGACGGGCGCGGCGCTGCGCAGCCTGCAGTCCGGGCTGGTGAATTTCTACGCCGGGGGCGTCCTCGTGGGCGCCCTGGTGATCCTCTACCTGCTGCTGCTGAGTTGACATGCTGCTGAGCGCGCTCATCCTCCTGCCCCTGGTCGGGGCGCTGCCCCTGCTGACGGTGCGGGACCGCAACGCCCAGGAGATCAAGGTCTGGGCCTTCATCGTGGCCTTCGTGACCTTCCTGGTCTCGCTGCCGCTGTGGACGAACTACCTCGTCGCGCCCGGCCTGCCGCTGTACCAGTTCGTGGAACGCTACCCGTGGATCCGCATGGGCGGGTTGAACATCGACTACGCCGTGGGCGCCGACGGCGTCTCGGCGCTGCTGATCCTGCTGACGACCTTCCTGACGCCCATCGCCCTGCTGGGTAGCTGGAACTACATCAAGGAGCGGCAGAAGGAGTTCTACATCGCGATGCTGGTGCTGGAGACGGCCATGATCGGCGTCTTTGCGGCCACCGACCTGTTCCTCTTCTACGTCTTCTTCGAGGCCAGCTTGATCCCGATGTACCTCATCATCGGCATCTGGGGCGGCGAGGACCGCCTGTACGCCACGACCAAGTTCGTCATCTACACGGTCTTCGGCAGCCTGCTGATGTTTGTCGCGATCCTGTGGGTCTATTTCAAGGCCAGCGCCGGCCTGCCGGAAGGTGAAGCGAGTTTCGGCATCACGCAGTTGGCCGACCGTCTGGAAGCGCTGCGCGTCGCCGGGCAGCTCAGCAGGAGCCAGGAGATTTGGTGCTTCTGGGCCTTCGCGCTGGCGTTTTCGATCAAAGTACCGCTCTTCCCGCTGCACACCTGGCTGCCCGACGCCCACGTGGAAGCCCCCACCCCGGGCAGCGTGATCTTGGCCGGCGTGCTGCTGAAGATGGGCGGCTACGGCTTCCTGCGCCTGATCGTGCCGTTCTTCCCGCACGCCTCCGCCTTTTACGCGCCGTTCTTTTCGTGGATCTGCGTGATCGGCATCGTCTATGGCAGCCTGCTGGCCTTCGCGCAGAAGGACATCAAGAAGCTGATCGCGTACAGCTCGGTGGCGCACCTGGGCGTGTGCATGCTGGGCATCTTCTCGTACAGCGAGATCGGCGTGCAGGGCGGCATCTACCAGATGCTCAACCACGGCATTTCGACAGGCGCGCTCTTCCTGCTCGTCGGCATGCTCTACGAACGCGCGCACACCCGAACGATCGACTACTTCGGCGGCATCGCCAAGGTCGTGCCGGTGTACACCGTCTGCTTCGTGATCGTGACGCTAAGCTCCATCGGCCTGCCGCTGACCAACGGCTTCGTTGGCGAGTTCGCATCGCTGCTGGGCGCCTTCCAGGCCGACCCCAAGGTCCACGGCACCTGGGGCAAGGCCTACGCGGGGCTGGGCGGCCTGGGCGTGATCCTGGGCGCGGCGTACATGCTTTACCTGGTCAAGCGCGTCTTCTTCGGGCGGCTGATCCGCGCCAGCAATGAGCACCTGCACGACCTCACCGGACGCGAACTGGGCCTGCTGATCCCGCTGCTGATCATGATCTTCGTGATGGGCATCCTGCCGACGCCCTTCTTCCGGCGCATGGAGCCCGCGGTAAAGGCGTTCCTCCGCGCGGCCAACCGCCAGGCCCAGGGCCCCGAGGTCATGGCCATCCGCAACGCGCCCGGGACCGAAGCCGAGGCCGGAATCGCGCCCGGGCGCCTCATTCCCGTCGCCCAGGTCACGCCCTCTATTACTCCGGCCGAGGCGGCCAAGAGCCCGCCGGCACAGGTGACCGTCGCGAGCGTCCGCCGCATCGGCGCGTACGTGGTCGCCGAAGTCAGGATCCAGAACCCCGACGAAAAGCACCCGCGGAAGTTCTCGGCGCTGCATGCGTCTTTCCTGGATGCCGAGGGCAAGAAACTCTGCGACGCGATCCAGTGCTACGAAGCGCAGCACTTCAAATTCAACATTGAGAAACTCACCGACCAGCCGCACCTGGGCGCCGCGATCACCGGACCGTCCCACCGGATCGGGCCCGGCCAGACCTTCGAAATGGTCGCGGTGGGCGCCCTGGAGCCCGGCGCCGGCGAACCCGCCCGGGCCACGGTGAACCTGAAATTCATGGACGGCACGGCCGCGCAGGGCAAAGGGCCGTAACGAGACAGGAACGCAGGAAGGAACGGGCATGAACTGGTCGCAGCTCAACGAACTGCTGCCCATCGGCGTGGTCCTGACGACCTCGCTGGTGGTCGTATTCCTGAGTCTGGTGCTGGCGCCGAAGGACCGCTACGTCCTGTCGCTGGTGGGCGTGGCCGGCTGCATCCTGGGCCTGCTGGCGCTGGGCAAGAACTACCATGCGCTGGCCGCCGAATACGGACAGCCGCCGGTCTTCTTCAACGGATTGGCCCGGGTTGCGGAAGGGGCTTACAACCCCGTGCTGCTGGGCGGCGCGTTCGTCGTCGACGGTTTCGGGATGTCGATCATGGCCGTGGCGCTGCTGGCCGGCGCCCTGGCCCTTTTGTGCACGACGCCGCACGAGGACGACTCGGCGCTGTCCACCGGCGAGTACTTCGGGCTGATCCTGCTGGCGGTGGCCGGCATGATGCTACTGGCGGTCGCACACGACTTCCTGACGCTGCTGATCTCGCTGGAAGTCATGTCCGTGGCAACGTACATCCTGGCCGGTTCGGCCCGCCGCGATGTGCGCAGCGGCGAGTCCGCGCTGAAGTACCTGGTCCTCGGCGCGTTCAGCACCGCCTTCCTGATGTTCGGAATCGCCTTCCTCTACGGCGCCACCGGCAGCCTCGCGATGCAGGCCCCTCTGGTGGCCGGCGAGCACTTGCCCCTGGTGAAGGCCGCGCTGGCGCTGATCCTGGTAGGCGTGCTCTTCAAGGTCGGCGCGGTGCCCTTCCACAGCTGGGTGCCCGACGTCTACGAAGGCGCCCCGACGGGCATCACCGCGCTGATGGCCGTGGGCGTGAAGGCCGCCGCGTTCGCCGTGGTGGCGCGGCTGTGCTTCGAAGCCTTCAACATGGTGAAAGAGCTCCCGAAGGTCATCAACGGCCACCGGTTCATAGAGATCGTCTACCCGCTGCGCGAGGGCTGGCTGTCCCTCTTTGCCGTACTCGCCATCCTTACCATGGCGCTAGGCAACCTGCTCGCGATGCACCAGAACAACGTCAAACGCATGCTGGCCTACTCCGGCATCGCGCACAGCGGCTACTTGCTGCTGGCCTTCCTGGTAACGCCCAAGGCGGGCGGCGCCGAGATCACCCAGCACCTGCAGGCCGCCAGTTTCTACCTGCTGGCCTACGGCGTGATGACCCTGGGCGCCTTCGGCGTGCTGAGCCTGATGCGCGAGGACGGCCGCCCGATGGAGAAGATGGAAGACTTCACCGGCCTTGCCAAGGAACACCCCGCCCTGGCCCTGTGCATGGCCGTCTTCATGCTCAGCCTGGCCGGCATGCCGCCCTTTGCCGGCTTCTTCGCCAAGTTCCTGGTCTTCAAGAGCGCCGTCTCGTCCGGGTACGCGTGGGCCGCGGTGCTGGGCATCCTGACCAGCGTCGCAAGCCTCTACTACTACCTGCGCGTGGTTGTGCGCATGTACATGGCGCCAGCGGGCGCCGAAGGCGAACCCGCTCCGGCCCGCTGCCGCTACGCCTGGACGCTCAACCTGCTGATCTACGGCACGGGCGCCCTGACGCTGCTGTTGGGGCTCTTGCCGCAGTGGCTCAGCCGCCTATATTGACGGTAGCCGTCCACCGTTGCCGTCCTGCCTAGATCAAGCCGTGCCGTGCCGCTGTGCCCACCGGAAGGAGGCCTCATGAAGATCGCCGTTTGCGTCAAGCAGGTCCCCTCGACCACCGCCGTCATCCGCGTCGCCGCCGACGGCTCGCGGCTTGAACTGGCCGGCGTCGAGACCGTCGTGGGGCCCTACGAAGAATACGCGCTGGAAGAGGCCCTGAAGGTCCGCGAGAAGAACGCCGGTTCGACGATCGTCGTCGTCGCGGTGGGCGGCGAGGAGGCCGGCAAGGCGCTCACGCACGCCTACGCCTTGGGCGTCGACCGCGCCGTGCTGATCCAGGCCCCCGACGCCGACGCCGCGGCCGCCGCCGCCTGCGCCGCCGGATTCCTGAAGGCCGAGAAGCCCGACCTGGTCTTCTGCGGGCGCCAGGCCATCGACGACGACCAGTGGCTCTTCCCCGGCGCGCTGGGCGAAGCCTTGGACCTGCCGCACGTCACCGCGGCCAGCACCTTCGAACTCGCCGGCGCCTCCGCGACCTGCAAGCGGCGCATCGAGGGCGGCGAAGAAGTGATCGAGGTCAAGCTCCCCGCCGTGATCAGCTGCGAGAAGGGCCTCAACGAGCCCCGCGTCCCGACTCTAAAGGGGCGCCTGAACGCCAAGAAGATGAAGGTCGAGACAAAGAGCCCCGCCGACGTGGGCGTCGACGCCGCCAAGCTGGCGGGCGGCCTGAAGATCGAACGCTACGCGCCCCCGCCGGAGAAGAGCCCCGGCAAGCGCATCGAAGGGAAGGCGGCCGCGGAAGCCGCCGCCGAACTGGTGAAGCTGCTGCGCGAAGAAGCCAAGGTCATCTGAACCGACGCACCGAGCGGAGACGACAGCCATGGGCAACGACATTCTGGTCCTCGCACAACACCAAGACGGCGCGGTCAAGAAGCCGACGCTGGAATGCCTCAGCGTTGCCCGCGCGCTGGCCGCCGCGACCGGCGGCAAGGTCCTGGCCGCGGCGCTGGGCCCCGGCGCGGCGAAAGCCGCAGCGGACTTGGGCGCCTGGGGCGCCGCGAGCGTCCTGGTCGGCGAAGGCCCCGCGCTGGCGAAGTACAGCTCGCTGCGCTGGACGCGCGTGCTGGCCGGCGCCGTCGCCAAGCAAAAGCCCGCCGCCTTGCTCACCAGCACCTCGGCGCTCAGCCGCGACCTCGCCGGCCGCCTGGCCGCGCGCATCAACGGCGTACTGGCCAGCGACTGCACCAAGCTCAGTGCCGCGGGCGGCCGATTCACGCTTGAGCGCCCCATCCTGGCCGGCCGCGCGCTGGTAACGGCCAGCCACGGCGGGGACCGCCCGCTGGTCGCGACGCTGCGCCCGAACGTCTTCGGCGCCGAGAAGCCCGCCCAGGCCGGCGCCTGCGCGACCGAAACGCTGGAAGTCACCGAGGACGCCGCGGACCTGCGCGTGGTGGTGAAGGAAGTCGCGACGGTAAAGAGCGAACGCCCCGAACTGTCCGAGGCCGCCATCGTCGTCTCCGGGGGCCGCTCGTGGGGCAGCGCCGACGGATTCAAGCCCGTCTTCGACCTGGCCGACGCCCTGGGCGCCGCGCCGGGCGCCAGCCGCGCGGCCGTGGACGCCGGCTACGTGCCGCATTCGATGCAGGTGGGCCAGACGGGCAAGACCGTCTCCCCCGTCCTGTACATCGCCTGCGGCATCAGCGGGGCGATCCAGCACCTGGCCGGCATGCGCACCAGCAAGTACATCGTCGCGATCAACAACGACCCGAACGCGCCGATCTTCAAGCTGGCCGATTACGGCATCGTGGGCGACGAGTTCGAAGTCGTGCCCGCGCTGACTGCCGAGATCAAGAAACTGAAGGAAGGCTGATCCGCCGCGCAGCGAACTCGTTATCCGGACACGAAAAAGCCCGGGCCGTTCTGGCCCGGGCTTTTTGCTTTCCAGAGCGGAAAGCGGACTTAGCTGAGGTGCTTGTTGACCAGCTTGGTCATCTCGAACATCGACACCTGCTTCTTGCCCTTGAAGATCGGCTTCAGCGTGGCGTCGGCGTTGATCATGCGGCGGTTCTTGCTGTCCTGGAGCTTGTTCTTCTTGATGTAGGCCCACAGCTTCTTGGTGACCTGCGTGCGGGGCAGCGCCTTGCTGCCGACGACTTCAGCCAGCTCCGCGCTGGGCTTCATCGCCTTCATGAACGCCGCGTTCGGCTTGCGCTTGGTCGCCTTCTTGGCCTTCTTCGCCATGTTCCTGCTCCTTCCGAAAAAGTTCGTGCCTGTTTGGTCAGGCTCAACCCCCGTGACGGCCGGCACAGTGCCGGCCAGGATGTCCGGTTTCGGGAGATAGATACTGGCAATACCACAGATTTCCACACTTTTATGCCTGAAAACATCGAAATTCGACGATTTTCCCTGGGAAGCGGGACCTCCCGTTGCCCGTTTCCGCGCAACCGCTCATAGGGAAAAAACGAATTCCTCCTATGAAAAACGCGCGTCCGAAGCGCTTCGCACCCGGCTTTCTATAGGGAAAACGGGGTTAACCCCCTATGAAAGAAGCTTCCGCCCCCTCGGAAAACGGGCTTTTCCCCTATGAAACCAAGGCCCGGCGAGGCCAGAGAAACTTCGGCTTTCATAGGGAAAACATGGTATTTCCCCTATGAAGAAGGCATCCGCCCAGGTGGCTGACGGACGCTTTCCCCTATGAAAACTGGGCTTCGTGGAAGGCGCGGGAAACGGCGTTCAGGCCTGCGGCGGATCGATTCGCGACTGGCCGTCCATGTACGGGCGCAGGACTTCGGGGATCTCGATCGAGCCGTCGGGCTGCTGGTAGGTCTCCCACAGCGTCGCCTGTAGGCGGGGCAGGGCCAGTCCCGAACCGTTCAGCGTGTGCACGAAGCGCGGCTTGCCGCCGTCGGCGGGCTTGTAGCGCAGGTTGCTGCGGCGCGCCTGGTAATCGGTGAAGTTCGAGCAGCTGCTGGTCTCCAGCCACTTGCCCGTCACTGGCGCCCAGATCTCGATGTCGTACGTCTTCGCCGCGCTGAAGCCCAGGTCGCCCTGGCAGAGGTTGATGATGCGGTACTTCAGGCCAAGCTTCTTCAGCAGGCCCTCGGCGTCGGCGGTCAGCTTCTCGTGTTCTTCCCAGCTGGTCTCGGGCGTGGTGTACTTCAGCAGCTCGACCTTGTTGAACTGATGCACGCGCAGGATTCCGCGCGTGTCGGCGCCGGCGGCCCCGGCCTCGCGCCGGAAGCACGCCGAGTACGCGCAGAAGTTCCTCGGCAGGTCCGCCTCGTTCAGGACCTCGTCGCGGTGCAGCGCCGTGACGGGGACCTCGGCGGTGGGAATCGCATACAGCTCGTCGGCGGGCGCGTAGTACATCTGGTCGCCGAACTTGGGCAGCTGCCCGCTGCCGTACAGCGTCTTCTCGGTGACGAAGAACGGCGGCAGCAACTCGCGGTAGCCGTTCTTGCGGTGCGTGTCGAGGAACCACGAGATCAGCGCGCGTTCCATGCGCGCGCCGTCGCCGCAGAGAAAATACCAGCCCGAGCCCGCCACCTTGGCACCGCGTTCGGTGTCCAGGATGTTCAGGTCCTTGCCCAGTTCGTACTGGTACTTGGGCTTGTAGCCGTCGGCCTTGAAGTGCCTGCCTCCGTTCCATTCCCGCACGACGGGGTTGTCCTCGGGGCCGGCGCCTTCGGGTACGCTCTCGTGGTAGACGTTGGGGATCCAGCTGCGCATCTCGTCGAGTTTCGCGTCGGCGGCGGCCCAGCGCTGGGCCTGCTTCTCGATCTGCTCGTCGAGAGCCTGTACTTCTCTCTTCTTTGCCTCGACTTCCTGCTCCAGCTTCTCCTTGTCGGCGCCCTGCGCGCCCTTGAGCTTGCCCATCAGCGGGCCGATGGCCTTGCTGAGCTGCTTCTTCTCGTTAGCCAGCCGGTCGTTCTCGGTCTGCGCGGCTCGGCGCTTCTCGTCGCAGGCGACAAAGGCCTCGAGATCCGTGTGCGGCCCGTCGGCGCGCTTTCCGGCGATGGCCTGGCGCACGAGGTCCAGGTTGGAGAGGATAAATTTTGTATCGAGCATGACGCATCCTTCATTCAAGCGGTTTGGGCTGCTCGTCTAAAGCAAATGGGCAACGAGTGGAAGAATACCCCGCACCGGCGGCGGGATCAAATCGAGAGCGGGCGCTCGGCCAGCGCGCGCCGCGCCCGCTGCAGGATCGGCTTCATGCGCTTGGCGAAGGCCGGGTGCTTCGCCAGCAGGTCCTGCGGGTGCGAAGCCAGCTCGACCAGCAGCCGCACCTCGGCGAGGAAGTCGCCGGCCACTACGTGCTCAGGGCCGATGTGCTTGCGCCCGCCTTCCAGGCCCGCCTGGTTGTGGTAGTTGCCCAGCGGCACGGCCAGGCCCGAGGCGCGGTAGCCCGCCGCGCAGAAGACCGCCGCCTCGCAGATGCCACCGTTCATCAGCGCGTGCTGGAAGCGGAAGCCCGGGTCCTTCGCGCGCAGGGCTTCGCAGCGCCGGATCAGCGCGTCGGTCAGCACAGGGTCGAACAGGCTCGCGCGGTCGCCCAGCCGCACCGCCACGCCGCCGTTCTGCGGGACGTGCCGGAAGGCACGCGAACACTCCAGGCTGATCACCCGGGCGTTCTTCGGAAGCAGCCTGGTGCGCACCGCCTCCGCCGCGCCCATGAAGCCGATCTCCTCCGCGCGCGTGAACAGCGCCCACACCGCGGCGCCTTTGGGCTTGGTGCGGCAGAGTTCGTCGAGCACGCACAGCATCGCCGCGCCGCCTAGCTGGTCGTCGCAGCCCCGCGAGACGATGCGCTGCCCCCCGCCCCGCATCTTGCGCAGCTCGAAGGCCGGGAAGTCCCACATCGCGAAGCCGCCGGGCTCGGCCTTGCCCGACGTCACCCGCGCGACGGCCTTGCGCAGGCGCCCGTTCTCCGTTTCGAACGATAGCAGTTCGCCGCGCCCCGTCGCGCGCGCCTGGCCCGTGCGGAAGAAGCGCACCTTCGCGCCCTTGTTCACGAAGGGCTCCATCACGCCGCCCTTGAAGAGCAGCCGCGCCTCGCCGCGCCGTCCGCTGGGGGGCTCGATCCAGAACCCCGGGTGGTCCATGTGCGCGACCAGCACCAGCGAAGCGCCGGAGGTTCCCCCGCCCGCCGGGTACTTCACCAGCAGGTTGCCGGCGGCGTCCTGGCGCAGGCTCAGCCGCGGGCGCGCCGCCACAAAGGCCGCCACGTGCCGCGCGGGCAGTTCCTCCTTTAAGGCGGCCGTGGGACAGTTCAGAAAATCCCTGGCGATCTTGAGCCAGCGCGCCCCCGCGCCCCCCACGCCCGTCGCGTTCATGATCGTTGCGCCTCCCGGTTCCGGTGAAGAGGCTTCCTTCATAGCGCGCCCGGCACCAGCTTGCATCTCCAGGAATCGGGCATTGGCACATGAGTTTCGACAGTTTTTGGCGGTCGCGTCCGTACGCCCAAGCAACAAACGTAGGGTTAAACAACGCCTCGCGATTTTCCCTAAAAGCGACGCTGCAATTGCTTGCGCGCACGGGATTGCCCCGGTGCGCACGAGGGGAGATTCGCACGACGCCCTGAATAGACCCGCAGGAAATCGCGTCGAAAAACAAATGGAACGGCACTTGCCTTTCCTCGGCTTGGGACACGGGACGGGCTGAGCGAGGAGAGGAATCGGCCATGAATCGCACCACGAACAACGCCGTTGCCGGATTGGCAGTCGCAGCCTTCGCTTTCGGCGCCCTCGCAGCAAACGCCAACGATATCCCCGAGTTCATCAAGCCCGTGCCGAAGCCCATCCAGTTCGAGGGCACGCAGGTCGGCGCGAGGCTGGTGCAGGCCACTGCGCTGGTCCGCGCCGCCGAGGCGCGCACGACCTACCAGGTCGACGGCGCGGGCCTGGCCGCCGCGGTGCTCGACACCGGCCTGCGCACCACGCACGTGGACTTCGCGGGCCGGGTGATCGCGCAGCGTAACTTCACCTCGGACAACGGCGGCAACGCGAACAACGCCAACGACGGCGACGGCCACGGCACCAACGTGTGCGGCGTGATCATGGCCCACGGCAACCACACCGGCATCGCGTCGGGCGCCAACATCGTGCCGGTGAAGGTGCTCGACAACAACGGCAGCGGCTCGTTCGCGGGCATCGAGTCGGGCCTCGACTGGGTGATCGCCAACCGCGTCGCGCTGAACATCACCGTCGTCAACCTCTCGCTGGGCGATTCCAGCAACGGCACCACCGTCGGCAGCAGCAGCTTCCGCACCAAGATCCAGCAGCTGCGCAGCGCGCGCGTGGCCGTGGTGATCGCCGCGGGCAACGACTTCTTCGAGAACAACAGCCAGCAGGGCATGAGCTTTCCCGGCATCATCCCCGAATGCGTCAGCGTCGGCTGCGTCTACGACGCCAACGTGGGCGCCATCAACTACGGCGGCGGGCTGAACGCCTTCAGCACCGGCCCGGGACGCATCACGCCCTTCAGCCAGCGCCTGCACCCCAACGTCAGCAGCACCAACCGCACCGACATCTTCGCACCCGGCGCGCCCATGACCAGCTCGGGCATCGGCAGCGACACCGGCAGCAGCACCATGGAAGGCACCAGCCAGGCCACGCCCTGCGCCGCGGGCGTGATCCTGCTGCTGCAGCAGCACGTCCTGCGCGAGACCGGCCAGCTGCCGACCGTCGACCAGCTCGAGACCTGGCTGCGCAGCGGCTCGGTGAACATCAACGACGGCGACGACGAGGACGACAGCGTCGTCAACACCGGCCTGAACTTCCCGCGCATCGACGCCCTGGCCGCCCTGCAGGCCACCGGCATCGCTCCGCCCGGTAACCCGCCGCCGTCGGGCCCCACCATCACCCAGCAGCCGCAACCGGTAACCGTCACCGAAGGCCAGGCCGCGAGCTTCACCGTCGCCGCCAGCGGCAGCGGGAGCCTGAGCTACCAGTGGCAGCGCAACAACGCCAACATCGCCGGCGCGACAAGCAGCACCTTCAACATCGCCGCCACCGTGCTAAGCGACAACGGCGCGCAATTCCGCTGCATGGTCACCGACAGCAACGGCACCGCCACAAGCAATAACGCCCTGTTGACGGTCAACGCCTCCGGCGGCGGCGGCGCGGTGCAACTGACCAGCGGCGTCTCCGTCAACGGCAGCGTCGCGCAGGGCGCCTTCAAGCACTTCTTCATCAACGTGCCCAGCGGCGCGACGAAGCTGGTCGTCCAGACCACCAACGCCAGCGCCGACGTCGACCTGTACGTGCGCAAGGGCGCCGAACCCACCACGAGCACGTACGACTTCCGCCCGTACCTCAGCAGCGGCAACGAGACCGTCACCGTCGACGGCACCACCAATCCGTCGCTCAGCGCCGGCGTCTGGTACTGCTCGGTGCACGGCTACGCCGCGGGCAGCTTCACCATCACGGCCACGGTCACCCAGCCCGCTCCGCCGCCCCCGCCGCCTCCGCCATCCGGCGCGATCGAGCTGACGAGTGGCGTGGCCGTGAACGGCAGCGTGACGCAGGGCGCCTTCAAGCACTACTTCATCAACGTCCCCAGCGGCGCGACGCAGCTGGTCGTCAAGACCACCAACGCCAGCGGCGACGTGGACCTGTACGTGCGCAAAGGCTCCGAGCCCACGCTCAGCACCTGGGACTTCCGCCCGTACTCGAACAGCGGCAACGAGACCGTCACCGTCAGCAGTAGCACCAACCCGGCGCTCGGCAGCGGCGCATGGTACTGCAGCGTCCACGGCTATGCGGCGGGTAGTTTCACCATCACAGCGACCGTGACCCTGAACGTTCCGCCGCCGCCGCCTTCGGGCGCGGTGGAATTGACCTCCGGCGTGCCCGCCAATGGCAGCGTGGCCCGGAGCGCCTTCAAGCACTTCTTCATCAATGTGCCCGCCGGCGCGACAAGGCTGGTCGTCAAGACCACCAATGCCAGCGCCGACGTGGACCTGTACGTGCGCAGGGGCGCGCAGCCCACCACGAGCGCCTGGGACTTCCGGCCGTACACCTACAGCGGCAATGAGACCGTCACCGTCACGGGATCGACCAATCCGCCCATCGGTTCCGGCGTCTGGTACTGCTCCGTCTACGGCTACGCCGCCGGCAGCTTCACCATCACCGCCACCGTCACGATGCCCGCGCTGGGCAGCAGCAACGAGGCCCCGTCGATCCAGAGCCTGCCCACGGCCTCGCCCAACCCGGCCGCGCCGGGACAGACGGTGGCCTTCGCGGCTTCCGCGGCCGATCCGGACGGCGACGCCGTGACCTTCGCGTGGGACTTCGGCGACGGCTCGGGCGCCAGCGGCGCAACGACCAGCCACGCGTACGCGGCGGCCGGCAGCTACCAGGTCCAGGTCACCGCCACCGACGGGGAGTTGAGCAGCAGCGAGAAGATCACCGTCGTCGTCCAGAACGCAGGCGAAGGCGGCGGAGCGCTCTTCGTCGATGCCGCGCAGCTGAAGCTCAACTTCGCCAAGGACGGCAAGGACCAGGCCAAACTCCTGGCCTTCGCCGACCTGCCCTTCGACACCGATCCTTCGGGCGTCGCCGGCCTGCTGAACATCGGCGGCGTCTCGCAGGCCTTCGTGCTCGACAGCCGCGGGCGCGGATTCCTGCCCGGCGGGACGATCAAGGTGAACTTCGCGCGCGGCACGATCTCGGTCGCGCTGAAGAACGGCAGCTTTGCCCGCCAATGGGACGAACACGGCTTGGCCAACGACGACGTCTTCGGCGCGCCGGTCAGCGTGCCGGCCAGCGTGACGCTGGACGGCCAGACGTACTCGACGAACGCGGGCCTGATCTACGACGCCCGCCTGGACAGGAGCGGCCGCGCGCGGTAGCCCTCTGCACCCCACCGCAACGGCCGTACAAGGTCCCCCGGGTCTCGCCACCCCCCGGGGGACTTTCCATTTCGCACTGCGGATTCGGGTTGTGGATTACTCACGCAAAGAACGGCGCTTCCCGTCTCCGGTTTCCGGCTCACAACGAAAAACGCGCTGCTCGCGTGGCGCGGGTTGCCAACCCGCGCATCTGTGGCGGAGAACGGATCTCATCCTGTAGGCTTCCAAGGCCGTGCCGCGAGCGTGAAGATGCCCGCGAAGCACGCGGCTGTTTGCCTCTCCCCGCCGCGGGAGAGGCCGACACGCGCGCAGCGCGTGCGAGAGAGAGGGCCGGAAAGCGAAGGACGAGCGTAAAATCTTCCCCGATTTGCGAAAATTCGCCGAAAAGTCCGAAAGGAATTTCGCCCGCCCGGCCTCGGGTGTTACACTTTTACATGGGGGTTTTGAATCGGAATTATCGCAAAATTCGAGACCGCATGTCCGCTAACCTATACTAACATAAAAGACTAGTAGCATCTCTCTTGCACCTTCGTGCGGCTTATCAAAAGCAAAAATGAAATTTTCTTTTCCTTGGCCTAAAAGGACTTGCGCGCACGGCCCACGGATTTTCAAAAACCCGATTCGTTTATATATATGAGAAGCAACGAAAAAGTTCGGACCGGCCTGGAACGGCGGCCAGAGAAAAATGTATCTGTATTTGATTGCGGATTTCGGAATGCGGGTTGAAAGAAAAGGCTGAGGTAAGAGCAAACGGGCAGGGAACGATCGAGGGACCGGCGCAAGACGTAACCGGAGACTGGAAAACAGGAAACCGGAAACGCCGTCCCTGACTCCTCGCCCCTGACTCCTGAAATTACGCGGCAGGAGGAGATCGCAGGAACCGTCGCGGCCGTTGCGCGCCGGGGCATCGCCCGA
>JAKLKQ010000056.1 GCA_023150555.1 Planctomycetota bacterium
GGCGTTCCCTCGACGCCCCCACAAACTAGGTTTCGGCGGGGTGCCCAAGGGACTTAAGAACTTTTCAACAGAGCAGGAACAGATCATTGGCGCCCAGCCGTGGATAAGATCGGTATCCGCAAGTCCTTGCGCGTGCGGAGCCTTTCCCGATTGGCTGCGCAGTCCGGTCTCTTTTCGGTGTATAAAGCAGGGCAAATCGAAGCAGGTTATCGATCATACGCCGTACACGGAGATCCCTCCATGCCTCTGAACTGCCGCCGCCTTTTGCTCGTCGGCCTCGCCGCGTGCTTTGTCATTTCCGCCGGGGCGGGGGAGTTCGACGAACTTCAGGTCAAACGCAAGGAGCCCTTCGAGTTCGCTGCGCCGCCGGCGGTGACGCGCGAAGGCGACCGCATCACGATCGCCTTCGAGACCAAGGCCGGCTGCGACGCGACGATCGCCATCGAGGACGGCGACGGAAGGATCGTGCGCCACCTGGCCAGCGGTGTGTTGGGCGACAATGCGCCGGCGCCCTTCCAGAAGGGGACGCTCAAGCAGTCCGTCATCTGGGATGGCAAGGACGACCAGGGCAAGTACATCGACGACAAAGAGAACCACGTGGTGCGGGTCTCACTGGGCATGCAGCCCAAACTGGAGCGCACGCTCTTCTGGACCGCGTTCAAGCGCTACGGCACGATGCCGATCCCGGTGCCGCGCCCCGAAGGCGTGTACGTCTACGACGGCAAAGGCTGCGACTTCGTGCGCCTGTACGACCACGACGGCAGGTATATTCGCACCGTCTATCCGTTCCCGGCCGCGAAGCTGAAGGACGTGCAGGGCCTCGACTGGTACGACTACCCGCAGGGGTACAAGCTGCCGGTCAAGGGCGGCCTGTACCAGTGCACGCTGCTGACCAGCGGCACGAGCTGGAATTCCGGCAATTACCACACGGCCATGCTGGGTACCGCCGCCACGGCGATGGCGGTGAACGGCAAGCGCATCGCGTTGGCGGAGATGTACTTCAACCGCATCAGCACCGACGGCGACAGCGGCGGCTTGAACCTGCGCGGGCCCAAGATCGGCTTTACGGTCCCGAGCCTGGCCGGCGGCGTGCCGGTGGACGTGGGGCCCGCGTCGGTGGCATTCTCGCCCGACGGCAAGACGCTGTACCTGACCGGTTACCTGTGGCGCACCGGCAGCTGGAATGCCACGCCGGACTGCGAACACGCCGTGCTGAAGATGGCCTACGACGGCGACAAGGAGCCCGAGGTCTTCGTCGGCGAACGCAAGAAGGACGGCAGCGACGACGCGCACCTCTGCGTGCCCACCAGCGTCGCCACCGACGCGAAGGGAACCGTCTACGTCAGCGACTACATGAACGACCGCGTGCAGGTCTTCGACCCGTCGGGCAAGCTTCTGAAATCGATCAAGACGCCCAAGCCCGCCAAGGTCTGCGTGAACCAGAACGACGGCGAGATCTGGGCCTTCAGCTACGAAGTCGTAGGCGTGCCGCATGCCATGGCTAAGGCGCGCGGTTTGGCTCAGAAGCTCGAGCACACCGTCACGCGCTTCTCGGCGCTGCCCGAGGCCAAGCAGCTCAAGAAGGAAGAGTTCCCGCTGGGGCAGGGGGAGACGATGGGCTTCGAGTTCATCGGGCACGTCTTCGAGACCGAACTGGACAGCTGGGCGAAGGAACCGGAAGTCTGGGTCGTCGGGCGCAAGCACCACGCGCGCGGCGACGAGTTCAACTTCTGGGGCGGCTACGCGCAGCGCGAGGCCGACCCGAAGCTCTGGCAGGCCGGAATCCGTATCCAGAAGGTCGTGAAGGGCAAATGGGACGTGGTCTTCTCCTTCGGCGACGAGACCGTGAAGGAAGTGATCAGCCCCAAACCGCCCACGCACAACATCCAGCGCCTAGTCGTCAACCCCGTCACCGGGATGCTGTACATCGGCGAGGCCGACAGCGGACCGACGGGCAAGGCAAGCAACCGCTGGATGGAGGTCAACCCCGAGAATGGGAAACTGAAGTGGGTCGACCTGCCCTTCAACGCGATGGAAGGCGTTTTCGACATGAACGGACGCGTGTACCTGCGCAATACGGACATGGTCGCGCGCTACGACTTCCGCACCTGGCGCGAAGTTCCGTGGGACTACGGCGAAGAGCGCGACAAGCTCGGTAACGACGGCAGCATCAACGGGCACTCGACCTCGGTGATGTCGGGGCTCAAGATGCCGTCGACCTCGCCCGTCTGCTACCACCAGGGCGGCATCGACGTAAACGCGAAGGGCGACTTGGTCGCCAGCTGCGCGTACCGCTACGTGGGCATCAGCGGCGGGCAGCGCATCGAGGATGGAAATCTGCACAAGAACCTCGCCTACGCGCCGCAGGTCTACCCCGGCCGCGTGGCCAGTTCGACCTCGCCGTGCATTCACGTCTGGGACAAGCACGGGAACCTCAAGGTCGAGGACGCAGTGCCGGGCGTCGAGCAGTGCGACGGCGTGGGCATCGACGTGGACGGCAACATCTACCTGATGACCGCGCCCACGCGCGTATACGGCGGGAAGCGCTACTTCGACCACATGACGCAGACGCTGCTGCGCACGCGCCCCAAAGCAGCCAAGCTGGTGGCTTCGTCGGCGAAGGCGGCCATTCCGCTTCCGAAGGACTCCGCGCCCAAGCGCCCCGGTGACGTCGACGCCACGCGCACCGGCGTGGCCTGGATCGACGGCGCCGACTGGTTCTACGGCGGCGTGGGCTTCGCCGGGTTCAACATGCACGGCGCCGGCGGCGGCTGCGCGTGCTGGTTCTCGCGCTTCACGCTCGATTATTTCGCACGCAGCATCGCGCCCGAGCCCCAGCAGTACCGCGTGGCGATCGTCGACAAGGCCGGCAACCTGATCTTGCGCATCGGCCAGTACGGCAACGTCGACGACGGCAAGCCGCTGGTCGCCGACGGAGGGCCCAAGGATACCAACGGCATCGGCGGCGACGAGGTTGGTCTCGTGCATCCGTGCTTCGTCGGGACCATGACCGACCGCCGCATCTTTATCAGCGACTACGGCAACGCGCGGGTCGTCAGCGTGAAGATCGGGTACCACGACGAGAAGCGGGTGCCGCTGAAAGAGATCCCCGACAAACAGTAAGACCACGTCGGCTGCGCGCGCTCTTGGGCCGGCGCTGCGGCCGGGAGCCGGCCGCGTGACCTCCGAACCTCAGGCGCCCAACTCCGGGGTAACGCCGGGCGTCTTCGTGTTGCGCTGGCTCTGGGTGACGGTCCTCTCTGCGAACGGATTGCTCGCGGTAACGTGGTGGCACCTCATGCCCCACGGATTCGCCATTTCCCATCCGCGTTTCTGGAGCAACACGGTGCTGCCGTGTGCGGCTCTGGTCGTTTGCGTTTCGGGCATCGGCGCGTTCCTCGTTCGCAGGATGCGCTTCGTGCGCCTGGTGGCATTCGTCTGTGCCGGGTTCTGGGCCGGCACCGGCGGCTACACCCTCCTTCTCATTCCCAGCAGCGGCTTTCGCCTAGGCATGGTCTGTACCGTTTCGGGCCTGGTGCTGGTGGTCTTCGCGTGGCGAGTGGCCGGCGGGACGCCGGCGCGGTGCGAAGGGCGGCTCGTCTTCGCGGCCCTGCTGGCCGGTGCCGCGCCTGGCGTCCTCCTGCTGTCCGCAATGCGCAGCGATGCGTCTTCCACGAATCCATCCAACCATCCGCTTGCGCTCGCTCCCGCTTCGGACGCGGGCGACGATCCGGCGGCACGTGAGAACTTTGCTTTGCGGGATGGCGTAAGCGTATTTCCGGAAGCGGCGCGCTTTGCCGTTCGTGCCAACGGCCTCGTGATCGAGATTCAGCCGCTCCTGACGTTCGTCAGCCGGAGCCCGGACCGCTTTTGGACCAACTTTGCGCCGCCGGGCCTGCGCCGCGAACCGGCGCGCAAGCTCAGCCGCGCCATCCGTGACCCCGCGCGCGCGGCCTTCGAGTATCACGGCAGCTTCATGAGCCGGATGGAGGTACGCGCCGCGGACGGCGAAGCGCCGCAGATCGAGGCCGTTGGCCGGCTGGACAGAGAGACCTACAGCCATTTGAACACGTTTACGGACGTTGGTATCGCGGGAGCCAAGCGCCTGTTCCTGAGCTTCTCGCCTTGTCCGGAGTCGCGGATCGAAGTCCTGGCCAGCGACTATCCTTTTGGACGTCCGGCGCGGTTTGCGTACCTGGGAGCGGACGGCATCTTCCGCGTGCTGCAGGCTTCCGACGCCGAGAAAGGCCCGTACACCGAGCTGGCCTCGGGGCCGCTTGCGCGCGACGAGCCCCTGGCGATCGCGCTGTACGACGGTGAACGGTTCGCCGCGAGGCTGGTCTTCAGGGATTGGGCGGCGCAGGCGAGCACCGAATTATCGCCCAGCGCGGGCTGGGGCGTGGCTCAGAACGCCATCGAGTTCAGCAGGATCGAGGAGTTGGCCGCGCCGCAATTCCGCCTGGTCCTGACGCTGGCGGGCACCAGTGTGGGCCGCGGCTTCGACAGCGTGGGCCACGCGCCGGGCGTATATTGGAATCGAATGCGAGTCGAGTTGGAACCCTGAAGCGCGTTACGCCTTGCCGGGCAAACGGGATGCATCCGGCGGTTCGTAGCGCGGCGCAGTGCAGGTCAGGTTTTCGCCGCTGGCCGGGTCGAAGATGTGCACGCGCGCGGCATCGACGGCCAGTTCGGCCTTTTCGCCGGCGCGCACGTCGACCTGCGGGTCGACCTTGCCGATGAAGGTCTGGCCCTCGCAGGAGAAGTGCACCAGCTTCTCGTCGCCGAGACTCTCGACGACTTCCACCGTGGCCTTCGCGTGCCCGCGCAGCGAAAGTTTCCCGCCGTCCGCCGCCGGCAGCAGCAACTCGGGCCGCACGCCCAGCGTCGCGGCCTGGCCGGCGCGCGCGGCGAGTTTCTGCGCGGCCTCCGCCGCCAGCGGGACCTGGATGGAATCGCCGGCTTTAAAGAGCAGTTTGTCGCCGTCCTTTTCCAGTCCGCCGTCGATGAAATTCATCGCCGGCGTGCCGATGAAGCCGGCCACGAACCGGTTGATGGGCTGGTTGTAGAGCGTCATGGGGCTGGCGACCTGCTGGATGATCCCGTCGTCCATGATCACGATGCGGTCGCCCAGCGTCATCGCTTCAACCTGGTCGTGCGTGACGTAGATCATCGTCGTGGCCAGGCGGCGGTGCAGCTTGTTGAGTTCCACGCGCGTCTCGACGCGCAGCTTGGCGTCGAGGTTCGAGAGCGGTTCGTCGAAGAGGAAGGCCGCCGGCTGGCGCACGATCGCGCGTCCAACGGCCACGCGCTGGCGCTGCCCGCCGCTGAGTTCCTTCGGACGACGCTCGAGCAGCCCTTGCAGGCCCAGGATCTCGGCGGCTTCTCCGACGCGCGCTTTGATCTCCGCCTTGTCGGTGCCGCGCAGCTTCAAACCAAAGGCCATGTTGTCGTAGACGGTCATGTGCGGATACAGCGCGTAGTTCTGGAAGACCATCGCGATGTCGCGGTCCTTCGGCGGGACGTCGTTGACGACGCGTTCGCCGATGGCGATCGTGCCGCCGCTGATCTCCTCGAGTCCCGCGATCATGCGCAGTGTGGTGGACTTGCCGCAGCCCGACGGACCCACCAGCACGACGAACTCGCGGTCGGCGATCTCCAGGCTCGCGCCCTTCACCGCGCGCACGCCGCCGGGATATACCTTTTCCACGTCCTTCAAGACCACGCGCGCCACGCCACACCGCCTCTCTCGAACTTTTTGAGCAGGGCCATTTCAGCAAGTTGGGCCCCTTCTGTCAATCGGCCCTCAGAAACGCCGCGTTCTTTTCGCGGTCGAGAGTGTAACTCGTTGAATTGCAGTAGGTTGCAACCGATTGAAAAAGCGGGTTTTCCGCGGCATTTTCTGCTTGGCTCCGCGTCCCTGGGCCTTGAAATGGGCACCATGGTTTCGGACCCGGAAGCTTTGACGGACAGCCGGCGCAGCGCGCTGGGCGAGGACGCTGCTTTTCCGGCACAGGACTGGCCTGCGTTGCGGGCCGGCGATGCCGTTGCGCGCGAACGCTTCTACCTTTGTTACGCGGCGGTGTTGCTGCGCGCGATCCGGGCCTGGGCGCGGGGCTTGAGCGACGCGGAGGCCGAGGACCTGCTCTCCGAGAGTTTCGTGAAGGCGTTCCGGCACCTGGGCGACCTGCGAGATGCCGGCAACCTGGAAGGCTGGCTCTTCCGCCTTGCGCGGAACGTGACGATGGACCACTGCCGGCGAAACGGACGCAGCGTGCGCGAATGGAGCTTTGGGGATCTCAGCCACACCGCGCGCGACGCCGCGGTGCGCGGGATGCGCGCGGACAGCGGCGACGTGCTGGCCGCGCTGGCGTCGGCGGAGGACCGCGAACAACTTGCGGCCTTGATCGGGCAGGTGTTGGCCGAGTTGCCCGCGCGGCAGCAGGAAGCGCTGCTGGGCAAGTACCGCCGCGGCGAACGCGTGGATGACCTGGCGCGGCGGTTGGGGATCGAGCGGGAAGCTGCCGCGTCGCTCCTGCACCGCGCGCGCCGCAGCTTCCGCGAACGGTTCCGCCTGCGCGCGAAGGCCTTGGATCTTTGAGCGGGGAAGGATGGACCCAATGACCGACGACCTGAAGAACGTACGCGAGACCGGCGAGGAACTCGAACCCGAGCGCCTGGTCGGTGCGGCGGACGAGGACCCATCCGCCGAAGCGCTTGCACGCGCCTGGGCGAAGACGCAGGCCGCGAAGGAGCCTTCGACCGAATCCTGGCAGCGCCCGCGCGTGGAATGGTGGGTCGCGAGCATCGTCACCGCCGCGGCGCTGTTCATGTTCGCGGTACTGCTGGGCCGGCAGTCCGGCGTTCCGCTGTTCATGCCCACGGGCCAGGTGGCGGGCGGCGAATCGACCGCCGAGCCCAGCGACGAGGACATCGCGTGCTGGATCGCGCAGTTGACCGATGAGGATTTCGCCAAGCGCCAGGAAGCCTGGCGGAGGCTGCTGCACAGCGGCGTGAAGGCGCGCGAAGCATTGAAGGGGTTCAAGAGCGGTGGCGATGCCGAGCAGGACAAGCTCGTCAATGAGCTGCGGAACGCGCACGAGTTGCTCGCGGAATTGGAAGGCATTCCCGATTCGGAGTCGCTGGCCTTCTGGCGTGCGGTCTGGCGCGCGGAAGTCGCCACGCAGCCGAACTTGTGGAGCACTGGGATCGCGATGAATCCGGAGGATCCGCAGCCTTCGCCGCCGCCATCGAAGCTGATGCAGGATGTCATCGATGCGCGTTTCGGCGCGGAAAAGGCGAAGGAGGTCGCCGCGCGGTTCCGCAAGGCCTTCAGCGCGCTGCAGGACTACACCACGTGGCATCGCGTTGTGGACAAAGGCGACAGCGCGAAGCAGTTGGACCTCGCCGCCGAACGCCGCCAGATGGATGGGCTGCTGCAGGCCGTCGCGGATGCGGGCAATGCCGCCGCGCCGGTGGTGCTCTCCATTCTGCAGATTGCGACGCCCATGCAGCGCGGGATGGATTGGCATATGCCGCGGCCGAAGGGGATCCTGCTGCCCTACACCGACGACCACCTGCGCATGATCGTCGCGGCGGAGAAGATGAAGCTTCAGGAAGCCCTTCCGATCCTGATGAAGCAGTTCCTCTCGGACGGCTATCCCAGCCCGACCATCCAGGCGCACGCGTGGAGCGCGGCCTGGCGCATATGCGGCAGGGCGGACAAGGCTCCGAACTTTCCGGTGCTGATCGGCGCCTTGGAACCCGAGCAGATCGAAGCGCTGTGGGCCTTTTGGGTCGATCGCGAAGTCAAGACCTGGGTGCCGCTGCTGGGCGACGAGGATCACGACAAGCGCGAGGGCGCCCAGCGCAGGCTCGTCGACCTGGGCAGGCGCGTGAAAGCCGCGATCGACAGACTGCCGCCGTCCGACGATCCGGAAGTGGCGGCGCGCCTGAAGAGAGTTCGGGAGATCTACTTCGTGGCGGCGGACTGCAAGACGGTCGATGAAGCCGTCGCGTTGCTCGACCGGCTGAATGCCGATCTGTCCAGGCGGGTATCTGCCGATTCTGCTCCGATGCAAGACGAACTGGTGAAGATGATCGAGGATGTATACGCGCGAATTCCTGAGCTCGCCGAGTCGGGGCAGGCGGACCTGGTCGTCGCCAACCTTCGGTACAAGGCGGGCATGGAGGCCTACAAGCAATACCGGGATAGCAATAAAAAAAGCGACCTCTCCCAGGTCCTGAGGCGCGCATCGGCCGATTTGGAAAAGGCGGTGGCATTCTACGGCAAGCACCTGAAGGCGAATCCGAACGACAAACTGGCGCAGGACCGCCAGGTCGAATGCAACATGATCGAATACGCGTGCAGAAAGTACGGAGGTTTTGAGCGGGAAGCCGCAGCCGAAGAAGAGCCCATGGAAGCAAAGAAGGCCCCTGAAGGCGCCGCTGCAGCAGAACAGGATGTCGTCCCTGCCAAGTGAGGCGAACGATCATGCATCCGCAATCGATGGGCAAAAGACTCCTGGTGGCGGCGTTTCTTCCGGCGCCGTGTCTTGCGCTCCGCGCGGAGGAATCCGCCGTCCAGAGCCTGATCGCACAGTTGAGCGACGAGGATTACGAGACGCGGGTGGCTGCCGAGAAGCAGCTCACCGAATTGGGCGATGCCGCCCGCGAGGCCTTGAAGGCCCTGCAGACAGACGACCCGGAGGTTCGAGTGCGTGCCGCGCGCGTGCTGATCGCCACGGCAACCTGCGAGAATGTGGCGACGCTGGAAGAGGCGGCTGCGCTGCGGAGCCGCCTTATCGGCGAGTTCGTGAGCACGGCGAGTGCGGGCGACGCCGAAGCGGGCGAAAGGGCACGTGCGCGGATGGAGGCGGCGTGGAAACGCATTGAAGAACTGGCGCCGGCCGCCGATCGCAACCTGAAACTCGCTGACCTGCGTTTGGAGGCTGGCGTTGCGTTGTACGGCGCCTGCCGATGGTCCCGGCGAAGCGCGAAGATCGCCGAACTGGCGCACGCCGAACTCGGCGCGGCCGTGGACGCGTACGAAGACTTCCTGAAGAGCCACCCGGGGCGCGAGGATATCGAAGAACGCCAGCAGCGGGCCCAGCAGTACCAGTACGGATCCCGCAAGATGTACGTGATCGAGTGCGGTCACGAAATCAAGCAGCGTTGAGTCTTTCGCGGCTATCCGACGTCCAGCACCAGTCCGTCGTAGGCGAGGCGGATCGACGGCGGAAGTTTCGCTTCGACCGCCGCGTGATCGACCTCGTGAGCCATGTGCGTGAAGAACGTCTGGCGCGGCGCGATAGCGTCAACAGCCGCGAGCGATTCTTCGAGGTTCATGTGCGTCGGGTGCGCCTTCTCGCGCAGCATGTCGATGACCAGGGTGTCGACGCCGCGCAGCCGTTCGAGCGATGCGTCCGGCACGCGCTTGACGTCGGGGCAGTACGCGATCGCCGGGCCGCCGCTTTCCGCGGTGAAGATATACCCCTGGCTCTCCAAGATCTGGTGGTCCAGCGCCACCGGCGTTACGCGCACGGCGCCGATCGTGAAGGCCTCGCCGCCGACGGTGTGCGGAATCACGCTCGGCAGGCCCGGGCGGTGCCGGTCGCTGAAGATGTAGTCGAAGCACTGCCGCAGCCGAGCCAGCGTCGGCGCGTCGGCCCAGAGGTCGATGGCGGATTCCTGGAGCAGGTTGAAGCGCCGCAAGTCGTCGATGCCCACGACGTGGTCGGCGTGGTAGTGCGTGAGGAGCACGGCATCGAGGCGCGGCGGCCGGGCGCGCAGCATCTGCTGGCGGAAGTCGGGCCCGGTATCGACCAGCACGCAGGTGGCGCCGGACTTCACCAGCGCCGCGCAGCGCAGGCGCTTGTTGCGCGGGTCGTCGCTGGTGCAGACCGCGCAGTCGCACGCGATACAGGGAACGCCCGTGGAGGTGCCGGAGCCGAGGAATTCGAAAGTAATCGTCATTTCACTTGTAACCCAATTGATGTTTCTAGTTTCTGGTTCCGGGTTTCTTGTTCTTGGCCTTGGAGGCCGGAGTTGGCGCTGGAGCGCCCCTTGCCGGCGGTGTTCCATAGTATGCAGACTGCTTTAGATACTTTTGTCCACGAATGTCCGTAGATTTCAAATAGCGCATGAGCCCAGCCATGAGACGCCCGGTCTTGTCTGCTTGTTCCTTGATGGTGCTGTATTGCTCTTCACTCAAATAACCTTGGTCAAGTGCAATGTAGAGTTGAGAATGAATCTCGCCGACAGAGCCTTTGGCAATTGCCAGGAAATGAAGGAACTCGCCCGAACCGTCACGTTCGAATCCTTCGGCAATACTCGACATAACCGAAATGGCAGCCCTCCTTAGCTGATCCCGCAAGGCAAAGTCTCTCGCAAGCATACCAGTCTTGGAGGCCGAATAGATTGAACGGCAGAGTTGCCTTGCGAATTTCCATGCTTCAAGATCTTCAAATTTTCGAATTGTCGGCATGAGACCACCGGTTGGGAGTATCACTCTCTTAGGCCAGAAACCAGAAACCAGAAACCAGAAACCAGAAACCAGAAACCAGAAACCAGAAACCAGGACCCTTCGACGCGGGGCCTGGAACTATCCCTTTCTCCGCCGATAAATCTCCCGCGGCAGCCCGATGTCCGCGACGACGATGCGCCCGCAATGGTCGGCGCCTTGCCCCTTTGTGAAGCCGGCCTTCATTCCGGCGAAGGTCACCGTCAGGTCGGCGGTCACGCACGCGCCCAGCGGCTCGCCGCTGTTGCAGTCCAGGCCCGACGGGCAGTCGACGGCGAGGATCCACGCGCCCTTTTCGCGCGCGGCGTTCATGCGCGCGATGGCTTCCGCCGCGGGCCCCCGCACCGGGCCGGTCATGCCCGTGCCCAGCACCGCGTCGACGATCAGGTGAGCGTCGGCGAGCGCCGCTTCCAACTGCGGCCATTGGCTGTCGTCGATGATGGGCGCGACCTTGCGGTCCAGTTCGAAGAGCTGCAGGTTCTTGCGCGCGTCGTCGCTGACCTGGTTCTTCATGCCCAGCACGAAGACTTCGCCCGGCAGGCCCCACTGCTGCAGCAGCCGCGCGATGACGAATCCGTCGCCGCCGTTGTTGCCCTTGCCGCAGACGACGGCGACGCGCGGCCGGGACTCGCCCTTCGATTCGGCGACGTCGTGCGCCGCGCGCCAGGCTTCGCGCGCCGCCCAATAGCCCGCGTTTTCCATCAGCGCGACACCGGCGATGCTGTAATGCTGCTGGGCCAGCGCGTCGAGCTGCCTCGACTCCTCGCGCGTCAGCGTCACCTCGGGCACCGGGATCACCACGTCGCCGTCCTGCGGAGGCGGCGGGGAAAAATGCGGACTGAACTCCTCCATCCGCTCGACGGGGATCCCTTCCTGTTCGGCGGCGTGCAGTATGGCGTTCAGGTCGCCGCGGCGCGCTTCGCTCAGCATCGCTTCGTCGATGCCTATCACCAGGCGCGAGACGCCCGTCAGGGCGCGTGGCGCGGGCGATTCGAGCAGGCGCAGGCGCGCGGCCTGCATCGTCTTGCGTTCGCGTGCGGCTTCCGGCCCCAGCTTGTCGGCGAAACTCATCTGCTGCACGGTCGTCTCGAGGCCCAGGGCGTCGAGGTGCCGCGCGGCGGCCATGGCGGCCGCGCCCAGCGGGCCGGGCCCGGCCAGCAGCCACAGGTGCGCGCTGGGCGCGTCGCGGTACTCGGCGGCCAGACGGCAGGCTTCGCTTCGCGCGCGGTTTTCGACGGCGATGGTGCGGCGGTGGCGCTCGACGGGGTCGTTCGGCGTGTCGGGGAGGTTGCGCTTCAGGAGTTCGACCGGCAGCGCGGGCACTTCGACCGGCAGGGGCGAGTAGTCTTTCCCGAGCCCCAGGATCTTGCGGCGCTTGATGACGATAGTGATCGCGGCGCTCGCGAGGATGGCCACGAACAGGATCGCCGCGATCACCAGCACCGCGCCCTGAAGGTGCTTGTCGGACATCAGGTTCTCGCCGCCGTATTCGGCGAGCGTCCAGGCGCACGAGATCGGCGGCGCAGGCACGGGCTAGCCTTCCTTCAGCTCGCAGGGATCGAAGACCGGGCCGTCCTGGCAGATGGTGCGCCGGAAGAGTCCCGTGGCGGGGTGGGGCGTCTTCGCGTCGACGACGCACGAGCGGCAGACGCCGACGCCGCAGGCCATGCGCGCTTCCAGCGAGACGCGGCAGGGCAGCCCGCGTTCGATCGAAAGTTTCGCGGCCGCGTCCATCATCGGTTCGGGCCCTGCGGCGTATACGGCGGTGCGCTTGCCCTTCAGCGGCCCGTCCAGCAGCGCGCGCAGGGCCTCGACGGCGTTGCCGCGAAAGCCGGCGCTGCCGTCGTCGGTCGCTTCGCGCAGATCCGCGCCGGGAACTTCGACGCAGGCGCGATCGGCGAGGTGCTCCTTCGTCCGGGCGGCCAGGATCACCGTGCGCGGAGCATTGCCGAAGGACGCTTTGCGGAAGAAGTAGACCAGCGGCGCGACGCCGCTGCCGCCGCCCACCGCGACGTGGACCTCGGCGCCGTCCACCACGGTAAATCCGTTGCCCAAGGGTCCGAGGATACGCAGCCGCGTGCCGGGCCGCGCGGCGTGGCTCTGCAGCAGCGCGGTGCCGCGGCCGGCGACGAAGTAGAGGAGTTCGATGCTTCCGGCCTTGGGGTCCGCGTCGAGCAGGGCCAGCGGGCGCGGCAGGAGCGGATCGCAGGCCGCATCGCTGGACAGGGCGTCGGGCTGGACGGAGAGCATCACGAACTGGCCGGGGCGGGCGCGGCGCGCGATCTCCGGCGCGCGCAGGCGCAGCTGCCAGTAGCGCGCGGAGACGGCGCGCTGCTCGATCGTCTCGGCGCTGGTCTGGACGAAGCAGTTCGTTTCGTGCGCGGCGCTGTTCATGGAAACGCCAAGTGTACTACCGTTTTACGCGCTTGGGTAGGGCGGACACAGAGGACCCGACGAGGAGGCACGTGCCGGGCGGCACGGCTAAAGCGGGAATAAGGTGGTATACTCACCTTGCGATTGAGGCTTGCCCGGGGCATTTGTTAAATGGGAATTCCCAAAGTACTCCTTGCTCTGTTGGTGCTGAGCCTTATCGCAGGGTGCTCGGAAACTGCGCCGAAGGACGAACAGGTACTTCAGCAGAACCCCGAAGTTCCCAATCGTGTTCCTTCGCCCGCGCCCAAACCCTCGAAAGCTGAAATTGAAAACCTGATCGCCCAACTCAAATCCTCAAATCGCAATCCGAACCCAGACATGGAACGTTTGATTACGGGTCCACCGGTCGAATACGACGTGAAAGCTCAGGAGAGGGTTAAAAAAGCGTACGCGGAGCTTGTCGCCTTGGGCAAGGATGCGTTTCCGCTGCTGATTGAGCATTTGAACGACAAAGAGTACTCCCTGTCTTTTTCTACAGCTATCTGGCGCAGTTTCACGGTGGGCGAAGCTTGCTTCATGATTATTAACGATCAGATCGACATAATCGGTATGACGTACAAAGGACGGATCGGCAAAGATGGCAAAGACCATACTTACGTCGGATATTTTGAGCAGTTCTGCAGCGGCGCTTGGTTTACCAAAGACGGCATCGAGCGATGGTGGAAGGAAAACCAGGACAAATCACTTCGGGAAATGCAGATTCAGGTTCTGCAGTGGAAGATCGAAAACGAGAAGAAGATTGGATTCCCTAAAGCTAAAGATAAGGAAAACTATCTCCATCCGTTGGTTGCTAAGCTTCGTGAATTGGAAAGTCAGTGATCGGTTAGCCAATCGACTGCGGATTTGAAGCCACCTCAATTAAGATTGTGCACGAAAACCCTACAACACGGCGCGTGCCGGGTGGCACGGCGGAAATGGACGGCGACAAAGGGGCGCGGGGGACGAAGGACTACTTGCGGAAGAGTTCTTCCAGCTTGTCGCGCGCCTTTCCTTCGCGGTCCTTCTGTTCGGCGCGCGGCGAGAGGCCCTTCTTGCCCTTGCCCTTCTCGTCGGCTTCCGTCGTGCGCCGCAGGAATTTAAAGTACGCGCAGTCGTTCTTGCCGAGGCGGTCGTGCACGTAAGGCGCCTTCGCTTCCCGGCACTTCTGCTTGCTGTACTCGTCGAAGTGCGCGCAGTTCGCGCATACGTGAACGTACGACGAGCACTTTCCGCAGACCGCGTCGGCAGCGACGGTGCCATCCTCGAGGAACGGCTCACCGCACTTATAACAGGCACCCATCCGGGGCACCCCTTCGTGCTCCCCGACAGAAACCGCGCACCGCCGCGCCTGAAGAGGCGACGGCTTTGGCGGTGGAGGACCTGGGAGCGGGTCCATCCGGGCGGCGTGCCGGAGCGCCAAAAGGGGCGCTCACTCTCGTCTGGCAGCCGCCAACCAATAGCTCGTGTCAGGAACCGGGTAGGCGGGGCGCGCCCTGGAAGTCAACGGATTACCGCGCCGTGCACCCTGAAGATCGTTACATCGTCCCCGGTGAACTGAACAAAGGGAAAGCCGTAAGCCAACGGAACACCTGAACTGCCATGACCATCGGGGAATCGTCAGCTTGCGAGCATATACAACACCTTTCTTAAACCACATTTTCACAGGATGTCAAGCATAGCTCCGGGTCGCGCACCCGCTTGCCAGGGACCATAAGGACCGCGAAAATGCCGCAAATGGCCAACCCTTCCGGCGCGACCGCGCCCCGACCCGCGCCTGCGCGCGCCCTGATCCCCGTGCTCTCGGCCCTGCTGGCTGCGATGCTTCTGGCGGGGCACCTCCTCACGCCCCGCGTGCAGGCCAGCGCGGACAAAGGAGGGAACCTGGCGGTCTCGCCTGCACCTGTGCAGCGCAAGGTTATCGTGTTGGGCTTCGATGGCGCCGATCCGAAACTCTGCGAACGTTGGATGGACGAGACCGACCCCGCGACCGGAAAGCCGTACCTTGAGCACCTTGCCGCATTGCGCACCGAAGGTGCCTTCGAGCGGATGCGCACCACCTTTCCGGCGCAGACGCCGGTGGCCTGGGCCTGTGCGGCGTGCGGTGTGAACCCCGGCGGCACCGGCATCGCGGATTTCGTGGGGCGCGATCCGAAGACGATGACGCCTTACCTGACGCTGGTCGGAAAGGAAGACCGGCAAGTGGGGCTGGCGCCGCCCTGGCGCTGGGCCGCGGCGCTCGTCGCGGGCCTGCTCACGATTCCGGCGTGGCTGCTGCTGTTCGGCGCGTGGAACCGGCGCGAAGGCGCGCCCGCGCCGGCGAAGCGCCGCGCGGCGGGCGTGGCGCTGGGCCTGCTGCTGGGCGCCGGCCTGGGCTACGCGCTGACGGCGTGGATTCCGGCGACGCTTCCGTCGGCGAAGAACCTGCGCCGCGGCACGACGCTGTGGCAGGCCGCGGGCGCGTACGGCGCGCGGACCGTGCTGCTGAAGTTCCCGCTCACGTTTCCCGCCGAAAGCGAACCGGGCCTGCGCATGCTCGCGGGCTTCGGCGTTCCGGACGTCAACCGCACGGTCTACTCCTGGACGCTCTTCGACCCGGCCGCGAAGGAGGAACGGCACACCGAGACCTACGGCACCGTCCGTCCCTGGAAGGCCGATGCGGAAGGCCGCTGGCTTTCGTTCGTCGAAGGCCCCGTCAATCCGTTGTACTCGGAGTCTGCGGAGGCCGAACGCGTGCGCGTGGAAGCCGCCTTTTACGCGGGCAAGCTGAGCCTCGGCGGCGCGGAACCGCAGGCGGTGGCGCCCGGGGAATGGTCGGAGTTCTTCCGATTCTCGATCGCGTTCTCCCCGCTGGTGAAGCTGCGCGTGATGGCGCGCGCAGCGCTGGTGGAGTTGAACGACGGCGCGCCGAAGGTGCTGGTCGGGCCGCTGCAGTTCGACCCCGAAGCGCCGCCGCCCAACGTGCCGCTGTCGACGCCGCCGGAATACGCCGGGGACCTCGCGCGCGAGGCCGGCGTCTATCCGACGGTCGGCTGGGACATCGCTACGCATCCCGCCAAGGACGGCGTGCTGAACGACGCGGCGTTCGTAAAGGATCTGCGCTATGCCGAAGCGCGCGACGGGGCGCTCTTTCGGCACGAACTGGCGCGCGACGACTGGGACCTGCTCTGCGCGGTCTTCATGGCCACCGACCGCGCCGGCCACATCCTTTGGAAACATCTCTCGAAGGACCATCCGCTGCACGACCCGGCGAAGGCGGAAGCCGGCATCGCGGAGCTTCGCGCGTCGTACCGCTGGATGGACGGCGTCGTCGGCAAGGCGCGCGCGCGGGCGAAAGTACTGAACGCCGAGTTGCTCGTGCTGAGCGACCACGGCTTCGCGGCGTTCGACCAGCAGGTGAACCTCAACAGCGCTCTGCGCGACGCCGGGCTGCTGAAGCTCAAGCAGGAAAGCCTGCCCGCCGACGCGCACCAGGCCGTCAGCGGCGAGAACTTCAACCGCATCGACTTCGCCGGGACGTTCGCCTACGCCGTGGGCTTGGGCGGGATCTACCTGAACGTGGAAGGGCGCGAGGCCTCCGGCGTGGTAAAGGAGGCGGAGCGCGATGCGATCGCCGCGCGCGTTATCGAGGTCATGAAAAAGATCGCCGATCCGAAGACCGGCAAGCCAGTCGTGCGGAGGGTCGAGCGCAACGAGGACGTCTACCGCGGTCCGCTGGCCGGAAACCTGCCCGATCTGCTGGTCTGCTTCGAGCCCGGCTACCGCGTCTCGTGGGCGACGGTGGTCGGCGGCGCGCCGGGACCGGTGCTGGAACCCAACCGCAGCGACTGGTCGGGCGATCACTGCTCGGTCGATCCCGACGAGGTGCCGGGAATCTTCTTTGCGACGCGCAAACTGGGCGGGGAAGGGGGCCGCGGCGATCCCGCGCTGGTGGACCTGGCGCCGACGGTGCTGGAGCTGCTCGGTCTGCCGGTGCCGCCCGAGGCAGGTTGGGAAGGCAAGGCGCTGTGGCCGGCGGCAGGCCCATGAAACAGCCTAAACCTTCTCGAAGAAATAGTTTGAGAGTTGTGAAAACAGGGCTATACACAACGCCTTGACTGCCAAAGGGATACCCGGCGGGGGACCGGCGTAACTTTTTCGGCAGGGCAGCACGGCGGGCGCACCCGTGGGGGGAGCCACGGTAAGGAGCGCGTGAATCATGAATCACCCCATCGGTCGGCCCTTCAGCGCGGAGTACATGGTGCGCGACGTTCCCAGCGTCACGCGGGCGCTGCGGAATCTGCCGGAGTTCCGCCGTTCGGACTCGGCGCCCGACAAGGAAGAGTTCGTCTGGGTGCTGCCGCAGGGCAATCCGCACAACAAAATGGTCGCCGCGCCGGTGGCGACGGTGAGTCTGGACGGCGAGCTGCTGCGCATCGAGTCGCACAGCCGCCACGTGCTGCGGGCGATGCAGGTGCTCGTCGATACGCTCGTCGGCGCATACCTCGCCAAGGCCAACCAGGCCGCGGCGCTGTCCTCGTAATTTCATTCCGGCGCGGTAGATCGGCATATCGCTCCGGCGTGCCGGGCGTTGCTTCCGCGTCTCCTCTATTCTAGAATTCGCCCATCGATTTTCCGGGGAGGAACGCATGCCCAAGCAGGCGCTGCTGATCATAGACCACGGTTCGAAGCGCGAGGAAGCCAACCGCATGCTGGAGGACGTCGCGGCGGTGGTGCGGCGCCAGCGCCCGGACCTGATCGTCCACTGCGCGCACATGGAACTGGCCGAACCCACCATCGCGCAGGGTTTCGAACGCTGCGTGAAAGAGGGCGCCGAGGAAGTGGTCGTGCATCCGTACATGCTCTCGCCGGGGCGCCACGCGCGGCAGGACATCCCGAACCTGGCCGCGGAAGCCGCCAAGCCGTTTCCGAACGTGAAGTGGCGCGTCACCGAACCGCTGGGCGTGCACGACAAGATCGGCGAAGTCGTGCTCGAACGCGCGAAACTCTGATTCTTGCCGCACACGTTTCCGTAAAACCCGAAGCGACCCCTGGCGCACGACGTGCACCGTGGGGTAAATTGCCTTCGAGGCGGTGTTTGAAATACCGCCTCCTGGAACCGGGGTAACGGCGGATCCGTGCGAAAGGGCTCTTTGAAAACGGGTGGCGAGAAACTTTGAGCGCACACGTGCGCTAGGATTTTTCTGATTATGGCCTTAATCTTGAAACTTTTTTCAACGATTAGACTATATTAGATAAGTGAAGTTTCTGGTTTTCCAGGGCGCATGGAGGGTGCAGGCAGGAGTACATAGATGTTTCGATTTCTCGCCAATCTGGGCCCGCTGGGACTTGGCGGCCGCTGCCTCAAGAACCGCAGCCTTCAGGTCCACGCGGGTCCTTCCCAGCCTTCAGCCATTGATGGACACCGGCCCTTTTCCCCGGAGGCCCGCCGCCTGAATCTGAAAGGTCGCGGGAACACAGAGTGCCCAGAGCGCGAAGGCCGCGCCTTCGGGCCGTCCTTCGCGGAGTGGGCAGCGTGTGTCCGACGCGGGGATAGGACGGATACGGACGACACGGGCAACCGCCCCGTCCTGCATCCGTCCTATCCCGCGTCAAGGATCTTCGCTCTCGTCCTCCTGTTACTCTTTGCGTATGTGATGCCCGCCGCGCGCGCGCTGGATGCGCCTCCCGCGCCCGAACGCATCGACGCCTGGATCGCCGAACTCGACCACGCCGACTTCGACCGCCGCCAGCGCGCCGAGAAGCTCCTCGGCAAGGCCGGCCCGGCGGCCGTCGATGCGCTGGCCCGCGCGTGCATGAGCGACGCGCCGGAACGCCGCGTGCGCGCAGCGCGCGCGCTGACGTCCGCGCGCATGTCCGCGCTGCGCCAGGCGCTGGCCAGCCCGGACCCCGAGCTTCGGACGGCGGCGTGGCACCGCGCGCTCAACGAGGGCCTGCCCGACGGCGACAGCGATCTGCTCGGCTTCCTGCAGGACCTCGGCGGCAAGGAATACAACGCCTTCTTCGGCGACGTGATCGTCTCGACGACCTGGCTGCAGGCGCAGCGCGTGGCACTGGAGCACCTGCGCGTCTCCGGCACGCCGCAGGACCTGCCGGCGGTCTTCTTCGCCGTGGAGGTCGACTACCGCTCGCCGACGGCGTCCATGCTGCCGTGGGCGGCGCTCTGCCAGGTCGGCGGCGCCGACGCCGCGGAACTGCTTGAGGAACTCAAGCGCCGCGTCGGCGGCGACCGGCCGGCCACCGAGTATCTCGACCAGAGCGTCACCTTCCTGAAGACCAAGCGCCACGCCGCCGCCAGCGATGCGGCCTGGCCTGAGCCCTTCGTCGAATGCTGCCACCGCGCGCTGGCCGGGCGCCAGCCGGGCGAGGCCGCCGCCGCGCTGCGAACGTGGTGGGTCGCCGAGATGCTCGACGCGACCGGTGCGCGCAGCGAGGTGCTGCTGCCCAGCGACGCGCAGGCCAAGGCCTGGCAGTATCCCGTGCAGGTGCTGGGCCGCGCGCGTTCGAGCGGTGGCAATAAGGAATCGCCGCCGCAGTTGTGGCCGGCCTTCCCGCTGACCAACGCGGTGCTGCTGGGCGACGAGCGGCGCGAGGTGCGGCTGGTGGCCTGCGAGATGGCCAGCGAGCAGCCCGACCGCCGGCTGTACGACGCGCTGCTGGAACGGCTGAACGACCACCGCGAAGCCTCCGACGTGCGCGCCACCGCCGCCCGCGCGCTGGGCATGCTGATGGCGCGGGGCGAGAGTGAATCGCGCGCGGACCTGCTGGATGTGCTGCAGAAGGCCGGCGACCCGGCCGTGCAGCGCGCGGCGGGCTTCGCGCTGATCCTGAAGCCCGACCGCGAGACCGGCGGGCTGCTGCGCACCGCCGCGGAAGCCAGCGCCGACCCGCTGACGCGGGCGCACCTGAACCTGCTCTCGCAGCGCGCCGAGTTCCTCTATGAGCGCGCGCACAACGACCGCGACCTGACGCTCGACCGGCTCTTCGGCGAGTAACCGGCTTTCGGCTATCAACTCACGCAAAGACGCCAAGGTGCAAAGAACGGAAAACCGAGTTTCCGGTCTCCTGTTTCCAGTTTCCCGTTCAGGCTTCGCGACAACAGTCCTCAAGACTCAGGTCGCAAGACCCAAGACTCGACAATTTCCCTTTAACGGTTCGCAGCCGCCAAGCCTGAACCGGAAACCCGAAACGAGAAGCAGTCCGTTTCTGCAGCCTGAATCCTTATGCCTGATTCCTGCCGCCCTATTTTCGTCGCATTCCCGCCTCTAATTCATCCTTCCCTTTGTTCTCCAATCCGCAATCCCAACTCCGCAATCCGAAATACGGATGCCTGTCCCGGGCCCCCGGCATGACACCGATGCTTAGGGCGCGGCCTACCGCGGTGCGCGAAGTCTGTTTGCGCAAACTTCGCGCGCGGGGTCGTTCGCCGGATTGAACGAGCGTACGGATGGCCTCCGCTTTCCTCAGCTTGCCGTAGCCCGCCGCGCCCCTCGCTCCGGACGCGAGGAACCCGGGACAGGCGGTACTGCGTACTGCAAGGCTCCGGCAAGCCGCGGAGAGTCGAAGACCTCGCTCGTCCATCGAACGACGTCCTGCCGCGGGTAAGTCAACTGCAAGGGCTCAGGATTCGGGATTCAGGGCTCAGGGGTGGAATGCCTTTGGCACCCTTCTCGGAACGGCTCTTTGCGCGAAAGTAACTGACGCTCGCACGCACAGATCCAAGAAGTGCGTCGGAAGCCGCTCCTTCCCTGACTCCTGTTTCCTGAATCCTGATTCCTGCTTATTTGAACGACCATAGGTAAAAATAATCCGTGCAGAAATCTTGCAACCTCTTGGTTTAAAAGGAATAGAAAATTTCATTTTTGATTTCTTTATAGTACAACAAGATGAAAGTCTAGTGCGCGGGAGAAGAGATCGGCGACCCGCCGCGGCGGGCGCGATTGGCTTCATTCCGGTTGGCCCGGACGCCGCCAGTTCCGGGTCGTACCGCAAATAGAAGCAGCATGGACGCCCCCGTTCGCAACGGAGCGCCTCCGCGAAGCCGCTTGCGCGTGGCGCGGGTTGCCAACCCGCGCATTTCTGCAAGGTGCAACCGCGCGACTGAGACCCGCTGATGCAGGAAGGGCATTCGCCCGGATGGCCCGGGTGGCAAACGACCGGCGCTTCGCCCGCTCACCGCCCACCGCGGCGGCGCACGCGCCGCCGCGGTGGGCGGTAAAGGAAGAAGGCGGCCCATCGACCCGGACGCCGAAACAGGTAGAATGTACGCGCGGGAGCGAAGCCGTGTCGCCCCTCGTTGGGGCAACACGGAAACCGAGAGCTTTGAGTTGTGCCGGGCTACC
The DNA here is from genome assembly GCA_023150555.1 of Planctomycetota bacterium. Lineage (GTDB taxonomy): Bacteria > Planctomycetota > SZUA-567 > H5-PLA8 > H5-PLA8 > JAKLKQ01. Next base: position 21,271 of record JAKLKQ010000056.1, read on the forward strand.
AGTCGCACCTTCTGAATACGATTGGTCACTGTCTCAATTTAGGGGAATTCCATGAGCATGACCCATACTGCGTATTTTATTGCTTGGAATGAGTATGACTCTGAGGTCATTGGAGACCCATGGCCTGATCCCGGTCAAGCTGGTAATTGGGGTTCAGTAGCCGAAAGAGTGCGTTCGAAGTTGCGCGCGTCAATGGAAACAAAGATGCCGGAGTGGAAAGCGGACCTCCTGGATTGGGGAGGCCTCGAAAGTTGTAGTGAGGAAATTGCATCAAGAGCGCCGATTCAAGAAATCGACACGATTCGAAACCTGAATTTCCTCGGCATTCTTAACCAGGCGATTGAGCCCGCCAATGGGTACTCATTCTCCTGGGACGTCTTGAAAGAGGGCCTTGCCACGGTGATTGGCCGAGAGGCCGCTGACATCCTGGTACTTGGTGTGCGATACGAAGGCAGGGCATGGACTTTTGAGCCCGACTTGGTGAGCTACCAATTCGGGCTCATCTTGTCGGAAGATGTGATCAAGCTGCACGAGCAAGCTCAATCCGTAACCAGTACAACTTTCACGGCAAGGTTGAAGGAAATCGATTTCTCACGCATCTATCCCGTGTATTCGCACCGTCTTTCGGCAGAATTTCTCCCGGAGGCTGTGGCAGCGTTAGATGGGCTGAAAGACAATCTTCGAGATGCAAAAGAGCGCGGTTGCGGCGTCCTGTATCTCTTGGACTGACGGTTGCCCTGACCCTGGATTGTTCTGGCAACTCAATAGAAGTTCTCAGTGATTCCCTGTGCTTTCCGCATTGAAGTCGGTTTGCGTCAAGCGGGAGGCATTGCCCCAATATTCCCGGTCACGCCCTTCCTTCCGGCGTCGTCCATCGGGTAACGCGATACCCTCAACCCGGCGGCGGCGATGCGAATACTCCTCCAGACGACTATCGGATTGGCCTTGGTTCTCTGGACGGCAGGTGCGACTTGCGCGGCCCAGGGCTCGGGTGCTTCGGGCGCGCCGGTCCTCGAGCGCACCGAGACGCCGCTGGAGCGCTACCAGCGCGAGAGCCCCGCTTTGGTCAACCGGCCCGAGGCCGACTACCTGGCGCTGGCCGCGTTCTGCCGCGAGCACCGGCTCGTCCAGCAGGAGGCCACGGTCCTTAAGCGGCTGCTGCGCGCGAATCCTGAGCAGGCCGAAGCGCGCGAGCGCCTCGGCTTCGTGCGCGACGGCAAGAAGTGGATCGAGGCGGCCGAACTTTGGCGGCGCGAGACGCGCGAGCGTGAACGCGCCGGCGAAGCATGCTATGGCGAAGGCTGGATCCCGAAGGCCGAGGCCGAAGCGAGATTGAAGGAAGATGCGAGCGCGCTGGGCTGGGCGCCGCGCCTGCGCCTGGACACGAAGGAGGTCCGGATCTTCAGCGCCGCCGAATACCCCACGGCGCGGGCGTTGGCCGAAGCCGCCGCCGCGATGGTGCCGGCGTACCGCGCGATGGACGGCGCGGCCTGCCCGCTGAAGGTGCCGCGCAGCGTGCGGGTTTGCCTGTTCGAAGACCGCAAGACGTGGGCCGCGGTCTACCGGAAGCTCATTGGCGAGGAGCTTCCCGATTACGGCGGGTCCTGCTACCACGACCTCACCGACACCGTGTACATCTGCATGGACTCCTTGCCGGCTCTGAAAACATCCGACGCGGGCCTGGCGGAAGTCATGGTCCACGAGATGGTCCACGCGCTGGACGAGCAGGCGCTGAAAGGCCTCGCGCTGCGGCCGAAGTGGGTGGAGGAGGGCCGCGCCGAGTACCTGGGGCACGGCACCTGGCTGCGCGGCATCGTGCCGGGCGCGGTGATGCTCGAGAAGACCGACGGGCGCGGCCAGGCCCTCGGCGACGCGATCCTGAAGGTCTCCCTTGCCGAACTGCTGGATACGGACCGCGAAACCTTCTACGGCGAGAAGATGAAGTTCTATTACCCGCTCTCGTGGGCGCTGGTGCATTTCCTGCTCCACGGCGAGGACGGCCGCCATGCCGAGGCCTTTCGCGCGTTCGTTTGCGATACCGAACGGGGCTGGTCGCGGGACGTCTTCGAGGCGCGCGTCGCGAAGCTTGCCGAGATCGAACCGGGCTTCAAGACGTACGTCCGCGAGCTCTTCCTGCCGCTGGTGCGCGCGTCGCAGGGCCTCGAACGGAAGTAACTGTTGGCCCGCAGCTATCAGCTTTCGGCTGTTGAGTTGAAGTAGCTTTCGCCTTTGCGCCTTGGCGTCTTTGCGTGAGATCGCTACTTCTCCGGACCCTGGAACTCGATCGAGTTGCCGTCGGGGTCGGCGGTGAAGAAGCGCGCGACGCCGGGGATGCGGTGGCCGGCCCAGCGGACCTTGTGCCCGGCGGCCTCGAGCGCCTGCGCGGCGGTCTTGGCGTCGGCGACCCAAAGCGCGAAGTGCTTGCTGGTGGGCGGGTCGGACTGGGACTGACCTACCAGATGCAGGAAGGCCTCGCCGATGCGGTACCACGCGCCGGGGAAGTCGAAGCTTTCGGGGCGGGGAACTTCCTCGAGCGCCAGCAGCGCGCCGTAGTACGCCTTCGCGCGCGCCACGTCGGTGACGTTGACGGTCACGTGGTCGATGCGACGGACTTCGATCTTTGCCATGGCGGTGCTCCTGGCAGGCTTGCTATTCGGACTTCGCGGCGTCCGGGGCTTCGATCTTCGCTTCGGATTTCTCGGCGCTCTCGCTCTTGGCCTCGGTCTTCAGCTCGTCCTGTATGCGGTCGAGCGCCTCGCGGGCGGCCTTGCGCACGGTCTCGGCGCCGTCGCGCAGGGCCTCCTTCAGCGCGGGGACGGCCTCCTTGGCCTTGGGGCCCAGTTCGCCCAGGGCCTCGGCGGCCTTCGCGCGTACGGCTTCGCTGGTGTCTTTCAGGCTCTCGGTCAGCGCGGGGATCTTCTTATCGGTGTCGACGCCCAGGTCCTTCAGCTTCTCTACGGCGGCCTTGCGGATCTCCTCGTTGGAGTCGTCGAGCATCGCCTTGAGTTCGTCGAGGGTGAGCTTGCCGCCGCCCTTCTGTTCGTACGCGCGGCCGAGTACGAAAGCGACGTAAACAATCGCGGCGCCGAGGACGAAGCAGACCAGCGGCACCAGGCAGCAGCCTTTCCTGGGGCGCGGTCGTTCGGTCTCGGCGGTTTCGGCGCGGGCCATGGGTTCCTCGAGCGTCGGGATCGGCGCGCTTCACGATACCCGGCGGGCGAGCGCGGGGAAAGGGCTGCCTAGGGCCATGGAAAAAGAAAGGAGGCGCTCCGGCCGGGGAGCGCCTCCTTCATGAAACCATCGGGTGCTTCGGTGCCGCGAAGACTTACTTGGCCGCGGCGGCCTTGGCGAGTTTGCGGGCGAGACGCGCCTTCTTGCGGTTGGCGCGGCCCTTCGGGATCGCGTTTTTGCGCGCGGCGCGGTCGAGGGCCTTCTGGACTTGCGCGAAGGCGGTCTTGGCGTCGGCCTTGCCGCCGGCGACTGCGGTGTCGAAGGTCTTGAGCTCCTTCGCGAGCACGCGGCGGTTGGCCTTGTTCTCCATGCGGCGCTTCTCGCTCTGGCGGATGCGCTTGGCGGCGCTGAGTGACTTGCCCATCGTAGATCCTCTCTCTTCCTTGCCGGTTTCCTAAGGTGCTGGGAAAGCGAAGTTTGTACAGGGCGGACGGGGCCGGGTCAAGTCCAGGCCGGAGGGCGCCTGGCCGGCCGCGAGGCCTATTTTTTCAGCAGCTCGGCGCGGGCGGCTTCCGGGTCGGCGAAGACGGCCGGGGGGTTCTCAGGCTGGAGCTGGTCCAGGAGCTTGCGGACGCTCTTGCGCAGGCGGCAGAGCCCGAAGGCGATCTGCTCCTCGGCGCAGGTGTCGCGGAAGAAGACCAGCTCGTTGACGGCGCGGGTGGCGAGGTTCTGGATGCGGGAGAGGTCCAGGACGATGGCCTTGGGCTTGCCCTCGGTCAGGCGCTTGAGGTGCTGGGTCAGTTCGCCGGGCTCGCTGACGCGGTCGGGGTCGATGACCAGGGCGACCCGCATGCCGGATTCCTCGCTGATCTCGAAGAAGTCGTCGTGCCCGCCGCTGACCTTGGTCTCGTCGTCTTCCTTCTTCTTGACCTTGGTGGTCTTCTCGACGCCTTCGGGCACGGCCGGGATGAGGCTGGTCTGGGTGGGCTCCAGCAGCGGCGTGCTGATTTTGGCCGAGTCGCTGCTGCCGAACTCGACGGCGACGGTCTCTGTGACGGAGCTGTTCAGCAGCGCGCGCATCTCCTGGACGCGCTTGCGGATGGTGTCGGCCTTCTTGAGCGTCGCGCAGGACTCCTGGATCTTGCGCAAGTCGGTGTAGGTGCCGACGAGCAGTTCCTCGTGCGAGCGGTCCTCGCCGACCAGGACCAGCCGCCAACCCGGCGTGAATGGTTCGCATTGGCCCAGCACCACTTCGCCCCGCTCGTCGAACTCGGGGTTCTTGGTGATCATCAGGAGGGGTTTCTGCATGCAGGACGATCCGCCGCCGGTGTCGCCAGTGCCGAATCCGCCGTTGCGCCCGCTCCGGTCACCGGTCCGGACGCACGAGGGACGAGATTTCCAGAATTCCGTAAGAAGTGCAACCCGGCTGCACGCAGCGTAACCTTAATTCTCGCACGGGCTTCCTTCAAGCCTGATTTTGGCTTCCCTCGCCGGGCGCGCCCTTGGGGGCCTCGCCGCCGCCGTGGCCTTGGTGGAGGTGGAAGAAGCGCGAGATCCACTGCGCGGCGCCGATGCCGTCGCCTTCGCGGGCGGCCTCGCGCAGCACCGACAGGGGCCCGTGCAGCAGCCGGCCCTGGAAGCGCTCCAGGGCGTGCGCCACCTTTCTCGCGGCGGCCTCGTCGAGGTTCAGGCCCTTCATCAGCGCGGCGACTTCCGCGGCGCGCAACTCGTTGGCGTGCTCGAGCAGCCGGCGCGCGGTCTGGTCGGTGTTGCAGTCCTTCAGGCGCAGCAGCAGGGTGTGGGCCTCGTCGGCCAGGCGCGGCCGCCAGTGCTCGGCGATCTCCTGGCGCACGCGGCGGCCTTCGTCGGCGACGGACTCCAGGTCGTCGATGTCGTACAGGAAGGTGTCGTCGAGCTTGTTGACGGCGGGGTCGACATTGCGCGGCACCGAGATGTCGATGAAAAACAGCGGCTTGCCGCGGCGCTTGGCCATCACCGGCGTCACCATCTCGGGGCGGATGAGGTAGTGCGGCGCGGCCGTCGAGACCAGCACGATGTCGGCCCACAGAAGGTACTCGGGCAGCTGGTCCAGCGTGCCGGCCTTGCCGCCTTCGGCGGCCGCGAAGGCTTCGGCGCGTTCGAGGGTGCGGCTGAGCACCACGGCGTCGCCCACGCCGCCGGCCTTCAGCGTGCGCAGGATGCCGCCGGCCATCTCGCCGGTGCCGACCACCAGCACGCGGCGGCCCTTGAGGCTCTCGAAGATCTTTTCCGCCAGCTTCACGGCGGCGAAGCTGACCGACGCGCGTGCGTGGCCGATGCCGCCCTGCCCGCGCAGCTCCTTGGAGAGGAAGAAGGCGCGCTGGAAGATCGCGCCCAGCATGGGCCCGGCGGCCCCGGCTTCGCTGGCGGCGCGGAAGGCCCCGCGCGTCTGGCTCAGGATCTCCGTCTCGCCCAGGATCTGGCTGTCGATGGACGCGGCGACTTCGAAGAGGTGCCGCGCGGCTTCGGCCTCGCGCATCCAGTACAGGCTGGGCGCGAAGTCGTGCTCGGCGAGGTTGTGGAACGCGGTCAGGAAGGTCAGGATGCGCCGGCGCATCTCGGATTCCTCGTGGTCGGCCACGAGGTACAGCTCGACGCGGTTGCACGTGGACAGGATCGCGGCCTCGTGGCAGGCGGCGGCCGTACGCAGCTGCCGCAGGGCCTCGGGCAGGACCTCGCCGCGGAACGCGAGGCGCTCGCGCACGGCCACCGGCGCGATGCGGTGGTTCAATCCCACCAACCACAGGCTCGGCGCGCCGCTCATCGCCGCACCTCCGCCTGCGCCGTCTTGGGCGGCGGGGCCTCTTCGCGGAAGGGGTGCCCGATCAGCAGCGTCACCAGCACCAGCACCGCGCCCAGCAGGATGACCTTCGCCGTCGCGCGGCCGGCCAGGCGGCCGGTCAGGCGTCCCAGCACCAGCACGAAGAAGACGGCCCACGTCGCCCAGGAAGCCCAGATCTTGGGCTCCATGTACCATTGCTCCTGCATCGTCTGCCGAGCCATCGTCGCGCCGGTGCCCACCGCGATAGTGAACAGCGCCAAGCCCATCCACGAGCAATGTGTCGCGGCGCGTTCGAGCTTCTCCAGGCTGGGCAGCCCGCCGAAGAGCGCCCCGAAGGACTTGCGCTTCAGAAGCCGGTGCGCCTGAAGATAGAAGACGCTGGCCGCGCAGGCGATCAGGAACAGCGCGTAGCCCAGGAACGCGCTGAGGATGTGCACGGCGAAGACGGGAAGCTCGGCGGCCTCGTTCGCCGGCGCGGGGCCGGTTTCGGAACTGGAGAGCAGGAAGGAGAGCGCCAGCAGCGCCGACGCCAGCGGCAGGATCGCGGCGCCCACGCTGCGAACCGCCCAGCCCGCCAGCAGCACCAGGTAGGCCGCGCAGAGCGCCCACGAAAACAGCCACAGGCTCTCGGACAGGCTGGTGAAGAAGTGCGTCTCGCTCTTTGCGCAGAAGAGGCCGATGGACGCCGAATGTAGCGCCACGCCCAGTACCACGCCGAGGTGCAGCCAGGGGCCCTTGCGCAGGCGCTCGCTGCGCAGCCCGCCCAGCGCCACGCCGGCCGCCGCCGCGTAGAAGACCAACGCCAGGACCGATAAGGTGAAGGGGCTCATTTCCCGTTCCCCGCGGCGCGTGCCGCGTTGCGAATCGCCGCGTCCATCCGGCGCGCCGCTTCCGCGCGGCCGCGCGTCTTGACGACCTGCACCCAATGCACGTCGCCCAAGTCCTGCAGCAGGCGCCGGCGCCTTTTGGGGTCGGCAACGACCCGCTTAATCCGCGCGCGGCGGCGTTCCAGCAGCGCCACGTAGGCACCCCAGGCTGGATCGATCGCCGCGTCCAGGGTCTCGCGCAGGGCCTTCGCCGCCGCCGCGCTGGCACCGCCCGTCGAGATCGCCACGCAGACCGAACCTCGCCGCAGCGACGACGGCACCGCGAAGTCTCCGGCCTCGGGCGGGGATGCCACGTTCACCCACGCGCCCTGCTTCTTGGCCAGCGCCGCGATGCGCCGGTTCAAGGCCGCATCGTCCGTCGCCGCAAAGACCAGTCGCGCGCCGCGCAGGTCCCCGGCCTGGAAGGCGCGCTTGCGCCTGGCCGTCTTGCGCAGCTTCGCGAATTCCGCCTCGAAGTGCGGCGCCACGGCCGTTACCTTCGCACCGCAGGCCGCCAGAGTGCGGGCTTTGCGCAGCGCCACCGCGCCGCCGCCGACCACCAGCACGGACACCCCCCGCAGGTCCAGAAAAGCCGGGTAGGGCGCGGCCGGCGGCTTGGGCACGGAACGGTCTCCAGGCGGCGGCGTCCGCGGCGTTGCGGGCGCCCGAATCCAGCGGACAAGTATATCCTTTATAATCCGATCTTCGAGAGGAAGAATCGGTTTCGGCCTGCGGGGGTTCGAAGGCACATCCGAATCCGGACGTCTCTTTAAACCAAGGCATTGCAAGAATTTCAAGGATCGCTATTGTCCGCAGCGATGAAGATCGCCTTCCTGACCCACACCCCCGCCAACGGAGGCTCGGCGGCCACCGCCTACCACAACGTCCGCCTGCTGCGGCAGGCCGGGCAGGAGGCCGTGCTCTTCGCGCCGGGCGGTTACTGGGCGGGGCGGGGCAAGGCCGACGGGGTGCCCGTCGACGGGTCTCTGGAACTGCGGCGCGGCTTCCGCCCGCTGAGTTTCTTCCGCGACTTCCGGCGCCTGCGCGCGTTCCTGAAAGCAAACGGCACCGATGTCGTGGCGGTACAGAAGAGCCCCGAGCAGTGGCTCGCGTACTTCGTGCTGATGACCTTGGGCCGCAAGATAGCGCTGGTGCGGCTGCGCGGCGTGGTCTTTGCCATCCGCCCCGGCTTCTTCAACCGGCGCCTGCACAACGCAATGCAGGCGGTGATCTGTTCGGCGGGAGTGATCGCCGAACAGTACCGCGCGCTGCCGGGCTTCGACCCCGCGCACGTGACCGTGCTCCTGGAAGGCATCGACACGCAGGCGCATCGCCCGGCGACGGGCGAAGAACGCGCGGCGGCGCGCAAGCGCCTCGATCTCGATCCCGAAGCGCTCTATCTCGGCACCGCCGGACGCCCCGCGCCGGTGAAGGGCCACGACGTGCTGGTCGAGGCCTTCGCGCTGGCGCTGAAGGACCTGGGCACGCGCGGCGCCAAGGCGCGCCTGGCGGTCTTCGCCGACGAGTCGCGGCGCGGCCCGGGCAGCTACGAGAGCCTGCAGGAACTGTGCAACCGCCACGGCGTCGCCGATTTCGTCGACTTGCGCCCGGGGTACCTCGACGACATCCGCGATGTCTACCGCGCGCTGGATGCCTACGTGCTGCCGTCGCGCGGCTCGGAGGGCAGCAGCCGCGCCGGCCTGGAGGCCTGCGCGCACGGTTTGCTGCTGGTGGCCTCGCGCGTGGGCGTGCTTCCAGACCTGGTCGAGGACGGCAAGACGGGCATCCTGGTCCCGCCGGGCGACCCCGCGGCGCTGAGCGGCGTCCTGGCGAAGCTGATCGGCGAATGGCCCGCTGCGCGGGCGCTGGGCGATGCGGCGCGCGAGCGCATCGAGGCGCAGTTTCGCGAAGACGACTACGCAAAGCGACTGGTCGCGATCCTGGAAGGCGCGGTGGCGAAGAAAAACAACTAGCCACAGAGAACACATAGGGCACAGAGACGGGAAGGGCGGTGCTTACGGTTTGGCGGGGGGGGGCTTTCGGCGTCTCCTTTCCTGTTGATCCTGCTCGCTACGAATCCCATATCTGGCGTGGAATAATATCCAGCTTATGGTCTCCAATCGCGCGATCTGGTGATGGAGTTCCAGGTCGTAGGCTTCGATGCGGTCTTGCATCGCGATGGGCGGTTCCCGCAGGCCCGCGTCCACGAGCATCTTGACAATCGCATAGTTCAGCCGAATCGATTGCAGACCCTGGATCCTGCGGACAATACAACTGGTGTCGTGGTCGCCAATGATCTGAACGTCCAAGGTATCATCGGACGATTTCCAGATCCCAGATCTCGCGCGAATCCACAAATCCGGCTCTTCCACGGCGAGGTCGAGCAGTTTCTGAAGTCCGCTGCGAACAATCTGGAAATCGGTGGATCGCAGGTCGGCGCGCGCTTCGTCGAAGCGTTGCATCCAGCGGTAGCTGCAGAGCAGGCGGTCCAGGCGCGCACAGGTTTCCGCGTCGCCTGTCGTGCGGTGAGCCGACTCCAGCATCGGCGTGACCGAACTGCCGGCATTGCGCAGTATTCTCTCTGCGGCCTCGCGGACCTCGTATTCTTCGTCGCCGAGTTGCTCGATCCAGGACGCAACCTGTTCTTTAGTAGGAGAAGCCCCGATGTCCGAATTTGCGCTCGGTGCGTTTTCTTCGGCACTCACATTGTGCGCAGCGGAGAATATGAAGAGCACCGAAAGAAACGGTAACGACGCGCGCATGGGCACCTCACTTGCTTAACCGACCCGCGGTTCAATAAGGACGCCACGAGCCTGCGCCTTGTGCCCTCTTTGTTGGACATCGCCCAGAGTGCAGGGCATGATGGTGGGCGTATCCCATGCGCCTTTGTTTTTGAAAGGAGGAGCCATGGCCCGGAAGAAAACGACCCAAAAGAGCGCCCCGAAGTCCGCCGGCAAATCGGCGAAGCGCTCGGCCGTCGCGGCGGCTGTTAAGGCGTCCGCAAAGAAGCCCGCTCGCAAGACCAAGGCCGCGAAGGAAAGCGCCGAGCCGGAAAAGCCCGCGCCGGTCGAACCGAAGGCCGTGTCCGATGCCAAGCCTGCGAAGAAGCGCACCCCGCGCAAGAAAAAGGAAGCGGCGCCTGCGAAGCCCGCGGTTGTCGAAGTGAAGTCGCCGCCGCCCGCTGCACCCGCTGAGGCCAAGCCCGCCGCGCCCGCCGCAAAGATGCGCGCGCCGCGCAAGAAAAAGGAAACGGCCCCCGCAATGGCCGTGGCCGCAGCGCCCGCACCTGTCGAAATCAAGGCGCCGGCACCAAAACCTGAACCCGTCGTTGCGAAGTCGCCGCCCGCCCGTCCGGTTGAAGCCAAGCCAGCCGCTTCAGCCGCCCCCGCCGCCAAGATGCGCGGGCGCCCGCGCAAGAAGAAGGAAGAAGCACCCGCTGCGCCCGTCACGACGCCCGCGCCTGCGCCGGCGGTCGTGAAGGCGCCTGCATCCGCGCCAGCTGCGAAGAAGCTGGTGTTCGAAGTGAAACCCGCGCCGAAGGCCGTCGCTTCCGCCAAGCCTGTGCCGCCCGCCGCCCCCACCGCGCCGGTTGCGCCCGTGGCGAAGAAGAGCGTGCAGCCCGCGCAGCCCGTGAAGCCGGTGGAACGCAAGGAACTCCCCGCGCCGGCCGCACGCAAGGAGTTGCCCGCGCCCGTCGTGCGCAAGGAACTCCCGTGCCCCAGCGACGTGAAGCCGCCCGTCGAGCGCACCGCGGCCAAGGCGCCGTTGATCACCCCGCCTGTGGAGCGCACCGCCGCCAAGGCGCCGTTGGTCACGCCGCCCGCGTCGCCCGCACCCCTCAAGGTTCCGGTGGTGGAGCAGACCACGCCGCCGGCTGCGCCTTCGAGGCCGGCATCGCCCGCGCGGCGTTCGGGTTCGCGCCGCGCCGTCGCTCGGAGCAAGACTCCGCGCACGGTGCCGCCGGCCGTCAAGCCCAGCTCGATCTTCGCGAAGCTGCGCGCGGCTGAGGCGCTCAAGAAGAAGCCGCTGCCCAAGGCCAAGGCAGTGCCGCCGGTTCCGGCGGCGCCCGCCGAGCCGGTTGCGCCGCCGGCCGCGCAGGAACACCTGCACGAGCCCGCGCCGCTGCCGTCGGAATTCGTGGACCGCGGCGCAGCGCTGCCCGGCGCCTACGGGCTGGACCGCCTGGTGGCGCTGGTGCGCGATCCGCGCTGGCTCTTCGCGTACTGGGAACTCACCGGCGGGCTGCTTGACCGCGTGAAGGACGAGCGCGGCCACGGGCTGGTCGACGCCAGCGCGTGGGTGCTGCGCATCCACCGCCTGAGCGAAGGCGTTGCGGTGGACGTGGAACTCGATCCTGGCGTAGGCAACTGGTACATCGATGTCGGCGGGCCGGGGCGCTACCAGCTCGAGTTGGGCCTGCTGACGCCGGACGGCGAGTTTATCTCGCTGCTGGCCTCGCAGGTCATCGAGACCCCCGGGCTGGGGCCGTCGAACACCTTCGACGAGGAATGGCGGCTGCGCATGGAAGACGAGGAACGCCTGCTGGCGCTGCTGCGCAAGGAGCTGGGCCTGGGGGCGGACGCGCGGCTGGGCGGCGCCTCGAACTTCGTGGGCGCGTCGGTGCTGCCGTCGAGCTGGCGGTTGCCGGGCAGTTTCCTCGGCGCGTCCTTCAGCGGGCGCCCGGCGGCGGGCTCGTGGGCCTGGAGTTTCCTCGGCGCGTCGGGCCTGCCGACGTCGGGGCGCTCGGTGGGCTCCGGTGGCTGGATGAACGTCGGCTGGATCGTCGGCGCCGACGGGCGGCACGAAGCGGAACTCTTTCGCCCCATGCGCAACGGCGGGCCGAACTGGAACGAACAGAAGAACCTGCAGCGCCTGGGCGGCCCGGGCAAGTCGCAGCAGCCGCATTTCAAGGTGCGCCTGCCGCGCACGGTCAAGGGCGCGCCCCTGCCGGCGCCCAGCTGGCCGCCGGCCGAACAGCGTCCGCGCAGCGCCGTCCGCACACGCCGCGTGAAGCCCAAGGCCAAGGGCGCAGGCAAGGCGAAATAGCAACCATGCACGCCGTCCGGCAGCGCGTTCTCGACGTGATGGCCGAGGCCCTCGAGGCGAAACTCGCGAGCTTCGATGCCAAGACCGGGCGTTTTCCCAGTCCGCCCGCGGGTCCGCTGGCACCGGGCGCGAAGCCCGAAGAGACCGGCTGGTTCATCTGCAACCAGGACATCGTCTATGGCATGGCGGTGCTCTACGCCACGCCCGGCACGAAATTCCACGGCGACAAGAAACTCCTCGATACGGCCTTCCGCGCCGGCGATGCGATCCGCGACTTTCAGTACCCCGACGGGCAGGTCGAGTTCCTCAAGGCCGACGGCAGCCGCTGGGGTCCGACGTACATGCCCTGGACCAACTACGCCTGGCTGGAAGCCTTCGCGCTGCTGGGCGGCGAGATGGACGCCGCGCGCCGCGCGCGCTGGAAGGAAGGCCTGACGCTGGCGCACGACGGCCAGGCGCGCGAGGTCGACGGCGGGCGCATCCACAACATCCCGTGCTGGAAGGCGATGAGCTGCTACCGCGCCGGCGTGATCTTCGACCGCGCCGACTGGCGCAAAATAGGCACGACGATGATCGAACGGACCATCGCGGCGCAGCGCCCCGGCGGTTACTGGGACGAGCACGGCGGACCGACGGCCGCATATAACTTCGTCTACGTCCACGGCGTGGGGCTGTACTACGTCTTCTCCGGCGACGAACGCGCGCGCCCGGCACTGGAATCCGCGGCGGAGTTCCACCAGGCCTTCACGTACCCCGACGGGTCGGTAGTCGAGACCGCCGACGGCCGCGTGAAGTACGGCAAGGGCGTGCCGCTCAAGGGCTGGCCGGGCTTCAGCGCAACGCCGGTGGGCCGGCGGCTGGTGCGCTACTACGCCGAGCACCTCGATGCGGCGCGCGACGGCGGCGGCTTCTTCGGCGGGGCGTTCGGCAGCGCGGTGCAGCACCTGCTCGACGGCGACGAGGCTCCGATCCTGCTCGACCGCGTTGAATTCCGCGAGCCCTACCGCGACCTGGCGCTGCTGGTGCGTTCCGGCCCGTGGTTCGCGTGCCTGAGCGCCGTCGCGACGGAGCCGGTGGCCAGCCGCTGGGGCCAGGACCGCCAGGCGTTTCTCTCGTTGTGGCACCGGGAGCACGGCCTGCTGCTGGGCGGTGGGAACTCGAAGGACCAGCCCGAGTGGTCGACCTTCGTCGCCGACGGGCGGACGCTGCCGTCGCGCGGCGAGGTGCTGGGCGGCGGCGAAGGCGTGGCGCTGGAGTACGGGCGCGTACGCTGCACGCTGAGGCTGCGCAGCGATGGCGCGCGGGTGGAAATCGAAGGTTTGGCCGACGGTGGCCCGGCGCTGCAGCAGTTCGTGCTGAAACTAAGCGCCGGCGACGCGGTGAAGTCCGAGCGCGGCCGCGAGGCCGTGCTGGGCGAGGGCGCGCTGCGCTGGGGCTTGCAGGAACTGGGCGCGTGGCTGGAGGTGAAGGGTTTGCGCATCGAGGTGCCGCACGGCGCGGAGCTCCGCTGGCCGACGGCGGCCTTCAATCCCTACGCCATCGACGGCGCGGCGCCGTTCGGCTCGGAGGCGGCGCTGCTTTCGGCGCGCATCGACGAGAAGCCGGTGCGCTGGCGCATCGGACCTGCCTGAACCGATTAGTTACGCGGGCTGTTTGCCGCTGGATCCCGTGCGCGCTCGGCGTTCGGCGATGAAGTTCTCGTACTCCTGGGCCAGCACGACTTCGGCGCGTTCGCGGCGGTCATTGTTTCTCAGCGTGCCGATCTCGACGGCGTGCGCGCGCGGGCCTAATTCGTCGTCGATGACCATCAGCACGTCGTGCTTGTGCCAGTCAAAGGGCACGTCCTCGTAGCGCAGCGAGTGGCTCTTGCCCGCGGTCGCGCGCTCCAGGTTGCCTTCGGCGTCGTTGGTCTCCTCCCACGCCACGCGCAGCAGCCGGATCGAGTACTGTTCGCCGTCGGGCGAAGGATGGTCCACGACGTCGAAGACGATCATCGGCTCTCGGGATTCCTTCGAGCGTACGATGGAGCCCAGGTTGAGGAAGTAGTTCTTCAGGACGAGTTCCTTGATCGAGCGGCGTTCGTCGCCGTTGGCCGGCTTCCAGTAACGCTGGCTCTCCTGGTGCGCCTGCGGGCTGACCTGAACGGGGAAGGTGATGCGCTGTGCCTTCTTCTTGCCGCGCGTGCTGATCGACAGGCCCAGGCCCCGCGCGACATCCTTGCCGTCCAGGCCCAGGATCTCCTGGGCGAAATCGGAGAGGATGGTCGTCTCTTCCATCGACTTGAGGTGCTTGTGCTTGGGCGCGATGCCGTGTTCGAGGTTGTCCAGCGCGCGGCCCAGGGCGCTGGCCGTCGGCGGGATCGGCGCGCCGTCCTCGTCGTCCGTCGGCTCGTCTTCCTCGCTTTCGGGCGTTACTGCCGTGAGTTCGGCCGGCGTGGGCGTGGCGGCACCGGCATTGTCCGAGGCGTTGGCCTCCATGCCGCTGGCCGCGGCGAGCAGTTCGTCGGGGGCGCGCTTGATGGAACTGTCGGTGGCGCCCAGCGCCCGCGCGGCCTCGGCGGGATCCATGGCCACGGCCTCGGCTTCTTCCTCCGCAGCGACGGCTTCTTCCGCGTCGGCCTCCGCGTCGGCCTCCTCGTCGGGCGTCAGGCGCAGGGCCTTCACGACGCTGCTGGCGCGGCGCTTGGAGCCGGGACGGATGACCTGCGTGTCGCTGAGCTTGGTGAAGCCGGACTTGGCGGCCTTGCGGAGCGCCTTGCGCAGGGGCGGTTCGCTGCCGAAGACCACGTCGGAGCCGCCCGGGAAATCGTCGTCAACCAAAAGCGTGCCGAAGTTGTCGAGCGAGACGGTATCGCCGCGCGCCAGCGCTTCGGCGGCGGTCTTGACGAACTCGGCGATGAAGGCCGCGCAGATGGACTCGGCCAGGCCCGTGCGCGTCGCGAGCGCCTTGGCCAGTTCTTGCTGGGTCATGGGGTGGGTCCTCGTCGCAGCGCTTCAATCGACTCCGGCCGTGCCTGTTGGACGAAGTATATCCTGCACATCATGCATAAAGCCATGCACGATGTAAGTCAAAGGGCCTTGGCGGGCTCGAAATTCTTGCCTGAAACCGTCGAAACTGACCCGGCTTTATCTGTATCGATCTCGCAACTTCTTTAAATTCAATGAGTTGCAAACGAGTCTTTTCCGGGCAGAATTCCTTTGTGAGTACCGCCCAGCCCCTTTAGGAAGCCATGAAAGGGGCGCGGTCCATGGGAAGCCTGGCGATGGCGAAGAGCGAGCAATCCGATGTCCGGACGCGGTGCGGGCAGTCCGCCGGCCTGCGCAGCGACGAGGATCTGGTCGTGGCCATCGCCAGCTCGAGCGACCGCGATGCGTTCCTGGAACTCTTCAACCGGCACCAGCAGGCGGCCTACAACCTCGCCTGTCACATCACCGGCACCCGCACGCTGGGAGAGGAAGCGGTGCAGGAGGCGATGCTGCGCCTGTGGACCTCCGCGAAGACCTTCAAGCCCCAGGGCAACGCACGCGCCTGGCTGCTGCGTATCGTCGCCCGCGAGGCCCTGCGTTCGGTCAAGGGCCAGCGCCGGCACGGCCGCCGCGCCGACGTGGACCTCGAAGGCCAGCCTGCCGGCGGCGAAGAAGGCCAGGGAGCCGGGCGCGAAGCCGTCGATCGGGAATTGTTGGCCGCCCTGCACGGGCAGCTCGATCAACTCGAACCGGCACAGCGCAGCCTGCTGGCGCTGTATTTCAGCGGAGGATTATCGCAGCGCGAGATCGCCGAGGCGCTCTCGACCACGCAGCAGACCGTCAGCAACAAGCTCAACGAGACGCTCGCGATCCTGCGCAAGAACCTGGCGCAGGCCGGTTTCGCCGCCGCCGCGCCGCTTTTAGGTGCCGGCGAGATCGGCGCGGCGCTGGATTCGGCGTACGAGGCCCCTGCCGGATTGGGCGACGGGCTGGCCGCGAAGCTGGGGGAGGTCGCCGACGTCTCGCAGCGCGTGGCCGCCGCAAAGGGCGCCGGCGCGCTGCTGTGGGCGGCCGGCGTGCTGGCGGTGGTCGCGGCCGGCGGCGCGGCGTGGTGGCTTTCGCGGCCGGCGGACACTGCGAAGGAGGTGCAGGCAGGCTCGAGCGGCGCGAGAGGGGCCTTAGCCGAGGCCGAACGTCCGGGCGCCGTTGAGGCGCCTGATATGCGTTCGGCGACCTGGGACTTTACCGAGAAGCCGCCCGAGGGCGTCAAGGCTATCATGGGGACCTGGACGTGGAAGAAACCGGCCGTGACCCAGCGCGGCTACATGGAGGCCCAGGAATCGGTCTTTGCGATCTTGCCCTTCAAGACCCGCGCACGGCCGATGGTGATCGAGGTGGACGTCACGATCCATAATCTGGGCACCCGCGCCTCCTTCGGCGCATATTGGATCAAGGAGCAGCCCGACCGGTACATTCACCTGCAACGGGAGGTCTTCAAGCAAGAAGCGGAATTGAGAACCATCGAAATCAAGGAACAGCATTATGTCTTCGGCCGCTACATCGTGAACCTGGTGGGCGGCCAGGTGAGTTACTGCAGCCGCTACACGGAGGATTACCCCGGCGAGTACCTGGTCGTCTCGTGCGGGAACTCGAAGGTGCACCGCATCACGCTGCGCGAGATCGAACCGGAGGAGATCCCCGAGGTCTGGCGCGATCCCGAGAAGTTGATCCCGACGCTGACGAAGGAGTACCGGTCGTACCCGGATCAGAAACTGATGAAACCGCAGTAGCTCCGCGGTTTCGGGTTCCCGATAGCCGTACCTGCCTTCTCGAACGGAAGGAGCGGACGATGCCGAACGCATCGAGCGCCGTGCTGTGCCCGTACCGGCCAACCTCGGGTGCGCGCGTGCTGGAACCCGAGGCACTGGTGGCCGGTGCCGAAGCCGAAGGCTACGACCGCCTGGTGCGCCGCCATGCATGGATACTCAACCGCCCCTTCGTGAAGCTGGCCGCGAATCAGGCGCCCGAACGTGCGCGCGTGCTGGACATCGGTTCCGGGCCGGGCTGGATCCCCATCGAACTGGCGGCGCGCCGCCGCGGCTGGGAACTGCACGGCGCTGACGCGTCGGGCGACATGGTCGCGCTCGCCGCTCGGAATGCCGAAGCCGCGGGCGTAGCGGGCCGCGTGCGCTTCCACCGCTCCGACGGTCGAGCGCTGCCGTTCGAGCCCGCGAGCTTCGACCTCGTGATCAGCCACTACGTGCTGCATCACCTTGAAGCTCCGGAGGAACTCTTCGACGAGGCCGCGCGCCTGGTGAAGCCCGGCGGGTGCGTGATGATCAAGGATCTGCGCCGTCCGCCGGCGTGGGCCGTTCCCGCGTTGGCCGGAATCGCACGGCACGTGCTGCGGTATGACGAAGCGCAGGTGCGCATGTACCGCGAATCCCTGGGCGCGGCGCTGTCGCCTGCGGAGCTTCGCGCGGCGTTGAGGCGAAGCCGCCTGCGGGACGTTCGGGTGCGCGAGACGTTCGGGCTCGAGTTCCTCGTCCTGGCTCATTGCCGCTGACGAATTCCGCCGGTGCGGCGCGAAACGCGCTATGCTTGGGGCATGGCCCGCGCGCAGCTGAACGAACTGCAGTTCCGTCTCCTCGACCGCCTGGTGAAGGACGGCCCGTCCGGCTTCGCGGCACTCTTCGATGCCGTCCACGCCGCGACGGGCACTGATGCTGCCGCGATTCTCGCCGCTACGCAGGATCTCTACGATCTGTCCCTCGTCGATGTGCGCTCGCGCGACAAGGCCGGATCGGATAAATACCTGGATCGACTGGAGCCGCAGCAGTTCTTGCGCGCCTACCGCGACCTCGACGCCTTCAGCGCCGGAGTGCTGCGTTCAAAGGGCGCCGCGGGCGATCCGTACGTGCTCTCGGCCTCTCAGCAAGGCCTGGCCGAACACGGGCATGCGGCGTACGAGTCCTTTCGCGCGGCGGGCGCTTCGGACGGCCCGGGCGGGCTGCCCACGCTGCCTTTCGATTGAGCGCCGGAAGACGAACCATGGCGGGTGCACGAAACGAGCAGGAACTACGGGACTTCTGCGCGCGGGTGCTGCGCGAGCCCGAACGCGTCGCCTTCGTCTCATACTACCAGGTCATTGACCGCAAGGAGTTCTACCAGCACAAGCACGACAAGGCGCTTCAGTTCGACCTGGCGGTGGGCTGCGGCGGCACGTGGCCCAGCCCCTCGGGTGCGCGCGCCGTGCGCGGTACCACCGCGGCGGTCTTCTACCCCGGCGCCGTGCACGGCTACGCGATCGCGGCGCGTTCGCCTGCGGCCTGCATGTACACGATCAAGGTCGACGTGGAGCCCTTGTGGCCGGCGGTGAAAAAGCGCGTCTTCCCGGAATTGGCGCACGACGTCGCGGGCGAGGCGCCGCTGGTGCAGGCCTGGCGGCGCATGTACCGGATGTACAACTTCAAGCGCCGGCCTGAGACGCTGCTGGCCGCGGTGCTTGCGGAAGTATTGTGCCTGTGGCCCACGAAGCACGGAGAGAGCGCGCCGGGGCCCGCGCAGCACGCCGCCGCGCTGGACGAACGCATGGAAGCAGCGCTGGAATTGATCGAGGCGCGCGCGACCGAGCCGCCGGACCTCGAGACCATGGCCGCCGCCGCGCACCTTTCGCCGCGGCACTTCACGCGCCGCTTCCGCGAACTGCTGGGCTGCTCGCCGCTGGAATACGTCTCCGCGCAGCGCCTGGCGCGCGCCAAGGACCTGCTGGGGCAGGGCACCCACGGCGTCGCGCAGGTCGCCGCGGCGCTGGGCTTCTCCTCCATCTACGCCTTCTCGCGCTGGTTCCGCCGCGAGACCGGCAGCGCGCCCAGTTCCTACCGCCACCGCGTCCAGGATCACTAGTCCGTTCTCCGTGCCGTGTCCCAATCGGTTAAACCGGTTGTCCGAGCCCGCCAAATGCCCTGCGTGCGCGCGAGGGTATAAAGAGCAGGCTGGGTCCATGGGCGCGAGGTGCGCGTGGCCGGGAGGACGGTGATGGAACTGCCTGCCGCTTCAATCCGTTTGGGGGCAGGATTCGCCGAGGCAATGCGCGGAATCACCGCGATTGCCGAGGACGCACGCGCCGCGCAGCGCATTCCGGGCTTGGCCCTGGCGATCGGCGACACGAGCGGCATTGCCTATGCGCGCGGTTTCGGCCTGGCGAACGCCGAGCGCGGCCTGCCCGCCACGCCGGCCTGCATCTTTCGCTACGCTTCGGTCAGCAAACCCATCACGGCGACGGCGGCGATGCGCCTGGCCGAACGCGGCACGCTGGACCTCGATTCGCCCGTACAGCGCTACGTGCCGGCCTATCCGCACAAGCCCTGGCCCGTCACCGCGCGGCAGTTGAGCTGCCACGTCGCCGGCATCCGGCACTACGCGAACGACGCCGAGCGCCTCAGCACGCGGCGCTACGCGAGCCTGAGCGAGACGCTCGAACTTATCCGCGGCGACGAACTGCTTTTCGAGCCCGGCACGCGCTATTCCTGCACCAGCTACGGCTACAACCTGCTGGCCTGCGCGATGGAGGGCGCGGCCGGCAAGCCGCTGCTGGAGATCCTGCAGGAGGAAGTCTTCGTGCCCGCCGGGATGGCCGCGACGCGAGCCGGATTACCCGAGGCCGCCGGCTATGGCGCGGGCCCGGACGGCGCGCCGGTGCCCGCCTTCGTTGTGGACACCAGCGACCGCGTCCCGGGAGGCGGCTTGTGCGGGACGGCGGGGGATCTCGTACGCTTTGCGTTAGCCTTTCACGAAGGTCGGCTGGTGAGGCCGGAGACGAAGACCGCGATGTGCACGGTCCAGCGCACGCGCGACGGCACGCCGTGCGGCGACAAGCGCTACGGGTATTTCATGGGCCACGGGCTGGGCTGGCTGCTCTATAAGGATGCGCGCGGGCGCGAGGTGGTGCGCTATGGCGGGCTGCAGTCCGGCGCGCGCGCGATGCTGTACCTGATGCCGGAATCCGGGGTGGCCGCCGCGGCCGTGGCCAACAAGCAGCCCAGCGATCTCGACGAACCCCTGCGCAGGATCCTCGACCTGATCCTGTAAGCGTCTCTGACCTCAGGCGCGGTTGATCGCATCAATCATCAGGCGCAGCTTGCCGCAGTTCTTGCGGTTGAAGGGCAGCACCAGGCGCGGCAGCGCGTTCAGTTCCGGCTGGTCGGACATCTCGTCGGGCAGCGGGCCGCTCTCGCGGATGCGCGCCTTGCTGCCGTTCATGATCGGCGCGAAGCGCTTGTTCAGGTCCTCCAGCGCGCCTTTGGGCAGCGGCGTCAGCAGGCGCAGGACCAGTTCGTCGCGCACGTAGCGGCTGGAGTGGTACCGTTTGTAGTAGTTGCTGATTTCGTCGGCGGCCCAATAAATGTCGTCGGTAATCTTGAAGAGGTGCATGTCCTCCTCACTGATCAGGCCTTTGCCCAGCAGGTGCTCGGCGACGTAATCGGCCCACTCGCGCCAGTAGGTCCCGCCCGGCCTATCGATGAAGACGATGGGGATCATCGAGGCCTTGCCGGTCTGCACCAGCGTCAGCGTCTCGAAACCTTCGTCGTGCGTGCCGAAGCCGCCCGGGAAGAGCGCGATGGCGCTGGCTTCCTTCACGAAGCAGAGCTTGCGCGTGAAAAAGTATCGGAAGTTGATCAGCTTGTTGTCGCCTTCGATGTGCGGGTTCGCGGTCTGCTCGAAGGGCAGGCGGATGTTCACGCCGAAGCTGGCGTCGCGGCCCGCGCCGCCCTGTGCGGCCTCCATGATGCCCGGCCCCGCTCCGGTGATGACCATGAAGCCGCGTCGGACCAGTTCCTCGCTGAAGGCGTGCGCCTGTTTGTACTCGGGCGCGTCGGGCTTGGTGCGCGCCGAGCCGAAGACGGTGACCTTGCGCGTGTTGGCGAAGGGGCGAAAGGTCTTGAACGCGTAGCGCAGCTCGCGCAGCGTCGCGGCCAGGATCTTCAGTTCGCCGCGGTTGGCGCCGTCGCGCATCAGGCGCAGCGCGCTGAAGATGATGTCGCGCAGCAGGTCCTCGTCGGGGTGGGTGCCTTGAAGCGCCAGAATCTCCTGCGCCTTCTCTTCGATCTGCTTCCGTGTGGGCGGCGGCACGGCACAGGCGTAGGCGTTCTTCGGTGCTGGTGGCTTGCCTCTTCTCGGCGGCGGCGGCGCCGGCGCCGGCGCGGTGGGTTCGACGACCTCCACCTTGATCCTGCCGCCGTTGTCGTCCAGCACGGGCTCGGGCGGCGGCGGAATCTTGATCGAGAACTTGCGCGTGACCTGCATCTTCTTCTTCGAGGTCTGGGTGCTGCGTCGCGTCTTCGACATGGATGGATGAACTCCGTTACGAAATGCTCCGCGCGATCAGGATGGCCCGGAAAAGCGCCACTATACCACAGCTTTCGGGAAGCGCGTCAAACCTGTACCGGCTTTCCGTCGGGGCCGACCCATACCGGCGCGCTGCCGTCGGCGTAGAACTCCTTCTTCCAGATCGGGACGCCGGTCTTCAGCGTGTCGATCAGGTATCGGCAGCCCTGAAAGGCCGCGTCGCGGTGCGGCGCGCTTGCCGCGATCGCGACGCTGGCTTCGCCGATCTGCAACTCGCCCAAACGGTGGTGAATGGCTGCGTCACTGAGGCCGAACTTCCCGATGGCGTCGGCGCGGAGTTTTTCGAGCGCCTTCTTCGCGAGGGGCTCGTGAGCCTCGTACGCGAGTTTCAGGACCGCGCGGCCTTCGTGGCGGTTGCGCGTCGTGCCGACGAAGCTCACCACCGCGCCGGCTTCGGGGCGTTCGACCGCCTTGTTCAGGGCCTCGGGGTCCAGGACCTCGCGCGTCAGCTTCGTCGCCGAATCGCTCATGGCGTCGTTCAACCTCCTCCGAAGGGCGGCAGCAGATCGACGACGTCGCCGTCGCGAAGAATCCCGTCGCGCGCCGCGAACTCGTCATTGACCGCGACCTGCAGGCTGGGTAGCAGCGGCGCCAGGGCGGTGTACTTGGCCGCGAAGCGCTTCAGCGCATCGCCCACCGCCGCGCCCGACGGCAGGTCGAGGGCCTCCTCGGTCTTGCCGGTCTTCTCGCGCAGGAGCGCGTGGTAGCGTAGCGTCACGATCATGCGCCTATGACACCCGTTCCTGCCGCGCCGGTCAAGAGGGAAAGGGGGAAGCGCGCGCGGCGTGTTCTTTACCCACTGCGAAAGGGCTGCTACAACACAACGCATGGCCCGCAAAGCCGCCGCAGAGGACAATAAAGGAGGCGTCGCACCCGCCCAGGTCGCCAAGGCCTGGGCCAAGGGGAAGCTCCCGCGTGCGGCGCTGGTCGTCGGCGCGGAGTCGGCCCTGCGCGAGCAGGCCCTGGCCGGACTGCGCGAAGCGGCTTTTGGCGGCGCCGATCCAGGCATGGGCTGGGTGGTCCTGCACGCCGACGCGGGCGAGGAAGCGCAGGACCTGCTGCCGGCTTCCGTGCTGGACGAGATCCGCACGCGTCCGATGTTCGCCGAACCGGACGCGCCGAAGGTCGTGGTGATCCGCCACGCCGACGAATACCTCAACAAGGCCGACGTGCGCGACATCTTTGAGCGCAACCTCGAGGCTATCCCAACCGACGCGACGCTGGTCTTCGAGGTCGCGCAGGCTGGGCGCCTGAAGTCCACGCGCCTGTACAAGGCCCTGCAGAAGGACGGCGCCGTCGTCGAGTGCGATCCGCTCTCGCACTTCGGCGGGCCGGACTCGCCGCTGTCCGCGGAAGTCGAACGCCGCGCCCGCGCGCTGGGTTTGAAGATGAACGTCGCCGCGGTGAGGGCCCTGATCGACCGCAGCGGCCAGCACCTGGGCGTGCTGGAGGAGGAACTCTCGAAGCTCTCGCTCAGCCTCGGCGCGCAGGAGGACCAGGCCGTCGCGGTGTCGGAATCCGACATCGAACGCATCTGCGCCGACGCGCGGCTGGTGGGCGCGTTCGAGTTCGCCGACGCGGTGGCCGAGCGCAACAAGAAGGCCGCGCTGGAGGCCCTGGGCGCGATCTTCGCGCACGGCCTGGGCGACCACAAGAAACCCGGGCGCGTGGTCACCAACGAGGCCAACATCGCGATGCGGCTGTTGGGCGCGCTGACGTACAAGCTCACGCAGCTCCAGGACGCGCAGGCCGGGCTGGACAAGGGCCTGCGCGAGGACGCCGCCTTCCGCGAGGCCAAGGCCTTCACCGGGTTTCAGCAGAACGCCGTGCGCCGCGCGCTGCGCGTGCACAACGCGAAGTCCCTGCGCGCGTGCATGGAAGCGCTGATGACGGCGAATCTGGCGTTGCGCACCGGCGCCGGGCGGCGCGAAGCGCTGGAGCGCCTCGTCTGGGACGTCTGCCGGCGCTGAACCGGCCAAGCGCGCGCATGTCCCCCGAACCTTCCGTCGAAGCCACGCCGGCGCAGCGCAACCAGGCGCGGCGTGCGTTCGCGCTGGCGGCCTTCGGCAGCCTGCTGATTCCCGGCATCCTGAACGCGGGCGTGGTGCCGCACGAACTGCTGGGCATCCGCGAGGAATTTGGACTGACCGAGATGACCTTCGGCATCATCGCGGCCTCGATCGCGGCGGTGGCGGTGGTGCTGGGCTGCACGGCGGCATGGGCGATCCCGCGTTACGGTGCGTACCGCGTGCTGCTGGCCGGGTACTTCATCTTCGCCGTGGGGATGTTCGGCGTGATCCTGGCACCGATGGGCGCCGTCGCGCTGCTGCTGGGCACGTGCATCGCGTGGGGCATGGCGTACCTGCATCAGGGCAACGGCCTGGCCGTCGCGTACGCGCCCAGGCGCGCCGCGGCGATGACGAATCTGCTGCACAGCTTCAACGCGCTGGGCAAAGCCATCGGGCCGACCTTCGCGCTGATCGGCACGACGTGGCGCGAACCCTTCGCCGCGCTGGGCGCCGTCGCTGCGGTGCTGGGCCTGGCCGGCCTGGCGGGGACCGGCTTCGAACGCATGAAGGGCGGCGAGTCCGATGAAGACGACGCGCCCGCCGAAGCGTACCGCGAGGCGCCCGCGCGCGAGGCCCTGCGTTCGCCGTTCTTCTGGTGCGCGGCCGCGCTGTTCGTGCCCATCGCGGGGATGGAGCTGATCGCAACGCTGTGGCTGCCCAGCTACTTGAAGGAGGACTCGGGACTGCCGCAGGCCGACGGCGAGGCGCTGGCGGTGCTGGCGACGGTGACGATCTTCTGGTCGATGTGCGCGATGCGTTTCGCCGCGCCGTGGGTCCTCAAGCGCGTGCCGCCGGTGGTCTTCCTGGCGGCCTGTTCGTCGGGGACATTGGCGCTGCTGGTCAGCCTGGAGCTGAATCTGTGGAGCGGGCCTGTCGCGTGGGCGTCGATGGCGCTGACGGGCGTGGGCTTCAGCGCGGCGTGGCCGACCTTCTTCGCGCTCTGTTGCACCTACTTCCCGAAGCACCGCGGCCTGCTGAGCATCGTCAGCGGCGCGGCGACGACGGTGGCGTGGATCGGCTTGAGCGCGGTCAGCGGCGTGGTGGCCTACAAGTTTGGGCTGGGCTGGGCGCTGCGCATCGCGCCGATGCTGGCGGTCTTCGTGATCGCCGGCGCGGTCCTCGTCTGCCGCCGGGGCGAGGCCCTGCTTTCGCGAAGTGCGGAGTAACGGCGCTCACCACGAAGGCACGGAGAGCACCGAGAAAAAGTTTCGGGTTGCCGGTCCCTGGTTTCGAGGTCTGGCCGGCGAGGCCGAGTTCCCAGTTGGGGCAGGGGCTATGACCGGGGTGGAGGTTCGTCTCGGATTTCCTGCTTCTCTTCTTGAGCTCTAGAGTTCAATGGCTGATCGGCGGCTTCGGAGGGATCGGCCGATTCTGCAGTTGATGCGCTATTGCTGTGGACCATGGGCGGATTGGGCGGGTAAGACTCGATGAGGACGCGCGCAAACTGGAAATGGCATATCAAGTAGGAGCCAATGCCCAAAAAAGGGAAGAGTATCTGTGCCAGCGGGAGGCTCACAGAGGCGAGCAAGGTCGCTATAACAGGAGAGATGAGTACGGCTGTCAGAAAAGCAAGGAACCTGCGGCACAATGACAGCCGAAGCTTAGCTCCGCAGTTATTGCAGTAAATCGGGAAGAATATTCTCCCACTTGAGAAAAGTATTTCAGCTGAAATGTCCCTGCCGCAAACAGGACAATTGGTCCTCGCAGTTTGGGGCGAGCATTCCGGCGGCTTTGAGCCAAGTTCGGGCGGTTCGGCCATGGGGCCAGTATACCTACATTTTCTGCCAATGCCGCCGAGCGGGCCCGCGCCTGCACCCGCACCCGCTTCAGCCCCGGGCCGCAGCCGACGGCGCCAGCCGCCTTCCCTGCGCACTTATATTGCATCTTATTGTAGTCATAATAAATCAAAAGTGAAATTCTCTATTCCTTTACTCTCATGGGGTTACAGGATTAAGAAGCGGAATTCTTAGACCCATGGTCGTTCAAATAGGCAGGAGTCAGGAAAGAGGATTCAGGCGTCAGGGAGAGCGTATTGGATCTTGGTCAGATCGGCGTGCACGCGCGAAGCGTGAACCGGAAATTGGAAACGGGAAACGCCGTTCCTGGTCACTGAATCCCGAGCCCTGACCCCTTGCAGTTGCAGTACCCGCGGCAGGATGTCGTTCGATGGACGAGCGAGGTCTTCT
>JAKLKQ010000057.1 GCA_023150555.1 Planctomycetota bacterium
CCAGGTCGCCTGGTAAGCGCAGCTTCCAACCGAACCGCAAGCGGCGGGCGGCCCTTCAAAAGGCCGCCCGCTTTTTTTTGCGCCTGCGGAACGCCGCCCGGCCCCGGGAATTAACCCAACCCATTGATTTAATTGAGGTTGCAGGATCGACACCCCCATCCTGACGCATCCGACAAAAGCCGATATGCGTACTTGCGGGTCTGGAAGGGGCCGTTAACATGTTGGAGCTACGCCTTTTCAGTTGGTACGGCCTTCCTGGCTTCCGCGCCGGGGAGGAACGTTGGCTTACACATGGAGGCGATGTTTCCATCATGGTTTTCGGCAACAGGTCGCATAAGGCTTGGCTGGCAATCGGGTTGGTCTTCGCATTGGGCATGGCCCGCGCGGAGGAGCCTGCGAAAAAGGGCGAGGAATACACGCAGGCGGAGATCGATGCGCTGAAGAAGCGCCTCGCCGACTTGAAGGAACAGCAGGCCAAGATGACGCCCGTCGGTGAAAGCAGCAACAGCGTCGAACAGGAGTTCGAGAACAAGTACGGTCCCGACGCGCCGGTGCGCACTC
The DNA here is from genome assembly GCA_023150555.1 of Planctomycetota bacterium. GTDB lineage: Bacteria > Planctomycetota > SZUA-567 > H5-PLA8 > H5-PLA8 > JAKLKQ01. The sequence goes on from JAKLKQ010000057.1 coordinate 562, forward strand.
GCGAAGGCAAGCTGACGCTCGGCGGCCTGGTGCAGGTCTGGTTCTACACGATCCAGAACGACAACGTGGGCTGGACCAACGCCGACGTGCTCAACGGCGGCCCCGGCGCCGGCTTCGGCAGCAACGAGACCGCGGACAACGATTCGTTCCGCGTGCGCCGCGCCGAACTGCGCTTCACGATGGACATCCACGAGAACGTCCGCGCGTACATCATGCTCGATCCGGCCGCCGAAGCCGACAGCTTCCCGGGCCTGCCGTCCAACCAGAGCAGCCTCGGCAGCGGCGTGGTGAACATCAACAACGGCTTCCAGACCGTGGTCCAGGGCGACGACGGGGAACTCTTCATCTCCGTTCAGGATGCCGGCGCGGTTCGCAACGACGCGGTGCGCACCGGCGACGGCACGGCCAACCGCACGGTTCACGAAGCCTGGATCCAGTACCACGGCATCGTCCCGCACCACGACTTCCGCGTCGGCCAGATGCTGCCGCACCTGGGCGAGGAAGGCCTCCGCGACGACGCGGAGCTGGACTTCGTCGAACGCTCCATGATCGGCCAGACCGCCCACAACTACGACCTGGGCCTGGAAGCCCACGGCACCTGGTTCGACGACCGCCTGCAGTACTGGATCAGCGTTTTCAACGGCGCCGGCACGGCCTTCCAGACGCGCGCGAACCGTGCCGACGACAACGACGACTTCGACGTCGTGGCCGCCGTCATGGGCCGCCCGGTGTGGAAGGACGAGACCTGGGGCAGCCTGGAGCTGGGCTATAGCATCCGCTGGGGCCAGGGCGGCGAGGCGTCTAGCCACACGCCCGGCCAGACCCCGCTGGACGGCCTGAACCGCCGCCGCACGAACCACGTCATGCACAACGCGTACGTCCACTACCTGGCCGGCGGCCCGGTCCGCGGCCTGTGGCTGCGCGGCGAGTACCAGCAGTACCGCGACCGCTTCGCACCGAACGAAGTGATCACCGGCCTGGCCAACCTGACGTCCGATCCGGGCGAGTTCACGATCCGCGGCTGGTACGGCGCGCTGGGCTACAAGCTCAGCGACAGCATCTTCGGCGAGAACCTGCGCGGCAGCAGCAAGGTGCTGCTGAAGAACCTGCTCGAGCCGATGGAGTTCGCCTTCCGCTACGAAGTGATGCAGAACCTCTTTTACGCGGATCCCGCCTACCCGACCCGCCGCCTGGATGCTTTCCAGACGCAGGTCGTCACCGCGGGCATCAACTACTACATCCGCGGGCACAACGCCAAGCTGCAGTTCAACTACAACTGGGTGGACGAAGAGAGCCACGTCGACAACCTCACCTCCGACCCCCAGCGCGCCGTCCGCGACGTGAAGAACGACAACTTCGTGGTCAACTTCCAGGTCGCCTGGTAAGCGCAGCTTCCAACCGAACCGCAAGCGGCGGGCGGCCCTTCAAAAGGCCGCCCGCTTTTTTGTGCCTGCTAGAAAGCTAAGCGTGAGGCAACGGGTGAGTTATGCGCCGCCGCCGAAGCGCGCCAGCGCGGCCTCGGCCTGCTCGCGCGTGCTCAGCTGGCACAGCGCCGCGTAGAAGGCTTCCCGCGCCTCGGGCGGCTGCAGGTGCGCGGCGTAGTCCTTCGCCAGGCGCCGCGCGTGCCGGCAGGCGGTCTCCTCGCCCAGGTGTTCGATCAGCATGTCCAGGTGCCGGCGGAAGACGGCGCAGACCTCGCGGGCGTCCGGCAGAGGGGGCTCGGCGCCCGTCTCCAGCAGCGCCTGCGCGCGCGCGAAGATCCACGGGTCGCCGGTGGCCGCGCGGGCGAAGTAGACCAGCGCGCAGCCGCGATCGCGCAGCATGGCGACGGCCTCGGGCGCGCTGCGCACGTCGCCGCCGCCCACCACCGGCACGCGCACGGCCTTCGCGACGGCCTCGACGATCGCGTGGTCGGCCTTCCCGCCGTAGGCCTGCCGTACGGTACGCGGATGCAGCGCGATCATCGCGGCGCCGCCGGCTTCCGCGGCCCGTGCCACTTCCACGGCCGTGATGTTCGCCTCGTCCAGGCCGCTGCGCATCTTCACGGTCACCGGCGCGGGATCGGCGGCATCGCGCAGCACGCGCACCAGGCGCTCGACCTTGGGCGGATCGGCCAGCAGGCCGCCGCCGGCGCCGTCGCTGACGATGCGGCGGATGGGGCAGGCGATGTTGAAGTCCACGAACGGGAAGCCCAGCTCGCGGGTCAGGATGCGCGCCGCGCCGGCCAGTTCCTCCTCGTCGGCGCCGCAGATCTGCCCGCCGCACAGGCGTTCGGAAGGGTGGCGTTCGAGGATGCGCATGGTCTCGGGGTCGCCTTCGACGACGAAGCGCGCCTTCACCATCTCGGTGCAGGAAAAGGACGCGCCGTGCTCCTGGCAGAGCACGCGCAGCGGCCAGCAGGTGAACTGGGCCATCGGCGAGAGCCCGAACGGGCCGCTCAGCACGTGGGAACCCAGGCGAAGTTCGGCAAGCGCGGGTTGCATGGCTTGGGATTCTACCGGTCCGGAACGCTACGGACTACGGCGTAGGCTGCTCAAACGGCACCGGCGGAGCAGCCGGTGCGGGTGGCGGCGGGGCGAGTTTCAGGCCGCGCGGGGTCTGGACGTAGTGCGCCTGCGGCAGGTTGGCGCTGGGGCTGGTGCGATCGGGGTGCACGCCTTCGCCGCTGCGGGTGGCGGGCGGTCGGTGCGCGTGCGGGGGCCGCGCGTAGCCGGAGCCGGAGATGACGTAGCCGCCGTAGATCACGCCGCCGTAGCTGCGGTAGGGATAGACGTCGCCCTGTTCCTCGCGCGCGAGTTCGGCGCGCTCCTTCTCCAGCTCGGCGCGCTCAAGCCGCAGGCGTTCGATCTCGGCGCGGGTGCGTTCGAGTTCGTTCAGCGCCTTCAGGCGTTCGAGGTCGGCCTTGGCTTCGGGCGTGACCCACGCGTCGTTGTGGCGCACCATGCCGCGGGCCTGTTGGATCTCGTCCTCGGTCATCCACTTCCCGTCGTGCTTGGTGTAGCCCAGCCCCGCGCGGGCAACGGCGTTGTCGGCGTCGAGTTCGATCGCCTTGCGGAAGCAAGCCTCGGCCTGGTTGTCCATCTCCCGGCTGCGCGCCCACTGGCCCAGCTCGGCGAATTTGGCGGCGGCGCCGCCGGCTTTATCGTCGATCGCGGCGAGCTGCTTCTCGTAGGCCTCGACGAGCGACTCCTTCTTCTCGATGCGCTCCACCTTCGAGGCGTCCAGGATCACGACGCCGTCCGGCTTCTCGACAATGACCTTGTCGCCCTTGACGGTGACCTTGCCCTCGATGGAGCGGCCGTTCGTGAGGTATACGATGTCGGCCGAGGCCGCGCCGCAGGTGAGCAGCAGTGCCAGGGCCAGGATGCGGGTCCATGAAACGTGCATTTTAGGGTCCTCCTTCTCCTTTAAATGTAGAATATGCGCCTCCGTAGTCCACTTTATTCCCTGCCGCCCTTGAGGGTAGAATACCCGGATGGTCACGAACCGACCCCGCACGGCTTCCGCACCCGTCAAGGCGCTGCGCATCGGCGCGCTGGTCGTCGACCCGCCCATCCTGCAGGCGCCGATGGCGGGCTTCACGAACTTCGCGTTCCGGCGCATCGTGCGCGAATTCGGCGGGGCGGGGCTGCTGGCGACGGAGATGATCTCCGCCGAAGGCTTCGTGCGCATGACCGGCGGCGTGAAGGGCGCGCCCGCGCGGCTGTGGGGCGTCAAGGACGAACCGCGCCCGCTGGCCGTGCAGATGTGGGACAACGACGAAGCCACCCTGGCCGAGGTCGGCCGGCGCCTGGCCGGCGAGTACGGCGTCAGCGTCGTGGACATCAACTTCGGCTGCCCGGTGAAGCGCATCTGCGACGCGCACTCCGGCAGCTACCTCCTTTCCGAGCCCGCGCGCGTGGGGCGCATCGTCGAGCGCGTCGTCCAGGCCTGCGCGCCGACGCCCGTCACCGCCAAGATCCGCCTGGGCTGCTCGCACAAGAACGTCACGGCCTTCGAGGTCGCGCGCGCGGTCGAAGCCGCCGGCGCGGCCGCGCTGACCGTGCACGGGCGCGTGGCCGAGGACTACTTCAAGGGCAGCGCTGACTGGGACCGCATCGCCGCGATCAAGACGAAGCTCGATAAGATGCCGCTGATCGGCAACGGCGACCTGGACAGCGCGGAGAAAGTCGTCGCGGCCTTCGAACGCTACGGCGTCGACGGCGTGATGATCGCCCGCGCGGCGCTGACGCGCCCGTGGCTCTTCCGCGAGGCCGCCGCGGCGTTGCGGGGCGAGCCCGTGCCGCCGGCGCCGGACCTGGCCGAGCAGCGCGCGCTGATGCTGCGCCACCACGAACAGATCGTCGAACGCTTCGGCGAGCAGCGCGGCAACGTGCTGATGAGGCGCTACGCGTGCAACTACGCGCAGGGCAAGCGCGGCGCGGTGGCCTTCCGCAGGTACATCAACCGGGTGGTGACCAACGACGAGTTCCGCAGGGTGGTGGACGAGTACTTCCCGCGCGCCTGAGCGCGCATCCCGAAGAGGTGTTCCATGCGTCGAGCATTCCTGGCCGCGTCTTGCGCGTTGGCAGGGCTGCTGCTGCAGGCCTGCAACGAAAAATTCGACGTGGAGATGGAGCCTAAGGACGATGGCCTGGAGCGCACCATCAAGGTCTACAAGCTCGAAGGTGCCAGCACGTCCACGCCGCCCAAAACGGTCGACGCCGACGGCAAGACGCTCGAGAAGGTCCGTGAACTTTACAAACAAAAAGGCGAAGCGGACAAGGACGGCAAAAAGGTCTTCAGGACCTTCCTTAAAGACAGCCACGTGAATCTCGACGGCGGCACGGCGCGGTACGTCCGGCTTGCTTCGGATCTCGGTGCTGCGTCCTACTATTCGGAGAGCTTCGATGATTCGGACGATCTCGCGGGCGATCTGGATGCGCAGTTGGAAAGGGCGAACCAGATTGCGGACATGCTGCACGAATGGTTCGAGATGGAACTCGCCAACGAACCCCGCGCCAAGACGCTGCTGGAATGGATCGACAGGGACTTTCGAAGAGACTTCAAGAACCTCATCGTCTATGTGAAACTGGTGTCCAAGCAAAGGAGCCTGGAAGCGTTCAAGGACAATCTCGCCAAGGTAACCAGCTATCTGATAAATCACGGGTATCTCACCAAAGAGGATGCGCCGCGCGTGGCCAGGGCCATCTTGAATCTGGAATCGGCGGAGGGCGATCAACAACTCTTTGAGTGGCAGCAGCGCTTCGTGGCGCGCAAGATGGGTATTCCGGAGGACAAGCCCATACCGGAGTCGCTCGCGTTTCTCGGCAATCGCGAGCGACTTGTCGCCTCCATGCAGTCCAAACTGTCCAAGACAAAGACCTATCTGGCGTTGAAGGGCAAAAAGCTTCCCAAGGAGCTGGACCCTATGGCGCCGGACAATCCGTCGCTGGGCGAGCAGATGTTTCTTTCCCTTTTATCCTCTGCCTTCTCGTTCGATCTCAACCTCTTTGGATCCGATCCCACCTGGGACGTAAGCCTCAGAGCTCCGGTACAGCCGTTCTGGACCAACGGCACGTGGGACGAAAAGAGGCGAACGATTCGTTGGGACCCGTTTACGGCAGGCAAGAAGGATGCTCCTTTCGTCTACGCCGCCTGGGCTGAACCCTCCGAGCGCCAGACTGTGCGCTTCGGAAAGGTGCTGTTGGATGGCGCGCACCTGGGCGCCTACGCGCTGTGGTTCCAGGCGCTGCACGAGAACGAGCGCGCCGATTGGACCGCCTTCGTCGATACGGTCAAGCCCGGCGACGACGTGGCGAAGGCGCTCGAAGGCTTCCGCTTCAAAGGAGAGAAGGCCCTCGACGAGAAGGAAGTCAAGCCGGGCCTCAGCAACGCCGTGCGCGATATCTTCCGTAAGGCACTGGCGCCGGATGAGCCCGAGCGCCCCAAGCAACAATAGTTCGCAGAGTTCCCTGATAAACGAGCGGCAGATGCATTATTACAGCAGGCCGGACCTATACAAGGAGGTGTCATGCGTCCTAACGCGGTCCTTCGAATAGGCGCCCTGGCGGGCGTCCTCTGGTGCTGCGGCGATCTTGCGGCCGCAGCCGGTCTCTCCAACGAAGCGAACGCTTCCCAGGCGGAAGTCCAGCAGTGGATCGCGCAGCTCGGCGACGAGGACTTCAGCGTGCGCGAAGCCGCGACCAACGCCCTGATTCCGAACGCCCGGGCCTGTTGGGCCAGCCTGCAGGCCGCGGGGCGGTCGAAGGAGGCCGAGGTGCGCGAGCGCGCCTTGAAGATCCTGGCCAACTGCTACCAGGAGCGCCTGAAGGTCCTGCTCCTGCGCGAGAGGGTCTTGCTCGAGTATGCCCGCGCCGAAACCCGTGCGCTGATGACCCCGCTGGTCGCGAAGTTCCGGGGGTTCGAAAAGGCGTGCGACGGCTACCAGGCCTGCGTCCTTGCCGTGGAGACCGAGTTCGAGCGCGCGCGGACGAGCGTCCAATACCGCGTTCGAGCGGCGATCGCCGTAGAACGCAGCCTGGGAGCGCTGACGGAGTCGGAGCGCACCGAGGACATGAAAAAGCGCCTGGCCGCGGCCAAAGCGGCGATCGCCGAGGCCGACCGCGAGATCGATGTCTTGAAGGCCGGCCTGAAGGCCAAGCGCGAGGAGCTGGACCGGTCCAAGGCCGCCGACGAAGCCGCCAAGGCCGATGCCTTCGAGACGTTAAAGCGCATGCGGATCGAGCGCGCGGTCCAGGAGGCCGTCCTTGGCAGCCGGATCAACCAGATGGACGAGGCGATGGACGAATCGACCGGCGACTTCCTGCTGAATCTGCCGGCGCCGCCCGAGGCGTGGGATCCCAACGCGTTGCCGTGGGGACGCCGCATGAATGCGCCCCTTTTCGTGCCGGGCGTCTGCGCGACGGTGCGCTTGACGGCGCGCATTTTCGAAGGAGCCACGGGCATTCCGGTCGAAGTGAGCGGGCAGCAGCGGACCGACTGCAGCCTGGAACCCGACCGGGCAAATCCCAGAGCGTTCCTCGCGGACCCGGGGTCGGTCGGGCAGCCCGCCGCCCGCCTCGGCCGGGCCGAACGCTTCTTCAACGACATCGCGGCCCTGCGCGGCGTGACGGTCGAAATCGACGCCGAAAACGCCCGAGTGCGCGTCGAGATCCAGGACGCGGAGTAGTGCCCGTTCCCGCGCCTTGCCCGCCTTCGTTCAAGTGCGTATGCTCTCCCGTGTCCATTCACGCGAACACGAGGTCCTCATGAGCGCGCACGATTCGAGTTACACCCTTCACGGCACCACCGTGCTGGCCGTCCGGCGCGGCACCAAGGTCGCCCTGGGTGGCGACGGCCAGGTCAGCCACGGCGCCACTGTGCTGAAGGCCACCGCGCACAAGATCCGCAAGCTCAAGGGCGGGCAGCTGGTCGGCTTCGCGGGCAGTACCGCCGACGCCTTCGCGCTGCTGGAGCGCTTCGAGGGGAAGCTCGAGGAGTACAAGGGCAACCTGCGCCGCGCCGCCGTGGAACTGGCCAAGCAATGGCGCATGGACCGCGCGCTGCGCCGCCTCGAAGCGATGCTCGTCACCGCCGACCCCGAAACCCTGATCCTTGTCACCGGCCAGGGCGACGTTCTGGAGCCTGACGACGGCATCGTCGCGATCGGTTCGGGCGGACCCTACGCGCTGGCCGCCGCGCGCGCGCTGGCCAAGCACACGAAGCTCAAGCCCCGCGAGGTCGTCGAGCACGCCCTGGCCGAGGCCGCCGAGATCTGCATCTACACCAACAAGAACTTCGTCATCGAAGAGATCTGATTCATAAGCCCTTGTATTTAAAAGAGTTATAATTCAGAAAAAGTGCGGGATTAAGGCGTTAGAAGCGCGCCTTCCGCGATAGATAGGACACCACCCGGGGCGGGCGTTCCGCGCCGGGTCGTTTGAGGCTCCGGGAGCTGCCGCGTTTCGCCATGCCCGAACGCGACGACGTCGAACTGCTGGGCGCCATCGCCGCCCGGCGGGACAGCGAGGCTTTCGCAGCGCTGCTGCAGCGCTACGAGACTCCGGCGTACAACCTCGCGCTGCGCCTGACGCAGAATCCCGAGAGCGCCGAAGAGGTCGTGCAGGAGGCCATGCTGCGCGTGTGGCGCTTCGCCGACACCTTTCGCCCCGACGGCAACGCGCGGGGCTGGATCCTGCAGATCGTTGCGCGCAAGAGCCTGGAGCACTTGAAAAAGGCCAGGCGCCGCGCCAAGGACAAGGATATCGACGCCATGCAAGCGCCCGATCGACGTTCGGAGCCGCCGTCGCGGGGACTCGAACGCGGCGAGATGCTGGCCGCGCTGCGCCGCGAGGTCGCGCGGCTGTCCAGCGACGACCAGCAGCTCGTGACGCTCTACTTCGCCGGCGAGATGACGCAGATGGAGATCGCCGAGACGCTCGCCATGGGCCAGACGACGGTTAGCGGGCGCCTGCGCACGATCCTGGAGCGCCTGCGCACGGCCCTGGCGCAGGCCGGGCTGGCCGCCGCGCTGCCGCTGTTGGACGGCGGCGGGCTGGGCGAGGCCCTGCGCGGCGGCGCGAACCCGCCCAGCGGGCTGCGCGAGCGCATCCTGCAGCGTGCGGCGCGCGGGGCGAGAGTATCGGGCCGCGCGGTGCCTGCCGCCGGCGCAAGCAGCGCTGTCTTCTATGCGGTGGCGGTCCTGATGGTGCTGGGCGCGGGCAGCTACTGGGTCCTGAAGCAGCCTGCGGAAGCCCCGCAGCGCGCGAACGCCCAGCCGGAGCCTCCGCAGCAGCAGGCCGGGGCCCCGGAAACGAAGCCGTTCTCGCGCGTGTGGGACTTCACGCAGGGCGCGGCGAAGGATCTGGTCGTCACCGAGGGCACGTGGACCTGGGTGCCGCCGAAAGACGGCCTGCCCGGGCGCATGGAGCCGGAGGAGTCGACGTGGATCCGCCTGTCCGGAACCGTGCCGGCCCATGCCATGAAGGTGGTGGTGACGGGCAGTCTCCTGTTGCGGCAGAAGCCCTTCTCCTACGGCGTGAACTGGACCAAGGGCCGTACCGTGCTGCCGTGCCTGAACCGGCAACCGACGGGCAACCTGCCAGGCGTCAACAACATGTCGGTCACGATCACGCACTACCTCTGGGACCGCTACATCATCGGGACGGTGGGCGGGCGGAACCTGTACCTGAACGTCTATGAGAAGCCCTATCCTTCGGACGAACTGTGCGTCTCGTACATCAACGTCGCGGTGCAGCGCATCGAACTGACGCAGATCGACGAGTCGGAGATCCCGGACCGGTTCCGCGACATCGAGGCCCTGGTGGCTGAAGAGAAGATGGACCAAGTGCTGCGCAAGCAGACCGAGATGGACCCGGACACGCCCCTGCGCCTGGATGAGGTCTGGGCGCCCGTCAAGAAGTAGCGCGCGTTTCGCCCCGCCCGCCGCGGTGCTTCCCTCTCTTGAGTTTGGCGCGCCGTTGCTTACCCTAGGGGCGACGTTGTGACGTTCCCGCGCCGCCCGATGGAATAATCGCTCATGCTGGAAGCCGCCCTGGGCCTGATCCGCCGCGATCCCACGAACCTGACCCCGGCGCAGATCGTCGCCGAGCTGGACCGCTACATTGTCGGGCAGCAGCCCGCCAAGAAGGCCGTGGCGATCGCGCTGCGCAACCGTTGGCGCCGCCGGCAGCTCGACGACGCCATGCGCCAGGAAGTCGCGCCGAAGAACATCCTCATGATCGGCCCCACCGGCGTCGGCAAGACCGAGATCGCCCGCCGCCTGGCCGCGCTGGCCAACGCGCCGTTCGTGAAGGTCGAGGCCACTCGCTTCACCGAGGTCGGCTACCACGGCCGCGACGTCGAGAGCATGATCCGCGAGCTGATGAAGGCCAGCATCACCATGCACGAGAACCGCGCGCGCGAGGAAGTCCAGCAACGCGCACGCGAGGCCGCCGAGGAGCGCCTGCTTGACGTGCTGCTGCCGGCGCCCACCAGCTGGCAGGCCTCCGCCACCGGGGATAAGGAAGGCGAGAAGAGCGCCGAAAAGTCCGCCGAGCTGCACGAGAAGACCCGCGCCAAGCTGCGCAAGAAGCTGCAGGAAGGCGCGCTGGACGCGCGCGAGGTCGAGCTGGAGGTCAGCGCAGGGCAGGAGAACGTCGCGGGCATCTTCTCGCCGGCGATGGGCGAGGAGATGGGCTTCGAGCTGCAGGACGCCCTGGCGCGCATGATGCCGCGCAAGACCAAGCGCCGAAAGATGTCCGTCGGCGAGGCGCGGCGCATCCTGGAAACCGAGGAAGCGGAGAAGCTGATCGACCGCGAGGCCGTGGCGCGCGCGGCCGTCGAGTCCGCCGAGAACGACGGCATCGTCTTTATCGACGAGATCGACAAGGTCGCCGGCACGGGCCGCCAGCACGGCCCGGACGTCTCCCGCGAAGGCGTGCAGCGCGACTTGCTGCCGATCATCGAAGGCGCCAGCGTGAACACGCGCTGGGGCATCGTGCGCACCGACTACATGCTCTTCATCGCCGCCGGCGCCTTCCACCAGTCCAAGCCCAGCGACCTGATGCCCGAACTGCAGGGGCGCCTGCCCATCCGCGTCGAGCTGGCCGACCTGACCGAGGCCGACTTCCAGCGCATCCTCACCGCGCCCAAGAACGCCATCACCAAGCAGTACCAGGCGCTGCTGGCCACCGAGGGCGTCAAGCTGACCTTCACCGAGGGCGCGCTGGCCGCCATCGCGCGCTTCGGCGCGAAGGCCAACCGCATGAGCCAGAACATCGGCGCGCGGCGCCTGCACACCGTGCTGGAGAAGCTGCTGGAAGAGGAGAGCTTCAACGCCTCGGAAATGCCGAACAAGGAGATCGTCGTCGACGTCGAACTGGTCGAGCAGCGCCTCAAGCCGATTCTCGATGACGAGGACCTGACCCGCTACATCCTCTGACGGCTGCGTCCTTCTTTGAGGAGTCTTTGCCATGCCCGCGAAGGTGGTGATCGGCGTCTGGCAGGGCCGCAGCGTCAACGCCGAGCCGGACGCCAACCTGGCGCGCGCGGCCAAGGTCGTCGACGAAGCCTCTGCCGCCGGCTGCGACTTCGTCTGCCTGCCCGAATCCTTCGTAAGCGGCTACGGCTCGCGCGAGATCATCGAACGCGGCGCCACGGCGCTCGACGACCCGCGCCTGCTGGACCTCGCCCGCCGCGCCGACGACCGGCGCGTCGTCACGCTGATCGGCATCACCGAGAAGATGGACGGCGGCGAACTGGGCAACACGGTCGTGGTGCTCGACGACGGCAGGATCCTGGGCGTGTACCGCAAGGTGATGCTCACCGACGGCGACGCGCAGACGATGCGCTTCTGCGCAGGGCGGGCGTTCCCGCTCTTCACGGCGCGCGGGGTGCGCTTCGGCGTGCAGATCTGCCACGACTCGTCGTATCCCGAGATCGCCAGCCTGTACCGCTTCAAGGGCGCGCAGGTGCTCTTCAGCCCGCACTACAACAACATCGAGAAGGCCCGCATGGACGAGCACCGCGTGCGCGTGCGCAACAACCACGCCGGCTCGGCCGTGCACTTCAACCTGGTGGTGGCGCGCAGCAACGTCATCGTCACCGACGATCCCGAGCACCTGGGCTACGGGGACAGCGCGATCTACGACCCCGAAGGCCGCCCCATCGCCGAGGCGGGGCTCTTTACCGAGCGGCTGATCCAGGCCGACGTGGGCCGCTGGCTGGTCCCGGATGCCCGGCCCGACTACCGCGACAAACTCGCCCCGCACCTCATCGAGGCCTGGGCCGAAGCCGCGCGCGCTGCAACCCGGCGCACCTGAAATCGCCCGCAGTGGTCTCATTCGGTGGTCTCTGTGTCTTTGTAACTCCCGATCCAGCCATATTTTCCAAGCACGTTATTTGACCAGGGTGTATCCATCAAATAGGCTCGCAAGAGAATAGTCGCGCTCTTCAAACGTCAGCCAACCGTACAGGGGGGTGCTCTATGTGCTTGGTTGAACCACGGGAGATTCGCAACATGTTCAGCCTCAACAGGTTAATGCTTGGCGTCGGGCTGGTTTTTGCCAGTGTTTCAGGCTGGGCGCTGGAGCCGGTCAAGGAGATTCCGCCGCCGGAGTACTGGGATCATTACGTCGTGATGGTCTGGCAGTTCAAGACCGACGTCCTGAAGGACCACGAGAAGTACGCATCGGTCAACCTCAACGCCTTCCACATCGACCGCAACAACCCCAAGGCGGCGGCCTTCTCGAAGGAGAAGAAGTGGCCCTTCTACGTCGACCACGCGGCCGACAAGGGTTACCTGCATCTGGGCAAGAACGCCGCGCAGCTGGGTAGCAAGCCCAAGGGCATCGTCGCGCGGCCCAACAGCCTGGCCGACCCCGCCACCATGGCGAAGATGAAGGGCTTCCTCGACGCCAATATCCCGAAGTCCAAGGACGCCTACCCGTTGGGCTACGCGCTGGACGACGAAGTCAGCCTTGGCACGTTCTGCTCGCCGTTTGAAGTCGACGGCAGCCCGCAGTCGATCGCCGGCTACCGCAAGTCGCTGCAGGAACTCTACGGCGACGTCGCGAAGCTCAACGCCCAGTACGGCAGCAGCTACCAAAACTTCGACGCGATCAGTCCCAAGCCCTTCGAGGCCGTGCGCAAGCAGATCTCCGCGAAGGGCATCGGCAAGATCAACCTCAGCGAGTGGTGCGACTGGCGCGCTTACATGGACACGCAGTTCGCCGAGGCCATTGCCGAGCTGGTGCGCCACTGCAACACGCTGGATCCCAAGGTGCCCTGCGGCTTCGTCGGCGGCCAGGGCCCCACGGCCTTCGGCGGCTACGACTGGCGCAAGCTCAGCAAGGCCGCGCAGTGGTGCGAGGCCTACGAGAGCGGCGGGAACAACGAGGTCATCCGAAGCTTCTGGGGCCAGAAGCGCCCGCTCCTGAAGACCTACTTCCCGCGCAAAGACGCCTTCGCGCAGAACGCCTGGTTCCTGTGGTACTACATGGTCCACGGCAACCGCGGCACCATCTGCTGGCCCGACGGCTGGTTCACGCCCGACGGCGTCGCCGACCACATCAAGGAGCTGGCCGGCACCTTCAAGGAGATCCAGGGCCCCGTCAGCAAGCTGGTCATGGACGGCGAGTTCCAGTACGACCCCGTCGCGATCTACTATTCGCATCCCAGCATCCAGGTGACCTGGAGCCTCGACGCCGCCAGCCACGGCGGCACCTGGGTCAGCCGCAGCAGCTCGATGGACAACAACCTCTCCACCAGCCACCTCACGCGCATGGGCTGGAGCAAGGCGCTGGAGGACATCGGCATTCAGTCGCGCTTCTACCACATGGACCACCTGCTCGACGGGCAGCTCGAGAAGGACGGTGTCAAAGTGCTGGTCCTCAACCGCGCGCTGTGCCTCAGCGACAAGGAAGCCGAGGCGATCAAGAAGTTCGCCGCCGCCGGCGGCACCGTCATCGCCGACCACATGTGCGGCATCTTCGACGAGCACGGCAAGGCCCGCGCGACGGGCGTCCTCGACGACCTCTTCGGCGTCAAGCACGACCTGGCCAAGGGCATCTTCACCGGCGCCACCTGCACCGAAGTCGACGCCGAGAAGGGCTACAAGGGCCTCGACGACAACAACTGGGAAGGCGGGCGCTCGCCGCAGTTCAGCGATGTCGCGGCCGTCGAGCTGGGCTTGGCCGAAGACGGCGGCAAGGCCGCCGCGAAGGCCGGCGAAGTCCCCGTCGTGGTCAAGAAGGGCAAGGCCGTCTACCTGAACCTCTCGACCATCGGCTACTACAAGAAGCGCGGCACCGACGCCACCAAGGCCTTCGGGCCCTTCCTGGCGGGCCTGCTGGCCGAGGCCGGCGTGAAGCCGCGCGTCGTAATGGCGCTGGACGGCAAGCCGACGACCACCACCGAGCCGATCTTCTGGAAGAACGGCGACAAGATCACGTTCTGCGTGATCAGCAACCTCAAGCTGGGCGCCAGCGACACCAGCATGGGCGACGTCAGCGGCGAGCTGGGCAACGGCAAGGTCAAGCTCAAGGTGACCTTCGCCAAAGCCGTCAAGGGCCTCAAGAACGAGCGCACCGGAAAGGTGCTGGGGGACGGTGCAAGCTTCGAGGACGAGTTCACGCCCTGGGAAGCCAACGTCTATACCTTCACGCCCTGAGCGCCGTTTTTTGAAAGAAGTTCGAATCCGTGCCCCGTCCCGCCCGCGAAGAACGCGGGCGCGGCTTAGGCGCGGGAGCGTCACGATAAGGAGAGGGCGCATGCCCTCCGCGCCGATCCAACCCGAGCAGCTTCTGAGCGGGCAGCTGGCCCCCGCCGACGCGGCGCTTTCGCCCGACGGACAGACCTTCGTCTTCGCCATGGCGGCCGGCCGCGACCGCCACCTCTTCACCATGCCCGCTGCGCCCGCCGGCGGCATGCCCGTGCAGATCACCTGCGGCATCCACGGCTTCGGCCGCCCGTGCTGGTCGCCCGACGGCCAGCGCTTGGCGGCCGAGCACCGCGGAGGCGTCTGGACGCTCGCGCCCGACGGCACGGGGCTGCGCTGCGTCTCGCGCCACGCCGCCGGCGACTCGAGCCCGCACTTCTTCCCGGACGGCAAGCGGCTGCTCTTCTGCTCGCGCCGCAACGGCTGGCCGCAGTGGTTCGCCGCGCCGCTGAACGGTGACGAACGCACGGCCGTCTGCCTCACGCCGGGCGCCCGGGACTGGGTCGAGGGCATGAAGTGGGGCACCTCGATCCGCGCGCGGCTATCGCCCGACGGCGCGCGCCTGGCCTGCCACTCGCGCTGCCGCGACGACCTGCACCGCTGCGAGGCGTGGGTCTTCCCCACCGACGGCTCGGGCAAGGGCACCTGCCTGACGCCCCCCGGCGAGTACTGGGACGAGAACCCCGTCTGGGGCCCCGGCGGCAAACACGTCTACGTCCTCTCGGAGAGCCCCGCCGACGGCTGGTTGCGCCTGACGCGCGTCGATCCGGAGCAGCCGTTCGAACGCCGCGAGGCGTTGACGCAAGGCCCGCGCGAGGACCTGCCGATTCTCTTCGGCGCGAACGGCAAGCGCAGCGTCTACCGCCGCATCGTCGACGCGCACCACGAACTGTACGCCGCCGACGGGGAGGGGAAGAACGCGCGGCGGGTGCCCATCGAGCGCGCGTACCTCGACCCGCTGGCGCTCTCGCCCGACGGCAAGGCGCTCTATGCCGTGCGCCAGACGCCCATGGAGCCCCCGCACTTGGCGCGCATCGATCTGGACAGCGGCGCGTTCGAGGCCCTGACGCAGCGCACCATGCCGGGGCGGCGCCTCGAGGAGATGGTCGCGCCGGAGCGCGTCGCGTTCACCAACCGCGAAGGCGTGCGCATCGAAGGCTGGCTCTTTACGCCCAAGGACGTCAGCGAAGGCCGCGCGAAGAAGGCTCCGCTGCTGCTCTCCGCGCACGGCGGCCCGCGCGGCTTCAGCCGCTACGACTGGAACGCGCAGGTCGCGTTCTTCCTCAGCCACGGCTACGGGATCCTGCAGCCGGACTTCCGCGGCAGCACCGCCTACGGCCGCGCCTTCCGCAAGGGCAACCACGGGCGCTGGGGCGACGCCGACGTCATCGACCTCGTCGACGGTGCGAAATGGGCCGCGGAGGACGTGCCGTGGGTCGAGCGCGACCGCATCGCCGTCTACGGCGGCAGCTACGGCGGCTACATGGTCTACTGCTGCGTGACGAAGGCCCCCGAAGTCTTCCGCTGCGGCGCGGCCGGCAGCGGCGACAGCGAGATCTACGAGTCGTACCTGCACGGCGACCGTCCGGGGCGCATCGACCTGCTGCAGATGATGGGCAACCCCGACGCCGATCCCGCGGTGCGTGCCGCCTACCGCGCGGCTTCGCCTCTGTACGGCGTCGAGGAGATCCGCGTGCCGCTGCAGATCACCCACAACCGCCAGGACCGCAGCGTCGTGCCGCTGATGAGCGAGCTGATCGCCAACCGGCTGCGCAACGAGAGCAAGTTCGTCGACGTGCGGATCTACGACAACCCGGACCACGGCGGCATCGGCCACGGGGCCATGACGCGCGAGAATTCGCTGGATGCCCTCAAGCGCCGGCTCGCCTTCCTCAACCGGCACCTGAAGGGCGACGGGCAGTTGAAGGATTCGGAGTAGTACGGGAGAAGCGGATGCCGATCACCGTCGAGGCAAGGCGCGACTTCGTGCAGGGCATCGTCCCGCTGTCCTTCTGGATGGCGGATAAGCTCGCGCGCGGCGGCGAGGCCTTCGCGCTTGCCCTGACGAACAAGACGCCCGTCTACCGCCTGACCACGCTCTACGACGGCAAGCGCCACCCGTCAGACGGGACGTTCTCCGATCCGAAATGGAACCCACTCGTGGCCGAGTTCGAGGCGATCCGCACGCGCAGCGCCGGCGACGCCTACGAGAAGGCTTGCACGGAGAGATGCTGGCCGCTGCTGGAAGGGCGCATCGCCTCCGACGCGGCCGAATGGCCCGCGCTGAAGGACTGGCCCTTCGGCTTCTGGCGCTACGACCTGCACGCGCAGGATCCGGCCGGCGCCACCGCCGAACTGCACCTGGCCAATCCGTTCGCGCCCGAATCGCCCTTCAAGGACGTCTCAACGCGCGTGCGCGAACTTGCGCGGCTGCTGGCCGACGCGACCGCCCGCTGCCCGGAACTCAAGCAGGTGCGCTGCGGCAGCTGGCTGAACTCGTTCGCGCCCTTCCTGGCCTTCTTTCCGGAGGCCTACGCGAGGAGCGCCCAGCCGCGGCCGCTGGTCTACAGCAAGGGCTGGTGGGGCCAGTTCATCGACCGCGCGGGGAACTTCCATAAGCGCAACGGCGAGCAGCTGCGCGCGACCGGGCGGTTTCCGTTCGAGTCGCTGACGTGCGCCTGCGGCGCCGGGGATCTGAAGAAGCACTTGAAGGAAAAGTTCGGTCTGGAGAATGGAGACGCGCTGGCGGCCGTGGGCCGGGCCAACGGCGGCAGCGCGTAGGGTTCGCAGCATAGGGAGAGAGGAAAAGGAGCGAGACATGAGGAACAAAGCAAGAATCTGTGCCGGGACGGTGCTGGCCGTCCTGTCCGTGGCGTCGGGCGTGCGCGCGGAGGACACCTCGGCGCCCATCGACGAGCCGTTCGCCGAGCACCCCACGCTGCACTGCCTGGGCACGCGCTGGAAGATCAAGGGCGATGCCAATCAGAACGCCGAGATCGCGGTCAGCTACCGCAAGGTCGGCGACGCGGACTGGAAGACCGGCTACCCGCTCTTCCGCACCAAGCCCAATCCGCACCCCGAGAACAGATCGGCCGTGCATACTGTCGCCGGCGGTTGGATGTTCGCCGGCAGCGTCTTCGGCCTGACGCCCGACACCGAGTACGAAGTGAAGCTGAACCTCAAGGACCCCGACGGCGGCGAGGCCGAGAAGGTCCTTAAGATGAAGACCTGGAAGGAGCCCGAGGAGCCCAAAGGCCTGACGGTTCTCCACGTGCACCCCGGCGAAGGCGGCGGCACCGGCACCGAAAACGACCCCTTCAAGGGCAGCGCGGCAGCCGTCGCGGCGGCCAAGCCCGGCACCGTCTTCCTGTTCCACGCGGGCACCTACCAGCCCTTCAACGTGGGCGTCAACGGCGAGGAAGGCAAGCCCATCATCTTCCGCGGCGCGGGCGATGGCGAGGCCATCATCGACGGGGGCGGGGACTTTGACGGCAAGGGCCAGATTGTCGGCGCGAAGGACCGCAAGCACCTCTGGTTCGAGGACCTGACGCTGCAGGGCGCGCACTACGCCATCAACGCGAACGGTTCGAGCAACTTCGTCATCCGGCGCTGCAAGTTCCGCAAGGCCGGCAAGGGCTTCAACTGCCAGAACGGCGGCTACAACCAGTCCGTGCGCCACTTCATCGTCGACAACGACATCATCGGACCGACCACCTGGCCGCGCACGAAGGGCATCGAAAGCTACTGCTTCACCTACATGAGCGGCGGCGGTCACGTGGTCGCCTACAACCGCATGTACAACGTCGGCGACGCCATGCACGGCACCGGACACGGCAGCTGGTCGGCGTGCGACGTCTATAACAACGACATGAACATCTGCACCGACGACGGCATCGAGACCGACCACTGCGAGTTCAACATCCGCGTATGGAACAACCGCATCCGCAACGTGGCCCACGGCATCACCGCGCAGCCCAGCCGCGGCGGCCCCGTCTACATCTTCCGCAACTTCATCTACAGCTGCACGTACTCGCCCTTCAAGCTCCACAACCACACCACCGGCGTGCTGCTGCTGCACAACACCTGCTTCAAGATGGCCAACGCCTTCAACATCGTGCCCGCGCAGGAGACCGTCACCAACATCTGGACCCGCAACAACCTCTTCATGACCTCGAAGGGCTGGGGCATCAGCGTCGGCACCAACAATGCCAAGGAGTGCAACTTCGACAGCGACGGTTTCGGCGGCTTCACCTCGGGCATCGTCTCTTGGAGCGGCGGGAAGCGCTACAAGACCCCCGAAGAAGCCAAGGCCGGCGGCATCGTCTACAAGGATGCGGGCGCCTACGTCATCAATCCCGACACCTGCTTCGCCAGCGGCCTGAAGGCGCCGACGAACGAGGACAAGGAGTACACCATCGAGGAGCTCGACTTCCGCCTGGGCGAGAAGTCCGAGGCCATCGACAAGGGCGTCGTTCTGCCCAACATCAACGACGGCTTCAAGGGCAAGGCGCCCGACCTGGGCGCGCTGGAGTTCGGCGAAGCCATGCCGCACTTCGGCCCGCGCGAGAAGGCGAAGTAAGCAACTTGGGAAACAGGTTACGATTCGCAGTCACGAGAGAGAGAAGAGGAGAGGAGCGCAGCATGCGTACCACGATGCCATATCGTCTTACCCTGGCCGCGGTGGCGGTTCTGGGCCTGGGGCTGGGTCTGGCCCGCGCCGAGGACACCTCCGCGCCGCTCGATGAGCCCTTCGCCGAACTGCCCACCGTCCACTGCCTGGGCGTGCGCTGGAAGGTCAAGGGCGACGCCAACGCCAACGCCGAGATCGCTGTCGGTTACCGTAAGGCCGGCGCACCCGACTGGAAGGCCGGTTATCCGCTCTTCCGCACCCATCCCAATCCAAACCCGGAGAACGAGTCGCCCGCGCACACCGTTGCGGGCGGCTGGATGTTCGCCGGCAGCGTCGTGGGCCTGGAAGGCGACACCGAGTACGAGGTGAAGCTGAACCTCAAGGACCCCGACGGCGGCGAGGCCGAGAAGATCCTTAAGATGAAGACGTGGAAGGAGCCCGAGGCACCCAAGGGCCTGGCCGAGAAGCACGTCGCCCCCGGCAACGGCGGCGGCGCGGGCACGAAGGAAGATCCGTTCAAGGGCCTCGACGCGGCCTTCGCGGCGGCGGCGCCCGCCACGCTCTTTCTGCTCCACGCCGGCAAGTACGCGAAGGAGGGCGCGGGCGAGAACACCTTCGAGCTCAACGCCACCGGCGAGGAAGGCAAGCCCATCATCTTCCGCGGCGCGGGCGACGGCGAGGCCATCCTCGACGGCGGCGGCACGCTGGAGACCGACGGCCGCCTGGTCAGCCTGAAGGACGGCATCAAGCACATCTGGTTCGAGGACCTGACCTTTACCGGAAAGTCCTACGCCATCGTCGGACACGAATGCAGCAACCTCGTGCTGCGGCGCTGCAAGTTCCGCAACGTCACCAAGGGCCTGACCGCCCACAACGGCGACTACAACAAGTCGCAGCACCATTGGATCTCGGACAACGACTTCGTCGGCCCGACGACTTGGCCGCGGACGAAGGGCATCGAGTCCTTCACCATGGTGTACATGACCGGCGGTGGACACGTGGTCGCCTACAACAAAATGTACAACGTCGGCGACGGCCTGCACGGCTGCGGGCACGGCAGCTGGTCGGCCTGCGACCTGTACGCCAACGACATGAACATCTGTACCGACGACGGACTCGAGACCGACCACAGCGACTTCAACATCCGCGTCTGGGGCAACCGCGTCCGCAACACGGCCCACGGCATCACCGCGCAGCCCAGCCACGGCGGTCCGACCTACATCTGGCGCAACGTGATCTACAGCGCCACGCATTCGCCCTTCAAGCTCCACAACCACACCACCGGCGTGCTGCTGTTCCACAACACCACGTTCAAGCAGAAGAGCGCCATGGTCATCCAGCCGGCTCACGAGACCGTCACCAACATCGTCACCCGCAACAACCTCTTCCTCACCGCGGGCGGCAGCGGCCTCAACGTCACCACGCCCAACATGCGGAAGTGCGACTTCGACAGCGACGGCTACGGCGGCTTCGGAACCTTCGCCACCTGGAACGCCCGCAAGACCTACAAGACCGTCGAGGACGCCAAGGCCGGCGGCGAGATCTACTGCAAGATCGGCGCCTACGTCATTGACCCCAAGACCTGCTTCCTGAAGGGCACCCTGCCGCCCGCCGACGAGAACAAGGAGTACAGCATCGAGGAGATGGACTGGCAGCTCGCCGAGAAGTCCGACGCCGTCGACAAGGGCGTCGTGCTTCCGAACTTCAACGACGGCTTTGCCGGAAAGGCGCCGGACCTGGGCGCGCTGGAGTTCGGTGCGCCGATGCCGCATTTCGGCCTGCGCGAGAGGAAGTAATGGTTTAGCTTCGATGCGTCCGGGCGCGGCTTGCCCCGCGTCCGCGCGCATTCTCATGTAAGGAGGACGTTCTGCGATGCAAAGATCCGCTATCGCCGCGCTCGCGTTTTTCTTCGCCGCCGGAATCTTCGCCGCCGACGGCGATCCGGCGCCCGCGCCCGCCAAGCCGCTCGCGGAGGGCCATCCCGTCGGCAAGTGGGTCAAGCAGCATCCCGTCGAAGGGCGCATGAAAAAGCCTTCGCCGCGCATGGGCTACGAGACCAGCTACGGCTACGATCTTGAATCGCGCCTGCTGGTCCGCTACGGCGGCCACAACCAGGGCGGCGGCGGCGAGCAGGGCAGCGACGTCTGGACCTACGACCTCGACACCGACACCTGGACGCTGAAGGAACCGAACGACGCGCCACCCGGCGTCTGCTGCGCGCAGCAGAACGTCTATGACCAGGCCAACCGCAAGTTCATCCGCTTCCCGGCCTTCAGCGGCAGCCACGGCTGGCAGAACTTCCGCGAGATCAACCTCAAGAACGATTCCGTCTGGACCTATGACCTGGAGAGCAACACCTGGCGCTACATGCGCCCCAGCCCCGAAGCCTGGCCCGGCCCGCTGCATGGCGCGGCGTGGGACCCGCACCACCAGGTGACGGTGATGAACGGCAGCGAGGGCGGCTACGACGGCACCACCGTCTACGACCTGTACAACAACACCTGGCATTGGATGAAGCCCGACCCCGCGCCCCCCGCGCGCGTCTCGCAGCCGGGCTTCGCCTACGACGAGGTCAACCGCCGCTTCGCCATGTTCGGATACGCGAACTACGGCGCGTACAAGGGCACCTGGGTCTACGACCTGCGCAAGAACGTCTGGACGAAGCTGACGACCGCGCAGGAGCCGCCCGATCCGGGCCAGGGCGCCATCTTGGCCGCCGACACGCGCAACGGCGTCGTGCTCTGCAGCGTGGTCACCGGAAAGGAGAAGGACGCGCGCCACGAGACCTGGGTGCTGGACATCCCCAAGAGTACCTGGACGAAGGTCGAGACCGGCGCCGAGCCCGACGCGAGCGGCTCGCGCAGCCGCGTGCTGACCTACCTGCCCGACCGCAACCTCTTCGCGCTCGAGAACCGCACCGGCGAGCAGCAGATCTGGACCTTCCGCTACGCCGACGCGCCCGCGCCCAGGCCCGCCCCGCGCAACCTGGCCTGCATCACCGAAGCGAACGGCGCGAAGCTGGCGTGGGAAGATCCTGCCGGCGACGGCATGACCTACAACGTCTACCGCGGCGAGGGCACCAAGAGTTGGGAGGTGGAACTCAAGAAGATCGCGGAGAAGGTCAAGGACCGCGCCTATGCCGATAGCGGCCTGAAAACAGGCACGACGTACTTTTATCAGGTCCGCCGCATCGAGGCCGACGGCACGGAGAGCGCCGCGAGCTACATGGCGCGCACGCAGCCGCCCGTTGTGCTCGATATCGTCTGCTCGGTGCTCGACGCGAAGAAGGTCGAACTCGCGTGGCCGAAGCCGAAGGGCGACGACATCGTGGGCTACCACGTCGAGCGCGCCGGCCTGGGCCTGTATTCGACGGCGCAGGTCAAGTTCCGCAAGCCCATCCGCGACGTCGGCGAGATGGCCGCCGGGCGCGTGCGCTACATCGGCACGTACAAGCGCCTGACGGAGAAGCCCCTCGCCGAGCCGCAGTTCACCGACGAAACCGTCGATTTCGCCGCGGGCCAGGGCGAGCCGCCGGCGGAGCGCACCGGAGGCAAGGACCTGCCGGAGAAAAACCTCGTGCCCGGCGGCGCGCCGTACAAGTTCGCGGCGTACGCGTACCGAGTCGTGGCCGTGAACAGACTCGGCGTCGAGAGCGGCAAGTCCGCGCAGATCTTCACCTATCCGTCCGCCGTGCAGAAGATCTTCGCCAAGGAAGAGGAGGGCGGCAAGACGCGCGTGAAGTGGGAGAAGCATCCCGCCAAGGGCATCAAGGGCTACCTCGTCTACCGCCTGGAAGGCAAGGAGACCGACACGCCCGTGATCCGGCTCACGCCGCAGCCGGTCGAGGCGCTGGAGTACCTCGACGAGAACTCCGGCAACAATACGCGCCGCTACGAGATCGTCGCCGTCGATGCGCTGGGCCAGGAGGGCGAGCCCTCGCAGCCGATCTGGTCGCGCCGCGAATGGCGCGCCTTCTACAAGCCTTACACGTCGGAGTGGCACCAATAGGAGCAACGCTATGCGAGCGGGCGGCTTCCTTTGCGGAGTGGCGATCATGGCGGCATTCGGCGCGGGTGCTTCCGAAGACGAGGTGAAAGTCGGCGGCGCGAGCGGCGCCTTCAAGGACTGGGCGAAGGCGCAGAAGTTCGAACTCGGCGGCAATGCGAACCAGGGCCCCGAGGCCTACTTCGTCGCCGAAGTCGCCGGCCCCAAGGCCGGCGACTGGCTGCCCGAGAAGGCCTGGGAGAAGGCCAAGGGCTTGAAGTTCGTCTTTCTCGACGGCAGCGGCGACAAGCCGCAGGCGCCCACCGAGGCCAAGGTCCTGACCTGCGGCGGCGTGCTGCACTTCCGCTTCGAGTGCCAGGATCCGGACGCGAAGCACCTCGCGTACAGCTCCACCGGGCGCGACAGCA
The DNA here is from genome assembly GCA_023150555.1 of Planctomycetota bacterium. Taxonomy (GTDB): domain Bacteria; phylum Planctomycetota; class SZUA-567; order H5-PLA8; family H5-PLA8; genus JAKLKQ01. The sequence continues at coordinate 23,804 of JAKLKQ010000057.1, forward strand.
GCGAGCTGTGGCGCGACGATTGCATCGAGATCCGCCTGCGCCCCGACGGCGCGAAATCGGAGAAGGGGCCCCACTTCATCCTCAACCCCGCCGGGGCGCTCTACGACGCCGACGCCAACGAGGACGTATCGTGGGACCCGCCCGCGCGCCGCCGCGCGCGCATCCACGAGAAGAGCTGGACCGTCGAACTCTCCGTGCCGCTGCGCGCTTTCGCGGCCGAAGGCGACATGCCGATTGCATGGCCCGCCAACTTCGTGCGCTGCCGGCAGGGCCGCGAGGACGCCCTTGCCGAGGAGACCGCGTGGCGTTCCACCGGCGCCCTGGAAGGCAAGAACCCCGCCTTCTTCGGCTGGCTGTACCTCGAGGCCGTCGAGCGCAAGCTGCCCGCGCCCGCGGCGGAAACATTCAGCTTAAAAGGCAGCGACCTTCTGGCGAATTTGGGCAAGGCCGAAAGTGTCGTCCGTGTGCTTAAAGAACAGTACTTCTCGCCGGCGGCCGTGGTCGGCGTGGCCGAGAAGCCACCCGCGCTGGACGGGACACTCGCCGATCCCGCGTGGCAGCAGGCGCCGGCGCTTGCGCTCGAGCCCCTCAACGAGGCCATCCATCCGGCGGAGATCGAGGCCACCGCGGCGCACGTGCTGCTGGGCGGCGGGCGGCTGTACATCGGCGTGCGCTGCGCCGAGCGCGACGTGAAGTCCATCGTCGCCCAGGACCGCCCCGACGGGAAGGACGTCTTCCGCGACGACAGCGTGGAGATCTTCCTTGCGCCGGGACGCAAGGAGTCCGCCGACTACCGCCAGATCGTCGTCAACCCGCTGGGCAGCTTTTACGCGGGCCGCGGCAAGAAGGCCGCTTCGCGCGAAGGCATCGTCGTGAAGACGAAGACCGGCGCCAACGAATGGACCGCCGAGATCGAGGTGCCCTTCGAGAACCTGGGCCTGAAGGCGGGCGAGGTCCCCGCGCTGTGGGGCTTCAACGTCGTCCGCAACCGCGCGCCGCGTTCGGGCGAGCCCGAACAAGCCAGCGCGTGGTCGCTGCCGTATTCGTGGACCGTGCACAACCCTGCGCGCTTCGGGAGTCTGTGGCTGCCGAAGGCCGATGTCTTCGCCGATTTCAGGTCTCGCCCCGATAAGCCCGGACAGATCTCCGACGACCCGAACAGCATTCGCGGCCCGCAGGCGAAGCTTCCCGACGCCGTGGTGCGTTCGAACTGGGACGTCTTTGGCGCCGAGGAGCGCGAGAAGCTGGAACTGCGCACCATGACCGACCGCTTCATGCGCAAGATCCTCGACGAGCAGTACGCCGTGCGGGACAAGGAGCTGGAAGGCGTCAAGACCTGGGACGACTGGCTGAAGATCCGCGAGCGCATCCGCAAGGCCTTTGCCGCGTCCGTCGGCGGCTTCCCGGCCGAGCGTACGGAGCTCAACCCGCGCACGCAGACGGCCTTCGAGAACGACGAGATCCGCATCGAGAAGGTGATCTACGAGAGCCGCCCGAAGTTCTACGTCACCGCCAACCTCTACCTGCCCCTGCGCAGCGCCGGCAAGAAGGTTCCGGCCATCGTGCGCGTGGTGGGCCACTCGACGCGCGGGCGCCTCAGCGGCTACGTTGTCTCCTTCAGCGAACAGCTCGCGCGGATGGGCTACGCCGTGCTGGCCATCGACAACTTGGGCCAGGGTGAACGCATCTACATCAACGGCGGGCACGGTTCGCGCACGCCCACGACCAACCACTACTTCCAGGGCGCCGCCTTGACGCTCACCGGGTTCAACCTGGCCGGCCACATGATCTGGGACGTGATGCGCGGCATCGACTACCTCGAGACGCGCCCCGAAATTGACATAAGCCGCGTGGTGATGACCGGCGAGTCCGGCGGCGGCACGCTGACCAGCTACGTCGCCGCGCTGGAAGACCGCCTCTTCGGCGCCGCGCCGGTCTCGGCCGTCGGCACCAACCGCCGGGGCGGCGGAAATTACGACAGCGAGCAGGTGCTCTACGGCACCTCGCGCGACGGGCTGGACGGCGAAGGTCGCACCGCCGCCTTCGCGCCGAAGCCCATCACCGTCATCAGCGAAGTCGGCGACGACGAGTCGCTGGAGGCCAACAAGGCCGCTTTCGAGGTCTCGCGCAAGGCCTTCAACCTGAAGGACGCCGGCGCCAAGCTCGAATACGTCCCGACCAAGGGCCCGCACGGCTACGGCCCGCCGCACCAGCGCCCTTTCCTCGAATGGATCCAGCGCACCATGCCTCCGAATGCCGGTTACCCCGCGCCGTCGGACAAGAAGGCCGGCTACGGCATCAAGGACCTCTACGCGAGCAAGTCGTGGCGCGCGTTCTACTCGCGCGAGCTGGCCGACCGCGAGACGGTCTGGTCGCTGAACACGAAACGCATCACCCGCGAGCTCAGCTACGAGAAGGGCGTCGGCAGCCAGAAGGAGGCCGAAGCGCGCGCCGCCGAGATTCGCAAGAAGTTGCGCGAGCTGCTCGTGCTGGAAGGCGACGACTTTGCGCCGGTGAAGGTGGAGCAACGCGGTACGGAAGAGGTGGACGGTGTCACCGTTGAGAAGCTGGTGCTCGAGACCGAACCCGGCGTCTTCGTACCGGCGATCTTCCTGCGCGCGAAGCCCTTGCCCGAAGTGCGGAAGGAGCTTGGGGATTTCAAACCGCCGGCGGTTCTGTGGCTGCTCGGCCGCGGCAAGCGCAGCCTGCTGAAGGGGCGCTGGAAAGAACTGGCCGAGAACCTGAAAGCGGGCGCCTCGATCCTGGTCCCCGACCTTCGCGGGACGGGCGAGACTTCGCCCAGCGTCGATGAGTCGTACCTCGGCGACGAGACCTCCCTGAACGGCTACGGCCTGCGCATCGCGCATCCGCTGATCGGCATGCGCGTGCGCGACGCGCTCGCCTGTGTCGCGTATCTCCGCACGCGCGGCGACGTCAAGAAGGACCGCATCGCCATCGTGGGCGACAGCCTGGCGAAGACCAACCCCGCCGAGATCCGGCAGCCGCGCATCGAGGCCGACGCGGGGCTGGAACCGCTGTATCGCGCCGAGAGCCTGGGGCCCACGGTCGCGCTGCTGGCGTTCGTGCTCGACGAGAAGATTCACGCGGCTCACACGCGCGGCGGACTGGCCTCGTACGCGTCGATCTGCGAGCGCCCGTACTTCTACCATCCGTTCGCGGCCTTCGTGCCGGGTATCCTCCAGCACTTCGACGTCGCGGACCTTTACGCCGCCTGTGCGCCGCGGCACCTGTACCTGGAAGACCCGGTGAACGGGCGCAACCAAATGGTGGCGAAGCCGGAATTGGAGAAGACGTTTGCGAACGCGGTTAAGACCTATGGGTTCTGGAAGAAGCCGGCGCAGCTATGGATCGGCAAGTGTTTGGCGCAATGCGGCGAAACCCCAGTCGTAGGCACCTTGTACAAGGTTGATCTCGAAAACCTTCCGCCGACCAAGTGATTGGTCCGGCCGCCATGCTATATAAAGGAGGCGCGTGTTGCATTGGTGGTCTCGCGGCCGGTCTTCCTTTCGCCAATTTTCCGTCTTTTTGATTTTTCCATATGCCGTTTCCGGATACCGGTGTCCGGAACCCGGTCCTCGAAGTGATACGCTTTGTATATTGCACCTCGCGCAGCACCTCGCGCAACGATCCTATAAAACGTAAATTACTGCACCATGTTGGCACATATTCTGCATAACACCCATGGTGCATGGGTCCGCAACTCGCGAAATCTCGCGACCTCCGATTCGCCTTCAACGCAACCGAACGCGCGACGCCGTTCCTTCATCCCTCCGCCATCCTCCTTCTCCTCACCCCTCGCCCCTGACCGCTCACCCCTGCCGTTCTCATAAGTCTGAATTTTTCGCGCGCCAAGACGCTCCGATAGTAGGGCTAACAGATTTCTAACCTACTTCGTGCAATATAACACTTTGCACGAAGGGCACCCCTTACAAAACAACTGGTTATGGAGTTTGTCGAGGAAATGTTCGTCGACAAACAATAGGAGGACTTTAGGTATGCTTTGAAAAGTATCGACGGTGGACTTACAAGAATGCGGGCGCTACATCAGGCCCTCTTCGACGAAGCTGATGTAGTCGCCGTCGCCGATCACAACGTGGTCGAGCAGCCGGATGCCGACCAGCTCCGCCGCGCGCACCAGCCGCTTCGTCAGCGCCTTGTCCTGCGGACTGGGCGCCGGGTCGCCGCTGGGGTGGTTGTGGACCACCGCGACCGCCGCCGCGCGCAGCCGCACCGCCGGCGCGAAGACCTCGCGCGGATGCACCACCACCTCCGTCAGGCTGCCCTCGCTGACCATCTCCTCGCCGATCAGCCGGTTCTTCTGGTCCAGGCACGCGACGTAGAAGCGCTCCTTCTTCTTGTCGCGCAGGCGCAGGTGGAAGTGCTCGTAGAAGTCGCGGCCCTGCCCGAACGCGCGCCCGTGTTCGGCGATCTCGGTGCTCCAGCCTTCGACGAGTTCCGCCATCGCGCGCAGCTTCGCGACGGACGCTTCCTTCAGACCCAGCCGGTGCAGTTCGGCGGCGCCGGCGTTCAAGACGCCGCGCACACCCCCGAGCGTCTTCAGCAGCGCCTCCGCGCGAGCCACGGCGGCGCTCCCGCTCTTGCCCTCGGTGAGCAGGAACGCGAGCAACTCGGCGTTGCGGTGCTGCTCGGGCGCCGCCGCAAGCTCGGGCTTCTGCGCGGCCAAGTCCTTCGCCAGTGCCGCGCCGCTCAGGCGCTCGTCGCGCCCGCCGGCGGCCAGGTAGCGGCAGTCGCGCGCGAGCAGGCAGTCGCCGCAGCGCGGCATATCGCCGCAGACGCCGCCGGCCAGCACGCCGTAAGCGCCCTGCGCGAAGACTTCCAGCCACGCGGCGATCAGCCCCGGCGCGTCGCCGCCGCTTCGGCTGAGCTTTCCCAGCACTTGCGCATAGCGGCGCTGCTGCGCGAGCGGGTCGTCGCCTGCGTCGAGCGTCCCGTAGCGCACCAGGAAGCGCGCCACGCCCTCCGTCAGACCGGGCAGCGCATCGTCGGCGCTGCGCGTCTGCTTCCAGCGCCGCAGCAGGGGCATCAGCGCCGAACCGCCCTGCGCGCGCACGGCCTTTCGGACCGCCGCGTAGAGCTCGGCCGGCGCGTCGTCGCTCGTCTTCTTCCGGCGGCGGCTCATCGCTTGGCGCTCCGCTTGGGCTTCAGGGCGGCGAGGCAGGGCAGGTTGCGGTGGCGCCCGGCGTGGTCGAGTCCGTAGCCGACGAAGAAGTCGGGGCCGACGGCGAAGCCGCGGAAGTCGGCTTTCAGCCGCCGCGCGCGCGGGGCTTTCTTCCGTTCCAGCAGGACGCAGACGAGGATGCGCTTCGCGCCGCGCTTCTTCAGGCGCGCGACGAGGTATTCGAGCGTCAGGCCGGTATCGTGGATGTCGTCGATCAGCAGCACGGTGCGCCCGCGCAGGTCCAGCGAGGCATCGAGGTCCTGCAGCAGCATCACGCGCCCCTTCGACTTCGTGCTCGCGCCATAGGATTCGCAGCGCAGGAAGCCCAGCTCGAGGTTCATCCGCGGCGGCAGGCGCCGAAGCAGGTCGGCGGCAAAGACGAACGCGCCTTGCAGCACGACGACGGCGACAGGGCGTTCGTTCGGACGGATAGCGCGGGCGATCTCCTTGCCCAGCGCTTCGATGCGCTCGGCGATGCGCTCGGCGCCGATGCGGCGGACCAGCGTCTTGGGGAGGGCGTTGGCGGCGGCCACGGGGCGGCGGCCTTCAGGCCTGCGGTGCGACGCGGGCCAGGACTTCGTCGAGCACTCCGTCGGTGCCCGCGCCGGTGGCTTCGCCGTCGAAGTTCAGGATCAGGCGGTGGCGCAGCACGGGCTTGGCCATGCGGCGCAGGTCGTCGACGGCGACGTGGAAGCGCCCCTGCGCCAGGGCCAGCACCTTGCCGCACAGCAGCAGCGCCTGCGCGCCGCGGGGCGAAGCGCCGAAGCGCACGTAGCTCTTCACGCCGGCGGGCGCTTCTTCTCCGCGCGGGTGCGTGGCGAGCACCAGGCGCGCGGCGTACTCGGCGACGGGCCGCGCGACGGGCACCTTGCGGACCAGCTCGCGCATGGCCAGCAGGCCGTCGCGGTCGGCGGCCTTCTGCGGCTGCTCGGGCGCGTCGCCGGTGGTGCGCTCGAGGATCTGCACCAGCTCGCCCAGGTTCGAGGCGGGCACGAGCAGCTTGAGGAGGAAGCGGTCGAGCTGCGCCTCGGGAAGCGGATAGGTGCCTTCGAGTTCGATCGGATTCTGTGTCGCGAGCACGAAGAAGGGCTGGTCGAGGCGGTGGGTCACGCCGCCGACGGTGACGCTGCCTTCCTGCATGGCCTCGAGCAGCGCCGATTGCGTCTTGGGCGTCGCGCGGTTGATCTCGTCGGTCAGCACCACGTTGTTGAAGACGGGCCCGCGCTGGAAATCGAAGCTGCGCGTGCCGCCTTCGCCTTCGCGCAGGATGGTGGTGCCGATGATGTCGGCGGGCATCAGGTCGGGCGTGAACTGGATGCGGCCGAAGCCGAGGTCCAGCGATTGGGCGAGCGTCTTGACCAGCATCGTCTTGCCCAGGCCCGGCAGGCCTTCCAGCAGCGCGTGGCCGCCGGCCAGCAGCGCGACGAGCACGCCCTCGACGATCTCGCCGTGCCCGACGATGACCTTGCCGACTTCCGCGCGGACCTTGCCGAAGGTCTCCGCGAAGGCCGCGGTGCGCTGTTCGATCTGAGTTTCGTCCGCCACGTCTGCCCCTCCGCTCAGAAATCGATCAGGTCCTTCATCTCGCGCACGGCTCGGGTGAGCCCCGTGAAGACGGCGCGCGCGACGATGGCGTGCCCGATGTTGAGTTCTTCCATGCCTTCGATGCGCGCGACGGGCACCACATTGACGTAGTTCAGGCCGTGCCCGGCGTTGACGCGCAGGCCCAGGGCGCGCGCGGTCTCGGCGCCCAGCACGAGCTTGCGCAGGCATTCGTTGCGCGCTTTTTCGGTGCGCGCGTTGGCGTAGGCGCCGGTATGCAGTTCGACGAACGCCGCGCCGGTCTTGGCGCAGGCGGCCAGCTGCCGCGGGTCGGGATCGACGAAGAGGCTGACGACGATGCCGGCGTCGTTCAGGCGGCCTACGGCGCCGCGCACGCGGCCGAGCGCGCCGGCGACGTCCAGGCCGCCTTCGGTGGTGACTTCCTGGCGTCGTTCGGGCACCAGGCAGGCGCAGGCGGGCTTCAGGCGGCAGGCGATCTTGACGATCGGCGCGGCGACGGCCATCTCGAGGTTCACGCGGGTCTGGACGGTGTGGATCAGCAGTTCGACGTCGCGGTCCTGGATGTGGCGGCGGTCCTCGCGCAGGTGCACGGTGATGCCGTCGGCGCCACCGAGTTCGGCGTGCTGAGCGGCGTGGACAGGATCGGGCTCGTAGGTGCGCCGGGCCTGGCGCACGGTGGCGACGTGGTCGATGTTGACGCCCAGCTTCGGCATAGGACCCTTCTCCGGAAAAAAGCGCCTGCTTACTCCGCCGGGACTTCGGGCTGCGCCGCTGCAGGCGCCGGGGCGGGCGCTTCGGTCTTCTTGGGCGCGCCGGAAACCGTGCCGCGCACTTCGACGGTGGGCAGCGGTGCGTCCTTGCCGGCGCCGACGCGCACGCCGGGGATCGGCACGCACTTGACCTGCACGCGCTTGGCCGGTTTCTCTTGTTCGCCTTCGGCTTTCAAGTCCCATTCTTCAGGCCATTCGACGTACAGGCGCACGTTCTCGGGGCCCAGGTTGCGGATGTCGTCGGGCGCGCCGGTGACGACCACGTCGAGCGTCTCGACACCGGCGCGCAGGCTGGCGCCCTGAGGCGCGAAGACCAGCAGCGGCACGCCCTTGATCTCGCGGCTGAAGTCCTCGCGGCGGATCTCGAGGTGCACGGCGACGGTGCGGTCGGTGAGGAGCACGGCATCGCCGTATTCCTTCGCGCGCGAATCGATGGCGACGTCCAGGCTCAGGGATTCGTCCCTGCCGTCGACGTCGATGGGCTCGGTGAAGGCCACGTCGACGTCGTCGAGGTTGCGGCTGGACTGCACGCTGACGCGGTCGGGCGTGATCTTGATGTCGCTGGCATTGAATCCGGGGCGCAGCTTGCCGACCACGCGCGCGCGGACGGGCAGTTCCTTGGTATAGGTGCGGTTCAGCTTGAGGGTGATGGTCGGCTTGCGGATGGCGACGACCTGGACCTCGGGCATGCGCTCGTCGACCCGGATGTCCTGGGGGCGCAGGGTGATCTCGTTGGGGCCTTCGGGCAGGTTCTTCAGCACCTCGGTGAAGTCGGGCTGAAGGTACTCGCCGGTGAAGTATTGCAGGCGTCGGCGCATCCCGCGCACTTCGACTTGGAGTTCAGGCAGCTCGGTGCCCGGCGCCAGCGTCAGGCCACGCGGGAGGTGCGGCTTGAGTTGCTCGGCGTACAGCGGCACGACGACCTCGCGGTTGTCGCTCAGCTCGCCGTCGATGTAGACCCAGAAGATGACCGCGAGGATGAAGCAGACGATCTTCAGGGCCCAGTCTTCCAGAAGGACCATGCGCAGGAAACGCCGGAACGCGCCGCGGGAAGCCATGGCTTAGCCGCCCTCCACCGATTCGATGCACAACTCGGTGACCTTCTTGAGCAGGTCCTTCGGCGTGATGTTCTGGTGCAGTTCACCGTCGACGCCCAGCGAGATGCGGCCGGTCTCCTCGCTGACGACGATGGTGACCGCGTCGTTTTCCTCGGTCAGGCCCAGGCCTGCGCGGTGGCGCGTGCCCAGCGACTTGCTCAGTTCGGGGTTCTCGCTCAGTGGCAGCATGCAGCCGGCGGCGGCGATGCGGTCGCCCTGCACGATCACCGCGCCGTCGTGCAGCGGCGAGCCGACGTAAAAAATAGTCTGCAGCAGCTCGCTGGAGATCTCGGAACTCAGCTGCGTCCCGCCCTCGATGTACGGGGTCAGCGGCACCTGGCGTTCGATGGCGAGCAGCGCGCCGGTCTTGCGCTGGCTCATGATCGTCACGGCCTCGACGATCTCCTCCAGCGTCGGCGAACTGGCGCGCACGATGCGGCTGTAGAAGGGGTTCAGGCCCAGGCGCAGCAGGCCGCGGCGCAGTTCGGGCTGGAAGAGGATCAGGAAGGCCAGGAAGAAGAGCGCGGCCAGCTTTTCGAAGATCCAGGTGATGTGCTCGAGCTGCAGCAGGCTCGCCGTCAAGAAGACGATGCCGATGGAGATGCCGATCAGGATCAGCACGCCGCGCAGCACCGGCGCACCGCGGGTTCCGCGCAGGAAGCGGAAGAAGACGTAGAGGACCACGGAAAGCAGCAGGATCTCAGCGAGCGCCAGGCCGCCGCTGCTCCACAGTCCCCGGATGCGTTCCAGCAGATCCATGCCCGCTCGCCCGCTCCACGTCCGCCGCACCCGCTGCCTTATCAACACATCGTGCAGGCCGCGGGTCACTCTCAACTACTTTGATTGCCAGGGGTTATGTATAGGGCCTAGCGGCCTTTTTGTCTACGGGTGCTGGGCCGGGTAGGCCGGACGGGGTCGTCCACCAGCGGCGCGGCGACCTTGACCGCGCGGGCGTGCTCGACGACGTCGTGCACGCGCAGTATGGCGGCGCCGTGGGCCAGCGCGATGCTGCCGGCGGCGAGGGACTCGGGCAGGCGCTGCTCGGGAACGGGCTCGCCGGAGAGCTTCCCGAGCATGCTCTTGCGCGAGACGCCGATCAGCAGCGGGCGACCGAGGGCTTTCAACTCGCGCAGGCGGCGCAGGACAGTAACGTTGTGTTCAAGCGTCTTCCCGAAGCCGATGCCGGGGTCGAGAATGATGTTGGTCGGCGCGATGCCGGCGTCGTACGCGGCGTGGATGCGCTTGCGGAAGAAGAGGTCGATCTCGTCGACGACGTCCACGTACTTCGGGTCCTTCTGCATCGTGCGCGGCGTGCCCTGCATGTGCATCAGGATCACGGGGCACTTCGCGCGCGCGGCGGCCTTGGCCATGGAGCGGTCGGCGCGCAGCGCGCTGATGTCGTTGAGGATATCGGCGCCCTCGCCCAGGCACGCGCGCAGGACCTCGGCGGACTGCGTGTCGATGCTGAGCGGGATCTTCCTCAGCGCCTTCTCGCGGCGGATCTCGCGGATCACCGGCAGCAGGCGGCGCTTCTGCTCCTTCGCGGAGACGCTCTTCGCGCCGGGCCGGGTGGACTCGGCGCCCAAGTCCAGCGCGTGCGCGCCTTCGGCGGCCATTTCTCTCGCCCGGCGCACGGCGGCGTGCGGATCAAGGAAGCGCCCGCCGTCGCTGAAGGAGTCGGGCGTGACGTTGAGCACGCCGAAGAGCAGCGGCTGTTCGAAGGAGAGCCTCGTGCCGCTGGGGCAGTGCATGGGGGGCGGAGTGGTGACGGCGCAGAAGCCGGCTTTGCAGAGTTCGTGGAAGAGTTGGACGCTCAAGAACAGTGCTTTTCGAGTCTTGAGGATGTCTTTGTCGAAACCGTCCCAGAAAAAGTCTGGCTTCGACTTACCTGAGAGCCAATGCAGGAAAGTCGTCCACCTCCACTGAAAGTCATAGGCAAGGAAGTGGCCAAAATCCTCATCTCCAAGGCCGTAATTGTTTTCTAGGAATCTCAGGAATTCCCAAACCTTGTCAAAACTTCTCGTGTTGCAGGAGTGAGCCTCGCCGAACAAGGTGAATCCGTGGTGTGGCCTTTCAAGGACTTTTCGTCCTTTCCCTACCCTCAGAATGGCGTTCTCAAGGGGAACGGGACGAACTCTTCGAAACAACGGCCCTTGGGTAGAGGGCAGGTAAAACTCCGGAGAAAATTCCATGACCTTCAGGCTGTACCCAAAATGATTCTGCTTCAAGCGCGCAATGTGGATTCGAAGGAGCGCGGTCAGCGGATCCTTCTGCGGCAGCAGGTCGATGGGCGCCTTCTTCTTGCGCATGGGCATTCCACAGAAATGAAAAAGGGCGGCCTTCGCCGCCCTCTCGTTATACGCGCTCAGGGGAGATTCGCTACTCGTCAGGCGGGCTGCGGGGAGATGTCGCCGGAGATGTGCCCGCGGTCCTGCTCCTCGGGTTGGGGTTTGGCGGTCTGGCCATCGGGCCGGCGCAGCGGGCGGTGTTCGACCTCGTGGCTGCGCAGGCGCGACTCGGGGAGCTTGCGGGTCTTGAGCAGCACGTCGAGTTCCTCGCCGGAGATGACCTCGTACTCCATCAGCGCCTTGGCGATGAGTTCGATGTCCTCGCGGTGCTCGTTGAGAATGCGCTGCGCAAAGGTGTAGCCTTCGTCGATCAGGCGGCGGACTTCGCTGTCGATCAGGCGCAGGGTCTCGGGGCTGTGGAGCTGGCTGCGGGTGATCTCGCGGCCGAGGAAGACGGTCTCTTCGTCCTCCTGGTACTTGATGGGCCCCAGCTTGTCGGACATGCCCCACTCGCAGACCATCTTGCGCGCGAGGTTGCTGACCTGGTCGATGTCGCCCTTGGCGCCGGTGGAGATGTCGCCGACGAACATCTCTTCGGCGATGCGCCCGCCGAAGGCCACGGCCAGCTGGCCCATCAGCTGCTTGCTGGTGCGGTTGTAGATATCCTTTTCGGGTAGGAAGTGCGTCGCGCCCAGGCTCGGCCCGCGCGGCATGATGGTGACCTTGTGCGGCTTGTCGACGTTGGGCAGCAGGTAGCCCAGCAGCGCGTGGCCGGCTTCGTGGTAAGCCGTCACCCAGCGGTCGGCCTCGTCCATCACGCGGCTGCGCTTCTCGCGGCCCCAGACGACCTTGTCGCGGGCCTCTTCGAGGTCGCTCATCTCGATCGCGTCCTTGTCCTTCATGACGGCGATCAGCGCGGCTTCGTTGATGAGGCTTTCCAGGTCGGCGCCGCTGAACATCGGCGTGGCCTTGGCCAGCAGCGTCAGGTCGACCTCGGGGCTGAGCTTCACCTTCTTGGAGTGCACGCGCAGGATCTGTTCGCGGCCCTTGCTGTCGGGCTGGTCGACGTAGACGTGGCGGTCGAAGCGGCCGGGGCGCAGCAGCGCGGGGTCCAGCACGTCGGGCCGGTTGGTCGCGGCCATGACGATGATCTTGTCGTCGGACTCCATGCCGTCCATCTGGACAAGGATCTCGTTGAGCGTCTGTTCGCGCTCGTCGTGCCCGCCGCCCAGGCCGGTGCCGCGGCGCCGGCCCACGGCGTCGATCTCGTCGAGGAAGATGATGCAGGGGCTGTTCTCGCGGGCCTGCTGGAAGAGGTCGCGCACGCGGCTGGCGCCGACGCCGACGAACATCTCGACGAAGTCCGAGCCGCTGATGCTGTAGAACGGCACGTCGGCCTCGCCGGCGATGGCCTTGGCCAGCAGCGTCTTGCCGGTGCCCGGCGCGCCGATCAGCAGCACGCCCTTGGGGATGCGGCCGCCCAGGCGCTGGAACTTCTTGGGGTTCTTGAGGAAGCCGACGAGTTCCTGGACCTCGTCCTTGGCCTCGTCGATGCCCGCGACGTCCTTGAAGGTCTTCTTGGTCTTGTCCTTGGTGATCAGCGTCGCGCGGGACTTGCCGAACGAGAGCACGCCGCCGGGGCCGCCGGGCCCGCGCAGCTGGCGGAAGAAGAAGAAGTAGATGATGAAGACGATCAGGATCCAGGGGATGAAGCTTATCAGCACGCTGGTCCACAGCGACTGCTTGCGGTACTCGACGTCGATGTTGTGCTGCTTAGCCATCGAGCGCAGCCAATCGGCTTCGGGATCGGGCAGCGGGTCAGGCCCGACGATGTGGAAGCGCTTGTGCTCTTCGGTCGCGACGACCTTGCACCAGTAGTCCGAGCCCTCGACGTCGATCTCGGAGATCTTGCCGTCCTCCACCATCTGGCGGAACTCGGTCCAGTTCTTGAGTTCCTCGGACTTCCACGGCGTCTGCATGCCGGCGAAGACGACCAGCAGGATGCCCATGAAGATGATGATGAACAGAAGCCGGCTGGAACGGAAGCCCGGTCCTTTGGGCGGCTGCTTGCCGGGTCCACCTTCGTCGCGGCGAGGTTCGCGCTGCGGGCCGTCGTTTTCGTCGTCGAACATCCGTAACTCCGCACAAGAAGAAGCGATAGCCGTTTCGCCGGCTTCCAGCGCCTCCTCTTCTATTCAGCTAAATGGTAGCTTCTCTATTGGCCCCTGTCCAACAAAGCTCAGGAGTTTCCAAAGCCCTGTTAGGGTTCGGTGGGGGGCTGAAAACGCACCTTGTGAAGCCTGCGTTGTGAAGCCTACCAGCGGTCCAGGACCTTGCGCGCGATGGTGCGGCCCAGGTCCTCGATGGCCTTCTTGCGGCCCAGGCCTTCGTACTCGCCGCGGCGCAGGTTGTAGACGCCGGACTCGGCCTTCTCGGCGTCGTTGGCGATCTGGGTCTTCTTGAAGACGTACTTGGCCTCGCGCACGTCGTAGAGCGCCACCTGGGCGTGGATGACGATGCGCGTCTCGGCGGCTTCGCCGAAGCGGTCGACGCGCACGGGCTGGCGCTCCATGCGCATGATGGAGCCTTCGAGGATCAGATCGGCCTTGTCGCGGCCGACGAGCGTCAGCTGGCCGTTCTGCAGGAAGGACTGGCGCACGGCCTCGGTGAGTTCCACCTCGAGCTTGCGGGTATATTCGTCGTTGTACGAACGGTTTTCGAAGACCGGCACGGCAATGGTCTTGACGTGCGCGGGCAGGTTGGTGCGTGTGCTGTAGCAGCCGCTGCCCATCGACAGCAGCAGCAGCGCGGCGCTGAGGACAACGGTATGCCGGAAGGTCTTCATCGTTTGCGCATTCCTCGCAGGGCCTCATCGGCCTTTTCGGACCACTTGCTGTTGGGGTAGTGCTTCTTGATGAGTTCGAAGTAGATCTCGGCGGCGCGGTAGTGCTGGTTCTTCTGGTAGAAGACGGCCTGGTCGTAGAGCTTCTCGGCCTGGCGGTCGACCAGCAGCTGGCGGTTCTCTTCCAGTGCGACTTCGTCCAGGGCGGTGGCGCCCGACTTGGCCTCGCGCAGCGCGCTGAGGATGCGTTCGTGGGCCTCTTCGGATTCGGACTCGGTGTACTCGGGCGTGGGGTGGCGCTTGGTGATGCAGTAGGCGATGCGGCCTTCGGCCTCGGCGCGCAGCTCGCTGCTGGAATACTTGTCCAAGAGTTTCTTGTACTCCTTGATGGCGTCGTCGAATTTGTCTTCGGCCTCGAAGCAGCGGCCCAGGCCCATGATGGCGTCGTCGGCCCAGCGGCCTTCGGGGTCGTCGTTGAGGATCTCTTCGTAAACGCGGCGCGCCTTGCGGATGCGGCTGGGCAGCGTGTAGGTGCCGCCTTCGCCCTTGCCTTCCAGGAATCCGCGGCCCAGCGCGGCCTGCACTTCGCCGTACGCGTCCAGGTAGCGCGGCTGGCTGTAACGCCGGCGCAGCTCGTTGAGTTCTTCGCGGCAGCGCGTGAAATCGCCCGCGGAGAGGAAGTTCTTCGCCGAGCGGATCAGCGCCTCTTCCGCCTTGTCTGACTCGGTGTAGACGTCGGCCATGCGGCGGTACGACTCGGCGGCCTGCCGCACGTCGCCGATCTCCTCCTGGCGGCGAGCTTTCTCGAACTGCCGAGCGGGCGTCGACTCGACGGCGTTGGGGCCGCGCGGCCACTTGCCTTCGCTGGCCCAGTCGCCGAGGTCGTCTTCGGCGCGCAGGCACGAGAGAACGCCGAGCGCGCCGAGCGAGAATAGCGCGGCGAAAGCGTTGAGGGCAAAGCGGTTCCGGGGCATCGCGGGTCCCTTTGTAGCGGCAGGCGGCGCGCAGAGCAAGTCTCTGGGGCGGCAACGGTTAGACGGTGCGCGCGCGCGCAGGCTTCAAGCGGTATCGGCCGGGCGCCGGCAGCCCGTGAACGGCGCCGGCCATGATGCAAACGAGGTCGCGAGATTTCGCGAGTTGCGGCGGAGCCCACTCGCGAGATTTCGAGACGCACAAAGTGCTGCGCGACGTGCTGGAGGGAAGAGTCTTTACAATCGAGTTTGCGTACTTAATCTTCCGCGATTCCAACAAGGTGCAATTCAAGCTCGATTGGACTTATGACGTTTTCGACACAATGTGCAGTAAGGACTTACGTGAATATTGTGCGACGTGCAAACGGCGCACGGCAGGGAGTGAGCGGTGAGGGGCGAGGAACGGCAAACTGAAAAAAGCCTTCGGCGATCTGCGGTCAGCTTTCAGCAAACAAAAAAGCAATCGCGACGCTACAGGGAGGGCGAGGCTTCGACCGACCGCGTAGATCCTTGGACGGTCGACAGTCCACGCCCATGTTGGAAGAAGTCCAACGGAATGCCGCAACACACGAGCACCGGCTTGCTCTATCGAACACAGGCGTGAACCGCAACCCCAGGGGGCTTGCCTTTCGAACCTCGTGCCTCGGACGGAGCCTTGCCCTCCCAGAGCTGCGCGCGAGATGCAAGGCACAGGTTGGCCCACCCGCAGGGGCGGGCGGCCGTCAGGCCACAAGAGGCCCGCTCCTTACGCAATGCGAATCCGAATCGAACTCGCCGTTCTCAGCGAACTCCGCGGTTGAGATCGGTATAGCGCAAAGCGTATGTCAGCGCGCCTGCGGCCTCGCACCGTCCGGGCTGGCGGGCGGGTCGCGGATGGGGTTGGTCCGTCGCCGGGTCATGGGTGCACCTCCTTTCCGGGTTTCATCTCGTGGAGCGCCTGGCTCCTGTCGTTAGCGGTCGTGTGCGGTCAGGCAATGGCCTCCGGCTGTTCGTAGGCGACCTGGCAGCTCAGGCAGCGGAGCGCGTCAGGGTTGATGTCCATGCGCGCCGCGGCGATCTTCTCGCCGCAGTCGCGGCAGTACCCGCGCCGGTGCGGTTGCGTCAGCTGCAGGATCCGGGCCGTCTGCACGTCCGCGAGCCCCTGCTCCGTCACCAGAGCCTTGAGGACCTTTCTCTTTCGTTCGCCCATTGCCTGCGCCTCCTTTCGTTTCGGTTCGACAGCACGTCCATCATCCAACGTCATTGGCATGAACTGTAAAAAGCAACGGCGGGGCCAACGCGAAAATTCGCGGACGGAAATTCGTAAGTCGTTTCTTGCAAGGCGATAAGGAAAGCAGCGCGGTTTCGGCCGGAAAAAGCCTTCGGTCAGTTCTTGTCCGGCTCGGCCAGTTTCTGACCGCTACTTCTGGACGTATACGTCGACTTCGATCTTCAGCTCGGCCATCTTCTTGCGCAGGGTCGTGCGGCTGATGCCCAGCGCGGCGGTGAGGCGCTTGCGGAGTTCCTCGTGCGTGAAGGGCGCGACCAGGCAGTCCAGCGCGCCGCGCTTCATGGCCTCGATAGTCTGGCGGCTGTCGGCGGCGCCGGTCGTGCTGCCGCTAGACCCCGGCCGCCAGGGTGGCTTCGGCCAGCGTGCCGCGGCCGAAGACGAGCCGGTAGCGCGCACCCGAGAAGAGCTCCGGGCACGGCGACTGAACCAGCAGCGTGCCGCCGCCCTTGATCAGCGTATACTTCACGGCGAGCAGTTCGAGACCCGGGCAGGAGTCGTCGACGCGCTCGCCGCCCTCGGACAGATTCACCGCGCGCAGGACCGACGGGCGCAGCGTGGGCCCGTCGTGGGCGATCTCGAGGTACACCGCATCGGGGTTGCCGATCATCCGGCCGCCAGAGATCGAGACGACCTTCGGGTGCGCGAAGGAGTGCAGACGCAGGTTGAAGTGCGTGGACGCGAAGAGGATCTGGCAGATCATCCAGGAGAGTTCCTTGCGGTCCCACGCGGCGGCTAGCGCTTCGTCATCGAAGCGGCAGTAAATCCGTGCCCCATCGTCGGCCAGCGGCGCCACCAGCATCAGGGCGTCGTCGGTGACGTCGAGCAGCCTGCAGCGTGGCGGACCGTCCGGCGCGCCGCCGAGCAGGCGCTTGGACTCCGCCGTGGGCCTGCACCTGCCCATCTGCCGGGGCCGGCGCCTGCCGCCGGCGGTCCCCGCGATCCTATCCAAGATCGTCTTCCCCATTTCCCAGCCCCCCTGTTTGTACGTTGCACTCGAAAAGTTCATTGAACGACGCGAAGCGTACGTCTTTCGATGCGATCTGTCTTTCGGCGTGAACCTGAAAGGCGCCGCGGAGGGAACCGGAAATCTCCATCCGGGTTTTACCCAGCCGCCCGCCGAGAAGATTGCGCACTGTCCTGCTCAAAAAGCGACGCGTGAAGTTCCGTCGTCTTGAATCTGACTCGAAAAAACGAATGCAATACATGGGCCGCGTGAGGCGGCGGCGCGGCCCGCCCGCGCCCCATTCGGCGCTTTCGAATAGCATGGCATTCGCCCAACCGATCGTCCGTCTCATCGCGATATTGTCGCTCGCTCGATCCAGGTGGCTGCCAAGCGCATTTCAAATGCGAGAATTGATATCGGGATTAGGTTTCGAAAACCATCGGTTGTCGCACGATTTAAGGATAAATATTCCCTCTATTTGGCTGTAAGGGATTCCCTTATTGAGACGGACTGTCAAGAATGTTTTATGGAATTTCGGGTCACTCAAGGTAGAATGCGCCGGAAGCTCGACAAATTAGCGTGGTTTCCGCCCCACCGACTCAGGACGTCCGGAGACTGTCCTATTGCAGGCACTTGAACACGTCAGGTTTCCGTGCTTTCGAAGACAATTGCGGATCTCTGGCGGTGTGTTCGATCGCCCCTCATCCTTGATTCGGGACTTCTCAGAGCCTAAGGCGACCGCGCGCAGCAGGAAACGCTGCCGACCGAACTATCGGTTGCCGGCCTGGCTATGAGGAGGCCTCGAATGGAGCATATTCTCCGAAAACTATCCGAAGGGGATTTCCCGGCAATTCTCCAGGTATGCCCCTTCGGCGTGGGCTTCTGCCGCAACGGGACGCTGGCTGCCGCAAACGCTTCGCTGCTGCGCTTGCTGGACGCCGGGGACCCGAGCCAGGTGCAGGGTCGCCCGCTGAGCCATTTCGTTGCGCCCGGTTCGGCCGCGGCCTTCGAGAACCTTCTGCGCCAGGAGGGGCCTTCCGATCCGCGCGTGCGGACGGGCGAAGTCAGCCTGCTGCGCCTCGACGGCTCGCCGCTCGACGCCGAAGTGACGGTGTACCAAGATCGGGACGGGCATACGCCCGCGACGGTCCTGTACGTGCGGGACCTGAGCGGAAGGAAGAGTTCCGGGCTCAAGCACAAAACCGCCAGGGAGGAACTCGAGAAGCTGGTCACGGAACGCACCGCCATCGCGGCGGAGCGCCTGATGCAGCTTCGCGCGATGGCCGTGAAGCTGACGAGCATCGAGCACGCCGAGCGCCGGCGCATGGCGCGCGTCCTGCACGACCGCGTGCAGCAGAGCCTGATTGCCGCGAAGTTCGCCCTGGCCGTGATGCCGGGCCGCGCGGAGAACCACGCGACCCACGCGGCCTGGAAGAGCATCTGCCAGCTGCTGGACGACGCGATCGAATGCTCCCGCAACCTCGCCGTCGAACTCTGCCCGCCGGTGCTGTACACCTCGGGCCTGCCCGAGGCGCTGGCGTGGCTCGTCCGGCAGAAGGAGAAGTCCCACGGCCTGGTCGTCGAGCTGGCCGCCGATCCGGAGGCCAAGCCCGCCAGCGACGAGGTGGCGGCCTTCCTGTACGAAGCCGTGAACGAGCTGCTCTTCAACGTGATCAAGCACGCGGGGGTGAAGCGCGCGCGTGTCTCCCTTGGACAGAACGGGAATTTTGTCGAGATCGAGGTCTCGGACCAGGGCGTTGGATTCAATCCGTCCTACAAGAAGGAGCCCAATGGCGGCGCGACGGGGCTGGGCTTGGTGGGCATCCGCGAGCGCCTGCTCCACCTGGGCTACGGTTTTCGGCTCGAGAGCGAGCCGGGCAAAGGCACGCGCGTGTGGCTGAGCGCGCCCAAACACGTGCCCAAGGCCGCGCGGGATTCCGACCTGGCGTACGGGGTGCTCGACGCCGGCCGTCCGGAACCGGCGCCCCGCGCGCGCGCTCCCGGTGTCCGCCTCCGCGTCCTGCTGGTAGAGGACCACGAGATCGTGCGCAAGGGCGTCCGGCAACTCCTGGAGGAAGACCCGGCCATCGAAGTTGTCGGCGAGGCCGCCGACGGCCGCACCGCCGTCGAGATGGCCTTGGACCTGCGCCCGGACGTGATCGTGATGGACGTGGTGCTTCCGAAACTCGACGGGATCCAGGCGACGCGGCGCATCGCCGCGCGGCTGCCGGGCGCGCGCATCATCGGATTGTCTGTCTACGCGCAGGAGGAGATGGCGCGCCAGATGCTGAAATCGGGCGCCCAGTGCTACCTTGCCAAGGGCGGCCCGGTCGAGGCGCTGCTGGCTGCGGTAAAAGACCAGGTCGGAAGCGAACTGCCGAAGCCCTGAATTCCTACTCCTTGGCCCACTCGACGGCGCAGCGGATCAGCTGCGACGCGTTCTCCAGGTTCAGCTTGCGCTTCAGATGCTCGCGGTAGGTCTCCACGGTCTTGATGCTGAGATGCAGCGTGTTCGCGATTTCGCGGGTGGTCAGGCCCTGCCCGAGCATGCGGAAGACTTCCAACTCGCGGTCGCTGAGGCTCGACAGCGGCGAAGGCTGCTCGCCTGCGCCGGCGCCGACGGCACGCTTCATCAGGCGGCTCGCGACGCCGGAACTGGTGTAGACCTCCCCGGCCAGCACATGGCGGATGGCCTTGAGGATCGTCTCGGGCGGCTCGGACTTCATCACGTAGCCGTGCCCGCCGGCGCGCAGCGCGCGTTCGGCGTACATCGCCTCGTCGTACATCGAAAGGACCAGGATGCGGGTGCGCTCGCAGTGATTGCGCAGGTTCCTGATCAGGTCCAGGCCGCTGGTCTCGCCCAGGCCGATGTCCACCAGCACCAGGTCGGGTTGGGACTTGGCCACGGCGGCGAGGGCCTGCTGCGGTCCCGCGGACTCGCCGCAGACCTCGATGTCCGGCTCCCCATTGAGGAACGCTTTCATGCCGGAACGGACGACCGGGTGGTCGTCGATCAGGTGGATGCGGCTGCAGGTGTGCGTGTGCTTGTCGGACATGGCATTCGTGGCCCCCGGTTCATATGCGGCATGGATGAGCATTTAGTATGCACGCATGGTCCCAATGCATCCGCCATGAAGCAAGCGCAATTCGATATTCAATGCGCACGGGGTGCACAAATAGATCATTCGGTGCTCTGTTGAAAACAAAGGCAGAAGTAGAGCGAGGATCATGAGGTTGTAGGTGAGGACGGCGATGAAGGTCTCG
>JAKLKQ010000058.1 GCA_023150555.1 Planctomycetota bacterium
GACACCCGCCTCTCTTCCTACTTCTGTCCCACTTTCCTAGACGTTGAACAATGGTACCGTTCGATGGCGCTTTTTGAGGCAGATACGGCTAGCTTTGGTAGAAGTGCCCACGGCCCCGTCCTGAAAACTCCTCTGGCGATTGGTCACGGAGCAGCGGGAGTACAGCCTAAAATTCAGGGTCTGATCCTGGCGGCATAGAGGATGAGGCCCCTCCAGCAGCAGTTTTACCCCCTACCTCTACGCCAACCCGGGTCCCTGGACTAGCCTTCCCCACGAACAGTGGACGCACCAGGGGGACTTGTTAAGGTCTCCGGAAGGGAGCGTTCACGATGAAACGGACCTACACAGCGGAATTCCGTGCCTCGGCGGTAGCCTTGGTGCTCGAAGAGAAGTACAGCTTCAAGGACGCGGCATCGCGTCTAGGCATCAACGTCCAGACCCTTCGATACTGGGTCAAGTTGCACCGGAAGAAAGAGGGCGTTAAGGCGCCGCAGCAGGAGCAGGATCTGCGCAAGCGCATCGTCGAGTTGGAGCGGGAGAACCGGCGGCTGACGATGGAGCGCGACATTTTAAAAAAAGCAACGGCGTACTTCGCGAAGGAACAGCCGTGACCTTCGCTTGGATCGAAAGTCATCGTCATGCGTTCCCGGTTCGAGCGATGTGCGATACGCTGGACGTGAGCGCCAGCGGCTTCTACGCGTGCCGGGTGCGCAGGCCGGGGCCGCGCCAGCGCCGCCGGGAAGTGCTGCGCAAGCAGATTGCCGAAGTGCATGTTCAGACGCGTGGTGTGTACGGTTCGCCGCAGGTGCACCGCGACCTGGCGGCTCGGGGCGTACGGGTCTGCGAGAACACGGTCGCCAGACTCATGCGCGCCGACGGGCTGCGCTCCAAGCGCGTGAAGCGATTCGTGCCGCGTACGACCGAGTCGAAGCACGCTTTCCAGGTGGCGCAGAATCTGTTGGATCGCGATTTCAAGGCCGATTCCCCGAACCGAAAGTGGGTTTGCGACATTACGTACGTGCCCACGCAGGAAGGCTGGCTGTATCTGGCCGCCGTGCTCGATCTGTACAGCCGGAAGATCGTCGGGTGGAGCATGGCGGACCATCTGCGCGTAACGTTGGTCGAAGAGGCCTTGAAGATGGCGCTGGCGCGGCGTACACCAACCGGCGAGGTGCTGCATCATTCGGACCGCGGCGTGCAGTACGCATGCGACGACTACCAGCGGCTGCTTAAGACGCACGGCCTGGTCTGCAGCATGAGTCGCACCGGCGACTGCTACGACAATGCGGCGATGGAAAGTTTTTGGAGTACCCTGAAGACAGAGCTGGTCCATCATGCGAAGTTTGCGAGTCGCGCAGAAGCGCGGCGAGCCCTTTTCGATTACATGGAGGTATTCTACAACCGGCAGCGCAGGTACAGTTCAATCGGCTATGTCAGCCCCGAGACGTTCGAGGCGGCCTTGAACTGATCCGTCTCCCAGCGCGTCCACTGTTCGTGGGGAAGCCTACGGTCTCATTCATCTGTCTCCGCGTATCGAATCTGAACCTCATCATCAACAAAAATATGGGGCGGCTGCAAATAATCTTTCACCTCCGGTTCCGAATAACTATGGGGCTTTTGTCAGCGGCAAATCCTGCCATCGTGCCATCGTTGGAGCAACCGCCATAACTCACCGTTACCTTGGGGACGGTATCGTTCTTGACTTCAAGGACGAAAAGCTCAGCCATCAGCCGCACTGACGCGCGTAGATTGCCGTCACCCTAAGAATGCAAGTTGCTCTGAAGGCTGAACTGCACAAGCTGACAAAATGAGGACACAAAGTACAGATTTCAATTTACATGCCAAGTATTCATTTAATCTTGCGCACCGCATTGATAAATATACTATTGATATCACAATCTAGTCACAATTGCTCAGTCGCCTAAAGACGAAGGGGGTGTCAAAGGGCTCATTTCTGAACAAAAGGATCCTTGTCGTCTGGAGACGAACCATGGTGTTCGGTACGCGAATAGTATTTTCCATCTTGCTGTTGGGCTTCACTACTCGTGCATCTACTGGCGAGGATCGGGCAAAGCCGGATGCAAATCAGGAGGGCCAGACGCCTGTAAAGAAGGAAGCAGCGGCCGAAGCGCCGCCGCCACCTCCAGGCCCGATGCCGGACCTTTTTGGCGGCCCCATCGACAAGCGCCCGAAGCTGACCGGAAACTGGGATGATGTCCGCAACAAGATGGCGATGAAGGGTGTAATCGCGGACATCGATCTTACAGCCGTTTTTCAGCACCAGGCGGCAGGCGGCTCGCATTCGGACTCCCTGCTGCGCATCGGTCCTGGAAGAAATGAGGACGATGCGGAGTTCATGGGCCTGGGCGAGATCTCGCTCATTTTCGATATGAACCGGACCGGCCTTTGGAAGGATGGCATTTTCAAGTTCAATGCTGTAGGCCGTTTCGGGGACTCACTGACTTTTCGAAGCGGATCGCTTCTCTCAACCAATATTAATGCAATTGTTCCAGCCGACGAAATCGACAAGGAGATTTTCGACATCACCAACTTTTCGTACACGCATTTTATTATTCCAAAGTTCGCGCTCTTTGGCGGGCTCCTGAATACGTTTACTGGTGATGCGACGCCTTTCAGCGGCTCTCAGAAGGGGAAGTCGGACTTCCTGCATACCGACCTCAACGTCAACACGGTTGCGTTTGGTTATGTTCCCTACAAGACCATAGGTGGCGGCTTTATTGCTCTGCCGCACCCCAAAATTACATTCATCACCACCGCGATGAACCGCAAGGAAATGTCAGGTCACGGACCCTTCGATGCCAACAGCTATAATGGAGTGACGGTAGCCAGCGAGCTGTACGTTTTACATTCCATAGGCAATAAGCCTGGTGGCCAGATGTTCGGCTTTGGCGCGTCCTGGAACGAGCAGCTTGACCTGGAAGTGCGGCCGATCGATCTGCTCTTCGATGCGATCACCATTCGTCCGCCAACGCTGAAAGATAAGCTTGCTCAAAAGCTGGGCATCGAGGATCCGGGCGAAAAGAATTTCACCTGGGGCATTACCTATAACGCTTGGCAGTACATCCAGGTTTTTGAAGGTGGAGCACCGGGTTGGAGCCCGCTTATGCCCAACGCCCGGCCAAAGGGCTGGGGTGCATTCCTTCGCGCGGGTGCTTCGGACGGTAATCCAAATTTCTTGAAGTTCACCGTTAGCGGCGGGCTGGCTGGCGATAACCCTGCGCGAAAGCAGGACACCTGGGGTGCGGGAGGGTTCTACCGCAAAAGGAGTGACGTGCTGCTTCTCAAAGAACTCGGGCTGGGAAGCGAATGCGGCGTTGAGGCGTACTACAACGCAGGTATCACACCTTGGTGTCATGTGTCAGGCCACGTCCAGTACATCGATACTGGGCTTCCGCGTGCTGACAACGGGATTCTGTTTGGAATCCGGACCAAAATTGACTTTTGACAGTTTATCCGGAGAAGGGAGACACCGTGGAACTTGACGCACTGGACATTGCCGCCTTCCTGGTGATTGTGCTTGCCCTCGCTGGAACAGTTGCGATCATCCTGACGCTGGGCGCACTGCCTTACCAGGTGGCGCGCTCGCGAAGCCATCCTCACGCCGACGCAATCCGGGTGGCCGGCTGGCTGGGTCTCTTCCTCGGCGGGCTTCCCTGGCTGCTCGTGCTCCTTTGGTCCCTCCTGCCCCCGCACGGTGCGGCAGACGATCCAGATGCGCTGGCGAGGCGTGTGGCCGCCCTGGAGGAAGAGATCCGGGCCCTTCGTGCGCGCGGAGATGCCCAATCATGATCGCGTTGATCACGCTCTGTTGCGCCACTCCCGTCTGGATGCTCTTCAAGAAAGGTATCCTTAGGCCCACGCTCGCCACCTGTGCCGCGCTGGGCACCGGTTACAGCCTCTTTCTGGCGGCTCTGATCATCCTGGTCCAGACGGGTGCCCCCGCCAGCTCCATGGTCCAGGTCTACCAGAGCGTTATTCCGATCGTGCCGAGGGTCGGCGGCCGGGTGCTAGAGGTTCCAGTGGAGGCCAATCGGCCGGTGATGAAGGGCGACCTGCTCCTGCGCATCGATCCGGAGCCCTTCAAGATTCAGCTGGCGCAGGCAGAGGCGAACGCGGAATCTGCCCGAAAGCGTCTGGCCCAGAACCAGGACAGCCAGGCCGTTGCGTCCGCTCGGGTCGAGGCGGAGAAGACGAATCTGGCAAAGGCGCAGCAGTCGTGGGAAGCCGCTCGGCAGCAGGTAGCCATCGCGGAACGCCAGCAGAAGTCTCGTCAGGAAATCCTCGCTTCCGCATCGGCCGACCTGAGTCGGACCCAGGGCCAGATCAAGATCGCGGAGAAGGAAGTTGGGGACATGCGTAAGCTGGTTGAAAAAGACGCAGCTCCGCAGGACAGCCTGGAGAAGGCGATCTTCAACCTGGCCACTGTGCGCGCGCAGTTCGAATCGGCTCTGGCCCAGGAACGGCGCTCACGCCTGGATGCCGAGTCCGTCGCCGAGCTAGAAGGCGCGCGTGCGACCGAAAGGCAGGCGAAACTGGCCGCCGAAAGCCACGCGCTTCTGACCATGGCGGAGGCGGATCTGCGGAAAGTGCAGGCGGAGGCCGGTATCCTAGCGGAGACGTTAAAGACCGCGGAGGCCGCGCAGGCCAGCGCGCGCCTCGATCTGGCCGAGACCTCTGTTTACGCTCCGGCCGATGGGTATGTTGCCAACCTGCAGTTGCAGCCGGGTTCCGTGGTCGCCGCCATGCCCACTGCCTCCATGATGTCCTTCGTCTGTGCGGACCGAGTCGCCGTTGTGGGATTTTTCCTGGAAAACAGCCTGCGCCACGTCGCGCCGGGCCAGTCCGCGGACCTGGCGCTGGGCCTGCATCCGGGCGCGACGATCAAGGCCAGAGTGAATAGCGTCGTGTGGATAACCGGGGAGGGCCAGCTCCTGCCCAGCGGGGCCATTCCTCAAGTTTCCACGCTGCGCTCTGGGGGGCGATTTGCGGTCAAGTTCGACCTGGATCCCGAGTATGCAGCGTTCCGGCTGCCGGGTGGCGCAACGGGTTCCGCCGCCATCTATACCGATCATGCAACGGCGATTCACGTCGTTCGGAAGATCATGATGCGCATTCAGACGTGGATGAATTATTTGTTCGGCTCATAGGTGCGTTTGTAGCACCTATGCGATGGGATGAAAGCGTGGCGTTTGGACAAATAGGATTTTGGGTGACAAGTGAACAGTTCGGAACGAAAGCGGCAAAGGAGAGGTGTGTCATGGCACAGAACATGAGGTCGCGATGGATGGAGTGTGCCTTGATTCTGGCTTGTGCGGGATTCATCGCCGAGGTTGAGGCCAAGGACGTCGGATGGCCGCGTGAGTTTAATGCCGACGGCCGACGGGTGATCGTTTATCAACCACAGGTTGACTCGTGGAAAGACCACAACAAGATGGTGTTCGTTGCCGCGGTGGAGGTTGTTCCCAAGGACGCCGGAAAGTCCGCCTACGGCGTTATCCGAGCCGAAACCGACACCGAGACCAACGTGTCCGATCGGACCGTGACCCTGAGCAACCGCAAGATCCTAGACCTTCGCTTTCCCAACCTTCCCGAAGCCGAGTCAGCGCCGCTCAAGCAGTCGGTGCTGGCCGCCTTACCCCCGCCGGACTGGAAGACCATGGTGATTTCGCTTGACCGGGTCAACGCCAGTCTACAAGACGCAACGGGCCAACAGCGGAAAGTCGAGGTCAACTACGACCCACCGCGTATTTTCTACAGCGACAAGCCGGCCATCCTGGTCAGCTTCATCGGCAAACCGCAGTTCAAGGAAGTGCCAGGAACCGGCCTGATGGCTGCTGCCAACACCAATTGGGACGTCTTTCTGGATCCCGCCACGACCACCTACTACCTGCTGAACGGTGATCATTGGCTGAGCATTAAAGACGTAAAGAAGGACAAGTGGCAGGCGGTCAAGGATTTGCCCGCAGGCTTCGCCCGGCTTCCGCAGGATCCGAACTGGGAGGACGTCCGGAAGAACATACCAGGCAAACCGGTATCGGCGATTCCCAAGGTCTGCGTATCAACCACGCCCGCAGAGCTGATCGTGACAGACGGCGACCCCGAATTTGCCGTAATCCCCGGCACAACGCTTCTGGAGGTTACCAACACAGACAGCGTTCTCTTCTTCCACGGTGGCGAGCGGAACTATTATTACCAGGTGGCTGGCCGCTGGTTCCGCGCCGAGGCGCGGTCAGGGCCCTGGAAGGTAGCCTCGCATGACCTGCCCGAAGACTTCAAGAACATACCTGACACCGATGCAAACGCATTCGTGAAGGCCACAGTGCCCGGTACCATGGAAGCTAAGGATGCGGTCATTCTCGCTTCGGTACCTCAAAAAACCATTATCCAGAAAAAGGAGACCTCTCTCGAGGTCACGTACGATGGATCGCCGCGTTTCGAGTCCATCAAGGGGACGTCCGTGAAGTACGCGCTGAACTCCCCATTCGATGTCTTTCTGGTGGGCGGTGGTTACTACTGCTGCAGCCAGGGAGTCTGGTACGCCGCGCCCAAGCCCGCCGGCCCATGGGTTATTTGCACCCAGGTCCCTGACGCGATCTACACCATTCCTCCAAGCGCCCCACAGCACAATGTCACTTATGTTTACGTTTACGACTCCACGCCTGACACTGTTACTGTAGGCTATACCTCCGGTTACTCGGGCGAATACGTCGCAGCTACGGGGGTCCTGATGTTCGGGTTGGGGATGCTCGCCGGCGCCGCCATCGCCGATGACTGGGACGACCACTGCCACGGTTGGTATTACGGGTACCACTGCCATGGCTACTACTACTCCTACGGCTGCGGCGCCGTATATCACCATGGCTACGGCGGGTACTACCGCGCCGCGCATTGCTACGGTCCCTACGGCGGCGCGGGGCGAGCTGGTTACTACAACCCCTACACGGGCGCCTGGGCTCGTGGCGGCTACGTTTACGGTCCCGGCGGCGGCGCGGGTTACCGGGCCGGCTACAATCCCTTCACCGACACCTGCGCCGCGCGCGCTGTGGTTAAGACCCCCTACGGATCTTCCGGGCGATTCTACGCTGAACGGGGCAACAAGTCGGTCTGGGGCGGGCATGAGTCCGGCGCCCGTGGCACGGTGGGCTGGGCCGAGACCAGCAAGGGCGGCCAGGCCGTGGGCTGGGACACCGCCCGCGGACAGGGTGCCGTCGCCAAGGACAAGGACGGCAACGTCTACGTCGGCAAGGATGGCAACATCTACAAGAAGGAATCGGACGGCGGCTGGAGTACGAACAACGGTGGCAACTGGGAGTCGGTCAGCAAGCCTGCGCCGGCGGCATCCACAACGTCTGCCAAGTCCGGCCAGACTACCAAGGAATCCGGCTCGCGGACGGACTCTGGCCAAACCCGCCTGGCGAAAACTTCAGAGTCTCGACAGACCTCTGCCGAAACGCGCCCGTCAAAGTCCTCGGAGTCTCGACCGGCCACTACCTCGACTACGGACCGCACTTCCAAGTCACACGACACAAGAAGCACGCAGCGCCAGTTGGATTCTGAGGCCGCATCCCGCAATCGCGGTAACAGGAATACTGAGCGGGCGTCTTCGAGTTGGAGCGGTTCTCGCGCCGGCGGACGATCCTCCTCAGGAGGCGGAAGTCGGAGCAGCGGCAAACGTCGCAAGTAGCCGAATTCTACTGTGCGTTTCGGCGGAGATCATACAGTGACCCGCTTCTTGCGAGAGCCCCTGCTGCATTTTCTTTTGGCCGGGGCTCTTTTGTTTGGTGCGCATGCCTGGATTACCCCAGGGGCCGTCGAGGCGCCGCGAACCGTGCGCATCTCCGAGGCCGAAGTCCGATGGCTTAAAGAGACCTGGGCCCGGCAATGGCAGCGTCCGCCAAGCGAACAAGAACTCCGCGATTTGGTTTCGGACTACGTGAAGGAAGTACTTTTGGCCGCCGAAGCGCGGGAACTGGGACTGGACGACAACGACACCATAATTCGTCGGCGTCTGGCACAAAAGATGGAGTTTATCGTCAAGGACACCGCGCGTCTCGATGAACCGGACGAGCGGGTTCTGCGCGCGCTTTTCGAGGAACTCCACGCGACCTTCCAGGCTCCCGCTCGGATCTCTTTCACCCAACTCTTCTTCAAGTCCGAGGCCGCAGCACGGGAGGGTCTGGCTGCGCTCGCCTCAAACCCTGCCGCGGATCCGGGCGAGCGGACCCTGTTGGAGCGGGAGCACTTTCAATCCGACGAGACGGCGATGACTGCCCAATTCGGCCACGAATTCTCTTCCTGGGTTATCTCCCAGGCCGCGGGAGACTGGCGCGGGCCTGTTGCCTCGGCCTACGGTTTCCATCTGGTCCGTATCACAGAGCGGCTGGAGGCGCGTCAGCGCCCATTCGAAGAGGTGCGCTTCCAAGTGGCGGAAGAATGGCATCGTCGCCATCAGACCCAGGTCAACGATGCCTACTTAGCCGGCCTTTTCCGAAAGTATGATCTGGTCCTAGATGAAAGTGTAAAGGCGCTGGTCGGGCCGCCGCCGGAGGCTCCGCGATGAGCCGGATTCTCTCCGCCTTGGTTCTGGCGCTTGCTCTGCCGGCGTTCGGACATGAACTGCGCCCAGCATACTTGGAGTTGATCGAGGCGGCGCCCGGCGAGTTCCGCGTGCTCTGGAAGACGCCCATGCGCGGAGAGATGCGCCTCTCTCTGGCGCCCGAATTCACGGGAAGGACAGAAGAGATCACACCCATCGTCACCCGGCAAGGCCAGGGGGCGGCCGTGCAGACTTGGCGCCTGAAAGCTGTTGATCCGTTGCCCGGGCAGTCCATTCGCATCGCCGGGCTCGAGGGCACGATGACCGACGCGTTGGTGAGGGTCGAGTTCGCCGACGGTAGTTCGTGGGGCAAGCGCTTGACGCCTGCAGCACCCGCGGCTCAGGTTCCCGCCCATCCCAACGCATGGACGGTCGCTGGGGACTACCTGGCGTTCGGCGTCGAGCATATCCTAACCGGCATTGATCACCTGCTATTCGTATTCGCCCTGATCCTGATCACGCGCGGCGGCTGGCTGCTGGTGAAGACGGTTACTGCCTTCACCGTCTCCCACAGCATCACGCTTTCCGCCGCCGCCCTGGGCTGGGTGCGCGTCCCGCAGCGTCCAATCGAAGCCCTGATCGCGCTCAGTATCGCTCTGGTTGCGGTAGAGATCGTGCGTCTGCGGCAGGGGCGGGAGGGCCTCACCTCGCGCGCGCCTTGGCTGGCCGCGCTCGCCTTCGGTCTGCTGCACGGCTTCGGCTTCGCCGGGGGACTGCGTGAAGCTGGGCTGCCGGACAGGCATATCCCCCAGGCACTACTTTGCTTTAGCGCCGGGGTGGAGATCGGACATTTCCTGTTCGTAGGCGCGGCGGTATGCCTGATCACGCTTTTCCGGCGACTGAAGATCCGTACGCCCGCTTGGGCACACCTGGTACCGCCGTACGCCATCGGCAGCGTTGCCATGTTTTGGGCTATTCAACGGATCGCGGCTTTCTGATGGCCGCAGATAAAGAGAGAGCATAGTCATGATCGGCATTCGACTCGGATCCGCAGTGATGGCGCTCACCATGTTGGCGAGCCTGGCCGGAGCGGTAGCGGCTGGGGAGGCGCACGGCGACGGCTGCACCGGCGTGCCTGACGCGGAGACTTTGGGCAATGTGTTCAAAAAACTAGGGTATTCGCCCTATGTGGGTCGCAACTTTCCCATTCGGGTGTATTAGGGAGACACGCACCTTCACACCGCGATCTCCCTGGACGGGGCGGCGGCAGGTTTTTGAACGGGCCCGGACATCGCCTACTGCTTTGCCCGCGGCGAAGAAATCGTCACCAGTGGAGGGCAGCGCGCCAAGCTTTCACGCCAGCTCGATTTTCTGGTAGTAACGGACCACGCCGAGGGTTTCGGCAGCATGGTCGAAGTCATCAAGGGTAATCCGAGCTTGATGCGTGACCCTCAATGAAAGCGTTGGCACAACATGATCAGCGCAGGCGAAGAATCCGCATGGAAGGCTGTCATGGAGTTAGTCGGATCAGGGGGCGCCACTTCCGATCCCGCCAAAATGCCAGCGGTCCAGAAGGATCCGGCGTTCACCGGTTCGATCTGCGAGCTCTTCATCAAGATGGCCGATCAGTTCAATGAACCGGGCAAGTTTACTGCTTTCATCGGCTATGAATGGACATCCATGCCCGGCGCCGACAACCTGCACCGCTGCGTTGTCTTCCGCGACGGCGCGGAAAGGGCCATCCGGACGCTGCCGTACGTACGCGCCGCACTCAAGAACGGGCTGAAGTTGAAACAGGATCTTGGCGCTAATCCCTTCAAGTTCGGAATGATTGGCAGCACCGACTCCCACGTGGGCATCCCGGCGGTCGAGGAGGACAATTACTTCGGCAAGATGGCCAACTATGAGCCCAATCCGCACCGCGCCGAGCACGTGGCCCTCAAACTAGGCGATCTGAAGATCATGGGCTGGGATTTGTCCGCGTCGGGCTACGCCGCCGTCTGGGCGATGGAGAACTCTCGAGGCCATCTGGGACGCGATGAAGCGCAAGGAAGTCTATGCCACCACAGGCTCGCGGATGCTAGTGCGCTTTTTCGGCGGCTGGGACTTTGAGGCCGCCGACGCGCTGACCCGCAATCCCGCCAATAGGCAATACCGTAAACGTGGCAGAGGCGCTCTGGACCAACACCATCGGCAACCCTGCGTTGATCGCCGTATGGAAAGATCCGGACTTCGATCCGAAGCAGCGCGCGTTCTACTATGCGCGGGTGATCGAGATCCCTACGCCCCGCCGGACAGCCTATGACGCCAAGCGCTTCGGCGTCAAGATGCCGCCCGAAGTCCCAATGACCATCCAGGATCGCGCCTACACTAAGTCCGCTCTGGTACACGCCACGATGGGTGAGGAATCCCATCTCCCGATGACGGATCCCTGGTCGGGGGCTCAGTACGGAACGGCGGCCGCCCGAGTGTCAGGGTTATACTACGCCAGACGACACCCCTTTTGGCGCCGGCCTGTCAGCCGGTTGCCTTCCGAACACACCTGAGGTGGGTTTTCCGATTGACCGCCTGAGAATAGCGGATATCGTTGTCCGCTGAAGTCTCCGGGCCGATCTTTATGCATGGGAGGGATGCATATGACGCTCCGACAAATCGGTGTGTTGGTCGCAATGGCAGCGCTGGCAACCGGCCTTGCGGGCGCGGAGGACCACGCCGGCACCTGTACCGGAACCCTGGACGCGGACACGGCCGCCAAGGTCTTTCCGGCCAAGCCGCCATACTCCCCGTACGCCGGCCGCAACTTCCCGACCCGGCCGTTCTTTGGCGACACGCACCTGCATACCTCGTTCTCGATGGATGCCGGGGCATTCGGGTGCCGGCTCAGCCCGCGCGACGCGTATCGCTTCGCCCGGGGCGAGGAGATCAGCGCCTCCACCGGACAGCGCGCCAAGCTCTCGCGTCCCCTCGATTTCCTGGTGGTGGCCGACCACTCCGACGGCTTCGGTTTCTTCCCGATGATCCTCGCCGGCGACCCGCTCATCATGGCCGACGCGCAGGGCCGCAAGTGGAACGAGATGATTCATGGCGGGAAAGGCGCCGACGCCGCGATCGACATCATTATCAATTTCGGCAAAGGCACCATCTCCAGGGCGATCTTCCCGCTTCCGGGCACGCCGGCCTATCGCGGGGCGTGGGAGGAGACCATCAAGGCGGCGGAGGCCTTCAACGAACCGGGGCGCTTCACGGCCTTCATCGGCTATGAGTGGACCTCGAACACCGGCGGAAACAACCTCCACCGCAACGTCATCTTCCGCGACAACGCGGACAAGGCCTGCCGGGTCGAGCCCTACACCACCATGAAGCCCCTGGGGAGCGACAACCCCCGCGACCTCTGGAAGTGGATGGCGGCCTATGAGGAGAAGACCGGCGGGCGCGTCCTGGCCATCGCCCACAACGGGAACCTGAGCAACGGGATCATGTTTCCGATGATCGAGTCATTCACCGGCAAGCCGGTGGACAAGGAATACGCCGAGCAGCGCGCCAGGTGGGAACGCCTCTACGAGGCCACTCAGATCAAGGGCGACGGCGAGGCGCACCCTTACCTTTCCCCCAACGATGAGTTCGCCGATTACGAGACCTGGGACAAGGGCAACCTGGACCTAAGCGTGGCCAAGAAAAAGGAGATGCTGGAGTTCGAGTACGCCCGCTCCGCGCTCAAGAACGGGCTCAAGCTTGAAGCCGAACTCGGCGCCAATCCCTACAAGTTCGGCATGATCGGCAGCACCGACGCCCACACCGCGATTGCGGGCGTCGAGGAGGACAACTTCTTCGGGAAGACCACCAGCAATGAGCCGTCGCCGGCGCGCTGCGAACACCCCTTCGTCAGGAACCCACAGACCGGCACGACGATCATGGGTTGGGAGACCACCGCTTCGGGCTATGCCGCGGTCTGGGCGGCTGAGAACACCCGCGAAGCGCTCTGGGACGCCATGGCTCGCAAGGAGACCTACGCCACCACGGGGACGCGCCTGATCGTGCGCTTCTTCGGGGGGTTCGACTTCGAGGCCGCCGACGCCAATCACCGCATGCCGGCCCGGATCGGCTACGCCAAGGGGGTCCCCATGGGCGGCGATCTGCGCGCGGCGCCCGCCGGAAAGGCGCCTTCCTTCCTGGTGGCCGCCCTCAAGGACCCCATCGGCGCGAATCTCGACCGCATCCAGGTCGTCAAGGGATGGGTGGACCAGGTCGGGAAGACGCAGGAGCGCGTCTACGACGTGGCCGTGTCCGGCGGCCGGAAGATCGAGGCGGACGGCCGTTGCAAGGCGGCCGTGGGCAGCACCGTGGACGTGGCCGGCGCCACCTGGAGCAACACCATCGGCGCGCCGGAACTGATCGCCGTCTGGAAGGATCCGGAGTTCGACCCGGCGTTGCGCGCCTTTTATTACGCGCGGGTGATCGAGATCCCCACCCCGCGTTGGACCGCCTACGACGCCAAGTACTTCGGCCTCAAGCTGCCCAAGGAAGTCCCGATGACCACCCAGGAGCGAGCCTACACCAGCCCGATCTGGTACACGCCCGGGCCCTAGTAACCGGGCAGGGTCCGTCCACGGCGTCCGACGCGCGCGTTCCTCACCGCTCAGAACGCGTCAACTCGCCGGAGGTCCAGGAGCATGGCAGACATCCCGGTCTGGGGCATCCTAATTGCGACGGCCGTCCTGGTCGCGGCCTCCATCGAGGCGGGATTCCGGATGGGAGCCGCCGCCCACCGGAATTCGGCGGGGGAGAAGGAGTCGCCGGTCTCAAGCATCGCCGGTACCGTTCTCGGATTGGGTGCGTTCCTGCTGGCCTTCACGTTCGGAATCGTCTCGGATCGATTTGATGCCCGCAAGGCGTTGGTGCGCGAGGAAGCGAATGCCATCCGGACCGCCTGGCTGCGCAGCGAATTCCTGCCGGAAGCAGACCGCACCGAGGCCCAGCGCCTGTACCGAGAGTATCTGGATCAGCGCTTACGCGTAATTCAAAGCCTGATCAGCGAGGACATCATTCCGGATCAGATCCACGTCGAGAGTAGGCGAATTCGGAACCGATTGTGGAGCATGGCGGTTGCTCACGCCCGAACGGATATGAATTCGGACGTCGCCGCGCTGTATATTGAGTCGGTCAATGAGATCATCTCCATTCACGCGTTGCGGGTGGCGATCGGGCTGCAGGCGAGAATTCCCGGAGGCATCTGGCTCGCCCTTTATCTTCTCACCTGCCTCGGCATGTGGTGCGTGGGTTACCAGGCGGGCATCGCGGGGTCCAAGCGGTCCTGGGCCAAGCTGATATTGGTCATCTCATTCTCCCTCGTGTTCGCCATGATCGAGTCGCTAGACCGCCCCGGTGGCTTTATTCAGGTTTCACAGCAGCCGTTGGCCGACCTCCAGAAGGAGCTCGCGGAGCCCACATCTCCTTGAGCGGCTGCACATCCTGGCCGGCGTGAGCCGGTCGCGAATCGCGAGGCGATTGATGTTTCAAACAATCGAAGCCGTGTTTCGGGGAGGGAGCCATGAGCGACCACAGGGTTACCGAGGAGCAGCAACGGCTGGACGAGGCCAACATCGGCAAGGCGCCCTGGCGCAGGTGGGGGCCGTACCTGAGCGAGCGGCAGTGGGGCACTGTCCGGGAGGATTACAGCGAGAGCGGCAATGCCTGGGACTACTTCAGCCATGACCAGGCGCGGTCGCGCGCCTATCGCTGGGGTGAGGACGGCCTGGCCGGCATCTCCGACGACCGGCAGGCGCTCTGCTTCGCCCTCGCGCTCTGGAACGGGAAGGACCCCATCCTGAAGGAGCGCCTGTTCGGGCTGACCAACAGCGAGGGCAACCACGGCGAGGATGTGAAGGAATATTACTTCTACCTCGACTCGACTCCGACGCACTCCTATATGCGTTACCTCTACAAGTACCCGCAGGCGCCGTTCCCCTATGCGGACCTGATCGAGACCAACCGCCGCCGTGGCCGGCAGGAGCTCGAGTACGAGCTGATCGACACGGGGGTTTTTCAGGACGATCGGTACTTCGACGTGTTTGTCGAATATGCCAAGGCCTCACCGGAAGATCTGCTGATTTGCATCACCCTCTGCAATCGCGGGCCGGAGGCGGCGACGATCGACGTGCTGCCCACGCTCTGGTTCCGCAACACCTGGTCCTGGGGCGGCCGGAGCGACCGCCCGCGTCTGCAGCGAGCGCCCGCATCGGACGACTGCAGCCTGATCGCCGCCTCGCATGCCCGCCTCGGACAACGCTACCTGTATTGCGGCGGCGCCCCGGAGCTGCTCTTCACCGAGAACGAGACCAATACGGAGCGCGTCTTCGGCACGCCCAACCCCGGTCCGTACGTCAAGGACGGCATCCACAACTACGTGGTGCTGGGCAGGACACAGGCGGTCAACCCCGCTCAGCAGGGCACCAAGGCGGCCGCCCGCTACCGGATCGTGGTCGGCGCAGGCGAGTCCCGGACGCTGCGGCTGCGTCTGAGCGACACGCCCCCGGCCACCATCGCCGGAGCCGGCCAGGAGTCCCTGGGTCCCGGCTTCGACACCGTGCTGGAGGCCCGCAAGCGCGAGGCGGACGCCTTTTATGCGTCCCTTACGCCGCCGGCCCTGTCCGGCGATGCGGCCAACGTGATGCGGCAGGCGCTGGCGGGCATGCTCTGGAGCAAGCAGTTTTACTATTATGACGTGCATAGGTGGCTGCGGGAGCACGGCACCGCACCTCGCAACGAGAGCTGGCCCCACCTTTACAACGCGGACATCATCTCCATGCCGGACAAGTGGGAGTACCCCTGGTACGCTGCCTGGGATCTTGCCTTTCATGTGATCGGTCTGACCATGGTGGATCCGAAGTTCGGCAAGGACCAGCTCGACCTGATGCTGCGCGAGCCCTACCTGCATCCGAATGGTCAGATCCCGGCCTATGAGTGGAACTTCGGCGATGTCAACCCGCCCGTACATGCCTGGGCCACCATCTTCACTTATCGCATGGAGAAGGCACGGACGGGAAAGGGCGACACGGAGTGGCTGGGTCGCGTCTTCCACAAGCTGCTGCTCAACTTCACCTGGTGGGTCAACCGCAAAGACCGCATGGGCCGAAACCTGTTTGAAGGTGGGTTCCTGGGCCTGGACAACATCGGCGTCTTTGACCGCAGCGCGCCGCTGCCCACCGGAGGATACCTCGAGCAGGCCGACGGCACCGCCTGGATGGCGCTGTATTGCCAGAACATGCTGGAAATAGCCACGGAACTGGCCCAGACGGCCCCCGGCTTCGAGGACATGGTCCTCAAGTTCAGCCAGCATTTCCTCTGGATCTCGTCGGCCATGTTCCACTCCGGCGAAAGCACGGGCATGTGGGACGAGGAGGACGGCTTCTTCTACGACGTGCTGCGCCTGCCCGACGGCCGCGCGCAGCGGCTCAAAGTGCGCTCGATGGTGGGCCTGCTGCCGCTTTGCGGCGCCACCGCCTATGATGGTGACCTACATAGGCGCTTTCCTGAATTGGAAAGACGGTTCCAAGACTTCCTGAACGCGCGCCCGGAACTCCTTTCTTTCATCCATGACCCGCGGAAGCCCGGACATGCGAACCGTCGCCTCGCTTCCATCCTTGATGAGCCCAAGCTCCGGCGCGTGTTGCGCCGGATGCTCGACGAGCGGGAATTCCTCAGCCCCTACGGTCTCCGCGCCATGTCCCGCCACCACGCCGAACATCCGTACGTCTTTCACGCTGCGGGGAAGGAGTTCCGCGTCGGTTACCTTCCGGCCGAATCCGACAGCGGCATGTTCGGCGGAAACTCGAACTGGCGCGGGCCGATCTGGATGCCCGTCAACCTGCTCATCATCCGGGCGCTGTTGCAGTACTACGGCTACTATGGGAATGACTTCATGATCGAGTGCCCCACCGACTCCGGGCGCCGGATGAACCTGTTTCAGGTGGCCGAGGAGATCACCCGTCGGCTGTCGGCCATATTTCTGCGCGGACCGGATGGCCGAAGACCGGTCCATGGCGGAAACGAGAAGTTCCAGAACGATCCGAACTGGCGGGACTACCTGCAGTTCTACGAGTACTTCCACGGCGACAACGGCGCAGGCTTGGGCGCCAACCACCAGACCGGCTGGACCGGGATGATCGCCCGGGCCATGCATCTGTTTTCCACTGTGACGGAGGAGCAGCTGCTTCACAGCGGCAAGGCGGCCTATGCCCAAGCGTCTGTAAAGGGGGTGGCTCGCCCGCCTCAGCCGGCGGTTTGAACACAGCGTACAGACGATTCGGTGGGTACCCTGCACCCATACCTATAACTTCGGTTTCGCGGCTGGGCAGCGGGACCCGCCGCCAAGGAGGCAGTCCATGGCGCGATCTTTGGGCAGAGTCGCAGGATTTTCAGGTGCCATCCGGCTGGCAGTGGGGCTCGTCCTGGTAGCCGGAGCCTCCGGCTGTAGCCGTCGTGTACCACCGTCCATGATTTCAGCCGACCGGCTCGACTACAGCAATGCACTTGCTGTCACGGCCAACGAGCAGGCGCTGATGAACCTGGTGCGCCTGCGGTTCGCCGAGGCGCCGCAGTTCCTTGAGGTATCCCAGATCGTTGGTGGGCGCACCCAGGAGACGGTGGTGCGTCCGTCACTCAATCTTTCCGGCCTCTTTGTTCCCCACCAGCCCACGGAGACTGTCGCCGGAGCCTCCCTGGGCGCCGAATACCGCTACACGGATCGGCCGACCATCACCTACACGCCTATCAAGGGCGAGAAGATGCAGAGAACATTCCTAACGCCCATCCCGCCGGCCGCGGTGCTGTATCTTCTGCAGGCCGGTTGGCCCGCCGACCGGATAATGCAGCTCACGCTCCAGTCCATCAATGGGCTGCGGAACCGCGCGACCTCGCTGGGACGCTCGCGAGCGGCGGATCCCAGCTTCGAGCGACTGCTGGAATTGTTTCGCCAGGCGCAGGACGCCGGCGGATTCAGTTTGCGGGTCGAGAAGCAGAAGTCGGGCGATGTCACGCTCCTGGTGATCCACAAGGACCTCCAAGCCGAAGCGAGCTCCGCGATGCTTGAATGCCGCCGGCTGCTCGGCCTCGCCTCAGAGCAGCGTGAATTCAAGGTCGCCTACGGAAACCTCGCCGGGGACGGTGTGGATATCGCCATGCAGACGCGCTCGCTCCTGCACATGATGCTGGAACTGTCCGCTTGCGTCGCGGTGCCTGAATCATTCTCCGAGACGGGCGTGGCTCGGCGCGTTCTGGAGCCCGCTCCGGGCGAACGGCTTCCCCTGCCCATGGTCATCCGCTGCTCGGCAGAAAAGCCTGCCGGCGCCTTCGTGGCCGTTCGGCACCTGGACCACTGGTACTACATCCCCGAGTCTGACGTGGCATCCAAAGGTACGTTGAGCTTTCTTCAGATCCTGACCGCCATGCTCGAATCGGACTCACAGCAGTTGCTTCCGTTGGTGACCATTTCCACGCAATAGGCATATTATGGCATGCGGAGATTAAGCTCGATGACTTGGCTTAGTCGCTACCGGCTTCGGAGCTTCCTGCGAAACTCCATTTGGTTCCTGCCGGTAATGGGCATGCTGCTGGCGCTCTCAGCGGACCTCCTGTCGCGTCGCATAGACGCCTGCCTG
The DNA here is from genome assembly GCA_023150555.1 of Planctomycetota bacterium. Lineage (GTDB taxonomy): Bacteria > Planctomycetota > SZUA-567 > H5-PLA8 > H5-PLA8 > JAKLKQ01. The sequence goes on from JAKLKQ010000058.1 coordinate 18,214, forward strand.
GGATGGGAGGCGGAGATCAGCATCGAGGGCGGGCGCGCTGCGCTGAGCGCGCTGGCCTCGGCACTGCTCTCCTTCATTGTCTTCGTCTTCTCGATGATGCTGGTTGCGGTCCAGATCGCCAGCAGCCAGCTTTCGCCACGCATTGTCGCCACCGCCTTTCGAGAGCGCCTGCCAAAGGCAGTGCTGGCCATTTTCGTCTTCACCTTCACCTTCTCGCTCCTGGTTCAAGTTCGAGTCGACCAGTCCATCCCGCAATTTTCCGCCTGGATTTCGCGTTATGCGAGCCTGGTTTCCCTGGCAGCCTACCTGTTTCTTTTCGACCACACCTGCCGCATGCTTCGCCCGGTGGGCCTGCTCGCATGGCGTTTTCTGGTCTTCGACCAGCACGGACTGCTTGAGTGGGCCCGGCGGAACAATTGCGTGCTAGAACTGGCGCCTCAGGTGGGGGACTTCGTCGCCAAGGGCAGCCCACTGCTCCGCATCTATGGGCAGCCGACGGCGTCCACCCGGAAACTGGATGATCTGATGGCCTTCGGGCCAGAGCGGACCGTCGAGCAGGACCCAGCCTTCGGTTTCCGCATCCTGGTCGACATCGCACTCAAGGCACTTTCGCCCGGCATCAACGACCCCACCACCGCAGTGCTGGCGCTAGACCGGTTGCACCAGCTACTGCGGACGGTCGGCCTCCGGCACCTGGACACCGGACGGGTGTGCAATGAGGCGGGGAGATTGCGCCTAGTATACCGCACGCCGGACTGGAACGACTTTGTGCTGTTCGATGACCTTATGACGGCCCCTAGAGAACGTTTAAAGGCCGTTCTGGGTGAGCTTGTAGAAGGAGTCTACCTGAAGTTCGAGAAGGGAACCTGGGGCAGGCGCCAGGTAAGGCTTGTCTCTGCGTGCGAAATCCGCCTCAAGTTCCCAATCTCGATCAACATGGTTGGTCGGGGCGACAGGATTTGAACCTGCGGCCTCGTGGTCCCAAACCACGCGCTCTACCAAACTGAGCTACGCCCCGGCCTTACGACTGCCCTGGAAGATACCTGCCTGAAGCCCTGCCAGCAAGCCGCGCTCGTCACGGTCCATCGCGCCTGGAGCCGCCGGCATCGCGGGTACGGGCGGCCGCGCGCCACAGGCCCGCCGAACCGGCGGCCAGCAGCACCGCCAGGATCGCCAACTGCTCGGCGCCCGCCGGCGAGCCGTAGTCGTCGCCGTCCGGCGCCGAGTACCACACGTACGACTGCAGTCCGTGCGCTGCGTCCAGCGTGAAGGCCGCCGAACCGTCGTCGCCCGTCAGGAAGAATCCGAGGTTCCATAGCACGATCGCCAGGCCTGTGTAGACAAGCCCGCGGCGCGGCCCGCGAGCTTCCAGCAGGTTGCCCAGGCCGCAGAGGCCCACGGCTAGCGGCGCGAGCATCGGCAGCGTGTACTTGATGGGGAAGATCGAGAGCGACGCGAACGAGAGCCACAGGCCTTCCATCGCCAGCAGGCCCAGCGCAAGCCCCCACCACAGCGCACGGCGGCCTTTCAGCGCGCGCGGCAGGAGAAAGAACGCCGGCAGCAGCCACGGCACGCGCATCAGCCACTGTCCGAGGTACAGCAGGTTGCCCGGCGCGTGACTTGGCGAGAGGTTTCGTTCGGCGACATCCTCATAACCCGTGCGCAGCGGGTGGCCGAAGTGCGCGTAGTTCATCCAGAGCAGCGCCGCGGCGGCGAGCATGGGAACCGTCGCAAATGCCACGAACGCAGTGCCTTTCGTGTGGCCGGGCCGGTCCTCGCTCTTCAGGAGCGCGATGGCCATGCCCGCGGCGAGCGGCGCTACGAGGAGCAGATGTTCGTACTTGCACGCCACGGCGCTGGCGAGGCTCGCGCCGGCCAGCAGCGTCCAGGGCCACGCGCGCACCGATGCTTCCGCGCGCAGCCAGGCGTAGAGCGCCAGCGCCAGACAAAAGAGCACCGCGGTCTCGGCGTAGTAGAGCTTCGCGTACGTCAGCAGGGGACTGCCAAGGCCCAGCAGCACGCTCGCCCATAGACCGGCGCGCGCCGAACACTTTAACATGCGGGCGATGCCGTACAGCAGCGCGCACGAAAGTGCGCCCAGGAGGGGGACCGTCAGCGCGCCCAGTGCGCGAGGCGTAATCGATGGCACTATCTCGTGTAGCGCGGCGCCCAGCAACACAAGGGGGCCGGAGAGAATCGGCAGGCCGGGCGCGAAGCGATAATAGGTGCCGGGCTGGCCGGGGATGGAGGTATCGCCGCGCAGCCAGAGGCCCTCGGCGATGTCGAGGTACTCGCGCAGATCCCGGTAGCCGCCTTCGCCCTTCCAGAAAGCCAAATAGATAAGGAGGAGGCCCCAAAAGAGCCATTTTGAGGCGCCGGCACCCCTACGCCCCGAAGGCTCTAGACGAGATTCGCTCTCAATATGGGGGTGCGGGATAATTCCCATAACTGCTATTTATATAACAGGTTATTGGGCTATCCAGAGCGGAAAGTGCTTTGGATTTCCAGGGCAATCGGGATTTCTGACAGTATTTCAAAGGTGGCGGCATATTTATCTTGACCGACATGAGGCAAGACCTAGACTGAGGGAGCAATTGAGAATCATTCTCAGTTGCTTAGGCGGCCGGCGATTAGTTGACATTCATTCGCAGGACGCCGCTTTTGGGAGTGCCGCATGAGCACCGCGAAAGCAACCGCAGGAAGAATGCTTGGCGTCGCACTGGGGCCGCGCACGTCCTGGCTTCACGCCATGACGAGTCTCTTTCATCTCAGCGGTTCGGCGCCTGCTGCGCGCAGCGCGGCGGTGCTCGAGCGTCCCAACGATGAACCCTTCCCGCTGGCGCAGGCCAAGGTTCATGAGACCGTGCGCGTGGTCGGCGTGCGCGGCGAAACGAACGACGCGCGGCGCCTGGCGCACCTGGGGCTGGTTGCGAACACGCGCGTCGAAGTCGCGTGCAGCAGCGGCTGGGGCGTCGTGGTGGTGCTGGGCGGCACGTCGCGCCTGGCCCTGGATCGCCAGATGGCCGACGAGGTCTTCGTTACGCGCGCTTGACCCGTTGTGCCGGCGGTTAATGCCATGCTGGAAAACATCATCGTAACCCTGGTCGTGTTGGCCTGCGTGGCGCTCAGCCTGCGCTGGTTCTATCGTGCCTGGAAGGGCGATGCCGGCTGCGGCTGCGGAAAGGCTTCCTGCGGCGCGGTCCCCAACACGCAGGCGTTCCTCGACCAAGACCTGTCCAAGAAGAACCCCGACCCTTCGCCCACGCAGGAGCCCGCGGCCCGTCCGCCTGCAAGCGTGGCGGAACCGTCGCGCCGCTGACGCGCGGTACGCAGGCGAAGGCAGAAAGGAGCATGCCGCGATGCGGCTGAGCGAATGCCGTCCCGGCGAGGGCGGTACGATCACGCGAGTGCACGGCGATGGCCCCATCGTCCAGCGCCTGCTGGAGATGGGCGTCATCGAAGGCGCCGCGGTGAAGGTCGTGCGCGTCGCGCCCATGGGCGACCCGCTCGAGATCGAGATCCAGAGCTACTACCTCTCGCTGCGCAAGGCGGAGGCGCACAACGTCGAGGTCGAGCCATGAGCGGCCCCGCTTCAACCGCCTCCCGCGTGCGCCGCGTCGCGATCATCGGCAATCCCAACACCGGCAAGACGACGCTCTTCAACGCGCTCACCGGGCTGCGCCACCGCGTCGGCAACTATCCGGGCGTTACCGTCGAGAAGAAGATCGGAAAACTCGGAGACGGACTGGAGCTGATCGACCTGCCGGGCACCTACAGCCTCGCCGCGCACAGCCCCGACGAGATGGTCGCCGTCGAGCTGCTGCTGGGCCACGTGAAGAACGAGCCGCGCCCCAACCTGGTGGTCGTCATCGCCGACGCGGGCAACCTGTCGCGCAACCTGTACCTCGCCACTCAGGTCATGGAACTGGGCCTGCCAACGATCGTAGCGCTGAATATGGTCGACGCCGCGGAGCAGGCCGGCGTGAAGATCGACTGTTCGGGCCTGGCGGCCGCGCTGGGCGTGCCGGTGATCCCGACGGTGGCGCATCGCAACGAGGGCGTGAAGGAACTGCGCGAGACGATCATCGGGCAGCTGGACGCGCAGCCGCCCCGGCCGCCGTGTGCGTGGCCCGAGGCCATCGCCAAGGAATTGCACACGCTGCGGGCCGGCATCGAGGCCGAGCAGTTCCTGATCGCACGCGCGCTGATCGACGAAGGCGGCAGCGCGGAGGAAGACCTGGCCAGGCACTGCGGCGAGGACGTTCGCACGCGGCTGAAGGACTCGCGCGACCGCATCCGCAGCGCCGGGCGCCCGCCGGCCGCGCTGGAAGCGCAGATGCGCTACGCCTGGATCGGCCAGGCGCTGGCGCCGCACCAGCAGCGCACGCAGGCCGGGCCGTCCCTGACCGACCGGCTCGACGCGTGGCTGACGCACCGCGTTTTCGGCACCACGATCTTCGCCGCGTTGATGACGCTGGTCTTCATGACGATCTTCTCCTGGGCAGCGCCGCTGATGGAACTGGTGGACGGCGCCTTCGGCGCGCTGGGCGAGTGGATCACGGCCTTGTTGGCGGGCACGTCCTTCGAAGGCGGGATACTTCAGAGCCTGCTCGTCGAAGGCGTCATCGCCGGCGTGGGCGGCGTGCTGGTCTTCCTGCCGCAGATCATCCTGCTTTTCCTCTTCATCGCGATCCTGGAAGACTGCGGTTACATGGCGCGCGCGGCGTTCTTGATGGACCGCCTGCTGCGCTTCTGCGGGCTCAGCGGGCACAGCTTCATCCCCATGATGAGCTCCTTCGCCTGCGCGATTCCAGGCGTGATGGCGGCGCGGACGATCCACAATCCGCGCGACCGCCTGACGACGATCTTGGTGGCGCCCCTGATGAGCTGCTCGGCGCGCATCCCTGTCTATGCGATCATGATCGCAGCCTTCGTGCCGGTGGCCACCGTGTGGGGCGTACTGAACGTGCAGGGCATGGTCTTCGCGGGGATGTACTTCGTAGGGATCCTGACCGCGATTCCCGTCGCGCTGCTGCTCAAGCGCACGTTGCTGAAAGGACCCACCCCGCCGTTCGTAATGGAACTGCCCACGTACAAGATGCCCGGCTTCAAGACGGTCTTCTTTCGCGTCTGGGAGGCCTCGGTGGCCTTCACGCTGCGCGCGGGAACGATCATCTTCGCGATCTCGGTGATCATCTGGGCGTTGAGCTACTTCCCGCACAGCGATCGAGTCATCAAGGAGCACGACGTACTGCGCGAGGAAGCGCAGGCGGCGCTGCAGGGCGAAGAGCTGGACGAGCGCCTCGGCGCGATCGACCGCCTGCAGGAAGGCGCGCTGTTGCGCGACAGCTACTTTGGGCGCATGGGGCAGGTGGTGGAGCCCGTCTTTCGGCCGCTGGGCTGGGACTGGCGCATCTCGATGGCCGCGATCGCGTCGTTCCCCGCGCGCGAGGTCATCGTCTCGACGCTGGGCATCATCTACGACCTGGGCGGGGAGGTCGGCGATGACGAAGACGGCGAGAGCAAACTCGCTTCGCAGCTCCAGGCCTCGAAGCGTCCCGACGGTTCGAAGGTTTTCAATCTCGCCGTGGCGCTCTCGATTATGGTCTTCTTCGCGCTCTGCTGCCAATGCGGCGCAACGGTGGCGACGATCAAGCGCGAGACCAACAGCTGGAAGTGGGCGGCCTTCACGTTCGGCTACATGACGGCGCTCGCGTACGTCGTCTCGCTGGCGACGTACCAGATTGCTATCCGCCTGATTTGAGCAGAAACCTAATAAAGTCCTATTTCAAGCAGGGTGGCTTCGGTGGTCAGGATTTTCGGCTAAACTTCGCAAGTTTCCCGGGCCGATAACAAGGGATTTACCTCATCTTTTGACTTGCGCCGGTCGATTCCCCATACATGATAGGGGCTTTCCGCGAAAGCCATAACTCGTGTCCGGACTAGGCAGATAGCAGTTCGCGGGACGCACTCCAGAGTGGGGGGGAACCGCTCGGGAGAAGTTCTGAAATGTACCTCAAGCGTCTTGAGGCCTTCGGCTTTAAATCTTTTGCCGACAAGGTAACGCTGGAGTTCCAACCCGGCTTTATCTGCATTGTCGGACCGAACGGCTGCGGTAAATCCAACGTCGTCGACTCTGTGAAGTGGGTGCTCGGCGAGCGCTCCGCGAAGAGCCTGCGCGGCACCGAGATGCTCGACGTCATCTTCAACGGCTCGGCACACCGCAAGCCGCTGAACTTCGCCGAGGTCACCCTCACCTTCGAGAACCCGATGGGCGAGAACGGCGCCCGCGCGCTGCGCCTGGACGCGCCCGAGGTCTCCGTTACGCGCCGCCTGTACCGCAGCGGCGAGAGCGAATACCTGCTCAACAAGGCGCTCTGCCGCCTGGCGGACATCAAGGAACTCTTCTTCGATACCGGCATCGGCACCAGCAGCTACTCGATCATCGAGCAGGGTCGCATCTCGCAGATGCTGGAGGCCAACAGCAAGGAGCGCCGCGACCTCTTTGAGGAGGCGGCGGGCATCCACAAGTACAAGGAACGCAAGAAGCTCGCGCTCCGCAAGCTGGAGCGCGTCGAGCAGAATCTCGCGCGCGTCGGCGACACCGTCAGCGAACTCGATTCGCGCCTGCGCTCCGTCACCCGCCAGGCCACCAAGGCGCGCAAGGCCAAGGAAATCACCGACCGCCTGCGCAATATCAAGCTCGACCTGCTGCTCTACGAGGTCTTCCACGCCAAGAGCAACCTCGGCGAGGTCGACGGGCAGTTGCACGGCGCGCAGCAGCAGGCCGCTTCGCTGAGCGCCGAACTGGGCGAGGCCCAGGCCGGCACCGTCACCGCGCAGGAGACCATGGCGCGGCTGGACGGCGAGGTCTCCAAGGCGCACCACGACCTCAGCGAGGCCAAGGCGGCCTTTGCGGGCCTCGAGGAGGCCATCAAGTCCGAACAGCGCAGCATCGAGGAGATGCGCGAGGAATCCGCGCGCGCCAAGCAGGCCGCCGTCGAGGCCGGCAACCGCGCCGCCGCGCTGGCCAGCGAACGCGAACGCCTGGAACTGGACCTCGCCAACGGGCGCCAGACGTTGGAAGAGCGCAAGGCGGGCGTCGAGCAGGGTACTGTATCCCTGGCCGAACAGGTCGCGCAGCAGCAAGCAGCCAGCCGCGACCTGGAAGCCGCGCGCGCCGCGGGGCTGGACGCCCTGGGCCGCCGCACCCAGGCGCAGCAGGCGCTGGCGCAGGCCGAGGCCGACATCAGCGGCATCGATTACCGCTTGCGCAAGGCCCAGGCCAGCGTCGACAAGGCCGAGGGACAGCTGCGCTTCGCGCAGAACGAGGCCGAGGAGGTCACCGGCCGGCTGGAGCAGATCCGGCGCCGCCGCGAGATGCTCGAGACCGAGCAGTCCGGCCTACGCACGTTGCTGGCGCGCACCGAGGACGAGATCAAGCGCACCGCCGACCGCGCCCAGGAGATCGCCAACCAGGTCGAGCAGGGCCGCAGTCGCTGCAGCGTCCTGGAAGACCTGATCGCGCGAGGCGAAGGCCTGGCGCCCGGCGTGCGCGCCGTGCTGACCACCCTGCGGAACGCCGGCGAGATCGGCGAGGACTTCGTCGAACTGGTCGCCAACTGCTTGGGCGTGCACGAGACCCTCGAGCCGGCGATGGAAGCCGCGCTGGGCGCCGAACTGGAAAGCCTGGTCGTCGGCAAGGCCGAGACCGCCGAACGCCTGATGGAGCGCCTGCAGGCCGAGGGCCTGGGTCGCGCCACCTTCCTGCCGCTGGACCGTCTGGGTACGGGCCTGTTCGGTTCGGCGATGACCCGCGGGCTGGACACCATGGCACGCTTCGCGCCTGGCTGCCTGGGCCGCGCCGCGGACCTGGTCAAGCCGATGGACGAGGTCTATCGCGATGTCGCGGAAGCGTTGCTGGGTGAGGTGCTGGTCTTCGAGACCACCGCCGCGGCCCGCCAGGCGCACTACGACGACGTGCCCTCCAGCCGTTGGCGCCGCGTCAGCCTGGAAGGCGCGATCTTTGAGCCCATCGGCGCGATCGGCGGCGGCAAGTTCAAGGTCAACCGCCTGGGCCTGATCGGCCGCCGCAACGAGATCGACCGCCTGCGCAAGGAGATCGACGAGCGCGAGCAGGCCCGCAATGCGCTCACCGAGCGCATCGCGTTCCTGGAGAAGCGCGCTCAGCAGGTCAGCCGCGACGAAGAGCGCCTGGCGCAGAACGTCGCTGCCCTGGGCACCAGCGCCAACGAGCTGAAGGGCGTGCTCGCCGCCATCGCCCGCGAAGAGGCGCGCTCGACCGAGGAAAAGCAGGTCGCCGACGACGAGATTCGCGAGTTGGAGGCCGAGCGCCGCTCGCACGTCGAGCGCATCGAAGCCCTGCGCGCGGACGTCGAGGAGATCAAGCGCCAGGAGGCCGAGATCGCGCGCAGTGCCGAGGCGCAGAGCGCCGAGCTGGCCCGCCGCGACGAAGCGGTGCACTCCGGCCGCCAGCACCTCGAGGACATGAAGCGCGAGGCCAGCACGCTGACGGTGCGCGTCGAGGGGCTGGAGCGCGAGGTGCAGGCGCTCAGCGAGCAGTTCGCCGACCGCCGCGACGTCGCCGACCGCGAGCTGGCTCGCGAGGCCTCGCTGAATCAGCGCCGCGAGCACACCGAAGCGACGCTGGCCGAGAAGCAGGCGGCCCGCACGGCCACCGTCGAACGTATCGGCGCGTGCGAGGCCAAGGCCCGTGGCCTAGTCGAGGAGAAGGAGAACGCGCGCCTCTACTTCGAGGACGCCCGCGGGCGCGAGCGCGCCGTCGGCCAGCAGCTTGAGGAGGTGCGCGGCCAGATCAGCGAGGTCGAACGCCGCCAGGTCGAGCTGCGCCTGCGCCTGGACGGGAAGCTCGAAGAGACCCGCCGCGTCTACGAAGTCGACGCGCTGCAGGTGCTGGCCGAACGCGGCGGCCCGCCGGAGGTCAGCGACGAGATCAAGGAGGAAGCCGGGAAGCTCGAAGACCGCCTCCAGCGCCTGGGCCCCGTCAACATGTACGCGCTCGAGGAACAACGCGAACTGGAAGAGCGCCTGGCGTTCTTCAAGACGCAGGCCGACGACCTGAGTTCCGCGCGCAGCAAGATCCGCGAGGTCGTCTCGAAGCTCAACCGCCTCAGCCGCCAGAAGTTCCAGGACACCTTCACGGCCGTCCGCGCGAACTTCCAGGAGATCTTCCGCAAGCTCTTCGGCGGCGGCAAGGCCGACCTGATCCTGGAGGAAGGCGAGGACATCCTGGAGGCCGGAATCGAGGTCGTGGCGCGCCCGCCGGGCAAGGAGCCGCGCAGCATCATGCAGCTGTCGGGCGGCGAGAAGGCCATGACCACCATCGCGCTGCTCTTCGCGGTCTTCCGCTCGCGGCCGGCGCCCTTCTGCATCCTCGACGAAGTCGACGCGCCGCTGGACGAGGCCAACGTCGACCGCTTCAACATGATGCTGCGCGAGTTCATGGACCGCTCGCAGTTCGTCGTCATCACGCACAACAAGAAGACGATGAGCTACGGCGACGTCCTGTATGGCATCACCATGCCCGAGCCCGGCGTCAGCAAGCGCATTGCGATCCGTTTCGACGACATCGAGAAGCACCTGCCCATGGACGAGATCGACCGCCAGGCCAAGCAGGCCCGCACCGAGGCCCTGGCGCAGGTCGACGCCATCGGCAGCCGGCAGGTGACTGACGCCGAGACCGCCAAGGAAGCCAAGGGCGAGAAGGCCCCGGCGGACGGCGAAGACGCCGCCGTCGAGTCCGAGGCGCAGATCTCCGCCGGCGGCTCCGACGGCGACTAGCCTCTCGCCCCACGCGCTTGAACGCCCTTATTGCGCGCCGCTGCCTGGTGGCGCGCGCCTCCTTTATGAGGTACCCTCTATCAGCTGGGCTCCGGAACCGTCCTGAAGACTGGGTCCCTTTTGGCGTCTTTGCTACAGGGGACCGGCTGACCCGGTTCCTATCTGTAAAGGAGGGGCAGTCCTTGAGTTACGCTAAGACTGCGCAGTGCACATGGATCCTTTTCATGGTCGCCGCGCCCTTGCTGCGCGCGGCCGAGCCCGCGCCGCCCGCACCCGCCGAGCCGCCCACCGTCGAGCAGCGCCTGGCCGCGATGGAGACGCGCATCCAACTGCTCGAACGCGCGATGGTCGAGAAGGACGCGCGCATCGCCGAACTGCAGCGGCAGCTCGGGGTGCGCACGCCCGCCGCCGGCCCGCAAGCCGCGCCGAAGGCGGAGGACCGTGGGTACACCTTGCAGATGAATCCGCGCGACGCGTTGGAGTTCCAGCGCCGCCTGGAAGAGTACATGCGCAGGAACCTCGACAACATGTTCGACGACGGCAACGGCTTCGGCGGCATGGGCGACGATATGCCCCTTCCGCCAGGCGTGCAGCGCGACCCCGGCGGCACGGCGTGGGCGCCCCGTACGTCGCGCAAGGCGCGCCTGGGCGTGATCCTCGCGGACGCGACCCCCGAACTGCGCGAGAAGTACGGCAACGACGGCGCGATGGGCGTCTTCGTCACGCAGGTGCTGCCGGACACGCCCGCCGACCGCGCGGGCCTGAAGGAAGGCGATTGCATCTCGGTCATCGACCGCATGCCGGTGAAGACGATGCAGGAACTCAGCACCGTCATCCGCGCGGCCCCCGACGGCACGCACCGCCTGACGATCCAGCGCAAGGGCCAGAAGTCGGAGATTGCCATCGAACTGGGCGCCGGCTTCGACGTCGATCCGGCCGGGCAGAACGGGGACCTCCAGCGCGAGGAACGCTGGCTGCGCGACCGTGAGGCCCCGGGTGCGGAGGCGAATGGGCGCTGGCAGGAAGAGGTGCGCGTGCGCACCAGCGCGCTGGAACTCGGCGAGGAACTCGCGAAGGAGCTGAAGCTCGACGAAAAGCAGGCGGCGAAGATGCGCGAGATCCTGGACGAGGAATCGAAGAAGCTCAACGAGGCCTACGCGGGCGGGCTGCTGCGCGGCGATGGCGAGATCACCAAGCGCATCGAGCGCCACGCGTCGGTGGCCGAGGACAAGCTGCGCGACGTGCTGAACAAGGATCAGATGGAGGCGTGGAGGGCCTACCGCGACCGCCACATGAGCTATTCGCTGCTGCGCCAGCGCACGCTGCGCCAGGCGCCCGCCAACGAAGACGCGATGCGCTTCTAGCACTCTGGCTGCCCGCCGCGGGACCCTTGACGCGAGCGGGGTAATTACGTAGCATCGTATCGAGAATTAACCGAGGCTAACTTCAAGACTGGTTATGACGCCCGAACAGACCGACGCCCCCGCCGCGCCCAAGTCCGCGCGTAAGGCCGACGACCTGCTGCACGTCGTCGCGCCGGGCGAGACCGAGTCGCCCATCCAGATCCTCAAGCGCCAGCTCGCGCGCCGCGGCGACAAGCTGACCACCTCGCGCATCGAGATCCTGCGCACCGTGCTGGGCACCCACGAGCACTTCCACGCCGACTGGCTGTACGACCACATCAAGAAGAGCGGCGCGAAGGCCAGCAAGGCGACCGTCTACCGCACCCTGCGCGTGTTGTGCGACTGCGGCCTGGTCCGCGAAGTCTTCCGCGGCGACCACGGCGCGTACTACGAGCACGTCTACGGGCACGAGCACCACGAGCACATGATCTGCCTGGACTGCGGGAAGGTCATCGAGTTCATCTCGCGGCGCCTGGAGCGCCTGCAGGACGAGGCCTGCCGCGCCCATGGCTTCCACGCCGTGCGCCACCACCTGCAGGTCTTTGGCTACTGTGCCGACTGTCATCCCTGCCGCGCGGCGTTTCCGCCGCTGGACGGGCCGCCCGCGTCCGAGCCGCAAGCCTGACCTGAAACTCGATCAATAGATGAGCGAAGCCATCGCCCACGCCGCAGCGGCGCCGCTGAGCGTGCAGACGAAGTTCACCGCGCCCTTGCCCACGCCGGGGACTTTGCCCTCGATGCGCGCGCCCAGCACGCTGTCCACAGTCGTGCCGAAGAGCCCCGCCGCCACCGCGATCAGGCTTAGCCAGACGCCGCGGCCGTTCGGCACCTCCGGACTCCACGGCACGTTGCCCGACTCGACGAACCGCCAGAAACCGCTCGCCCAGGCCGCGCCCGCGAAGAGCACGCACGCGAACAGGGCGCCCGCGTAGCCGAGCCCCGAGACGGCGCCGTCGGTACCGTGCGGGACTTCTTCGCTCGTGGTGATCAGCACCGGGCGCTTGGCGGAGAGCGCCCCGATCTCGCTCGAGGCCGTGTCCGCGAAGGCCGCTGCCAGCGCCCCGGCGTAGGCGGCCAGCGCTTCGGGCGCGCCGCGGAAGGCGGGGTAGGCCAGCACGCACAGTACCGGAACGCCCAGGTTTGCTGCGACGTTGGCGATGCCGCGCTTGCCGCCGCGCGCTTCGGCCGCGCCGCGTGCTTCCTTGGTCTTGCGGCCCAGGCGGCTCAGCAGCGAACCGCCCACGACGAAGAGGATCAGCAGCGCGTAGCCCTGCGGGCGCGTGAGGAAGTACACCGCCGCGCCCGCCAGGCCGCCGGCCAGCGCGCCCGGCAGGTCGGCGAAGCGCAGCGCCAGCACCGCGGCAGCCAGGATCGCGTTGGCGACCAGGGCGTGGAGCAGCCACTCGGGATGGATCTGCCGCGCTCCGGCCATCTGCTGCAGTGGCATGAACAGCTGCACCGTAAGCCACACCACCACGCACACGCCCAGCGTCACGCGCAGGTTGTCGTCGAAGGGGCCATCCAAGCTTTCCAGGATCGCGCCCGCCGCCGCGGCGATCACGCAGACGGTCCACACCATCGGCAGGTCCAGCCCGGTGGGGCGCAGGAAGGCTTCCGGCACGCTCGCCCGGCCATCCGCCGGGCCGGCGCCGCTGCCCAGCCAGGCGATCCAGGCCAGCACCATGAAGCAGGCGGGCGCCGCCAGCACTAGAAAGGAGAGCGTCCCGGCCCAGCTCTTCTTCTCGCTCCAGGCCAGCTTGGGGCGGGGGATCAGCCGCCCCGCGGTGCTCGCGGCCGCGTCGCCGGCGGCCAGCACCGCCCACGCCGCGCCGACGACCCACGGCGGAAAAATCAGGAAGGCCAGCGCCAGGCCGAGCGGGTACAGCCACACGCCGTTGATCAGGCCTTCGCCGTCGCGAAAAATCTTCTTGCCGACCGGCAGGAAGCGCAGCACGAGCAGGTTGAAGACGGCGCCGAAGAGACAGATGCCCGCCGCCCAGGCGCGCCCGTTGAAGTCCGACATCTCCCCGGCCAGCCAAGTCAGCGGCAGGGCCAGGAGGAGCGCGCCGAAATGCACCAGCGAGCGCACCGCGGGGCGGTGCGGCGCGGACTCCGCTTTCGGGCCGGCTTCTTTCTCCGCGTCTTTTGCTTCCTGTGGCGCGAGCGCATCCGAGGCGGGCGCGGCGGGCGTGTTCGAATCGCTCATGGCGCCACCAGCTTACAGCCGATTGCGGAATGCGAAGGTCTGAAATCGGAGACTACGCGGCGGGCGTTACATGCCGGGGACGGCGGTGGGGTCCAGCACCGAGCCGCCGCTGGGGGGCGCGATGATCTTGGGCTCGTCCTTCTTCGGTTCTACCGGCGGCGTTTCGGTCTTCTTCTCGGGCTGTGCAGCCACCTCATCCTTCTTGGGCTCAACCGGGGCCGCGGGCGCGGCTTCGACGACGGGCTCGGGTTCGGTCTTCGCGACGGGCTCGGTCTTCTGTGCGGGTTGCTGGACGGGCTTGCGGCCGGTATTGATTGGTTCGCCGGGGCGGGTGGTGCCGATCGAGGAGAGTAGCCCGCCGGGCCTGGCGGAAGCGGGTTCGGACTTGGTCGCAGCCGGTGGGGGTGCGGGCGAAGGCCGGACGGCGGGCGGATCTGTTCGGGGCGCAGGCGCTGGAGAATTCTTGCGCGTCAGGCGGTCGATGATCTCCTGGTTGGTCACGCCGCCGGTGCCGCTGTTGGTCTCGGCGGCCTTGCTCGCGGCGGGCGTTGTGGGCGCCTTGGGGATGTCGTTGGACTCGGTGCGGAGGTTGCCCTTGTTCTCGTTGCTGCTTCCGGACATGAAGAGGAAAGTCAGCCCAATCACGGCAATGGCCGCGACGGCGATCATCGTGATCTTGGTGGCCTTGGCGCCTCCGTCGGCGGGCGGGAGCGGCGCGTCCAGGTCCAGGCGGCGACCGCGGCCGGACTGTTCGGGGATGATGCGGCTGCGGCTGCTGGTGTTCGCGCGCCGGCCCATGGGTGTGATGCGCTGGCCCGAGGGCTTGCGTCCGTTGCGGCTGTCGCGCATCTCCGCCGGTTCGGGCTCGGGGCTGCGCATCGGCGGCGCGGGCTGGGGCACGGGTGCGGGTGCGGAGCGCACGGCGGTCGCGCGGGTTCCGCTGGCGCCTGCCGCCGCCGTGCCCTGCGTGGCGCGGCTGCACTTCTTGCAGATCCAGTGTTCGCCGGACGCGATGGCATTGCCCTTCTTGGCCCCGCCGGGGATCATGCAGCCGCACTTCTCGCAATATAGGATCTCGAACGAGCCGACGGGGATGCGCGGCTTGGACGCCGGCTCGCTCGCCGCCTCGTTCTGGGCGTGGCTCTGAAGGGTTTCGTCCGCCATATCGCTTTTTTCCGGCTCGGCGATGCGCACTATCGCGCTTGGGGAATGTTATCCCGATTGGCTTTCATTACAACAGGGAAGGTGGGGCTTTTGAGACGCCCGGGTCGGGCGGAACAGGCTCGATGCTAGCAGCCCTTTTTCAACGGGCTGCTAGGCTTTCAGGCGGCGGGCGAAGTCGTCGACGGTGCGCTTCAGGCCTTCGCGCCGGTCGATCTTGGGGGTCCAGCCGAGGAGTTGGGTGGCCTTGGTGATGTCCGGGCGGCGGCGCACGGGATCGTCCTTGGGCAGGGATTCGTACTTCAGTTCGCTCTTGCTGCCGGTCAGGGCGATGACTTCCCTGGCCAGTTCCAGGACGGTCACTTCGTCGGGGTTGCCGATGTTGACGGGTTCGTCGCAGGCCGACTCCATCAGGCGCATGATGCCGTCCAGCAGGTCGTCGACGTAGCAGAAGCTGCGGGTCTGGCAGCCGTCGCCGTAGACGGTGATAGGCTGGCCCTGCAGCGCGGCGCAGATGAAGTTGGGCAGCACGCGGCCGTCGCCGATGCGCATGCGCGGGCCGTAGGTGTTGAAGATGCGGACGATGCGCGTGTCGACGTGGTTCTGTTTGTGGTAGCTCATGGTCAGCGCCTCGGCGAAGCGCTTGGCTTCGTCGTACATCGAGCGCGCGCCGATGGGGTTGACGTGGCCCCAGTAGCCTTCCACCTGCGGGTGGACTTCCGGGTCGCCGTAGACCTCGCTCGTCGAGGCCAGCAGCATGCGCGAGCCCTTGGCCTTGCTGAGGCCCAGCGCGTTGAGCGTGCCCAGCGCGCCGACTTTGCAGATGTGCACCGGGTAGCGCGGGAAGTCCTTGGGGCTGGCCGGCGAGGCGAAGTGGTAGACGCGGTCCACCGGGCCGTCGACGCCGATGTACTTCGTCACGTCCGCCTGCGTGAACAGGAAGGCCTTGTTGCCCGCCAGGTGTTCCAGGTTCTGCGCCGAGCCCGTGATCATGCTG
Source organism: Planctomycetota bacterium (assembly GCA_023150555.1). Classification (GTDB taxonomy): domain Bacteria; phylum Planctomycetota; class SZUA-567; order H5-PLA8; family H5-PLA8; genus JAKLKQ01. The sequence continues at coordinate 33,803 of JAKLKQ010000058.1, forward strand.
TCCACGCCGACGACCTCGTGCCCCTGCGCCAGCAGGCGGTCGACAAGGTGCGAGCCCAGGAAGCCGGCCGCGCCGGTCACGACGATGCGCATGGACATGTCCCGCCTATTTGACGATCTCGACGACGACTTCGCCGGAACCTACCACCCGCGTGCAGCAGGCCATCCGCATCGACTTGCCCCAGGCCAGCAGCAACGTCAGCGTGCCCGCTTCCACTTCGCCGATCGGGTTGAGGTGCTCCCAGCCGCTCAGCACGCGGATCAGGTCCTGCCCGCACAGGCCGCGGCGGCACGAGAAATGCTGGGGCACGTGCAGGTCCAGCAGCACTTGCAGCACGCTCTTGTCGGGACCGACTTCGCCCTCGAAGATGTGCGGTCGGATGACCAGCCGGCCCATGCCGCGCTCCTGTTCGCAGTAAAGTGTATCACGCGTCCGGCCCTAAGGTATCGGCAAAGTCGAGGGGGCCTTCGCTACTTCTCGGCGGGTTCGTACACCAGCACGTCGTCGATGAAGCATGCGCCCGCCTGGGGGTCGTCGGACGCGCAGGCCTTCAGCACCAGGCGGTTGCCCGGCACCGACTCGGGCCGCGTCTTCTGAAAGACCGTCAGCGGCTCGTCGAACCAGCGCCAGCGATTCAGGGTCGGCGCGTCGGCTTCGAAGACGAACTTCGACGGCCCGTCGCGTTCCTCCAGCGTCACCTCCACCGTCAAGCGGGCCTCCGTAGCCAGCAGGCGGTAGCGGAAGCGCACGCGCACCTTCTCGCCGTTTAGCCGCCCCGCGGGGATCTCCGCGCCCGAACCGAAGCGGTAGCGCGGGTCCTTCTCCAGGGCGCCCAGCGCCAGAATGCCGCCGCCGCGCGGGCCGGCGTCCTTCGTCGAGCGCGGCGGCTGCGCGTCGTCGAAGTCGTGGGGCCCGAACCCGCCCAGGTCCTGCCGGTCGAAGTTGGCCTCGAAGTGATTCCAGCGCGGGTTGGGGAAGGGCACCTCGCCCTGGCCGCCCCCGGCCGCCACCGGCTGCGGAGCCACGCCGTGGCCGGATGCCGCGGGGTCCTTCGGCAGGTCGCGATCGTCCTGAACATCTGGCGGCGGGGCCGCGCGTTCCTTGCCCGAGCCCAGGCCCAGCACGCGCACCAGCCCCAGCGAGAGCAGCAGGCCGAAGAGCAGCCCGCCCACGATCCAGACGAACGACGGCACGCCGCGCGAGGCCGCGGGGCTGCGTCCCGAGGCCCGTGCGCCGCCGGGGCCCGCGGGCAGCGCTTGCGCGAGCATCCGGCCGCTGGGCGTGCGTCCGCCCGACACCGGCAACAGGCGCGCCGACGAAGGCGGGCGCCGCGTGCCGCTGACGGCAACCAGGCGCGCCGAGGACTTGCGGGGCTTCTGCGGCGAGACCGGCACGGCGCGCACGTCGTCGTCGTCGGGTGGCGGTTCCGGCGGCGGCGGTTCGGCGCGCGTGGGCACGCACGAGCGGCAGAAGGTATGGCCATCGGCGAGGCGCACGGCTTCGCCGGCCTCGAACTGCTGCTGGGCCAGCCGGATGCCGCATCGGTTGCAGAAGTGGATTTCCATGGGCGCCGCCGAGTATACCGTCCCGCTCGCCTTTGAAAAAGGGGGCTGGCCGCTCCCAAACGCAGCGGATTCCCGCAAAGCGCCATTGGCCGAAAAGCCCGGGGCGGATAGGGTAATACGCTCTTCAAACGAGGTCCTTCGCCGGATGACCGAGACCGTCCAAACGCAAGCGCCTACCGCGTCCGGGCTGGAGCCGCGGCCGCGCGCGGAGGTCCGCTTGGACCTGGCAACGGCGGTCGTCACCGGACTGCTGTTCTTCGCGCTGTACCTTCTGCCCAGCCTGTGGCGCCCGCTGACGGAGACCGCCGAGGCGCGCATCGCGGTGGTGGCCGAGGAGATGATCGCCAGCGGCGACTGGATCCTCCCCATGCTCAACGGAAAGGTGCGCCTGGAGAAGCCGCCGCTGCCGTACTGGCTGACGGCGGGCGTGGCGATGGTTCTGGGGCCCGACGCCGAGGGCCGGTTGGTCTCCGAGCAGGCGCCGATGGCCGTCTCGGCGGGGCTGGCGGCGTTCGCCGTCGTGCTGCTGGTGCTCTTCGGATCGCGCGTCTTCGGCCGCGCGGCGGGGATCTGGGCGGGGACGATCCTGGGCCTGTCGTTCCTCTTCCATCGCTGCGCGCAGACGGGCAGCGGCGAGATCGCGCTGAGTTTCTTCACGGCGGCGGCGCTGTGCGCGGCGGGGTGGCTGGCGTGTGTGCGCAAGCCCGGCTGGAGCACCGCGCTGTGGCTGGGCCTGTCGCTGGGGCTGGGCATCCTCGTGAAGGGGCACATCGCGCTGCTGCTGGTGCTGGGCGCGCTGCTGGTGCATGCGCTGCGCGTGCGCCGGATCAACTACCGCAAGCTCTCGGTCTTCTTCCTGGCCATGCTGGTCGCGATGGCCGTCGCGCTGCCGTGGTTCATCCTGGTGCGCGAACGGGCGGGCAATGAAGGTCTGGTGGTGATGAGCCGCGAGGTCGCCCAGGCCGTCGGCAGGACCGGGCACGTTCAGAACGACCGCGCGGTCTTCTACTTCTACCAGCTCGCCGGCGCGCTGCTGCCGTGGACGCCCCTGCTGCTGCTGGCCTGGCCGCTGGCGGCCTCGCACCGCCGCGCCGAGCGCAAGGGCTACGCCGACGCGCCCAATCCGGTCTCCGCGGCGATGGGCGCCTTCTTCCTGGCTTCGGCGGTGGCTGGCTTCGCGGGGTTCTACGCGGTGAGCAAGCAGCAGGCCCATTACCTGCTGCCGCTGCTGGCGCCGCTGGCGCTGTGGGGCGGCTGGGCCCTCTCGCGGCTGTACCGACCCGGCGGGAAGCCCGAGGAACGCATGGCGTGGCTCCACCTTCTTCTGGGGCTGCTGCTGGGCGTGGGCGTGGCGCTGGCGCCGCGGTTCGCGAAGCCCGAATGGGGGCTGGGGTACGGCCTCAGCGTCCCGCTGGGCGCGCTGACGCTCCTCCTTTATGTTGTCGCCTCGCGGCAGTGGGTCGAAGGGCGCTGCCACACAGCATGCCTGTGCACGGGGTTGGCGGTCTACGGCATCTGGGTCGCCGTGACGGTGGTCACCACGCTGGCTGAGGCGCAGAAGCGCGACATGGACTGGCTGCGCCTGCAGGCGCAGGGCGCGCATGTGTACACGCTGCATCCCAAGGTGCCGTTCCCGAGCGTGGTCTACTACTTCGACCGCTCGAAGGTGGGCGACCACCGCGACCTGAAGAAGGAATGCTTCGAGCCCGACGGCACGCCGCGGCTGCTGGACCCCGAATACCCCGAACGGCGGCGCATGCTGCTGTGCCGGACCAACGTCGCGCAGAAGCTGGGCCAGAAGGTGCCCGACGCGCGCGAACGCCGCGTGCTGGTGCCGCTGGATGCCTCGACCGACTGGAAGGTCCTGCGCGAGATCCTCGACGCGCGCCTGGCCCTCGCCAAGGACGACGAAGACGACGGCGACGATTAAATGACGAAATACGAGTGACGAATGGAAGCGCGCGCGGGCATTCCCAAAATCTGTAATCTAATATCTATTATCCATGGTCTGTCGATCAGCGCGTGCGCTGCCGCTTGCTGATGAAGGCGACGAGCGCGCGGCTGAGCAACTCGTCGGTGGACAGCGGCACGAAGTCGATGTCGTTCTGCCGGCAGAAGGTGCGGATCGTCTCGATGTGCGCGCCCAGCGCCTTGCGGTAGGCCTCGGCGATGTAGCTGCCCTGCGCGGTCATGCGGTCGCCGGACTCCGCGTCGATGAACTCGATGTTCTCCCTGTACGGGAACTCCCGCTCCTCGGGCGAGAGCAGGTGGAAGACGATGACCTCGTGCCGCCGCACGCGGAAGGCGCGCAGCGCGGCGAGGATCTTCTCGGTGTCGTCGAGCAGATCGCTGATCAGGATCACCAGGCCGCGCCGGTTGAGGCGCTCGGGCAGGCCCGCCAGGCCCTGCTCGGTGTCCGTGCCGGCCTCGGGCGCCACGCTGCCCAGCGCGCGCAGGAGGTTCTGCAGGTGCAGCGTCCCGCCGCGCGGCGGCAGCACCTGCGGCGCGCCGCTGCGGAAGACGGCCAGGCCCGCGGCGTCGTTCTGGTTCACGACCAAGTACGCGAAGGCCGCCGCCAGGCTGCGCGCGTAGAGCCACTTCGAGATGCCGCGGCCCTTCCGCCCGCCGGGCAGCGCGTTCTCGCCGCCGAAGGCCATGCTCGCGCTGGCATCCACCAGCAGGTAGCTGCGCGTGTTGGTCTGTTCCTCGAACTGCTTGATGTACAGGCGGTCGGTCTTGGCCGCGACCTTCCAGTCGATGAAGCGGAAGTTGTCGCCGGCCACGTACTTGCGGTACGAGCTGAACTCGCTGCTGTAGCCGTGGTAGGGCGACTTGTGCAGGCCGATCAGGAAGCCTTCGACGATGAAGCGCGCGACGAGTTCCAGGTTGCCGAGTCCCGCGACGACCTCGGGGTCGAGGTAGCGCGTGTCGCCGTCGAGTTTCCCCTTCGCGAAGGGCGTGAAGGGCTGCGCGGGCGCGGTGGCCATGCTCCATGAATAACAACGTCCCTTGCGGAATCAACCACCATGGCACGGAAGGCATTTGGATTTTCGGTTTTGGATTGGCAGAAGAGTAGGTGGAAGGCGCTCCACCCCTGACCCTTCACCCCTCGCCGCTGCCCCCTGGAGGTGTAACAGCCGCCATATTCCTATCCATTCAGTGGCAGGAACTTAGCCCCGATGGCGTAACAGCACACTTTGAAAAATTCGTTTAACAGGGTGAGAGGCAACGAAAAGTTTCGGGTTCTGGTCTGGCTTGGGTGGGTTCTTCGAATGGTGCTCCTAAGCGAGCTCTGCGGTTACAGCCGTTCCCGGTGTCCGGATCCCGGTCCCCGGACCCCCGCCGGACAAAGTCCGGGGTTGCACACTCGATTGCGCGAATCCGGCAACTTGTTTTATTTGAAGGAGTTCCGCTGAATTGGCTATTTTTGGTGCCGGGGCTTCGCAGGGCGGTGTACGTACTTCTAATACTAGTATTAATGGAGCTTGAACCGTGTCCCTGACCCTCACCGACCGCTGCAGCGAACGGCTTCGCAAGGAGATCCTAAACGGGGCGCTGCGCCTCAACAAGGGCCTGCTCACCGAGCGCTACCTTTGCAAGCACCTGCGGGTCTCGCGCGTGACCGTGCGGCGCTGCCTGGCGCAGCTGCGCGAGGAGAACCTCGTGCGCAGCATCCCCTACAAGGGCTACGTGCTCGGGCCCGCCGCGTACCTGGCGCGTGGCGAGTCGGGGGCCGAAGCCGCCGAGGCCAAGGGTGGCCGCAACGGCAAGCACGCCGAGAAGGACCTGCTGCTGTACGTCCAGTCGCCCGACGCGGTGCCCGTGCCCAGCAACCCGCACATGAAGGAGATCTGGGAGGCCGCCCAGGCCGAGGCCCAGGAGCGCGGCCTGCGCCTGGACCTGTGCTGCATGCCGCTAAAGCCGCTCATCAGCGACCTCAAGACGACCTTCAAGAAGAAGCTCCGCGGCGTGATCGTCGACTGGTACGACCGCGAGGTCGGCGACACGCTGCTGGCCGAGGGCGTGCCGGCGGTCAGCGTCGAGTTCCATCACGAAGGCATGGCGATGGACGGCGTGATGCAGAACGACCAGCAGGGCACGGACCTGGCCATCGAGCGCCTCTGGGCGCTGGGCCACCGCCGCATCGGGCTGGTGGTCTGGACGCAGCAGCAGTACCAACCGCCGCGCCGCCGCGCAATATTCACTACCGAACTCCTGCGCCGCGGCGTGCTGGAAGACGAACGCGTGGGATTGACCTCGCGCTTCGATGCCGCCGGCGGCCGCGAAGCCACCAAGCTGCTCTTCTCGCGCGACGATCCGCCCACCGCGCTGTTTCTGGCGCACCTGGAGATGGCCGGCGGCGTCTTCGACGAACTGCATGCCCGCGGCCTGAAGATCGGCAAGGACGTCTCGGTGATCGCGTGGGGCACGCAGAATACGCAGCGCGCGGCGCTGGCCGGCACGTGCTGGGCCGAGCTCCCGCTGGACCTGCTCGAATGGTCCCGCGCGGACATGGGCCGCTGCCTGGTGCGCGTGCTGGAAGCCCGGCGCATGAATCCGCTGCTGCCGCCGATGCGCCTGCACATTCCCGTGCGCCTGTCGCTGCGCGGCAGCAGCTGCCCGCCGCCGAAGGAAAAGGGGTGAGCGGTCAGGGGCGAGGGGCGCGGACTGCCTGCATACGCTGCGGGGCATTCGTAAATCGAGAGAACAGGAGACAACCGATGAGTCGCAGCACTTTTCTGGCGGTAGCGATTGCGTTGGCCTGGTGTCGCGTCGGCGCCGCGCACGCCAGCGCGCTCGATGAGTTCAAGGTCAAGCGCGAAGCCGTCTACGAGTTCGCCGCGCCGCCGGCGGTGACGCGCGAAGGCGACCGCGTCGAGGTCGCCTTCGAGACCAAGGGCTTCTGCGACGTCACCGTCGCCGTAGAGGACAGCGAAGGCCGCATCGTGCGGCACCTCGCCAGCGGCGTCCTGGGCAACAACGCGCCGGCGCCCTTCGAGAAGGACAGCAGGAAGCAGCGCATCGTCTGGGACGGCAAGGACGATGCCGGCCAGTACCTCGACGACAAGAACAGCCTGAAGGTGCGCGTCTCGCTGGGCCTCAAGCCGCAGTTCGAGCGCTCGCTCTACTGGACGCCGCACCGCCGTCTCAGCGACGCCGTCGCGATCATGCGCGCCGCGCCCGAGGGCGTCTACGTTTCCGAAAGCTGGGGCGTCGACCAGATCCGCCTCTTCGACCACGACGGCAACTATGTACGTACCGTGTACCCCTTTCCAAAGGACAAGCTCCAGGAGGTGCAGGGCCTGAACTGGGTCGATTACCCGCAGGGCGACAGGCTGCCGTTCAAGCTCAGCGCCAACCAGCAGACGCTCCTGACAGGCGGCGACAACACCGGCGAGAGCGGCATGAGCGGGCGCGCGGCCACGGCCATGGCCGTGCACGGCGGCCGAATGGCGCTCGCGAACATGAAGCTCACCCGCCTGGCCACCGACGGCACCACCGGCGGCCTGGCGCTGGACGGCCCGGATGTCCGGCAACCGTTCACGACCTGGGGCGGCAACGCCGACCGAAAGCTCCGCGAGATCGGCCCCACCAGCGCGGCCTTTTCGCCCGACGGCAAGACCGTGTACCTGGCCGGGTACGCCTTTCGCGGCGCGTCCTGGACCTGGGATGTGCTCCACGGCGTGACGAAGGTGCCGTTCGAAGGCGACGGCAAAATGGATGTCTTCTGCGGCGACATCAAGCAGGACACGACCAACAAGGGCGTCGGCTCCGGCCCCGGCCAGTTCAAGGCCGCGACCTCGGTAGCCGTGGACAGCGCCGGGCGCGTCTACGTCGGCGATTACGTCAACGACCGCGTGCAGGTCTTCGGCGCGGACGGCCAATTCCTGAAGGAGATCAAGACCGTGCGCCCGGCGCAGGTCGAGATCGACGGCAAGACGCAGGAGCTGTACGTCTTCTCTTGGCAGGTCTTCGCGCGCCCGCAGCTGGGCGACAAGCACAAGTACAAGCCCACGCTCTTCCGCTACGGGGCCTTCGACGATCCGAAGGAACTCGCGAAGTGGGAGCTGCCGCTGCCCGAGTGGAGCGGCACCTACAGCGAATGGTGGGGCATGCCGCCGCTGCTCTACCGGGGCGCCGTGGACACCTACGGCAAGGAGCTGACCGTCTGGGTCTGCGGCGGTTCCTCCCATCCCGGCGACAAGGACTGGGACCGGTTTCACGTCCAGCTGCTGCGTCCGAAGGGCAACAAACTCGTCCCGGTCCAGAAGTGGGGCGACCTCGACGCCGCCGAACAGGGCCGCAAGAAGTTCCCCATCTGGAACATCCAGCACCAGCGCATCTACGTGAACCCCAAGACCGGCAAGCTCTACCTCGGCGAACCCGACAGCGGCCCGGCCAACAAGGCCTTCGGCGAGATCGTCGAGATCGACCCCGAGAACGGCAAGGTCAAGGCGATCGAGCTGCCGTTCAATCCCGAGGACATCTGCTTCGACATCAACGGCCTGATCTACATGCGCTCCACCGACGTCGTCGCGCGCTACGACTTCCGCACCTGGCGCGAGGTGCCCTGGGACTACGGCGAGGAACTGGACAAGGTCGGCTGCTTTATGGGCGGCAAGGCCGCGCCCGTGGTCAGCGGGCTGGTTATGCCGTCGCAGTCGCCGGTCTGCTTCCACCAGGGCGGCATGTCCGTCTCGCCCAACGGGCGCCTGGCCGTCAGCTGCGCGAACAAGAAGGTCGAAGAGTTCAAGTTCAAGGTCGAAGGCATGCTCTACCGCGCCAAGCCCTACAGCCCGCAGATCTACCCGGGCCGCGGGAACTGGGGCGAGGTCCACGTCTGGGACAAGCACGGGCAGCTCGTCGCGCAGGACGCCATCCCCGGCCTGCCGCAGATCGACGGCCTGCACATCGACAAGGACGGCGACCTGTACGTGATGGCCACCGCTACGCGCTCCATCGACGGCGAGAAGTACGTCAACAAGATGAGCGAGACGCTGATGAAGGTGCGCCCCAACAAGTCGAAGATGCTGACCGCGGGCAAGACCACGGTGCCGCTGGGCGAGGGCGCCGCGCCCAAGCGCCCGCCGGACTTCACCAGCCGCATGACGTGGGCGGAAAACGCCGAGTGGCTCTACGGCGGCGTCGGCTACGCGGGCTTCAATATCGGCACGCACTGCGCGTGCTGGAACGCGCGCTTCGACCTGGACCTGTTCGGGCGCAGCTTCGCGCCGGAAGTCGACCGCTACCAGGTCGCCGTGCTGGATACCAACGGCAACCTGATCCTCCGCTTGGGGCAGTACGGCAACGCCGACGACGGCAAGCCCCTGATTGCCGACGGCGGCCCGAAGGACGCGCGTTCGATCGGCGGCGACGAGACCTCGCTCTTCCACGCCGCCTTCGTCGCCACGCACAGCGACAAGCGCCTCTTCATCAACGACCTCGGCAACGGCCGCATGGTCAGCGTGAAGCTCGGCTACCACACCGACAGCGTGACCGCGCTGAAGGACGTGAGAGACGCGAAGGAATGATTCGATTGCGGATTGCGGATTGCGGATTGCGGATTGCGGATTGGAGGAGCAGCTCCGCAGTCTCCATTGCATGCAATCGCGAACACGAAACCAATGGCAAATGGCCAATGTAGATGGCCAATGGTTGCTCTGTTGAAAACAAAGGCAGAAGTAGAGCGAGGATCATGAGGTTGTAGGTGAGGACGGCGATGAAGGTCTCG
>JAKLKQ010000059.1 GCA_023150555.1 Planctomycetota bacterium
AGGCCTGATCATCGTCACGCCCACTGGCGCCTACGGCGAACCGGCACCGGTGAACAGCACTCGGACCTTCGTGCAGGGCCCAGGACAGTATTCGCCCTACGGGAACGTCCCTACCCTGAACCTGCCGCTGCAGACCGTGGGCATCGACATCACCCAGACCGGAGGCTTCACGGCCACCTCAAACCCCAAGGTCGACACGAAGTATCTGCAGGCGCCGCTGCCCGTCCTGGGCACCGGCGCGAACACGGGTGCGGGCGCGGGCGCCTACACGCCGCCGCAACGCCGCCGTCGCTGAACACCGCAGTAATCCCGTCAGGAAGAATAGAGTTCGGCCAGACGCGCGCCGCGCACGGCCAGCGCGTGTTCGTTTTCGGCGCGCTTGCGCGCGGCCGCGCGCCGCTTTTCCCTGCCCGGCGCGTCGCGCAGCCATTCGGCGGCGGCCTTGGCGAACGCCGCGAAGTCGGCGCCGGGCAGCACGCGCGCGCAGGCGGTATCCTCGCCAAACTCGCGCAGCCCCGCCACGTCGGCCAGCAGCAGCGGCACGCCGCAGGCCAGCAGTTCGGCTGCCGCGCGCGAGGATCCGTCGCTGCCGGTCGCAAGGACCAGCGCCACGTCCAGCGCCGCCAACCGCGCGGCGTAGTCGCCCTTGGGCTCGAGCAGTTCCATCCGCGCCCTCGCCGGATGCGAGGCGATCGCAGCCTCCAGCTCCGTGCGCCCCTCGCCGCGGCCGACCAGCCGCCCGTGCCAAGCCAGGTCGTCTGGCAGCGCGCGCGCGACCTCCAGAAACGCGCGCTGCCCGCGGTCTTCCTTTGACTTCCAGCGCCCCACCAGGCCCAGAATCTGTTCGCTCGGAGGTTCCGCACCCGATGCAGGACGGAACGAATCCGTATCGACGCCCGGTGGGATGAAGCGCGCGCGCGCCACGCCCAGCTTCCTCAACGCGGCCTCGTGCTCGAGCGTGACGCAGCAGGCCGCCGCGCAGCGGCGTGCCAGCGCCGCGGGCGCCTTGCGCGGGTCGCGGTGCCAGGTGCGAACGATCTTGGAGAGCTTCTTCCAGCCCAGGGCGAGGTGCGCGAGCAACTGCTCGTCGCTGCGGTGGACGTGCACCACGTCGAAGCCGAATTCCTTCTGCAGTTCGCGCAGGCGCCGCACGTCGGCGGGCAGATTCACGAGCCTCTTCGGCCCACGGCCCAGCTTCAGCGTGCCGGCAAAGGGCAGTCCGGCGGCACGGCAGCCGTCCTCGATGTGCTCGCCGCGCCCGCCCAGCCAGGCTTCGTGGCCGGCCGCGCGCAGCGCAAGCGCGTCGGACAGCGCCGCCGCCGCGGGTCCGGTGAAGGTTCGTCCGGAGACGAGGTGCAGGATACGCAAGGTCGGGGGTTCGTCCGCTGGGTCCCGGCCCGCCGCGCGGCGGGCGTTCAGATGGTGAAGTCGCCGAACTCCGGATCGTAGCCGTGCTCTTCGAGGATGCGCAGGTACAGCTCCTCCTGGCGCGCGGCCGTCTGGTCCTCGCCGTACTCGCGCTCGGCGGACTCGCGCCCCGCCACGCCCATCCGTTTCGCGGCGGCGCGGTCCTTCAGCAGGTCGCCCAGCGCGCCTGCCAGCGCGCCGGCGTCGCCGGCAGGTACCAGGCGCCCAGTCTTGCCGTCCTGGATGACCTCGACCACGCCCGGCGTCTTGGCCGTGACCACGGGCCGGCCCAAGGCCATGGCCTCGAGCATCAAGCAGTCAGCGGCTTCGCTGTCCCCGGCCGGCACGACGACGACGTCACCGGCGGCCAAAGCGGTCTCGTAATCGTTGGCGCGCGGTACAACGCGTAGCGCGACCTCGTCGAGTCCCGCGGCGCGCGCGCGCTGCTCGAAGGCCGCCCGCGCACCGGGCACGCGCTCCTCCACCAGACAGACGGCCCGGACCTGCGGAACCTTCGCACGAAGCTGCTTCACGGCCTCGAAGAAGACGCCCTCGTGCTGGGCGATCGGAACGCTGCCCTGCAGCACGGCCAGCGGCGCGTCCTCGGAGATGCCCCAGGCCTTGCGCGCCGCGCGCCCATCGACCGACGGCGCAAAGCGCTTCAGGTCCACGCCGTTGTGGATCAGGCAGGCGAATTCGATGTCGAAGTCCGGCAGCGCGCGCAGGCTGCGGAAGAGCGCGCCGTTGGGCGCGACGATGAGGTCGATCATCCCGCGATGCATCAGGTGGTAGAAGGCCTTGGGCGCCGGCACGGCGGGCGCGTCCATGTTGCGCAGGATCGCCGGCGTGCGGCTGGCCAATAGCCCCGCGACGCCCGCGATCCAGGCCTCGGGCGCGAAATGCGTGTGCACGACGTCGACGGCCTCGATGTCCACGCGCCGCGCCATCATGCGGCAGTCCTGCCAGAAATTCGGGCGCGGGTAGCCGGCGGCGAGCACCATGTCGGTGAAGACGCGTAGGCCCAGCGCCTCGGCGCGCGCGGCAGCCGCGGCGCCCGCGGCACACTGAACCAGCACGCGGTGCCCCCTGCGCTGAATGGCCACGGCCTGCCGGAGCGCGGCCTCCACGTGGCTGTCGAGACCCTTGGCAGAAAGGACGTGCAATACGGTCAACGGAAGCGCCATAGGCCAAGCAGTATAGCAGCCCGCCGAAAATGCGTCGATACCGTGAAAGAACGCGGCCCGCCGGGGATCGCTCCCGGGCGGGCCGTACTCCAGCCATGGGTTATTCCGCGGCGCTCAGGCGTGCTGCTGGTAAAGCTCCCAGATGCGGCGGTAGCACTTCATGACCAGGATCGGATCGCTGCTGCCGGGGCCTTCGTAGCTGGTCCAGCCGCCGTAGCCGATACCTTTCAGAAGCGAGAAGACCTCCTGCCACGGGTAGCGCTGGGTGCTCCACAACTCCTGGATGTGAACGCAGCCGATGCAGTGCTTGAGCAGGTCGAAGTTGGCCTTCACGCTTCCAGAGGCGCCGGTCTCGCCGGTGTTGCAGTTCCAGGTGACGTAGGCATTGGGGTGGTCGGCATGGTCCATGATGGTATGCATTCGGTCGACCCGGCAGGTGTCGCGTCCGTGGACCTCCAGCCAGACCTTGATGCCCAGGTCGTTGCCGGCGGCAGCGACTTCGCGGACGCTCTTGCCGATCTGCTCCAGTGTCTTGGCTTCGGGCACGTTCGGCGGCAGGGCGTTGGGACGCACCTTCAGGCCCTCGGCGCCGACGTCCTTCGCCAACTGCAGGTAGCGCTTGCTCGCCTCGATGTCCGCGCGCAGCTTGTCCTGGTCGGGCGTGTGGTAGTCGAAGGCCGAACCGATGCCGTACACCCTTACCGGAGAATCGGCGAACTGCTTCTTCACCTCGGCGCGCGCTTGCGCGGACAGCGCCTCCTCGACGCCGTGCGCGTGCGTGGTGCGCAGTTCGACGCCCTGGAAGCCCGTCTCGCTGCAGTTCTTGATGATCGTGGGGATGTCCCACTTCTCGGCCATCTGGTACGTCACGAGTCCCAGCTTCATGGTTCGCTCCTTTTTTCGTTTGCGGTTCGTATCTTCGTTCAGCGCGCGCCCGCCAGCTCGGCCTCGGCCTGAGCCGTGAATCGGCGGTCGAGTTTCCAGCGGCCCTTGGCGAGGTCGTCGAAGACATCGTCAACCTCGGCGTGATCCAGAGGGAGCCGCGCGGGCTTCTCGAGGAAGTGGCTGACCACCAGCGCGTTGAAGAAGGCCACCGCGTCGCGCGCACCCTGCCCGTCGACGAACGGCGCGCGGTCCTCGATGATCGCCAGGCAGAAGTCGCGCACCAGCGAGCCCGGCGGGAAGGGTTCCACCTCGGGCAGGTCCTCCCACTCGGTCTTGGGCGGCTTGCCCCACATCTCCGTGTTGTCGTCGAAGAATCCGTAGACGCCGCGGCCGGGCAGCCGGCCGACGCGCGAAGGCTTGCTGACCTGCAGGATGCCGCGCTCGCATTCGAACTCGCAGACGTCCGTCGGCGAGAGGCTGCTGAGGTTGGTGACGAAGGTGCCCACCGCGCCATCCGGGTAACTCAGCGACGCCACGCAGCCGTCTTCGACCTCGACGTCGTGCACGAGGTTGTGCAGCGAAGCGCGCACTTCGCACGGCAGGCCCGTGTACTGCAGGAACTCGTCGATGTCGTGGATCGACTGGTTGATCAGCACGCCGCCGCCTTCGGTTTTCCACTTCCCGCGCCAGGCCGCGGTGCGGTAGTAGGCATTGGTGCGCCGGCTGTTGCGGATGAAGGTGGCGCGCAGCAACCGCCCCAGGCCCCCCTCGCGCAGAATCCGCGCGCGCGACCAGGCGCGGTGGCGGTGCTGGTGGTGAACGCTCAACTTGAGGCCGGCGGCGTTCGCTGCGGCGAGCATCGCGTCGCATTCGGTGACGCGGATGGCCATGGGCTTCTCGGCCAGCACGTGCAGCCCGGCCTCGAGCGCCTGCAGCGCGAAGGGCCCGTGCAGGAAGTGCGGCACGTTCAGCAGCACAGCGTCGCAGCGCTTGGCCTTGAAAAGCTTGCTCGCGTCGTCGAAGCCCTGGGCGTCCGGGGCCTGGGCGAGCGCACCTATAAGCGCCTCGGCGTTTACGTCGGCCAGCGCGGTGACCTCCGCTTCGGGCGTAGCCAGCGCATTCTTCAGGCGCTCGACTCCGATCCCGCTGACGCCCACGATGCCCAGCCGAACCTTTCCGTTCCCTTTCGCCTTCACCATCGCCGCCGCCTCCTTTCAGGTGCCCTGGAATGCCTGCCGTTCCACCCCTGAATTACGTACCCCATTAGAGCGGAAGCGGACCCTCGGAAGCCATAGGGCGCCCTGTGGAAGGGATGTGTTTTTCTGCTGTCCGGAGGCTGCACGATGGGCAATTTTTACCGCGTCATGCCGCGGCGCCAGTCGCTGGGGCTCAGATGCATCGCGCGCTTGAACTGCGCCGAGAAATGGTACGGGTCCGTGAAGCCGCAGCGCGCGGCGATCTCCTTCACCGTCAACTGCGGATCGCCGGCCAGCAGGTCGCAGGCGCGTTCGATACGCTTCTGCAGCAGGAGCCGCATCGGCGCCACGCCCACGTAGCGCTGGAACTCGTGCGCGAAGTGCGACGCCGACAGGTGCGCGCGCTTGGCGAGGTCCTCGACGGAGAGCTCCGGGCGCGCGAGGCGTTTGTCGAGCATCTCGAGCGCCGTCCACAGCCACGCCGGGCCGATGCGCTTGGGGTCCATGCGCAGTTCGTCCCTGCGCAGCGCGGTCTCCAGCAGGAGCGTGAAGAGTTCCAGGAACGCCGACTTCGCGCGCAGGTGGGCCAGCGGGTCGCCGGCCTGCCGCGCGCGGACTTCGCGCACCATCGCCCGGCACAAAGCGCGGACGCGCTTGATGCCGGCCGGGCGCGCGGCCAGCGGCAGGTCCAGCGCGCGCAGAGGGTCCAGGCCGCCGCCGACCGAGCACTGGAAGTGCGCATAGACCAGCAGCGTGCCGCGACCGCGCGGCGCGTCGCGTTCCTCGAAGGGCACGCGCGGCGGATGCAGCACCAGGCTGCCTTCGGGCGCCTTAACGGTGCGATTCGGGTAGCCGTATTCGGCGTGGCCTCGCAGCACAATGTGGAGGTCGTAGTCGGGGTGGCCGTGTGCTTTGAAATTCTTCCAGCCGGCGGGATGCGGCGACTGGCCCACGCCGCGCCCGAGGTCGATGCGGCTGCGTGCGAGCTGCTCGCCCAGCCATCGCGCCGGATACGGCAGCGTGTGGCCGAGCAGGGGCGCTTGGGGCGGCGGCATGGCGGCATTCTCCGCGCGCCGGGGCGTCTCCGCAACCTTCCGAATCTTCTAACCACAGAGATCACAGAGCACACAGAGGAACGGAATAATTGCTCAAGAAACGTCGATCATTCTTTGTTGTGCTGTTAACGCAGGAGGCGTGGCAGGCCGCCCAGATTTTCCTTCCCTGGGCACTCTGTGTCCTCTGTGGTTAAGGTCGCTGTTGTTGATCGAAAAGTCCACCCGATCAGCGAGAAGCCCTGTTTCGCCTGTGCCCGGGCGGGGTATTCTTAGGAATCAGGTGATCGAAACGAACCAGCACCGGCTCCATCGGACGCAAGCGAAAGGAACGAAGATGCCCAGCAAAGCGAAGGCTTTCTACGAAGAGCACGGCTACTACCTCGCCAAAGGCGTCTTCTCGCCCGCCGAGGTGGCGGTGATGATCGAGCACTTTATGGCGCGGCGCGCCGAAGGCCCCAAGCCCGGCGACATGGGCGGCGACAAGACCAAGGGCCCCGACGATCCGCTCAACAGGTTCCCGCGTATGATCAACATGCACGACTGGGACCAGAAGACCGCCGCGTGGGAGAAGGACAAGCGCCTGCGCGGCCCGGCGAGCGAACTGGTCGGCGACGACCTGAAACTCAGCCAGACGATGCTCTACTTCAAGCCCCCCGGCGCGCGCGGCCAGGGCCTGCACCAGGACAACCAGTACATCCGCAAGTACCCCATCATCGCCGCGTGGGTGGCGCTCGACGCATGCACGCCCGACAACGGCCAGATGGTCGTCGTGCCGGGCAGCCACAAGTTCGGAATCCTGCCTGTGCAGGAAGCCGATCCGAAGCTGAGTTTCGTCGGCGGCGAGACCGTGATGCCCGAAGGCGCGAAGGAACTCGGCGTGGACATGGATCCCGGCGACGTGCTCTTCTTCGGCGGCTTCACGATCCACGGCTCGTACCCGAATAGGACGAAGGACCGCTTCCGCCGCAGCTTCATCTGTCACTACTTCGCCGCGCACACCGAAGAACTGGCCGACGATCCAAACCAGCCGACCAGCATGAGTGGCCTGCGGAAGAAACTCGCCGCCACGCATTGACCGCAGGGGTCCGGGCTCCGGTAACAGGCGTCCGGGCCTGGAAAATTTTTTCCTTCGACGTCCGGATACCGGTTCCCGGTCGCCGCGAGATTCCACCTCCCGCGAATACCTCGCCCGTTCGTCCGTCGTAATCCCGGAAGCCGGGAGTACGATGGCTCGAAACAGAGCGAGGGCGTTCAAGATGGCACCAGGCATGGACCGGCGGCAATTCGTCGCGATGCTCGGCGGTGCGGCCATCGCGGGCGGGCTGGGCGCGTTCGGCGGCGTCGCGCGCGCGGGCGGCGACCGTCCCAACATCCTGCTCATCACGGCCGACGATTTGAACTGGGACTGCACGGGCTACAACGGCTGCCCGCTGCCAGGCGTCACCCCGCACCTCGACAAGTTGGCTTCCGAAGGCATGCGCTTCGAGCGCATGCACGTCACGTCGCCCGTCTGCCAGCCATCGCGCCAGACGCTCTTGACCGGGCTCTACCCGCACAACAACGGCGGGCGCGGCTTCCTGCCCATCAAGAAGGGCGTCAAGACGCTGCCGGCGCTGCTTCGCAAGGCCGGGTACCGCAACTACGTGTTGAGCAAGGTCGACCACATGGCGCCCGAGAAGGCCTTCGCGTGGGACAAGACCGTCGACACCGACGACCTGCGCCACGGCCGCGACCCCAAACGCTATTACGAAAAGGTGCGCGACTGCATCAAGGACGCGCGCGGGGACAAGAAGCCGTTCTTCATCGTAGCCAACAGCAACGACCCGCACCGCCCCTTCGCCGGCAGCGAGGACGAGGAACGCAAGATCGGCAAGAACAGGTTCCCCGACCCGCCCAAGACCTTCCGCGCGGCGGACGTGCCCGTGCCGGGCTTCCTGCCGGACGTTCCGAACGTGCGCAAGGAAGTTGCGCAGTACCTCGGCAGCGTCAGCCGCCTTGACGCGACCGCCGGGCAGGTGCTGAAGGCGCTGAAGGAGAGCGGCCAGGACGCGAACACGATCGTGATCTTCCTCAGCGACCACGGCATGCCCTTTCCCTTCGCCAAGACGACCTGCTACCGCGCGGGCACGCGCACGCCGATGCTCGTCCGCTGGCCCGACCGCATCAAGCCCGGCAGCACCGACGCCGAGCACTTCATCTCTGGGATTGACTTCATGCCGACGCTGCTCGAGGCCGCGGGCCTGCCCGTGCCCGAAGACCTGGACGGCAGATCCTTCCTGCCGGTCCTCGGAGGAGAAAAGCAGGCGGACCGGACCTGGGCGATGACCGTGGTGGAGAAGACCTCGCGGCAGGAGCCCTTCCCCACGCGCGCGATTCAGGACGCCCGCTACGCGTACCTCTTCAACTCCTGGCCCGACGGCAAGACGAAGTTCCTCAACGAATCCATGAGCGGCCTCACGTTCAAGGCCATGGAGAAGGCGGCCGAGACCGACGAGCAGCTCGCCGCGCGCGTGAAGCACTTCCGCTACCGCGAGGTCGAGGAATTCTACGACCTCGAGTCCGACCCGCATTCGCTGAAGAACCTCTTTGGCGACCCGAAGCACGACGCGGAGATCAAGCGCCTGAAGACAACGCTGCGCCAGGAGATGGAACGCAGCAAGGATCCGGAACTGTCCGCCTTCGACGCGATGGCCGCGAAGTAGATTGCGGCCTGCTTTCCCTCTCTTTATCCTTCAGTCCTTACTCTTCACCCTTTGCTATGGAGGCGTCTATGCCCCGTTCCCTCGCACTCTTCCTCGCCTGCGCGCTGCTGGCACCCGCCGCCGCGCGCGCGGCGACCGTCGCGGAACTTGAAGCGAAAGTGAAGACGGCTCTCGAGTTCGCCGCCAAGGAAGGGCACGTCAAGATCGAGCCCAAGGCGCCCGAGAAGCCCTACGAACCCACCGAGGCCGAACAGAAGCAGGGCTTCGTGGTCTGGTTCCCGCCGATCCAGGAACGCTTCACCGGCGGCATCCCCGCCGCCGACCATGTGCCCGGCAGCGCGAAACTGACACTGGCCAAAGGCGAGACGGGATCGCTGCTCGTCGCCGTATACGCGCTGCGGGACCTGAAGAACCTCAGCCTGCGGCGCAAAACGGAGGAACAGCCCAAGGACGACCGCGAGAACATCGAGATTCTCCCGCTGGTGCAGGCGCCAATCTCGACCCGCAAGCGCGTGCGCAACACCGGCAACATGGACGCCGAGCAGGCCAAGCCCGAGTACCGCGTCGAAGGATTCTGGCTCGCCGACAGTGGCAGGTTCGATATCCCTAAAGGTGAAGCGCGCGCCTTTCTCTTCCGGGCTTCGGCGGAGGCGAAGACCGAGAAGCTATCTCTGGCCGAGGGCGACAAGGGCATCGCTGACGTCGAGATCGCCCTTGCGAAGCGCGACTTTACGCTCGTCGACCCCTGGGAGCGCAAGTACGTCTTCGGCGCGTTCTGTGCAGGCGCGAACTTCACCGAGGCCGAGTTCAAGCAGATGAAGGCGCACGGCATCGAGGCGATCCAGTGGTTCTGGGGCCACCACGCCATGGACTTGAAGAAGGAGAACGACAAGCTCGTCGTCGACTTCACCGAACTCGACCGCGTCGTCGATGCCTTCACCAAGGCCGGGATGCGCGGGCCCATCGTGCTCGCGCTGGGCAACGACTCGGCGGGGCACTACGAGAAGAAGATCTGCCAGCTCTTCGAGCGCCCCATGCAGCCGCAGGTGAAGCGCGACAAGAAGGAAGTGAAGCTCGCGACGCTCGACGATAAGGTCACCGAGGGCCTCATCGTCGACGGCCTGAAGCAGCTCTTCGCGCACGCCGAGGAGAAGAAGTATCCCGAGATCGTCGTGATGCCGTACGACGAGCCCACCGAGCGCCTGATGGACGAGCATCGCCGCATGGTGAAGCTCTTCCGCGAGCACTTCCCCAAGGTGCGCCTGTACGGCTGCACGATGGATGAGTTGAACCTTGCCGAGCAGCTCACCGACACCGACATCCTGGTCAGCAACGGCGACTTCAAGCGCATCCGCGCGCTCACGAAATCGAAGAAGATGTCGAGCTGGTTCTACGGCGGCGTCACCGGCGCGCAAGGCTACGCCGCCGCGCGCGTGAAGTTCGGCTTCGCCCCCTATTGCTTCGGGCCCGACGGCATGTGGTTCTGGTGCTACAACTACGTCCAGGCCGATCCGTACAACGACTTCGACGGCACCATTCCCGACAGCGCGTGGATCCAGGTCTGGCCGCCCCTTTCCAAGGGCGGGCCCGGCACCGAGTGCATCTCCTTCGAAGGCGTCCGCGCGGCGGTCAACGACCTGCGCTACGGCCTGACCCTCGATGCGCTGCTCGAGAAGGCCCCCGAGAACGACGAGACCACCAGGATCAAAGGCGAGTTCGCCGTGCTGAAGGCCAACATGGAGGACCGCAAGACCTTCGGCTACAGGCAGGTCCTGGAAGCGCGCGAGAAGATCGCGGGGTGGATCGGGGCGCTCACGAAGAAAGAGTAATGACTCCCCACGGAGTCACGGGGGCAACGGAGCGAAAATGTTTCGGCGATATTAAATTCGCTTTGCCGTTCCTCTGCTGAACATGCCGTCCTCCGAGTGCTCCGGGCCTCCGTGGTGAAAATATGCGCACGATCCTCCGCCGCTTCGCCCGCGCCTACGCCACGTGGCCCGGCGCGCGCGGCTGGCTCGAGTCCCTCGGCCTGTTCGCCGCCTTCGCCGCGCTGGCGCTGCCCATCGGCTTTGCCGGCGGACTGCTGCACTTCGAAGTGACGGATATCGGCGCTGCACGAATCCTGCGCCTGGCCGCGATCGCGTTCTTCTTCCCGGCGCTTTTTGAAGAGACACTATTCCGCGTGTTGCCTCTGCCAGGAAAGGACGAACCCTCCGCGCCTGCCTGCTCTTGCGCGTGGTGGGCCTGGGCTGCCGCCTCCTTAATAGCGTTCGTCGCCATGCACCCCCTCAACGCATGGCTGCTGCGTCCCGCCGCGCGGCTGGTCTTCTACGATCCGGTCTTCCTGGTCTGCACCGCGCTCATGGGCGCGGCCTGCACCGGTGCGTACGCGCGGACGGGCAGCATCTGGCCGCCCGTCACGCTGCACTGGCTTACCGTGGTGCTGTGGAAGGCCCTCTTCGCCGGGCCGCCTGGCGTATTCGGGCACTGACGCGCCTTCCGGAATTTCCGCTTCATTCGCCGAAGATTTATGTCGGAACAACCGATCTCCCCCATCCGTCAGATCACTATGCGGGTGTCCCTCGGCACCCAAATCCCCGCGGGCACCTCCCGATGCACGAAAATGCCGACGGCACGAACAACAGTTTCACGCGCCCTGAACCGGATCTCGCAAGCCCGCCCGGCATCGAACGCGCCGTCCGCGAACTCGAGGCGCGCCTTCGGGCGATTCGCGGCGAACGCGCCAGACTTCAGCGCGAGCACGCGGAATCGCGTGAGCGCTTCACCGGCGCGTGCAAGGACGCCCTGCGTTTGGCGCGCGCCGCCGCGGAAACCGAGCGGGCCAGGATCCAGCGCGAAGCAGGGGTGAAGACCGCCGCCATCAAGAAGCACGCGCAGGCGCGCCTGGCGCGGGTGGACCGCGCCTTCTCTGCCGAACTGAACCGCACCCGCTCCGAGTTGCACCAGGAGACCGAACGGATTGAAAAGGTACTGACCGCCGAGCGCGAGGCGATCCTGCGCGCGAATAATCAGGCCCACGAGGAACTTTCCAGACGCGCGGAGGCCATTGGCGCGCGCATCGAGGCCCTGCGTACGCTGGCCGGTTCGATCAACCGCGGCGCCGAGGAACTTTCCGCAGAATGCGCGATTCGTCCCTCCGTCGACGCGCCGCCCGCGGCGCCTCCGCCCTTCCCCGAAGGCCTGGACACGCTCGCCGCGCTGGACGAATGCGCCGCGCGCCTGGACCAGGATTCCGCGCGGCTTCACGCGCTGCAGCGCAGCCGCTGGACCTTTTTCGCGCGTCGCGGCACGTTCTGGCTGGGCCTGCTGGGGCTCATCGCAGCGCACAGCCTCGCGGCGCTCTTCCGCGAACCGCTGGCCGGCGCGCTGCACTTCGGCACGGTTCCTTTCGTGATGGCCGCGTCGGTCTCGCTGGCCGTCACGCTGGCGGCGTGGATCCAACTCGCCGGAGCCGGGCGCGTGCGGGTGGCGCAAGGTACCGCCGCACTGCGCGGGGGGACGGACGCCGCGTACGACCGCCTCGAGATCGCCGAACTGGAGACGCAGGCCTGGCTGCAGCGCAGCCACGACGAGCACCTGGAAGCGCGCATCGAGCACGTGCTGGGGGCCGAGCACACCGGCGTGCGTGAACTCGAGGACCGCCGCCGCGACGGCAGCCTGGCCCAGGCCGCGCTGCAGGCGCGCTACACCGCATTGCGCGCGCGCATCGGCATGAAGCGCGACGCGGCCGTGCGGGTGCAGGAATCGCTAGCGCAGGGGGAGGCCGCCCGAACGTCCGCGGTCCACGAGGAAAAGCTGCGCGCGTTGCAGGAAAGCCAGGCCGCCGAACTCGCCGCCATGGAAGCGCAGGCCAACTCGGCTGTCGCCGCGCAGGAAGGCCGCTGGCGCGCAGAGCTGGACCTCTTCGCCGCTTCGGGCGATCGTGCGCTGTCGGCGCGCGCCGTCGAGCACCCGGCGTGGGCTGAAATGGCCGCGAACGGCTACCGCCTGCCGGAAGGGTTTCCCGCACACGCGCCGCTGGGGCGCCTGCACGTGCGGCTGGAGCAGCTGAAGACCGGCGAGGGCGACGAGCGGCTGCTCTTCAGCGACGATCGCGAAGCCGCGCTTCCGTTCGACCTGGCCTTCCCGCAGCGCGGGCACCTGGTCGTGCACGCGCCGCCGGCCTGCCGCGACGCCGCGCTGGCCATGCTTTACGGGACGGTGCTGCGGCTCTTCGCCTGTTTCCCGCCGGGCAAGGCGAAGTTCACCTTCGTCGACGCCGCGGCGCTGGGCAAGAGCTTCAGCGCGCTGCGGCCGCTGGCCGACCGCGACGAGTCCCTGGTGGGCCCGCGCATCTGGACCGAGCCTTCGCATATCGAGAAGCGAGTCTCGGAACTGACCGAGCACGTCGAAAAGGTGATCCAGAAGTACCTGCGCGATGCCTACCCCACCATCGCGGAGTACAACCGCGAGGCCGGCGCGCTGCAGGAAGCCTACCGCTTCCTGGTGGTCAGCGACTTCCCCGCGGGCTTTACCGACCTGGCGATGGAACGCCTCGCGGCGCTGTTCAAGAGCGGCGCGGCCTGCGGCGTGCATGTGCTGATGCTCCACGACGACCGCCAGCGCCTGCCCGCCGGATTGGACGCCGCGACGCTGAAGCGCGAGGCCGTGGTGATGCACGCGAAGCCCGGCGGATGGATGCCCGCGCACGGCGACCTGGCGCGCTGGCGCTTCGAGCCCGAGCCCGCCCCGCCGCCGCAGGAGATCCCCAAGGTCCTCGACGCCGTGGGCCGCCAGGCTCAGGCCGCCGCGCGCGTGGAACTCGACTTCGCGCTCGTCGCGCCGGAGGAGTCGCAGCGCTGGACGCGCAGCGCGGCGGAGAGTTTCCGCGTGCCGATCGGGCGTTCGGGGCTGGAGCGCACCCAGGAGCTGGAACTCGGCAAGGGCACCGCCCAGCACGCGCTGGTGGCCGGCCGCACCGGCAGCGGCAAATCCACGCTCTTCCACGTGATGATCTCCTGCGCCGCGCTGTGGTACGGGCCGGACGAGGTCGAGTTCTACCTCATCGACTTCAAGAAGGGCGTCGAGTTCAAGGCGTACGCGCGGCACCGCCTGCCGCACGCGCGCGTGGTGGCGATGGAGAGCGACCGCGAGTTCGGCCTGAGTGTGCTGCGGCGCATCGACGCCGAACTGACGCGGCGCGGCGAGCGCTTCCGCGCGGCGGGCGTGCAGGACCTGGCGGGCTTCCGGCGGCGCTGCCCGGACGAACGCATGCCGCGCACGCTGCTGATGGTCGACGAGTTCCAGGAGTTCTTCACCGAGGACGACGAGGTCGGCCGCGACGCCGCGCTGCTGCTCGACCGCTTCGTGCGCCAGGGCCGCGCCTTCGGCATGCACGCGGTGCTCGGCAGCCAGACGCTAAGCGGCGTCTACTCGCTCGCCAAGAGCACCCTCGGCCAGATGGGCGTGCGCATCGCGCTGCAGTGCAACGAGGCCGACAGCTACCTGATCCTCAGCGAGGACAACGCCGCCGCGCGGCTGCTGGCGCGCCCCGGCGAGGCGATCTACAACGACCAGTCGGGCCTGATCGAAGGCAACAACCCGTTCCAGGTCGTCTGGCTGAACGAAGGCACCCAGGCCGCCTACCTCGAACCGCTCCCGTCGCGCGCCGAACGCGAGGGCAAGGCGCCCGAGACGCCGGGGATCGTCTTCGAAGGCAACGCCCCCGCCGACCTCGCGAACAACGCCGAACTCTGCGCGCGGCTGGAGGTTCGTGACACCGAAGGCACCGAAACGCCGCTGTGCCGCGCGTGGCTGGGCGAACCCAACGCGATCAAGGGGCCCACGGCCGTGCATTTCCATTCCGAAGGCGGCGGCAACCTGCTGATGGTCGGCCCGCGGCGCGACAGCGCGTTTTCGCTCAGCGTCGCCGCGATGCTGAGCCTGGCCGCGGAGTTCCCCGCCGGCGGCGTGCGTATGGTCTTCCTCAACGGACTGGGCGCGTTCCCCGAAGTGGAGGAGGAACTGGCGCGCGTGCGGGCCGCGCTGCCGCACGAACTCGAGATCGTCAACTACGCCGACGTGGGCGCCGCCGTCGAACGCCTGGACGCGCAGCGCGCCGCGCGCCACGCCGGGGAAGAAGCGCCCAACGTGCCGGTCTTCCTCTTTGTCTTCGGCCTGCAGCGCCTGCGCATGCTGAAGGGCGAGGACGAGTTCAGCTTCTCGAAGTCGGACGCGGCCGCGCCGGGCGAGCGCTTCCTCGAACTGCTGCGCACCGGACCCGAAGTGCGCATGCACACGGTGCTGTGGTGCGACACGCCGCAGAACCTGACCCGCGCGCTGGGGCGGCGCACGCTGGGCGAGTTCAACGACCGCATCCTCTTCCAGCTCAGCGCGGCGGACTCGAGCGAACTGATCGACAGCCCCGCCGCCAACCGGCTGGGACTGTACAACGCGCTGCTGAGTGTCGAACGCGACGGCCTGCTGGAAAAGTTCCGCCCCTACGGCCTGCCGGACGCGGGCTTCCTGGAACGCTTTCGCACGCGGTCGCCCGCGCCACGCTCAGTGAAGGCCTGACCGCCAAAGACGATGGATGGCGCCGCGGAGGGCGCCACCCATCGCCGAACGTCCAGCCTTTCGACCGGCAGCCGGTCTACCAATTCCCGGTTAGCAGGTTGATGATCGTCTGGACCCAAACGTTCCTCGGCTCGCCGCGCAGTTCGCTGTAGTGGCCATGGTCCAGCGTGTCGCGGATCTCGCGGTTGGTGCGGTCCGTGCGCGGCACGTTGCGGTCGTCGGTCACCTTCTGCTGGTACGCGACCGTCAGCGCGGCGCCGGCCGCCTGCGCGCCGCCGATGCCTTCCGACCCGGTCATCTGCGTGCCCAGAGCCGTGGTGGCGACCTCCGCCGCCATGTCCTTGTTCCACTCGCCCTGGCTTTCGCGCGCGGGCGGGGTGCGCGTCGGCGCGCTGGGCGGCGTTCCACCGTTCGTGCCGGTGTTCGGCGGCGTGGTGGTGCCCATGTTGGGCGGCGTGCTCGTGCCGGTGTTCGGCGGCGTGGTGGTGCCTGTGTTGGGCGGCGTGCTCGTGCCGGTGTTCGGCGGCGTGGTGGTGCCCGTGTTCGGCGGCGTGCTCGTACCGTTGTTGGGCGGCATGCGCGTACCGGTGCTCGGAGGTGTGCCGGCGTTCGGCGGCAAACCCGTGCCGCTGGCCGGTCCCGGATTGGCCATGGCGACGCTCGGCGCGCTGCTGGGTTGCGCGGCCGCATCACGCGCCCGGTCCCGAGCCTCCCACTCCTTCTCCTTCTCGATCTGCTCGTCGAGGTGGCGCGCCTGTTCTTCTTCGTGCTCGGCGGTGTCCTCCCACATTTTGCGGTCTTCCGGCGAGCTCGCTTCCTTGGCCCACTTCCGCGCGCGCTCGGCCAGTTCCCGCCACTGTGCGGCCTGGTGCCGCATCTTGTCGATGTGCTGCTGCCGGGTCATGCGCGGCTGCGCGGGTTCAGGCGGGGGCGCGGGTTCTGGCGCCTTGCTGACCAGGGCCACGTTGTTGCCGCCGTCGATCTCGTAGACGGTGCCGTTGACGGAGATCCGGTCCGGACCGGGATTGGCTTCCGGGATGTACATGGGGGCCTCGGGCGCCGGCGACGAGGGGAAGCTGTGCGCGAAGATGAACCCGCCGTCGAAGCCGTGGTGCCTGTTTTCGTGGTCGCAGCGTTCCTCATGGTGTTCCCGAGGCCGTTCGCGCTTCTCCTTCTTTTGCCGGGCGGACGCCGGCAGGGCGGTCAGCGCCAGCAGCAGAGTGGTTGCGATATAGGGTTTCATGGTCGTACGCTCCTTTTTTTGAATAGCCCGGTTCAGAACCGGAAGCCGATGCCCACGTTCGGACCGGAATCCCGCTCGTTCGGGTCCTTCGCCTTGCGAATGTCGTTGGCCTGCTTCTTGAGGTCCTTCATCAGGTCCTTGTCGGAGATGGCCTTGCCGCCGGCGTCCTTCTGGAAGCGCGCGCCCTGGACGGTGGTGCCGTACGGACGCGGATCGACGCAGACGATCGCGTTCTCGGAGACGACCCAGGTGTAGCCTTCCCAGCGCAGGAAGCGCGCGCCGTCGCGGTTCGGGCTTTCGTTGCCGAACGAAAGCATCTTCTGCTTGTCGAAGATCCAGCTCTTGTCGCTCTCGAAGACCGGCTTCACCGCGCCGTCCTGAGCCTGCGCGTGAACGCCCGCGAAAAGGCCGGCCGCCGCGCACAGGGTCGCCAGCAACGGAGTGAGGGGCATGCGCTTCTGCATCGTTTCCTCCTTGGCCTTGATAGGCCGCTTGGATCTGAGTTCATTTCCCATGAACTCGCTTCGGCATTGGGACAGGAGCGACTCGCGTGCCAATGCGGAGGACCACCTGTGCGGGGGCGCGGCCTTTCAACGCGGCGCGCGCGGCGTAGGGCGAGCAAACAGGTGTTCGGCCGGTGTTTCTCGATCGAACACAAACCCTGCCGCTCGAGCGGTGGAGACGGCGCACGCACGCATTGCGCGTGTGCAGCGCGCGGATAGCCCCGTCCAACGCGCCCTTGCCGCTCCCGCGCCAAGGCCTACGATGAAACCTGCCGCAACCGGCTGCCGCCGCTCACACGGTCGCGCCCATAAAGGAGCCGCTCGATGGAGATCAAGCGCAAGGCCTCGCGAACGCTGATGCCGACGCAGCCCGACTGGTTCACCGGCACGGTGCGCATCACGCCGCTGCATGAGGCCGCCGAGCCGGCGCGCGTCGCGCAGGTGGACGTCACCTTCGAAGCGGGCGCGCGCACCGCGTGGCACACGCACCCGCTGGGACAGACGCTGATCGTCACCGCCGGCACCGGCTGGGTGCAGCGCTGGGGCGGGCCGGTCGAGGAAGTGCGGCCCGGCGACGTCGTGTGGATCCCGCCGAACGAGAAGCACTGGCACGGCGCCTCGCGCAACGAGGCGATGACGCACATCGCCGTGCACGAGAAACTTAACGGCAAGACCGTCGAGTGGATGGAAAAGGTCAGCGACGAGCAGTACCGGAAGTAGCGCACGGCGACGCACCGCGTAAACCTTCCGCCTTGACACCTCGCGCGCATCGCGCGAGACTCGTTTCCGTGCCTCGGTGGTGCGAACAGCACAGGCCGGCGTTTCGCCGGCCGGGTCGCGTCGCGATCCGTCAGACTCCGAGTTGGTGTCGCGCGAATTGGCTTCGCAAATTCGCCACACCAAGCGAGGCACAACGGGCGCGGGCCGAAAGGCCCCGCCCATCTTTATTCAGCAAGGCGGCGCTGAAATGTGTCTCGTCTTCCTGGCTGCTGCCGTCGGCCTCGTGTATGCCGGATATTATTTCCTTGGCGGTTGGGGAGTTGCCGCCGCGATTATCGTTGGGCTACCGGTCCTCTTCCACTTCTACGAAATATACGGAAGAAGGACCAATGACCGGCCTTGGCAGTGGTTCCGCGCGCGCATGGGCTGGGGCCTGGGCGTCGAGGAACTCGCGCGGCGCCTGAATCTCGGCGCCGCCGATCTGCGCGGCTTCCAGCCCAGGTACCGCGAAGTCCTGATCCCCAAGAAGCGCGGCGGGCAGCGCCGCCTGCTGGTCCCCGACGAGGCCACCAAGGCCCTGCAGCGCTGCATCCTGCGGCGGCTCCTGGCGAAACTACGCGTGCACCCGGCCGCCTACGGTTTCGTGAAGGGCCGTTCTTCCATCGACAACGCCTGCAAGCACGCCGGCCAGGCGCTGGTGCTGACGATGGATGTCATCGACTTCTTTTCAAACACCAGGGCCGAACGCATCGAGGCGCACCTGCGGCGCGTAGGCTGGAACGCCGAGGCCGCGGCGCTGTTGACGCGCCTGATGACGCACGACGGCGGGCTGCCGCAGGGCGC
This sequence comes from Planctomycetota bacterium, assembly GCA_023150555.1. Lineage (GTDB taxonomy): Bacteria > Planctomycetota > SZUA-567 > H5-PLA8 > H5-PLA8 > JAKLKQ01. The sequence goes on from JAKLKQ010000059.1 coordinate 18,315, forward strand.
GCCGACCAGCCCCGCGCTGAGCAACATCGTTAACTTCACCCTGGACCACCGGCTCGCAAGATTTGTTGAGCGCCATGGCGGCGTCTACACGCGCTACGCCGACGACCTCGCAATTTCCTTTCCCCTGGATTACTCCCGCAAGGCCCGTGGCGCGCTCCAGGAGGCCAAGCAGGCGTTGCGTTCGAAAGGCTATCGCTACCACAAACTCAAGAAACTCCGCATCCGCCGCCAGCACCAGCGCCAAGTCGTCACCGGCCTGGTGGTGAACGCGAAGGCCAACCTGCCGCGCACAACGCGTCGCTGGCTGCGCGCCGTGGCCCACCGCCTCGCGTCCGGCAAGCAGGCGACGCTGACGCCCGAGCAGCTTCAGGGCTGGCTGGCCTACCGCCACGCTGTGGAGAACAGGAGCAAGGCAGCGGAGACGCCGCCCTTCGAAGCGGCGAAGAGCCGCGCGGTGGTCATGCGCCGAAAGCAGTACGACCCGAACCGCAGGAAAACCGGAGGCACTCAGGACTGAGGATCGCACGAGCCCGCGCGATTCATACCGCCTGCCGGCGATTCCGCGTATATAAAGGAGGCGCTCGAGCGCCCGCTTTTTCGACGCGACTGGTATCAACGCTGGTATTAAACGTAACAGCCGCCGTTCTTGTAAGTCCTTAAAGACCGTCGGTAGTTCCGGTCCTGCACGTCGGGCAATCGTGTCAAATAGTAACAAATCGAGCCGTTCTGACCGGTTCGGGCCGAAGGGACTCGCTGCGCCGTCCGGGCGGCCGCCTCGCGAGCCTCAATGCACTTGAAACGGGGCTGCGGTCCGCTATCAATAGCCCCTTCGTTTCCGGGCATGTGCGGCGGCCCCTTGTGCGAGGCCGCTCGAACCTGCACCGCTGCCCACCGGTTGCGCGTTGCAAGCGCTTGCGGAAGTTCGACTTCCCGCGCCGCGCGCGAATGCGATGAGGAGCCTCTCCCATGGCTGCACCCAAGTGTATTCTCGGCCGCAAGGTCGGCATGACCCAGGTTTTCGCGGATGACGGCGCTCGCATCGGCGTGACGGTGATCGAGGCCGGCCCCTGCAAAGTCTTGCAGGTCAAGGCGAAGGAAGCCAGCGAGCTTCCCGAGAGCGACCAGAAGGGCACCCGTAACGATGGCCGCAAGAAGGACAAGAAGGACCGAACCCGCAACGGCGACGGCTATTACGCTTTGCAGCTGGGCTTTGGCGCCAAGAAGGCCAAGAACACTTCCAACGCCGAGCTGGGCCACCTGGCGCGCTCGGGCGGCGAACCGCGGCGCTTCGTGCGCGAGGTTCGTCTCGACGGCCCCGCGGAACTCAAGGCGGGCGACGACGTTACTGTCGCGATCTTCGACGGCGTGAAGAAGGTCGACGTGATCGGCACCTCGAAGGGCAAAGGCTTCGCCGGCGTCATGAAGCGCCACAACTTCAAAGGCCAGCGCGCCAGCCACGGTAACAGCTTGAACCACCGCACCGGCGGCGGCCTGGGGCGCCACATGTCCACCAACAAGGGCGTGCCCAAGGGCAAGCGCATGGCCGGCCACATGGGCGATGTGCGCGTCACCGTGCAGGGCCTGAAGCTGGTCAAGGCCGACGCCGAGAAAAACATCCTCATGGTCCAGGGCTCGGTCCCCGGCGCCAACGGCAGCTTCGTCCTGGTGCGGCACAGCATCCAGGAGACCGTCCGCTTGCATAAGGCCAAGGCCGGCAAGAAGTAAGCTTGACGAAACACGATTCAAACCTGCTGAGACAGCGCGGGCCTTCGGAGATCCGGAGGCCCGTTTCTTTTTGCTCGAACGAATCAAGTTGCGGTTGCACCGGGCCATGGTGCTCAGTAACCTGTGCACCTCATGCAATTTTGTCAGTTTCGTGCGCAAGGTGCCTAGTGGGCGCCCGTTATTCCAGCACGGACGTTTCCGTACCGCGCAGGCGCGGGCGGCCCATTGTTGCACAGATAAGCCACTCCGACGGAGGTACTTACGACATGATGCGCTTCACGCAGCTTCCTCGCCTGGCACTCTCCTTGGGGCTGATTGCGTTCGGAGCCGCTCTGGCGCCCGACCGCGCCTGGGCCGAGAACGACTACGAGTTCGGCCTTGCCCTGATGGCCAAGGACAAGGAGGGCAACCTCCAGGCCAGCGACTTGATCGAGAAGCTCATCGACAAGCTCGTCAAGGCCCCGGACGTCAACACGCAGCTGGAAGGCAAGCTGCTGAAGGCCCAGTACTTGCGCGAAGGCTCCACCTCGGCGTCGCCCGAGAAGCGCGAGCAGATGCTGACGGAAGCCAACAACCTTTACACCGAATTCGAGAACGCTGGCAAGAACCACCGCCTGTCCGAGGAAGCGGCCAAGCAGAAGGCGACGATCAAGGAGACCTACGCCAAGGCCCTGATCAAGGCGGCGAAGGAAGCCGAAGACGGCGGCAACGCCGGCGAAGGCGCCAAGCTGCGCGGCGAGGCGGTGAAGATCCTGAAGGCCATCGCAGACGTCAAGGAAGAGGAAGCCAAGAAGCTTCACCCGCCCCTGCTGGAAGCCATCAAGGCCATCGGCAAGTACTTCGAACAGAACCCCGAAGCCGAGCGCGCACCGGGCAACGTGATCCAGCCCGCGCAGAACGCCCTGATCGCCTTCATCCCGATGGACAAGACGGCCGTCATCGCGCGCATGGACCAGGTGGAAGCCTATGCGGCCAGCGACAGCGAACGCGCCACCGTGGGCAAGGCCCTGACCGAGTACTGCCAGAAGCAAGTGGACTGGTGCGAAGAGAACCAGCTCGAAGACCTGAGCATGTGGTACAACTTCATCCGCGGCCGCGTGCACTCGATCCTGCTCGAGGACGACAAGGCCACCGAGGCCTGGTCGGCGGCGCTGAACATCGACATCTCCCGCTTCAGCACGGAAGTGAAGGAGACCGTCAAGCACATCAAGAAGCTGATCGTCGCCGACTTCATCGCCATGAAGATGAAGGCCGGCGAAAAGAATCCCGCCAAGTATGCCGAGATCAAGGAAGTCATCGGCAACATCAAGTGGGATGCCAACATGAAGGGCATCTTCGACGAGGACATCGGCAAGAAGATCCTGCTCGACTACGCCGAAGCCCTGATCCGCATCCCCAACGGCGGCATCCGCAACTACCAGGACGCCTTCAAGGAACTGCGTACCGTCGTCGAGAAGGGCGAAGTCCCCGGCGCCGACATGAACGCCAAGAACTGGGGCAACAGCGCCTCGCTGAAGATGGCCGAGGTCATGGACTCGTTCCGGAAGACCAGCAAGTCCAGCAAGCCCGGTCTCGACGCCCCCACGTGGCGTGACTGCGCGCGCGGCTACTACATGCGCGCCCGCCAGGAGTACAAGAAGTACACCGAGTACGACGAGTCCCGCCAGGACGCCAAGGCCAAGGCCGCTTTCAAGGAGGCCTACAGCCTCTTCGACCGCGCCGTGGACTGCTACCGCGAGGCCATCACCCAGGCGCGAAACCCCGACGCCACGCCGGTAGCCGAACGCCTGAAGGTCGAGCCTCAGGCCTGGCTTGAGATGGGCAACAGCTACCATTTCATGAAGAACAACCTCGAAGCCGTCATCGCGTTCCGCGCCCTGCTGAACAACTTCAGCGAGGAGGCCCGCGCCAAATGGCTGCCCGACGCCAAGACTTCGGCCAACTTCTACAACAACCCGGCCATCAAGACCGCACTGAAGGAACTCGACGCCAAGAATGCGGACTGGCGCGAGGATGGCACGCTGAGCAAAGCCTCCAAGAACGTTGAGAACTCCCTGACCAAAGCCACCCGATCCTCCAACCCGAAGTTCAAGGTCACCCGCTGGCAGCGCAACCTGGAAGTCGAGGTCAAGAACGAGATGTCCGGAGGCGAGGGAGAAACCACCTCCTTTAACGACACGGCTTACCAGGCCGCCCGCCTGGCCATGGAAGAGGCCAAGGACCTGGAAACCCAGGGCCTGCAGGAACTGAAGGCCAAGAAGGACGACGAAGCCAAGCGCCTGCTGAACGAGGCCATCGTCAGGTACTGCGAGGCCGGTGCCAAGTACACGGAAATCAAGCAGGCCTCGAAGGCCTACGAGACGGGCCTGTACATGTCCGGCTCGGCCTACGCCGCCGCGCAGGCCCTCTACGGCGACTCGCGCCTGGGCTCGCTGATCCCGCCCGAAGAGGCCACCGCCAAGGGCAAGGAACTGGGCGAAAAGGCCCTGGCCTCCTTCAAGATCTACGAGGACCACGTGGTCAAGGAGGCCGTCCAGACCGAGGAAGACAAGGCCATGCGCCTGCGCCTGGGCCTGAACATCAAGTTCAACAAGTGCCTGATCGAGTACGCCTTCGAGAACTGGGAGAAGGTGCTGGAGGTCTGCGACGACTACACGAAGTACGAGACCACCTTCCAGGGCACGGAAAAGAACCGCGTCTCGGTCGCCTTCTACAAGTTCCGCGCGCTGATTCACCTCGCGTCCAAGAACAAGCCGCCGGAATGCGACAAGTACATCGAGATGGCCGACGCGATGCTCGACCAGCTCAAGGACAAGGACACCTACTACCGCTGGGCCGTGACGGCGCTGACGGCCCGGCTGCAGGACGCCGCGCTGCAGGCCGAAGGAGCCAAGCTGCCCAAGGAAGAGGTGCTGAAGTACAAGACCAAGGTCGCGAACATGCAGGAGCGCAACCTCGAGCTCAAGGAAGAGGCCGACCGCACCCTGAACGACTACGGCACGCTGCTGTACTACTACAAGGAAACCAAGAAGACCCAAAAGGCCGCCGATACGGCGATCATGATGCTCCAGCGGTTCGACCCCAAGAACCGCAACAAGGTCATCGGCGCCGACGTCAGCGACGAGGAAGAGAAGCTGATCTGGCAGATGATCTACGATGAGATGCACAAGCTCATCGTCATCAAGGACGACTTCAACAAGCTCAAGCAGTGCCGCCAGGACCACGTGGACCTGCTCGACCGCATCTACGACACCCGCGAAGGTATCGCCAACGAAGGCAACGCCAATCTGCGCCCGAAGAACGACAAACTGAACAAGGACTTTGCGAAGGCGCAGGAACTGATCAAGCACATCAAGGATGTCTACCCCACCTGCCCGACCCACAGCCCAAATTCCAAGGTCGCCGGACAGACTTACAAGGACACCGGCAAGAGCTACCTGCAGGCGATCGAAGAGGAAATCGACTTCCGCCGGCGCATCGTCGCCGTCCGCGACCTGCTCTCCGGCATCGCCCTCGACGTCGCCCGCGCGAAGGACAAGGAAGGCGACAAGGAAGGCGCCAAGTACTACCGCACCATCGCCGACGAACAGCTGCGCATCCTGGAACTGGAGTGGGGCAACATCCCCGAGATCAAGGTCACACGCGCGAAGATCAACATCGCCAACGAGGAATTCGAGAAGGCACTGGATATCCTCAACGTCATCAAGCGCGACGAGAACGACAGCAGCAGCAAACTCTACATCGACGCCTCGAAGATGATCTCCGAGGTCTACAAGCTGCAAGGCAAGTGGCAGGACGCCGCCAAGTACCCCCTCTTCATGGCGGGCACCGCCGGCTTGAAGTCCAAGTGGGTCGATATGAACTGGCCCGACATGGAGGAGTTCCTCGAGGAATGCTACAAGAACGGGGTCCCGCGCTTCGTCGATCCCAAGACCGCCGGAGGCGGGGATGAGATCAAGTCCTACCGTCCCAAGACAAGCGACGAGAAGAAATTGGAGGAAATGGAGGGCGTCTACAAGCTCGCGCTCAAGCGCCCGGAACTCATGAACGCCGAGTTCAAGTTCCGCTACGAGTTCATGACCGCAAAAGTCGCGAACTACAAGGAATTCCAGGCCCTCGAGCGCACGCAGCTGCGACTGAAGGACAGCCCCGACGCCGCCAAGGTCATGACCGAAGACTTCAAGAAGCGCTACGAGATCCTTCGCAAGCTCCGCGACAAGGAAACCGAGGCCTGGAACCTGATCCTCGATTACGATGACCAGATCGTGAAAACGGGTGGTAACGCGCCGAAGGAAGCCATGGAAAAACGCGACAACGCCATCAAAGCCGTCGCAGAACTCAAGGCCGAGCTTGCCAAGGTCCCCAAGGTCGAACTGCCGGAGTAGGCAGCCAAAGCGCCGGGACATCCGGCGAAAAACCTAAAAGAGGTGGGGCTCCAGCCGATCTCCTGGCCTGCCCCGAAGGCCCGCGTAGGGATTGCATCGCAACCTGTTACCCTTCAAGGGATTACAGTAAGGAGTTGTGCTTGGCGCGGCACGAAAATGTTTGCAGGAAGAACGCAAGTTTGGATTTTTGCACTCGTTACCTGATCGCTTGGGAGAGGTCATGAACACGACAAACAGACACGATCACCGCTGGGCCTGGACGCTGCTGGGGCTGTTGCTGGCGTTGGCGCCTGTTGCACTCCACGCCGGTGAGGCTGCTCCGCCGAAGGAAGGCGAAGGCATGGAAGGCGGCGATGGCGACGTCGTGGTAATGACCGACAACACTGCGCGCCCGCCGATGAAGGTCACCGAGGACAACTACATCGAAGTCGTCGGCGTGCTCGCCAACCGCCCGGTAAAGACGCCCGCCTGGAAGGTCAAGGAAGTGCAGTACGCCGACCGCAACCAGATGTACATCACCGGCATGGAATTCCGCCAGAAGGGCCTGCACTTCACGTCCACCAAAGCCTTTGAACTGGCCATCGGCAGCCTCTCCGGCTCCAAGTGGGCGCAAGACTACTGCAACTACTACATGGCCGAAGGGCTGTACCACGCCAAGGACTGGAAAGGCCGTACCTCCGCGCAGAACAACAAGACCTACGCGCCTCCGGCCGACTACTACGCCAAGTGCATCGCCGCCAACCCCAAGAGCCGCTTCCTGCTCGACGCCATGGTCAAGATCGGCATCTGCCGCGCGCAGGAAGGCAAGTTCGCCGAGGCCAAGTCCGCGCTGGATGCCGCCGAGGCGCGCATCCGCGCCTACCGCAACGAGGTCATGAACATCAGCCCGGAATACTTCGCCGTCGCCACCGAGGCCGAGGCCCTGCTCAACTACGGCAAGGGCGTCCTCTTCGAGAGCCAAGCGCGGGAGAACAAGGACGATAGCCTCTACAGCCGCGCGCTCTCCAGCTTCAAGAGCGCCCAGTCCGGGGCCACCGGCAAGTACTACCGGCTCTACGCCGACGCGGTGGACAGCGAGCTGCGCGTCATGATCGCGATGGACGACACCACCGGCGCGCAGGAACGCGCGAAGTCGGTGATCGACTCCTTCCGCAAGAACCCCGAACCCAACCTGATCCCCATGATGCCAGCCGCCTTCATGGCGCTGGGGCTGGCGCACTACCAGGACGCCGAAAAGAACCTCAAGAAGGAACGCCTGCCGCAAGCCGAGTTCAGCTTCAGCGAGGCGCGCTGGAACTTCCTGCACGTCATCGTCGAGTACTTCGACGACAAGGACCACGTCGCCAAGGCCAACTACTACGCCGGCCGCTGCTACGAGGCGCTGAAGGACTCCGAGTTCGCCGCGCTGACCAAGGCCCGCCGCCATTACGACTCCGTGGTCAACGAATTCGGCGAAAGCGCGTTCGCGCAGCTGGCCCAGGAACGGCTGAAGGAACTTCCGGCCGGTGCGACCGAAGAACTCGACACCACGCCCGGCGAGAAGCTGCCGGACGAACCGGACGCGAAGAAGGAAGGCGAAAAGAAGGAAGATGCGGCACCCGCGGCAAAAACGGAATAAGGACCGAGGCGCGCGCCGGTTGACGCGCGCTCGGATGTCTGGGGAGAAGAACTCGATAGCGGATCGAATCTCGATCCCTTCATGAAGGAGGAAGACCCATGCGGTGGATGGCAGCAATTGCTTTGGCGGCCCTGTTGGCCGGGCCCTTGGCAGACCTGACCTCGAAGGTGCTGACGGACAACCCGGTGGCCAGCTTGGCCTTTGCGGAAGAAGGCGCTGCGGAGGCCCCGGCGCAGTCGTCCGGCGGCAGCTACAACTGGTGGGACGCCCTGGTCGCGTCGGGCGTCTGCGGTGTCGTCATCATCCTGCTCTCGATCGCCTTCCTGGCGCTCGCGATCCAGTACGCCGTCGAACAGAAGCGCGAAAAGCTGATGCCTCCGCACGTGCTGGCCGAACTCGAGCAGCTCTTTGAGGAACAGGCCTACGACGAGGCGGCCGAGATGTGCCAGGCCGAGGACTGCTATCTGAACCGGATCGTCGGCGCGGGCCTGGCGCATATGGAAGGGGGCTACGATTCGATCATGAAGGCCGTCGAACTGACGGGAGACGAAGAGACCACCAAGTACTTCATGAAGCTCAGCAACCTGGCTCTGATCGCCGGTGTTTCGCCCATGCTGGGCCTGTTCGGCACGGTGCAAGGGATGATCGAAGCGTTCGCGGTGATCGCGTCTACCTCCGGCGGCGCCAACCCGGCCCAGCTGGCGGACTCGATCTCCAAGGCGCTGATGACGACCTTCGAAGGGCTGCTGGTCGCGATCCCCTGCACTTGCGCGTACCACTTCCTGCGCAACCGCATGATCAACATCACGCTGGAGACCGCCTCCTTCGTGGGCGGCCTCTTTGCCCGGTTCCGCAACCAGGCAGCCTAAGGCAGCTAAGGCCTTGCCGCCGAGCACGATAGCCCGGCGGCAAGGCACTGATCTGGAACTTAGAAAGGACCCGAAATCATGGGCAAGGTAGCTGAAGAACAGAGAGAAAAGGACGCGATGTTCGACTGGACGCCCCTGATCGACGTCGTCTTCCAGCTGATGATCTTCTTCATGTGCGTGACCGAGATCGCCAAGGCAGAGCTGGAGTCCCTGACCCTGCCGATCGCGCGAAACGCCATCGAAGACGTCGATGCGCCTAAGAACCGCGTCATCATCAACATTACCTACAGCGTGAGCTTCACCAAGAAGTCGGTGACGTCGGACATCATCATCTCCAAGGAGCCTTACAACGACCAGGATAAGCTGATTGCGATGCTGAAGGCCCGCGCGGCCGCCGGCGGCCTGGTCGATGGCGTCTCGGACATGACGGTCAAGGTTCGCGCCGACCACCGCGCGGAGTACCAGAAGATCCAGCAGGTGATGGTGGCGTGCATGAAGGCCGGGATCAACAAGATCTCGATCGGCGCGGAGCCCAAGCAGCTGTAGGCTGGCGACGGTTTTAGATAAGGAGAGCCCTTCGATGGGTAGCAACAAGGTCAAGAAACTCGTCAACAGGGACACGGAGTTCAGCTTCGTACCCATGATTGACGTCGTGTTCCAGCTGCTGATCTTCTTCCTCGTCGCGACGAAGTACAAGTCGGTCGAGCAGCGCCTGGACACTTTCCTCCCCACGGACGAAGGCCAGATGTCCAAGCCCAAGGAACTGGAGAAGCCCGAGGAGCTGTCCATCTTCATCAAGGACAACCACCTCGACCGCCAGTCCGGAGACTTGGGCACCAAGGCCATGCGCCAGGCCACCTTCTACTGCGGCAGCCGCGACGCCAACCCCGTCACCAACGCCCAGGGCCTGTACGCCACGGTCAAGGCGCTCGTCGATGCCAACAGGGAGCAGGAAGTCCTCATCGCCCTGTACGACGAACTGAACGACAAGGACCAGCTCGTGCCGTTCTTCAACGTCGTGCAAGTGATCGACGTCTGCAAGGCCGCAGGCGTGGTCAACATCAAGTTCCAGGCGCCCGCGCAGCCCATGTAGCCGGCGCCGCTGTTCCCAGGCCGCGTTCCAAGGGCCCTCCCCGCAACGGGGAGGGCCTTTTTCTTGCCGCCCGGACCGCTAAGCTGCCTTGACAGCCCATGCGAAAGCCCGAAACTGGCCTCCAAAAGCGCCGTCGCAACCCGCGGGGGCACCCCGTTTTAGCACCGTGAGGGACGCTTCAACGTGCCACATCTGACCGTCCTCAACGGACCCTTGCACGGCCGCATCGTCCCCGTCACCGAGACCGCTGTCTTTCGCCTGGGCCGCGACCCGGCCCTGGAGCTGAGCCTCGACGATTACAAGGTCTCCCGCGTCCACTTCGAAATCGAGTACAAGAGCAACCAGTACGTCCTCCGCGATCTGCGCAGCAAGAACGGCACGCTCGTCAACGGCAGCCGCGTCTCCACCCTGGTGCTCAAGGAAGGCGACCAGATCCAGGCCGGCGAGACGCGCCTGGCCTTCTCGCTGCAGGAATCCCCCTCCGCCCACCAGGGCGATCACTACGACAGCGTCATGGCCCCGCGCCTGCCCGTCGGCGCCGTCCCGGCCCTCGGCAACGCCGGCGTCACCGGCGGCAAGGACAGCGCCGAAGGCTTCGAGACGATCGAACTCGACGCCGAACTGCCGCTGCTGCGCATGGACGGCGGCGTGCGCGCCTCGCCCTCGGGTTCAAGCAGCCGCGCCGAGACGCCCGCGCGACTCGAACGCGCCAACCGCAGCCTGAAGGCCCTCTTCTCCATCGCGCGGGCCTGCGCAGAATCCAAATCCACGCGCCAGCTGCTGACCCTGCTGGCCGCGCGCCTGCGCACCGCTTTGGAGGCCGACCGCGTCACGCCGATTCTTCTCGACGACGACGAACGCTGGCACGTCGCGGAAATCGACGCGGATCCCGAGGCCTCGAAGGAGGACAGCCGCGGCCCCAAGCCCGCCGCCTTCAGCCGCGTCCCCGTCTCGCGCACCATCGTCGACTACGCGCAGCGCACGCGCCGCAGCGTCCTGACCAGCCCGAAAACCGACGAACGCTTCGGCACGGCGCGCTCCATCGGCGAGCAGGGCATCACCAGCGCGCTGTGCGTGCCGGTGCTGGTCGGCGAGCGCATCCACGGCCTGATCTACGCCGACCGCCTGGGCGGCGAGTCCTTCGACCGCGACGACCACGAGCTGCTCACCGCCGCCTGCCTCCAGGCCGGCCCGGCGCTCGCACAGCTGAAGGCGCTCGAGAGCGCTCTCGAACGCAAGGAACGCCTGCTCGGCGAGCTGAAATCGCAGCACAAGATGTACGGCGAAAGCCCGCAGATGAAGGAGGTCTACGCCTTCATCGAGCGCGCCGCGCCCACCGAATCCGTGGTGCTGGTGCTGGGTGAAAGCGGCACGGGCAAGGAACTCGTCGCGCGCGCCATCCATTACAACTCCCCGCGCAGCGAAGGCCCCATGATCGTCGTCAACTGCGCCGCGCTGTCCGAGAGCCTGATCGAGTCGGAGCTTTTCGGCCACGCCAAGGGCGCCTTCACTGGAGCCACCGCCGACCGCAAGGGCTGCTTCGAGTCCGCGCACGAAGGTACGATCTTCCTCGACGAGATCGGCGAGCTCTCCGCCGCCTGCCAGACCAAGCTCCTGCGCGTGATCGAGCAGGGCGAAGTAACGCGCGTCGGCGAGAACCGCGTGCGCAAGGTCGACGTGCGCCTGATCGCCGCGACCAACCGCGACCTGGGCGCAGAGGCCAAGGCCGGGCGCTTCCGCGAGGACCTCTTCTACCGCCTCAACGTCCTTTCCATCGAACTGCCCCTGCTGCGCGAGCGCGGCGACGACATCCTGCTCCTGGCCGAGCACTACCTCAACGACGCGGCCAAGCGCAGCGCGCGCCCCAGCCTGCGCTTCAGCGAGGAGGCCAGCGAGCGCCTGAAGGCCTACGGCTGGCCGGGCAACGTGCGCGAGTTGCGCAACGTCACCGAGCGCCTGGCCGTGTTGTGCCCCAGCGAGGTCATCGGCGTGCGCGAACTGCCCGTCGAGGTCCAGCGCGCCGGCGCCGCGGGCGAAGAGACCACTGCCGGCATGGCAGCGCCCGCTGCCTCCTCAGCGGTCAAGCCGGCCGCCGCGCAGCGGCAGCTCGCGGACGTCGAGAAGGAGCACATCCTGCGCACCCTCGAGGCCGCCGGGGGGAACAAGAAACAGGCCGCCGAGATCCTCGGCATCGACCGCAGTACGCTCTACGCAAAGCTCCGGGCCTACGGTATCCTGGGGAAGTAGCCTGACTTTTACCTGCTGGCCTCTCCGGATCGGCGGCCCATGACCGACGCCCCAGCCCAAGAATCTTCCGGCGACGACGCCCTGGAACCCATGTCGCCCGAGGAAGCCAGCGAAGCATTGCGCGCGCAGGGCGCGGGCGAAGGCGCCGGACCGGGCGGCAGTTCCACCACCGATGCTCCTACCCTGATCGGCCGCGACCTCGGCCAGTACAGGGTGCTCGAGAAGCTGGGACAGGGCGGCATGGGCGCGGTTTTTCGCGCGCACGACTTGAAACTCGACCGCACCGTCGCGCTGAAGGTACTCTACTGCGGCCCGCTCGACGACAGGAAGACCGCCGAACGCTTCCAGCGCGAAGCGATCAGCCTTGCACGGCTGCAGCATCCCAACCTGCTGCACGTCTACAACGTCGGCAGCGAAGGCGATCTCCACTACTTCGCGATGGAACTGCTCGAAGGAATAACCCTCTCCGAACTGATCCGCCGCCGCCGCGGCTTGCCGGCCGAGGAGTTCCTGCCGCTGGCGGGGCAGCTGCTCAGCGCGCTGCATTACGTCCACCGCCAGGGCATCACGCACCGCGACATCAAGAGCGGCAACATCATGGTCTGCGGAAACCGCGCCGTGCTGATGGACTTCGGCCTGGCGAAGGACGAGTCCTTCACCGGACTCACCAGCGTCGGCGTCGTGCTGGGCACGCCCGAGTTCATGTCGCCCGAGCAGGCCGAAGGTCAGAGCGCCGGACCGCCAACGGACCTCTACAGTTTCGGCGTGGTGATGTACGAGGCGCTGGCCGGCGAGGTCCCCTTCCGCGGGCGCAGCGCGATGTCGATCATCCGCCAGCACATGGACGAGCCGCCGCCGGACCTGACCGCACGCGTGCCCGGCGCCAATGCGCGCCTGGCAGGGATCATCCAGCGCTGCATGGCCAAGCTTCCCGAAGACCGCTACGCCGACTGCTGCTCGCTCGCCGCCGAGTTGCTCTCTGTCGCCGCGACGCCCGAGCTGCGCGCGTTGGCCAGCCACGACGGCTCGGCCGAGACGATGGTGCGCCGGAATCCACCGGCCCCCTTTGGCGCGCCGAACGATCCGTTCACGCCGACGGTGCTGGCGCGTTCGGGCGAGACGATCGCCGACGGGGACGAAGGCGACGGCCTGCTTGCGCTCGCCCAGGACGAAACGCCGGCGCGCCCGCCGTGGGTCTGGGCCGCGGCCGGCTTCGGCGGCATGCTGCTGGTCGGCCTGCTGCTGTGGGTCGTGCTGCGCAAAAAGCCGCAGGTCGAGACACCGCCGGCCGGCCCCGCGGCGCTGCCCGTCGCGGATCTGAAGGATGCCGAAGGGCGTACGTACGACCTGCTCGAGTTCACCAGCGCGTCGGATCCGTCGCAGTGGCGCTACGTGCTGCGGGTCCACGAGGCCGACGGCAAGACGCGGCGCGAGGAAGTCGTCGGGCAGGAGAATTTCGAGAAGCTGCGCGCACATTAGGCAAGCCGCGGCGTCTTAGAAACATGCGGGCATCGTTGTCTTGGGGAGATCCACCGGGCGTGACGCGTTTCCTCCGTTCTCGGGCGTGCGCGGTGCTGCTGCTGGCAGCGCTGGCGGCCGGCGCGTGGGCCGCGCGCGCCGAAGAAACTCCGCCGCCCGATCCCGGTCCCGCGCCCGAAAAGACCGAGCAGCCGCCGGACGCCGGAAAGGCAACGGCCGTCGAAGTGGAACTGCCAAAGACCAACACCGACACCAAGGGCCTGGGCGTCGCCGTCAAGACCGGCGAGGACCCGCCGCCGGTCCCCGAGGATCTCAGCATCGTGCGTATCCGCCCCGCGGCGCCGGACGTCGCCCGCGGCGAGCCCATGGCCATCGAGGTCACCGGCCCGGAAGCGTTCCTGAAGGGCGCCAACGCCAGCTACGTGCTGAGCGACGAGTACGGCCGCCAGGTGCTGCGCGGCGCGGTACGCCTGGGCGAGCAGCCCGCGGGCGCCGGCGGCGCGAAGGTCTTCAAGGTGCCCACCGCGCAGACCATCGCTACCGAGCATACGCTTAGCGTAACGCTGGTCGGCGGCGACGACCGGCGCGTCGAACGAATCACCGCCTTCCGTGTGCAGCGCCCGCGCGAATGGGACGACTGGATAGCGCTGGTCCACGCGCCCTACGGCAAGGGCGACTGGCGCACGCTGCAGCGCCTGGGCATCCAGGGCGGCATGGCCTACCGCATGCACGCGCAGCGCCTGAGCGACCTGCGCATGGCGGGCGTGCCCTTTTACGTGGAGAACGTCGCCCGACAGTTCCTCGCGCGCTATCGCGCCGATCCCGACGCCTGGCTGCGGGTCCTCGAAGCGCAGGCCGCCGCGCCGACGGGCTACGAGCCCCTGCAACGCGATCCGTCGCTGGCCGCGCCCGAGTTCGAGCAGGCCTATGCTGAAGAGCTGCACCGCCACGCCGAGTTCTACCGCGCGCACGGGCCGCTCTTCTACTCGCTGGCGTGCGAGCCCTCGGTGACGAACCTGTCCGCGGCGATGGACTTCGACTTCCACCCCGAGGCGCTGAAGGAGTTCCGCCGCTGGCTCAGCCGCGACGTCTACGGCACCGTCTCCGTGCTGAACCAGGCCTGGGGCACCGACTTCAAGGACTGGGACGACATCGTGCCCATGACCACCGCCGACGCGCGGCTGCGTCTGAAAGTCGGCACGATGAACTTCGGACCGTGGATCGACTTCCGCGACTTCCAGGATCTTCTCTTCGCCAAAGCCCTGGCCAGCGGCGCCAAGCTGGTCCGGCGCGACGACGAGAAGGCCCGCGTGGGCATCACCGGCGCGCTGGGCGCCTTCGCCTTCGGCGGCTGGGACTGGCAGCGCCTCAGCGCCTCGCTGGACGTCGTCGAAGCCTACGACGTGGGCGGCGCGCGCGCGCTGTGGCGCGACCTGGCGCCGGGCAAGCCGGCGCTCGCGACGCTGCCGCTCAGCAACGACCCCGCCCTGCTGCAGGAAGCCCTGCGTTCGTCCTGGGCGCTGGCGCTGGAAGGCGGCCCGCGCGGCGTGCTGCTGTGGGACGAAGCGCCGCCGGCAGCCGGTGGCGATCCGGCGCGCGTGCTGCTGGACGCGGAGGGCAAGCCGGCGCTGCCCGCACAGGTGCTGGCCCCGACGCTGCGCGAGCTGGCCGGACCCCTGGGCCGCTTGCTCGCGCAGAGCCGACCCGTGCCTGCGGAAGTCGCGCTCCTTTACTCGCCCGCCAGCGTGCGCCTGAACTGGCTTTTCGAGGCCGACGGTTTACTGGGCGACGGCTGGTTCAAGGCCTGGGGCACGGACACCGCGCGCGAGCGCCGCGAATCGCCGCAGCTGCGCCTGCGCGAGAGCTGGATGAAACTGCTTTCCGACTTGGGCGTCGCCTGGAAGTTCGTCAGCAGCGAGCAACTCGCCAAGGGCACGCTCACCGCACCGGGCGCCGCGTTCCGCGCCGTTGTGCTGCCGCGGGCGTGCGCGCTCAGCGACGAAGAACTGGAGCAGCTTCGCGCATTCGTGAAGAACGGCGGCACCCTGGTGGCCGACGCGTGGTGCGCGCGCTTCGACGCGCACGGCAAGGCCCGCGAGAAGCCCGCGCTGGACGAGCTCTTCGGCATCGACACCCAAAGCGAGCCGCCCCTGGCACAGCCCGAACGCGCGCTGGAAGAGCTGCAAGCCGTCGCGCCCAACGCCGGCGCGGCGCCTCTGCCGGCGGACCTCTACCTCGCCCTGCCGCCTGCCTACAGCGACAAGCCGGCATGGCGGGGCGAGCCGCCGCTGTCGCGCAGCGAGTACCGCCGCAGCCCGGTGCTGGTAAAACGCAGCGTCGAGAAGGGCACGGCGCTGTACCTCAACATGAACCTGGAAGATTATTTGCGCTGGCGCCTGGGTCCCGACCGCCCGCGCGCGAAGGCCCTGCGCGAGGCGCTCGCCACGCTGGCCTTCCCGGCGATCCTGAAGGAACTTCCGGTGGACCTGGCCGCCAGCGAGCTGCCGGCGGGCACCGAGATCCTTCGGCTGGAGCTGGGCCAGGGCGACGAGCGCGTGCGGCTGGTCGCGCTGCGCCGCAACTTGCAGCAGCGCCTGCACGAGCTGGGCCGCGGCGACGACAGCAACGCGAAGCTGGAGAAGGCTGAACCCTTCAAGCTGGCCCTGCGCGGAAAGGCCTGGGCCAGCAACGTGCTGGGCGACCGGCCTCCGGAACATACCGCAAGCGTATCGGGCACCCTGGACCCGGTGACGCCTACGATCCTGGCCCTGCGCGACAAGAACAGCCCCGTCCCCGCGTGCAGCGTGCCGCCTTCGATCGCCGGCGGCGAGACGCTGAAGATCCGCGTGCTGCCCGGCGTAGGCGCGGCCAAGGGTCCGCGCGTGTACGGCCTGCGCGTGAAGGCGCCGGACGGCAGCGAGCTGTTCCACTACGGCGGCTCGTGGCTGAGCGCCGACGGAACGCTCTCGATCGAAGTCCCCTTCGCGCTCAACGACCCTGCCGGCGAGTGGACGCTGATCCTGCGCGATATCACGACGGGCCTCGACACGCTGCTGAAGGTGGAACTGACTTACGCGAAGTGAGTAGGTGCCGTGGAAAATATATTGAGGGGATGCATTGGATGAAAAGAATGACCAATTCAGACCTTGTTCCAGTAATGAACAACACCAAATGGGACGAACTGCGCTTAGCAATGTATTCCCTCGGCGAACTCCGCCCTAAGTGGCGAACCAAGGATGTAGAAACTGGTTTCATTTCTAGTTGGGATGGAGATTGGTACTATCACTTTCGAAACGGAGGATATGAGAGCATCGAGTGGGCTGAGATTCGAGTATTATCGCCGGAGCAGGAGACTGTAGTGTTTAACGAGCTTATAGCCATTCACGTCCCCGGAGAGCGAACGGAAAATGGGTTTAGAGTTTTCGGTTACGTACCTCGAGGTCAAACAATTAGCTACGTTGCTTGATGATTCTGGAGAGCGAGTCGATGACCCTTAACGAGATGCGCGCGGTAATCGCCGACGTGGCGTACCCGGGCTACGAGTTTTCGGTGCGCGACGACCGCGGCGTGCCGTACCTGCAAGGCCGCTACCAGGAAGCCGACATCGCCACCGGCCGCGCCGAATGGCAGCACACCCGCAAGTGGCTGTTGAGCGAGCACATGGTCAAGAGCGAGGTCGTGCAGACGGCGTTGAAGCTGATCCTGACCAGCCTGGAGCACCGCGCGCGGGAGCACTTCCTGTACAAGGGCGAACGCTGCTACGGGCCGCACTTCGACGTCGACACGCTCTACGAGATCGCGAAAGAGAAGAAACTCGCCTTCCGCTCGCCGCCGGGCCAGCCGGCGGACGCACCTCGCGAAGCGGCAAAGACCAGTGACGGCGAAGACCGGTAGCTACCCGCCCGGCCAGGCGCGGCAAAGCGGAGTTTGAATCCGCAATCGGATTACCGCTGGTAGATCGGCAGGTAGCGGTACGGGATGCCCAGGATGACGATGCTCATCGTCGTGCGCCAGATGCCGCCCGGGTCCGACTTGACGCGGAAGTAGCCGCGGTCGCGGCCGGTCTTGATCTGGCCTTCGATGAGTTCGTTGGAGATGTCCGGGTACCACTTCAGCCAGTAGGCCTTGAAGCGCCCGCCCTGTGCGCCGGCCTGGTACATGGCCTGCGCGGCGTAGTAGTGGCCGTACAGGAACCACTGCGTGTCGTGCTTCTTCTCGCGCTCGCTAATCAGGAAATCGAGGCCGTCCTTCAGGCGCGTGGCCTTGTACTCGCCGGCGAGCATCAGGCTCATCAGGCCCGCGGCGGTGGTGGACCACTTCTTGCCGTTGCCGGGCGTGTAGGCGAAACCCGAATGCCCGTCGTTGTCCTTGGGCGTGCGGCAGCTTTCGACGTACTTGATGGCTCGTTCGATGGTCTCCTTCGGCACGGGCATGCCTGCGTCCTTGCTGGCGCGCAGGGCCAGCAGCTGCATCACCGTCACCGACAGGTCGGCCCCGCCGGAAGGACGCGGGTCGTAGCGCCATCCGCCGTTGTCGGCCTGGCAGCGCACGAGCAGATCGACGGCCTTCTTGAGCTTGTCGTAAATGCGCTTATCGCGGGTGTGTCCCCAGGCTTCGGCCAGCGCGATCGTCGCAAGGCCGTGCTGGTACATCACGCCGCTGGTCTTGCCCTTATAAAGGAGGCCCGACGGCTGGGCCTGGGAGAGGATGTAGTCGATGCTGCGCGCGATGTTCTTGCCGTAGCGGCCTTCGCCCGGCAGGTTGCCGTTGACCATCCAGGCCAGGATCGCGGTGGCGACGATGCCCGGGTCCGTGCCCAGGTCGCCGCTGAACGAACCGTTGCTGCGTTGCTGGCTGGCGAGCCACTGCTGCCCGAGCTGGATTGCGGTCTTGCCTTCGCGGGTGAGTTCGACTTCAGACTCGTTCTCGCCCTTCTTCTCCGAACCCGGCATCTCCTCGGCGCGGACCGAAAGCCCGAGCAGCAGCGCGGCCAGCGGCAGGACCATGATCATCGTGCGGCGGACAGGCATGGCGTCGGCTCCCTTGGGCGTCACTTGGCGGCCGGGCGGGCGCCGGCCAGGTTCTCGTAGTACAGCTTCACCAGCTTCTGGTACTTGGCGGGCATCGTCTTTTTGACGGCCTGCTCGACGTCCACGCGGTCGCGGGGCGGCAGGGCGACGTCCCATCCGGCTTCCTTCTGAACGTCATTGAGCTTCCCGTACTGGAAGCCACCCTCCTTGGCCTTGTGTTCTTCACCCTTGGTGATCTGGTCGGTCGGCGGCTGGTCCTGCTGCTGCTGCTGTTGCTGTTGTTGTTGCTGCTGGGCCATGGCCTGCTGCATGGCCTGCTGCGCCTGCTGCAACTGCTGCTGGGCCTGCTGCTGCTGCTGCTGGGCCTGCTGCTGTTGCTGCTGCTGCATGGCCTGCTGGGCCTGCTGCATGGCCTGCTGCGCTTTCTGCATGGCCTGCTGGGCTTCCTTGGGCATTTGGGGCATCTGGGCCTGCTGCTGGGCCTGCTGCGCGAGCTGCTCCTGCTGCTGGGCCTGCTCCTGCATCTGCTGCTGGCTTTCAGCGTTCTTGGTCTGCTCGCTGAGCTGCTGCTGCTGCTCGGAAAGTTCCTGCATCATCTCCTGCATCGCTTCCATGGCCTTCATGGCGTCGACCTGCGCGAGTTGCTCCATGGTCTTCTGCTGCGCTTCCTGCAGGGCTTCCATGGCCTTCTTCTGCTGCTGCTGGGCTTCCTGCGGCTTCTGGTTGGCGAGATCCTGCGCGGCCTGCTGCATGGCCTGCTGCGCCTGCTGCATGGCCTGCTGCTGTTGCTGCTGTTGTTGTTGCTGCTGCGGGTCCTGCTGCTGCTGGGCTTGCTGCTGCATCTGCTGCTGTTCCTGCTGGGCCTGCTGCGCGAGCTGTTGCTGTTCGGGCGCGATCTTGTTGGCGTCCTCGGCCTTGGTCTGCTCGGTCTGCTGGGCGAGGTCCTGCTGCTTCTCCATCATCTCGTTGATCTGGTCGAGCTGCTTGGCGAGTTCCTCGGCCTTCTGCTCGCTGTTCTCCTGCTGCGCGAGCTGCTGCTCGGCGCGCTGGATGGCGTCCTTGATCGCCTGCAGGACCTCTTCCTGGTTCTTTACGGCTTCCTCGTGTTTCTCCTCGAGCACCTGGTTGCGCGCCTGGTCCGACTTCTCCTTGGCCTCGGCGAGCTTGTTGTCCTCGCTCTTGGCCTGCTCGAGCATCTCGCTGACCTTGCCCTGGTCTTTGGCGGCCTCGGCGACGTCCTTGTCCTCGTTGGGGTCCAGGTCGCGGGTCTCGTTGAGCGCCTTCTCCTGCTGCTTCTGGGCTTCCTTCAGGTCGGCGAGTTTCTCCTCGAGCTGCCCGGTCGCGTCGGTCTTGCGGTTGAGCTGCTTCTCGGCCTGGCGCAGCGCGTCGAGCACCTTCTGCTGGTCGTCCTCGGCCTTGCGCAGCTTGTTGTCGCGGATCTCGTTGTTGGCCTGGCTGGCGAGTTCGGCGGCTTCGCTCTTCTTGAGTTCCTCCAGTGCCTTCTCGATGTTCTCGGCCTGCGCGGGATCGCTGGACTTCAGCTCCTTGGCCTTTTCCTCGAGGGCCTTCTTCGCCTGGTTGAGTTCGTCGAGCGCTTCGCGCTGCTTGTCGCCGGCGTCGTTGAGGGCTTCCTTCTCTTCCTGGGCCAGGCTGCCGACCGGCTTGCCTTCCAGGTTGGGATGGGTGACGCGCACTTCCTTGGTCTTCTCGGCGGCGGCAATCTGCTTGCGAATGGCCTCGCCCAGCGCCTGCTGGGACTCGGCGGGCGCCATCTCGCGCTCCATGGTCTTCAGCAGCGTGCTCAGTTCGCGCACGACCTCGTTCTGCAGCTTCACGCTGTCGACGAGGCCGTCCTTGTTGCCCGAGCGCAGCCGGTCGACGATGCGTTCGACGAGCTTGTCGCAGATCTCGTCGAGCTTGTCGGACGACTTCTTCATGCGGTCCTTGCCGGGCACGTCGACGCCGCTGTTCTCGAGGATGTCGCGGATCAGGTCCTTCATCGCGGCGCTGACCTTCGCGATCTGCTCGTTGAGCTTGCGCTGCGAGACCTGCAGCGGCTTGGCGCCGGCAAGCGCCGCTTCGTCGCCCTTGGGATCTTTCGCGTCGGCCGGCGCCTCGACCGCGCGCAGTCCGCCCGCGCACAGCGCCACCGCGCAACCCAATCCCGCGCCCCAACACAGCCGCCGCATCCCGTTCATCTGTTCCCTTTCCCAAGCCATTTGGGAGGCTCTACCCAAGTACTGTAGGTACACCGTATCTCCAGGCACGGCATAGCCTTTTGCGCATGGCAGCCTACGCAAAAGGGCACAGATTGCACATTGTGCAGGCCGATTTTCTGCCCTCCTTATTCCTTATGACTGCGCCAGTTAGCGCAGGGCTGGAAAGAAAGGCCTGATGCGTCTTTGCTCGAAACCTTGTCCCACGTATGGCGAACCCTCATCTTCAATGCTGACACCTTCTGACGGGGAGAAACCGCCATGCGAATTCTGGACCGCCACCGGATGCTGCTCGCGGCAGGCGCACTGTGCGCGCTGACGCCGTTGGCGCTGGCCGAGGACGCGCCGAAGCCCGGGCAGGAGAAGGAGCCCGAGTTGGTCCTGAGGGTCTTCGACGTCAGCGCGCTGACCGCATTGCAAACCGACTTCCCCGGCCCGGATGTCGTTTATTCGTCCTTCCCCGACGATGGCGCCGACGCCGCGCCGAATCCTTTTGCTGGAGCGGCATCTTCGATCCAGGTCACGCCGGCCGACCTGGCCACCTTGATCCAGGAACGCTATTTCCCTGAAGACTTCGCGGGCGGCAACAACGCGTCGATCACCGACCAGAACGGCAAATTGGTCGTGATGCAGACGCCGGCCGTGCACTTGAAGATCGAGAAGTGGCTTCGCCAGATGCGCCGCGAATTCGCCCGCCGCGTCACCGTACAGGGCCTGGAAGTGGCCGTCGACGCGGCCGAAGCTGTGCGTTGGCTTGGCCAGGCGGGCAAGCCCGTGCCGAACGAACGCGTCAAGGCTTTCTTCGACAAGGAAAGCGGAGCCCTCGTGGTTGGCACGCCTCAGGTAACCGCCTACCACCGGCAGCGCGCGCACGCCTTCGCCGGACAAACCGTGCGCTACACCGGAAGCCTGGCAGAAGCGCCGGGCGGCTACGTGCCCAAGCTCGCGATCCGCAACGAAGGCGCGGTGCTGGACGTGACTCCGTTGATCGAACCTTCGGGCAGAGAGATCCTGCTCTCCTTGCGGTATGGACGCAGCCAGCCGTCGGCCGCCGGTCACGAGTTCTTCGAGTTCAGCGCAGCGACGGGCAAGGGCGAAGACGCGGACCGCAAGGCGGCGATGGGGCGCATCGAGTTGCCCCGGCTGGACGCGCGCACGATTCGTACGTCGCTGACGGTGCCGGCATCGGCATGGGTACTGGCCGCGACGATGGATCCGGTACCCGGCGCGAGGAAGAATTCGGCCGAGGCACGCTGGCTGCTGCTGTTCGTGCGCTGCGAGGAGATCTTCGGCGATTCGAGCCTGTAAAGGGAAAGGACCCCCATGCGAACGACTCTGCTTTCCTTGCTGCTGGTTGTGGCCCTGCCCGGCGGACATCTGGAAGCCAAGGATGCGGCCGACACCGAGGCGCCCAAGCCGCGACCGGTCCTGCGCGTGTACGACGTGGCCACGTTGTGCGAGAGTTTGACGGATTTCCCCGGCCCCGAGCTGATGCCCAATGGGCCGGTGTCCGCCCAAGGCGCCGCGGTCGCCGCGGCGCCGGCCGCCCAGATCACCGCAGCATCCATCGCAGACATGATCCGCCAGCGCGTGGATCCCGACAAATGGGACCCGATGCTGGGGACATCCATCGAGGAACGCGCGGGACGCCTGACCATCAATCAGTTCCCGGATATACACGCGAAGATCGCGAAGCTGCTGGAGGTTACGCAGAAGAACCTGCACCGCACGGTCGGCATCCAGGCCCTGCTGATCGAACCGCCCGCCGAAGCATTGAAGGATTACTTGAACCGCGCCGGCCACCAGGTCACGCAGGCCAACGTCGACGCGCTCCTGAAGGACGGCAAACTGCTGGCGATGCCGCAGATTCTGTTGCACAACGCCGCGCGAAGCCACCTGTTCAGCGGCTCCGCCGTCTCGTACGTCGCAGGCGCCACCGCCGGACAGGAGCGCGCCGAGCCCGATGTGGAGCAGGCGTTCGCCGGCGTGGGCCTGGACGTTCGCCCGTACTTGAACGACGACGCCACGGCGGCCAGCATCGAGCTGCGCTTCACGGCGACAGAACGCGCCACCACGGCGGCCCAAACGGAAGTGGCGGCGCCTCTGAAGCAGAAGAATGAGCACGAAGGCACCGGGAAGAAAGGCGAACCTCCGGCCGCCCAAGAGGTGGCGGTCGAGCGCTACCGGACGCAAAGCGCAACCGTACAAGGCCGCACCACCCGCCTCACGGTCGATGCGCCCCTCGGCAAATGGGTCCTGGCCTCGATCCTGGCGCCCGCCGGAACGGAGACTCCAGGCGGGGGCGGCCAGGCCCTGCTGCTGGTGATGGTCACCCTGCCCTGAGCGCCCGGCAGCCGGGCTTGCGAACCGCTTGCCGCTGCGCGCCGCGCCTCGTAGAATCCGTGCGTCTTTCCGAACGCACCCCGCGAGAGCGCACACGCCATGACCTCGATGAACCCGCCGCTGCTGCTGGCGATGATCCTCTGCGACAGCACCCTGCGCGAGGAAGGCACGCACAAGCTCACGCTGCTCGGCACGTTCAACGGGCTGTACTCGCACACCTTCCCGTGCACGCACCCGACGTTCTCCGTCTTCGTGGCGCTCACCGACGGCCGCGGCAAGGTGCCCTGCAAGCTCTGCATGACCTCGCTGGAGAACGGCCACGAGATCTTCTCGCTGCCGGGGCAGATCGATTTCCAGGACCCCACGGGCGTCGCGGAGCTGGTCTTCCAGTTGCGCTCGGTCACCTTCGAAAAGCCCGGCGACTACGCGATCGAGTTCCTCGCCGAGGGCGAACCGCTCGGCTCGCGCAAGCTGCGCGTCGCCAAGGCGCCGTGAACGGCAGGGGTTAGATGCGAGAGGCCAGGGACGAGAACCAGATTAGAGATAAGAGAGCGTAGATTAGAGATCACGGCGGCCCAAAGACTGCAAATGGCAGAGATGAGGAACGACAAACTGAAAACAGCAGGAACCAAGTTCCAAGTTCCAAACAAATTTCAGAACTCAACCTTCAAAACTGCAAACGGCAAGAACCAAACAGACAGAAGAACAGCAAACCGAAAATCGACCGCGAAATCTAATCCCGGGACAAGGAACTCGGGGCTCGAGACGGAATTCACCTTCAACGGTTCGCGGCCGCCAAGCCTGAACCAGGGACAATTATCCGATTGCCTTTGCGCCTTGGCGTGAGATCCGTTCCGGTTCCCGGCGCACGCAAGATGCGATCTATTTCCGCTGCATTCTCGCCGTCAATTCGCCATTCTCTGTTCCTCCAACCCGCAATCCGAAATCCACATTCCGCAATGTGGAAGTGCCTGTCCCGGG